>JAGQTU010000097.1 GCA_020438865.1 Mycobacterium sp.
GCTGCATAATCTGCGGGAACTGGCCGACGCCGTGTACTGGTGCCTGGAGAACTTCGAGGCCGACGAGGAGGCCACCCTCGAGGCGGTCATCGAACGCGTCAAGGGCCCCGACTTCCCCACCTCCGGGCTGATCGTCGGCAACCAGGGCATCCTCGACGCCTACCGGACCGGGCGCGGCTCGATCCGGATGCGCGGCGTCGTCGAGATCGAAGAGGACAGCCGCGGCCGTACCGGCATCGTGATCACCGAGTTGCCGTACCAGGTCAACCACGACAACTTCATCACCTCGATCGCCGAGCAGGTGCGCGACGGCAAGCTGGCGGGCATCTCCAACATCGAGGACCAGTCCAGTGACCGGGTGGGCCTACGCATCGTCGTGGAGATCAAGCGCGACGCCGTGGCCAAGGTGGTGCTGAACAACCTCTACAAGCACACCCAGCTGCAGACCAGCTTCGGCGCCAACATGCTCTCCATCGTCGACGGGGTGCCGCGCACGCTGCGCCTCGACCAGATGATCCGCTACTACGTCAATCACCAACTCGACGTCATCGTCCGCCGGACCACCTACCGGCTGCGCAAGGCCAACGAGCGGGCCCACATCCTGCGCGGCCTGGTCAAGGCGCTCGACGCCCTCGACGAGGTGATCGCCCTGATCCGGGCCTCGGAGACCGTCGACATCGCCCGGGCCGGCCTGATCGAGCTGCTCGACATCGACGAGATCCAGGCCCAGGCGATCCTGGACATGCAGCTGCGGCGCCTCGCGGCCTTGGAGCGGCAGAAGATCATCGACGATCTGGCCAAGATCGAGGCCGAGATCGCCGACCTCGAGGACATCCTGGCCAAGCCGGAACGCCAGCGCATCATCGTGCGCGACGAGCTCAAGGAGATCGTCGAGAAGCACGGCGACGACCGCCGCACCCGCATCGTCGCCGCCGACGGTGAGGTGTCCGACGAGGACCTGATCGCCCGCGAGGACGTGGTCGTGACGATCACCGAGACCGGATACGCCAAGCGCACCAAGACCGACCTCTACCGCAGCCAGCGTCGGGGTGGCAAGGGTGTGCAGGGTGCGGCCCTCAAGCAGGACGACATCGTGCGGCACTTCTTCGTGTGCTCCACGCACGACTGGATTCTGTTCTTCACCACGCAGGGCCGGGTGTATCGGGCCAAGGCCTACGACTTGCCGGAGGCCCTGCGCAATGCCCGCGGCCAACACGTGGCCAACCTGCTGGCGTTCCAGCCCGAGGAGCGCATCGCCCAGGTCATCCAGATCAAGAGCTACGAGGACGCGCCCTACCTGGTGTTGGCGACCCGCAACGGCCTGGTGAAGAAGTCGAAGCTGACCGACTTCGACTCCAACCGCTCCGGTGGCATCGTGGCGATCAACCTGCGCGACGGTGACGAACTGGTCGGCGCGGTGCTGTGCTCGGCCGAGGAGGACCTGCTGCTGGTGAGCGCCAACGGCCAGTCGATCCGGTTCTCGGCCACCGACGAGGCGCTGCGCCCGATGGGCCGGGCGACCTCCGGTGTGCAGGGCATGCGGTTCAACGCCGACGACCAGCTGCTGAGCCTCAACGTGGTCCGCGAAGGGACGTATCTGCTGGTCGCGACCGCCGGCGGCTACGCCAAGCGCACCGCGATCGAGGAGTACACCGCGCAGGGCCGCGGCGGCAAGGGCATCCTGACCATCCAGTACGACCGCCGTCGTGGCAGTCTGGTCGGCGCACTGGTGGTCGATGACGACAGCGAGGTGTTCGCCATCACCTCGGGCGGCGGTGTCATCCGCACCGCGGCCCGCCAGGTCCGCAAGGCCGGACGCCAAACCAAGGGCGTTCGCTTGATGAACCTGGGCGAGGGCGACACACTGTTAGCCATTGCCCGGAACGCCGAGGAGCAGGAGAGCGCGGACGAGGCGTCCGACGCGGACACTGCACCCGACGCAACGTAGCGTGGCTGCGGGTGACAGGTAAGGAGTGGTGGTGAGCTCACCGAACGAACCGGGCCAACCCGGCCCGGGTGACGGTCCGGCAACCGGCAACGGCTCGGTTGAGCGCGGCGAGGCCCGTCCGGCACCGGCCGCCGCCCCGCCGTCCGGCGACGTGCCGCCCTGGCAGCGCGGCGCCGCGCGGGCCCGCACCGGGGCGACGCCACCACGGCCGGCCGAGACGCCCGTTCGCCCCGAGGCCCGTCCGGCCGCCGCGGCGCCCGCCGGCTCGAGCATCGAGGCCAGGGTCAGCCGGTTCATCACCGGCACCGCCGCACCCGACCTGAGCGGCGCGGCCCCGGCCGCCCAGCGCAAGGAGCCCGAGGTGCCGGCGCGGCCCGCGGAGCCGCGTCCCGAACGCGCCGACGTGGCCCGGACGGAGGTGGCCCGGACGGAGGTGGCCCGGACCGACGCGGCGTACGCGAGCGAGCTGCCGGACCTGTCCGGTCCCAAGCCGCCGCAGCCCCGCAAGGCCGCCGCGGAGGCACCGAACCGGCCCGCCCCCGTGACCCCGCGCGTGCAGGTCGCCAACCGCTCCGGCGGCCCGGTGCGGGCCACCATGCAGATCCGCCACATCGATCCGTGGAGCGCGCTGAAGGTGTCGCTGCTGCTGAGCGTGGCGTTGTTCTTCGTGTGGATGATCGCCGTGGCGTTCCTGTACCTGGTGCTCGGCGGCATGGGCGTGTGGAGCAAGCTGAACAGCAACGTCGGCGACCTTTTGACCAGCACCAGTGGTGGCGGCGGTGAGCTGGTGTCCAGCGGCACGATCTTCGGCGGTGCGGCGCTGATCGGTCTGGTGAACATCGTGCTGCTGACGGCGATGGCCACCATCGGCACGTTCATCTACAACCTCAGCACCGACATCGTCGGCGGTATCGAAGTCACCCTGGCCGACCGGGACTAGGGTCCGTCGCCGGTTTGGGCGCAGTGCGCCGGGTGCGGTAATCTCGTCGCTCGGCCGTATGAGAATACGGGCCTATAGCTCAGGCGGTTAGAGCGCTTCGCTGATAACGAAGAGGTCGGAGGTTCGAGTCCTCCTAGGCCCACGATGTCCAGGTTGACGGGCAAGGCACCCGCGCGGTTCGCCCTGCTGCTGGCGCTTCTCGGGGCCGGCGCGGTCCTGATCAGAGCCCGTCGGCGTGGCGAGGTGTGGCACACCCTGCGCGACGTGCCTGAAACGGGGCCTTAGCTCAGTTGGTAGAGCGCTGCCTTTGCAAGGCAGATGTCAGGAGTTCGAATCTCCTAGGCTCCACAGATTGCTGGTGACGGGCGGCCATATGCCCGCCCATGATGTGACCAAGTACCCCTGCCGTACCGCTCTTTGCTGCCTAACCTGAACCCCGGATGTTGTTGTCATCGTCAATATGGGGCAGGGGGCGGCCGGTGGTGGCGATGGACAACGCACTCAAGCCGATCCGGTCCGTCGGCGGGTTCTACGCGCTGGCCCTGGACACCGTGGTCGCCATGTTCACGCGGCCGCTGGCGTGGCGGGAGTTCTTCCTGCAGACCTGGTTCGTCGCGCGGGTGGCGATCGTCCCGACGTTGCTGCTGGCGGTCCCGTTCACCGTGCTGGTCGTCTTCACCCTGAACGTCCTCCTCCATGAGTTCGGTGCTGCCGACTTCTCCGGCACCGGGGCCGCCAGTGCGTCGGTCACCGAGATCGGCCCGATCGTCACCGTTCTTGTGGTCGCCGGGACGGGTGCCACCGCGATGTGCGCCGACCTGGGTGCGCGCACCATCCGCGACGAACTCGACGCACTGCGAGTGATGGGTGTCGACCCGGTGCACCGCCTCGTCGTGCCCCGGGTGCTCGCCGCCACCGTCGTCGCCGTGTCGCTGGTATCGCTGGTGACATTCGTCGGGCTGGCCGGCTCCTTCGGTTTCGCCGTATTCGTTCAGCACGTCACCCCGGGTGCCTTCGCCGCGGGCCTCACCTTGTTCGCCGGCTTGCCCGACATCGTCCTGGGGTTGGTCAAGGGTGCATTGTTCGGCCTGTCGGCCGCGTTGATCGCCTGCTACAAGGGCATGTCGGTGCGCAAGGGACCACAAGGTGTGGGTAACGCCGTCAACGAGACCGTCGTCTATTCGTTCATCGCGCTGTTCGTCATCAACGTCGTCGCCACGGCCGTCTACTACACGAGTGTGAAATGAGCGGGGGCACAGCGGCGGACCGCCGCCCGGGATGGCCCCTCAACGCGGTACACAGCGGGGTCGACAGCTGGAACCGGGTCGGCGCCCAGATCAAGTTCAATGCCAGGTCGGTACGGGAGATCGGGATCGCGCTGGTCCGCTACCGCACCGAGATCCTGCGGCTGATCGCCCAGATGAGCTTGGGCACAGGGGCATTAGCGCTCATCGGCGGTACCGTCGCCGTCGTCGGGTTCATGACCATGACGACGGGTGCGGTCATCGCCGTGCAGGGCTACAACGAACTGTCCGGGATCGGGGTGGAGGCGATGACGGGCTTCATCTCCGCCTATGTCAACGTGCGCATCGTCTCCCCGGCGGTGGCCGGAATCGGTCTGGCGGCGACCATCGGCGCGGGGGCGACCGCGCAACTCGGCGCAATGCGCATCGCTGACGAGATCGACGCACTCGAGGTGATGGCGGTCCGATCGGTCGCTTATCTGGTCTCCACCCGGGTGGTTGCCGGCGTGGTGGTGGTGATTCCGCTGTACTGCGTGGCGATGGTATGTGCTTTTCTCGCCGCCCGCTTCGGCACTACCGGCTTCTACCACCAGTCCACCGGTGTCTATGACCACTACTTCAACACGTTCCTCAACTCGTCCGACCTGTTGTGGTCGCTCTTCACCGTGGTGTTGATGGGCATCGCGGTCATGTTGGTCCACACCTACTACGGCTACACGGCAACCGGTGGGCCGGCGGGAGTCGGTGCGGCAGTGGGTCGTTCGGTGCGCACCTCGTTGATCGTCCTGGTGTTGCTGCTGCTGGCCATCGCGCTGTCCGTCTACGGCCAATCCGGCAACTTCCACCTGTCGGGGTAGCCAGCGATGTCCGAGCAGAAGGAAGAGGGATTGCCTGCGGGCTGGTGGACCCTGATCTTCGTGGTCGCCACCGTCGGCGTCCTCGTCCTGACCGCGACGCTGTTTTCCGGGGCGTTGCACACCTACGCAACGGTGACGCTGACGTCCGGGCGGGCCGGCCTGGTGATGGACCGCGGCGCGAAGGTGAAGATGCGTGGCGTGCAGATCGGCCGCGTCGCCCGGGTCACGCTCAACCAGAACCAGGTCGACATCGAACTCGAGATCGAGCCGGACCAACTGCGCTACATCCCGGCCAATGTGGGAGCCCGCATCCGTGCCGGCACGCTGTTCAGCGCCAAGTTCGTGGAACTGGTCTACCCGAGTGAACCGGCCCCGCAACGGCTGGCCGCCGGTTCGATCATCAGCTCCGACAATGTGAGTACAGAAATCAACACGTTGTTCCGCGACGTCGCCGACATCCTCAATCGGGTGGACCCCGCGAAGCTCCAGGCCACCCTGTCCGCATTGGCCGAGGGTCTGCGAGGCCGCGGCGCAGTCATCGGACAGGCCATCACCGACACGAACGAGGTGCTCAAGCAGGTCAACGCCCGCACGGATACCCTGCAGGGCGACCGGCAGGCGGTCCGGCGGATCAGCGACGCGTACGCCGCTGCCGCACCCGACATCCTGACCGCTCTCGACGCGGCCGGGACCACCAGCGGCGCCATCACCGACAACGCGGCGGGCCTGGACCAACTGCTCACCGAAGTGGTCGGGCTGGCGCGTGGCGGCGTCGACCTGATCGGTTCCAGCCAAGCCGATCTGACCCGCGCGGTCGAGCTCTTCGAATCGACCGCACGGCTGCTGGTCAAGTATCAACCCACGTTCACCTGCACGCTCGTCGGCGCCAAGACAGCCCTGGACGGCGGGTACCTGGACGCGACCGGCGGCGCGAACCACAAGTCGATCATTCTCGACAGCGCCCTGCTGTTGGGGCCGGATGCCTACCGATACCCCCAGAACCTGCCGATCATCGGGGCGAAGGGCGGCCCCGGCGGCAAGCCAGGCTGCGGTTCACTGCCCGACGTGGCGGCCAATTGGCCGGTGCGACAACTGATCACCAATACCGGCTGGGGAACCGGACTCGACATTCGGCCCAACCCGGGTATCGGGTTTCCCGGCTACGCCGACTACTTTCCGGTCACCCGGGCGGTCCCCGAACCACCGAGCGTCCGCTATCCCGGTGGGCCCGCACCCGGACCGATTCCCTACCCCGGCGCCCCGCCGTATGGGGCGCAGCTCTATGCCCCGGATGGGACACCGCTGTGGCCCGGCCTTCCGCCTGCCCCGCCCCCGGGTGCGGTGCGAGAGGCCGGACCACCCCCGCCGGGCTCGGAACCGTTCGTGGTGCCGGTGCCTGCTCAACTGCAACCGACGCCCACCCCGTCGATGCCCGACGTCGGGACGCCCGCGCGATGACGGGGCCGGCATGAAAGAGGACCTGGGCGGTGCGATCCTGCGCGTCGGCATCTTCCTGGCCGTGTGCACGCTCGGCCTGGTGGCCATGCTGGCGGTCTTCGCCCAACTGCGCTTCGAGACGGAAAAGCCCTACACAGCCGAATTCCGCACGGTGTCGGGCCTGGAGAACGGCAACTTCGTCCGGATCGCCGGCGTCGAGGTGGGCAAGGTCAGGAGCATCAGGATCCGCGACGACGGCGTAGCACTGGTCGAGTTCGGCGTCGACGCCTCGGTGGTGCTGACCGAGGGTAGCCGGGCGGTCGTCCGCTACCGCAACCTCATCGGCGAGCGCTACCTCGCGCTCGAGGAAGGGGCCGGCGGAACGCGCCAACTCCCCGCCGGCGCCACCATCCCGCTCTCCCGCACCGCCCCGGCACTGGACCTCGACGCTCTGCTCGGCGGATTTCGCCCGCTGTTCCACGCGCTGAATCCGGACCAGGTGAACGCGTTGTCGGAGCAGTTGGTGGCGGCACTCCAGGGCGAGGGCGCAACCCTCACGGACTTCCTGGCCCGGACCGCCGCCGTGACCAATACGCTGGCCGACCGCGATCAGCTGATCGGCGATGTCATCAGGAACCTGAGGATCACAGTGGGGTCACTCGGGGACCAGAGCACACGGCTTGCCGGCGCGGTCGATGCCATGGCCGCCGCATTGGCGACCATCGCGAACCGAAAGCAGGACCTGCGCAGCGGACTTGCCTACGCCAACGCCGCGGCGGCGTCCATCAGCGACCTCCTGGTACAAGGGCGGGCTCCCCTGAAGAAGGTGGTGCACGAGGCGGACCGGACCGCTGACGCCGTCCTGGCCGATCGCGAGTACTTCGACCATTTCCTCGACACGCTCCCGGATGCCTACCGAATGCTCAACCGCCAGGGACTGTACGGCGACTTCTTCAGCTTCTATCTCTGCGATCTGATCCTGAAGCTCAACGGCAAAGGGGGACAGCCGGTTTACGTCAAGGTTGCCGGGCAGGACACCGGGAGGTGCACGCCGCGATGAAGACCTTCGCTGAGCGCAACCCGATCGTCGTCGGGCTGCTCGGGGTCGCGGTCACCCTTGGGGTGGTGCTTGCCGCGCTCAACTACGGAAAGCTGCCGTTCGTCAACTCGGACCGGGAGTACTCGGCCTACTTCGCCGAGGCCGGTGGGCTACTCACCGGCGCTGCGGTCCAGGTCTCCGGATTCAGGGCCGGCGAGGTCACCGGTATCGAGTTGGATGGCCCCCGCGTTCGGGTCACCTTCTCCGTCGACAAGGACATCCGTCTCGGTGATCGCACCGAGGCGGCGATAAAGACCAGGAGCATCCTCGGAGCCAAGATCCTCGAACTGACGCCGCGCGGTGACGGCAGGCAGTCCGGACCCATCCCGCTGGAACGGACGACCTCGCCCTATCAGCTGCCCGATGCCCTCGGCGACCTGACCACGACGATCAGCGGACTCGACATCAACCGGTTGTCGGACTCCTGGAAGGTACTGGCCGACGAATTCGCCGGCACGCCAGCGGTGCTGAAGGTCGCACTGCAGGGCGTTGCGCGTTTTTCGCAGACGGTGGACGAGCGTGACGCCCAGCTGCGAAAGCTCCTCACCGACGCCAACCGGTTGACCTCGGTGCTGGCCGACCGCAGCGACGCCATCGTCCGGATGCTCACCGACAGCGATGCCCTGCTCGCCGACCTGACGAGCCAGGGCCGTGCGCTGGATCAGATCGCGGGGAACATCGCGGCGATGAGCCGACAGATCACCGGCCTGATCGCCGAGAACCGGGAGACGCTGCAGCCCGCCCTCGACAAGCTCAACGAACTGCTGGCCGTCATCGATCACCGCAAGGAGCGAATCGCGCAGGCCATCAGGGGCTTCAACCAGTACGCAATGTCCTCGGGTGAGTCGATGGCGTCGGGGCCTTTCTTCAAGTTCTATATCGCCAACCTGCTGCCCGGGCAGTTCATCCAGCCCTTCGTCGACGCCGCCTTCTCCGACCTCGGCGTCGACCCGAACGTCCTGACCCCCACCCAGCTCACCGACCCGCAGACCGGGCAGCCGGGCACCCCGCCGTTGCCGGTGCCGCTTCCCCGTACCGGTCAGGGCGGCGAACCGCGGCTGAGCCTGCCCGACGCCATCACCGGCACCCCCGGTGATCCCCGCTACCCCTACCGTGAACCGCCGCCGGCCCCGCCGCCGGGCGGACCACCGCCGGGTCCGCCCGCGTCCCCCGCGCCTTCACTCCAGGGAGCGAGTCGATGAGCAAACGCGCCAACATCCGCGCCGGGACGGCCGCCGTCCTGCTGCTGGTGATCGTCGGTGCCGCAGCGGTGTTGCTGCACGGCGCCGGCACCGCGGGGCGGCGCAACGTCGTCGCGTACTTCGCCAACAGCAACGGCATCTTCGTCGGTGACGAAGTCCGGATCCTCGGTGTTCCGGTTGGCAAAATCGAGCGAATCGAGCCGGAGACCACGCGGGTGAAGATCACCTTCTGGTTCGACGGGAAGTACCCGGTTCCGGCCGACGCCAAGGCGGTAATCCTGTCTCCCGCCATTGTGACCGCGCGCATCATCCAGCTCACCCCCGCATATACCGGCGGCCCGCAGATGGCCTCGGGCACAGTGATTCCCGAGGAGCGCACCGCGGTTCCCGTCGAGTGGGACGAGCTACGCCAGCAACTGGAACGCCTCACCCAGCTGCTGGTGCCGGACCAACCGGCCGGCCTCAGCGCCCTGGGGTCAGTCGTGCACACCACCGCCGAGACGCTGCGCGGGCAGGGCGCGAACATCCGGGACACCATCATCAAACTGTCACAGGCGATCTCGGTACTCGGTGACCACAGCCAGGACCTGTTCGGCACCGTGAAGAACCTCTCGGTCCTGGTGTCCGCCCTGCAGGACAGCGGTGATCTGATGCGACGGCTGAACGGCAATCTGGCCACGGCAACCGGGCTGTTGACCAACGACCCCGATGAGGTCGGCGCCGCCCTGTCGGCACTCGGCACCGTCGTGGGTGAGGTGCGCACCTTCGTCACCGAAAACCGGGATTCGTTGGGAACCACGGCGGACCGGCTCGCGTCGGTGTCCGCGGCGTTGACGGCCAGCCTCGACGACATCAAGCAGACGCTGCACATCGCGCCCAACGAGCTACAGAACCTGATGAACATCTACCAGCCCGCCCAGGGCACCCTCGGGGGTGCCTACGCGTTCAACAATTTCGCCGATCCGATCACCTTCCTCTGCGGGGCCGTCCAAGCGGCATCTCGGCTCGGTGCTGAACAGTCGGCCAAACTGTGCGTCCAGTACCTGGCGCCCATCGTGAAGAACCGGCAGTACAACTTCCCGCCACTGGGAGAGAACCTCATCGTCGGTGCCACCGCCCGGCCCAACGAGGTGACCTACAGCGAGGACTGGATGCGCCCCGACTACATCCCCCCGCCGGGCACGAGTCCGCCTGTGGCGCAGACCAATCCCGCCGACGGGCTGAGCGGCATGATGCTACCCGCGGAGGCGGTGCCGTGAAACACCCGAACCGCCTGATCACCGCGGCGCTAGCCGCCCTGGCGGCAGCCACGGCGCCGGGTTGCGGGTGGCACGGCCTCAATTCGCTTTCGCTGCCGGGGACCGCGGGGCGTGGCCCCGGGTCGTACACGATTCAGGCGCAGTTGCCGGACGTGCGCACCATCGAGCCCAACTCCCGGGTCCAGGTCGACGATGTCACCGTCGGTACCGTCACCAAGATCGAGCGGCAGGGCTGGCACGCGCTGCTGACAATGAGCATCGACGGTGATGTGAACCTGCCGGCGAACGCGACGGCAACCGTCGGCCAGAGCGGTCTGCTCGGCTCACTTCATGTCGAACTCGCTGCACCGCCCGAAGTTGCACCGCAGGGCAGGCTGAGGAACGGCTCGACGATCCCGCTGTCGTCGGCGGGCACCTATCCGTCCAGCGAGCAGGTGCTGGCGGCGATCTCGTTGCTACTCAACGGCGGCGGCATCGGACAGCTCCAGGACATCACCGCGTCACTGAGCACGGCCCTGACCGGGCGGGAGCAGGATCTGCGCAGCCTGATCGAGCAACTGGACACCTTCACTCGCCACATCGACGAACAGTCGGCGGACATCATCGCCACCGCCGAGAGCCTGAACTCGCTCGCGGGTACGTTCGCGCGGCAGAAACCGGTGGTGGACAAGGCGTTGGCCACCATCCCGGACGCGCTGCGGGTGATCGGTGAGCAGCGCCAGGTGTTGGTGGATGCGCTCGATCAGCTCGGCAAGTTCAGCGCACTGGTGGCCGACTCCACCAACCAGACAAAGGCCGGTCTGGTCGCCGAACTCGAAGACCTCGGCCCGGTACTGGAGTCGCTGGCCAACGCCGGGCCCGCCCTGACCCGGGCGCTTGGCCTGTTCGCCACCTACCCGTTCCCGACCGACAACATCGGCACCTGGCAGCGCGGCGATTTCGCCAACCTCACCGCGGTCATCGACCTCACCTTGAGCCGACTTGACGCGTCGTTCCTGACCGGCACGCGGTGGGAGGGCAATCTGACCGAGCTGGAGCTGCAATGGGGGCGCACGATCGGGCAGCTCCCCAGCCCCTACACCGGGGGTAATCCGTTGCTGGCCCCGTACCGCTGGGATCAAGGACGATGACGTGCCACCACTGACGCTGCGTGTCCGGATCCAGCTGGCCGTCTTCGCGGTCGTCGCACTGATCTTCGCGGCGGCCATGGCCTTCGGCTACATCAGGGTTCCCGCGATGTTGGGCATCGGGCGCTACCAGGTGACCGTTCAACTCCCGCGCACCGCCGGTGTCTACCCCGGCGGCAACGTCACCTTCCGGGGCGCGGAGGTGGGCCGCATCAAGGATGTGCGCCTCACCGACACCGGGGTGGCAGCGGTGCTGTCGCTGAAGTCGGATATCGCCATCCCGTCCGACCTCGACGCGCAGGTGCACAGCCAGTCCGCCGTCGGCGAGCAGTACATCGCATTGCTGCCGCGCCGCGAATCGACTCCCCTGCGTGAGGGCGATGTCATTCCGGTCGACCGGACCACGGTGCCGCCGGACTTCGACGCGGTGCTCGACACCCTCGACACGGGACTGAAGTCGATCCCGCACGATGACCTGAAGACGGTCGTCGACGAGTCCTACACCGCATTCGGCGGGCTCGGGCCGGAACTCTCCCGCCTGATCACCGGCGGCGGGAAGGTCGCGAGCGGTGCCCGGGAGAACCTGGGCCCGTTGCTCACTCTGATCGACCGGTCGAAGCCGGTGCTGGATGCGCAAGCTGACTCAGCGGATGCCGTTCAGGCGTGGGCCGCGCACCTGGCAACCATCACACGGCAGTTGCAGAGCAACGACAACGTGGTTCGCGACCTTCTGCACCAGGGCGGCCCGGCCGCCGAAGAGGCCACGCAGCTCCTGGAGCGGGTCCGCCCCACCGTCCCCGTCATCGCCGCCAACCTGGCCAGCGCCGCCCAAGTGACCCTCACCTACCAGCCCGGCATCGAACAACTGCTGGTGCTGCTGCCCCAGGCCGCCGCCACCGCACAGGGGATCGTGCTGGCCAACCGGGACACCTTGCAGCCCTACCGCGGCGCCTACATGAGCTTCAACCTGAGCCTCAACCAGCCACCGCCATGCACCACCGGGTATCTGCCGGCCCAGCAGCAACGCACGCCGAGCATGCAGGACTTCCCGGACCGGGCCCCGGGCGATCTGTACTGCCGGGTGCCGCAGGACTCGCCGAACGCCGTGCGCGGCGTGCGCAACACGCCCTGCATCACCCGGCCCGGCAAGCGGGCGCCGACGGTCGCGATGTGTGAAGGCGAGCAGAACTACGTGCCGCTCAACGACGGCTTCAACTGGAAGGGCGACCCGAACGGCACGCTGTCGGGACAGCCTGTCCCGCAACCGGCGCCGATCGCCGGCACCGAATACGATCCGGCGACGGGCAGCTACCTCGGTCCGGACGGACAGGCCTACACCAGAACCGACCTCGCACCGGCCACGGCCGGGCCCCCAAGCTGGCAGTCCATGTTGTTGCCGGACAGTTGATGTCGGCTAAATCTTCGGGGCGATCTCGACACTGGGCGGCAGGGTCGAGGGTTCGGGCTGCGCGGAGCGGCGCACGATCGTGAATGCCACCGCACCGCCGACCACCGTCGCCAGGCCGAGGGTGCCGAAGATGGCCAGCCGGCGCCGGCGCCGGTGCTGGGCCTTGCGGGCATCCTGCAGCGCCTGCGGCAGACCGGAGACCACCTGCTGCACCGCGGACGCCTCACGCGCCAGGCCCTCCTGAGCCGCAGACAACCGCCGGGCCACCCGCTCCTTCTGATAGCGCCTGCGCAATCGGGCGGCCGTGGACTCCGCGGAATGCACGCCGATGCCCACCACGCCGCGGGTCACGTCGACCGGACCGACGGCGGTATAGCGCAGACCCCGGGTCAGGCGCTCCCGTGACGTGAGCCGGGGTTCGGTCTTGCGTCCCATCGGTGACCTCCTGCGGTGGCGGCATGCTGATGCGTTCAACACTGCCATACCGGGTGGCCGCGGAACCGGGCGTTCAGCGCTAGTGGCACACTGTGATCCCGTGACCACGAGCCCCATTGCGACCGCGACCGCGACCCTGCACACCAACCGCGGCGACATCAAGATCGCCCTGTTCGGTAACCACGCCCCCAAGACCGTCGCCAACTTCGTCGGCTTGGCCCAGGGCACCAAGGAGTACTCGACGCAGAACGCGTCGGGGAGCACCTCCGGACCGTTCTACGACGGCGCGGTGTTCCACCGCGTCATCGACGGCTTCATGATCCAGGGCGGCGACCCGACCGGCACCGGCCGCGGCGGCCCGGGTTACAAGTTCGCCGACGAGTTCCACGGCGAGCTGCAGTTCGACAAGCCCTACCTGCTCGCGATGGCCAACGCCGGCCCGGGTACCAACGGTTCGCAGTTCTTCATCACTGTGGGCGCCACCCCGCACCTCAACCGCAGGCACACCATCTTCGGTGAGGTCGTCGACCCGGAGTCGCAGAAGGTCGTCGACGCCATCGCCACCACGGCGGTCGACCGCAACGACCGGCCCACCGAGCCGGTCGTGATCGAGTCGGTCACGATCTCCTAGGCGAGAGCGGTCAGCGGCCGGCGTAGCCCGCGTCGGTCAACGCGTCGAGCACGGCGATCGGGTCGCCGCCGAGGTCCCAGCGGCTCAGCACCATCAGCCGGCCGTCAACCGTGTCGATCTCCAGCAGCCGCACCTTTCGCCCGATGCGGCGGAACTCCGTGACGCGGATCAGTTTGATGTCCGACCGGCGCAATGTGTACGTCCGGAACCAGCCCCGGTACACCAACCCGTCCGGCGTGACGGCCAGCCTGGGCTGGGCCCGCCAGGAGCCGAGGGCGAACAGGACCAGGCCGGCGGCGGCGGCGCCCACCAGGATCCGACCGGGCGGGTCTGTGACGACGGTCACACATCCGATAGCCATCAGAACACCGGCAAGGCCCAGACCTGCGATTGCGGCCGGATTCGGACCCCAACTAGTTTGCTGGACGGAATCCACGAGTGCCCTGACCGGCGGGTACGCCGTTATCCACAAGCGCTATGCACAGTGGGGATGAATCACATCCGTGTGATTGGGTTACGAGGAGATTGCCAGCCGGATAACAGCACGCACGCAGGGTTGCGGCGTACATCCCGGCTTCAGCGCCACCGCATCGTGAGCAGCAGCCCGGTGATCATGAAGCCGAACGCGA
>JAGQTU010000098.1 GCA_020438865.1 Mycobacterium sp.
AGGCCGAGTCGCTGGTCTACCAGACGGAGAAGTTCGTCAAGGATCAGCGCGAGGCCGAGGGCGGATCGAAGGTTCCCGAGGACACCCTGGCCAAGGTCGACGGGGCGATCGCCGAGGCCAAGACGGCGCTCGACGGCACCGACATCGGGGCGATCAAGTCCGCGATGGAGAAGCTGGGCGTCGAGAGCCAGGCCCTGGGCCAAGCGATCTACGAGGCGACCCAGGCCGAGCAGGCCGCCGGCGGCGGTGAGTCGGGCGGATCGTCGAACGACGATGTGGTGGACGCGGAGGTCGTTGAAGACGACGATCAGGAGAACAAGTGACTCCACCCGCGAACGGCGAACCGGATGAACCGGTAACCGTCACCGACAAGCGCCGCATCGACCCCCTGACCGGGGAAGTGCGCGAGGCGGCCTCCGGGCCGGCCCCCAGTGGGCCGGCGCCGGGGGCTTCCGGAGGGCAGGAGCGTAGCGACTCGGGATACAGCTCCGCGCCGGCCGGCGAGTCGGCGGATCAGGTTGCCGAGTTGACCGCGGACCTGCAGCGCGTGCAGGCCGACTTCGCCAACTACCGCAAGCGCGCACTGCGTGACCAGCAGGTGGCCGGCGAGCGGGCCAAGGCCGTCGTGGTGAGCCAGTTGCTCACCGTTCTCGACGATCTCGACCGCGCCCGGGCCCACGGCGATTTGGAAAGCGGCCCGCTGCGTTCGGTCGCCGACAAGCTGACGGCCGCCCTCACCGGGCTGGGTCTGGCGGCGTTCGGCGCCGAGGGTGACGAGTTCGACCCGTCGCTGCACGAAGCGGTGCAGCACGAGGGCGACGGCTCCAACCCGGTGATCGGCAGCGTGATGCGCCAGGGCTACAAGCTCGGTGATCAGGTGCTGCGGCACGCCCTCGTCGGCGTGGTCGACGCCGTCGACGATGCGTCGGCCGAGTCCGACACGCCCGCCAACGGTGAGCAATCCGGCTCGCAGAACGCAGAATCAGATTCGTAACCGCGACAATGGTGAGGAGGTGACGCGGCATGGTTCAACGAGAATGGGTCGAGAAGGACTTCTACAAAGTGCTCGGCGTCTCCTCTGACGCCAGCGAGGACGAGATCAAGCGGGTCGCCCGCAAGCTGCTCGCCGAGAACCACCCCGACCGCAACCCGGACAACAAGGCCGCCGACGAGCGCTACAAGGAGGTCGGCGAGGCCCGCGATGTGCTGACCGACCCGGCCAAGCGCAAGGAGTACGACGAGACCCGGCGGCTGTTCGCCGGTGGTGGTGGTTTCGGCCGCCGCTACAACGGCGGCGGCGGGGGCGGTGGCGACTACACCGTCTACGACGACGGCAGCGGCGGGTTCAACCTCAACGACCTGTTCGGCCAGGCCGGGCAGGACGGTGGTGCCAACATCGGCGACCTGTTCGGCGGGTTGTTCGGGCGGGGTGCGCAGCCGCGCCCCAGCCGGCCGCGCCGCGGCAAGGACCTCGAGACCGAGACCGATCTCGACTTCCTGGAGGCAACCAAGGGTGTCGCCATGCCGCTGCGGCTGACCAGCCCGGCGCCATGCACCAACTGCCACGGCAGTGGTGCGCGCCCGGGTACCAGCCCGAAGGTCTGCGCGACCTGTAACGGCTCCGGGGTGATCAACCGCAACCAGGGCGCGTTCGGCTTCTCCGAGCCGTGCACCGACTGTCGCGGCAGCGGCTCGATCATCGAGCATCCCTGCGACGAGTGCCGGGGCACCGGGGTCACCACCCGAACCCGCACGATTAACGTGCGGATCCCTCCGGGTGTCGAGGACGGCCAGCGCATCCGGCTGGCCGGCCAGGGCGAGGCCGGGTTGCGGGGCGCCCCGTCGGGCGACCTGTACGTCACCGTGCATGTGCGGCCGGACAAGGTGTTCGGCCGGGATGGCGACGACCTGACCGTGACCGTTCCGGTGAGCTTCACCGAGTTGGCCCTGGGGACAACGCTTTCGGTGCCCACCCTGGAGGGCAAGGTCGGGGTGCGGGTACCCAAGGGCACCGCCGACGGCCGCATCCTGCGGGTGCGCGGGCGCGGTGTGCCCAAGCGCAGCGGTGGCCACGGCGACCTGCTGGTGACCGTCAAGGTCGCGGTGCCGCCGAACCTGGAGGGGCCTGCGCTGGAAGCGCTGGAGGCCTACGCCGCCGCCGAACGGTCGAGCGGGTTCGACCCGCGTGCCGGCTGGGTGGGTAACCGAGCATGAGTGCCGGCGACTCGCGGGAATCGCGGACGTTTCTGATCTCGGTGGCCGCCGAGTTGGCCGGTATGCACGCGCAGACGCTGCGCACCTACGACCGGCTCGGCCTGGTCAGTCCGCAGCGCAGTTCCGGTGGCGGACGGCGCTATTCGGAACGGGACGTGGAGCTGCTGCGCGAGGTGCAGCGGCTGTCCCAGGACGAGGGCGTCAACCTCGCGGGGATCAAGCGCATCATCGAGCTGACCAATCAGGTCGAGGCGCTGCAGTCCCGGCTGCAGGAGATGGCCCAGGAGTTGGAGTCGTTGCGCGCCGGGCCCCGGCGCGATCTGGCGGTAATGCCGAAGAGCACCGCGCTGGTGGTGTGGAAGCCCCGCCGCTGAACGAAGTGATGCGGCGAATCTGGCTTCGGCCGCTGAACTCTCCGCGTTGAGTCAGAACTCACGCACACATCTACTCGCACTTTCGGTGCGTGAGTTCTGACTCAACGCACCCGGATGCTGAACACCGATACCGCGGGCCGCCCCGGCACCGCCACGCGGTAGCCGCCGGCCCGCAACGCATTCGTGGGTGCGGCCATCGGTTCGATCGCCACCACATCCTCGGTGCCGGGCGCGAAGATCTGCGCCGCAGGGAACCCCCGGTCGAACGCCACCTCGATGCGGCGGTCTCCACCGGAGAGCGCGAACACCGCGCCCGGCTCGACCTCGTCGAAGCCGTCGTCGAAGGTCTTGTCGCTCAGCGCATCCGACGACGCCGGCCACCGATCGACCTCCCCGGTGGGGATGCCCCGGCCGTCCACCTGAAGGTGTCGCAGCGCCGGGGTCTGCAGTGTCCATTCCGAACGCGCAACGCCGGGGATCGTCAGGTAGGGGTGGAAGCCGAAGCACAGCGGCACCGCGGCCGCGGTGGTCGGTGTCACCGTGGTGCGCACCGTGAGTGTGCGCTCGGCGAGTGTGACGTCGAGGGTCAGCACATGCGGAAACGGGAAGCTGGCCAGCAGTCGCGGTTGGGCACCGAAGTCGAGGTCGGCGGTCAGCCGATTGTCGGACCGCGCGGTGACCAACCAGCCTGGATACGCGGACAGGACACCGTGAATCGGCAGGCCGTGTTCATCGGCGCGCACGCCGCTGACGCCCGGGGTTAACGTGACGGCGCCCCCGTCGATAGGATAGTCGTTGGCGCTCAACCGATTCGCCCACGGATAGAGGATGGGGATGCCCATCGTCTTGCCGTTGTTCAGATACGCGTCCAGCCCCCGCCGCTGCCCGAGCAGTTCCACACCGCCGTCCGACAGCGACGTGCACAGCATGCCGGCCGTAGGGACGAAGGTGGCGCTCAGCGCCGAGGACGAATCGAGCAGCACGACGGACGGCAACTGGGCCATCGCCGAAGTCTAGCGATGCGTGTCGATGTAGTTCGTGAGGTCGTCGATGGTGCGCAGCGATGCGTACTGCGACTCCGGGATCTCGACGTCGAAGCGCTTGTGCAGCGCCACCAGGAAGTTCAGCCAGTCCATCGAGTCCAGGTCGACCTGGTCGCGCAGCAACTCGCTGTCGGAGAGGTCACCCTCCTCGACCTCGGGGGCGATCGCGATCAACTGCGCCACCACCCCGTCGCGGATCTCAGCTCTGCTCATGTCATCTCCTCTACAGGGCGTTACAGCTCTTCGGGCTGCTGCAGCAGCCGGTTGATCTCGGCCAGGAACAGCGCGCCGCGCGCACCGTCGCTGGCCCGGTGGTCGGCGGCCAGGCTGGTCTGCACCGTGTTGGCCACCCGGATACCGCCGTCGACCACGACCACCCGCTGCGCGGGCTTGCCGAACCCGACGATCGCCACCTGCGGTGGGTAGATGACGCCGAACACGGCGTCGACGCCCTTGTCGCCGAGGTTGGTCAGCGTGATGGTCGGATCGGACATCTCCGAGCTGCGCAACGACCCGGCGCGGGCCCGGCCGACCAGATCGGTCAGGTCGCGCATCAGCTCGTCGAGCTTCTTCTCGTTGACGTCGTGGATCGCCGGAGCCACCAGGCCCCCGCCGCGCAGCGAGATCGCCACGCCGACATGGACCTGGGCGGACGGCTCGAAGCCGTCGTCGTTCCAGAAGCCGTTGAACTCCTTGAACTTCTGGGCGGCCAGCGCGACCGCCTTGAGTTGCAGCACCGCGGGCAGCATCCGCTCGGTGATCGACAGGCCGGCGTTCTGCTCGGTGAGCCAGCCGAGCGCCGTGTCGAGGATGACCTCGTGGGACAGGTAGTAGTGCGGGATCTCCCGCTTGGAGCGGCTCATCGCCGCGGCGATCGAGGCGCGCATTGCCGCACCGCGCGCCCGCGCCTTCTCGGCCGCGGACTGGGGCTCGGCCGATTCCGCCGGCTTCGGCGGCGGGGGTGGCTTGGGCGCCTCGTGGTGGGCGGTGGCGGCGGCATGCTCGACGTCCTGCAGCGTGATCGCGCCCTGCGGACCGGTACCGGTGAGGCCCTTGAGGTCCACCCCCAGCGACGCGGCCGTGCGCCGCGCAACCGGCGAGACCCACTGTCGGTGGCCGACCGGCGCCTGCGCCGTGGCCACCGGCGCGGTGACGGGGGCGGCCTCGGTCTCCTCGGCGTGCGTGGTCTCGGTTGCGGCCGCGGCCGCGGGCGTCGCCGGCCGCGGCTCGGCTTTCTCGCCTGGCTCCAGGATGGTGGCGAGCGCGGTACCGACGGCCACGGTCTGACCGATGGGCACCAGCAGATCGCCGATCACGCCGTCGTGCCAGCATTCGATTTCGACTGCGGCCTTGGTGGTTTCGACGACGGCGACGATCTGCCCGCGGGTGACGGTGTCACCGGGCTGTACCAGCCACTCGTTGAGTGTGCCCTCGTCCATGTCGGCGCCCAGGGCGGGCATCGTGAACTCGATCATGCTGTGCCCACTCCCCGGTCGCTCCGCTCCTGCCCGCCGGCGCCCGCTCCGCCGTCCCCGAACAGGCCGCGCACCGCGGCCACGATCTTGTCGGGCTGCGGCAGCGCCGCCTCCTCGAGATGTTTGGCGTACGGGATCGGCACCTCGATGGTGCAGACGCGTCCCACGGGCGCGTCGAGGTCGTAGAACGCCCCCTCGACGATGCGGGCGCTGACCTCGGCGGCCAAACTGCCGGTGCGCCAGCCCTCGTCGACGATCACCGCGCGATGTGTCCGGCGCACCGACTCCAGGATGGTCGCGTCGTCCAGCGGCCGCAGCACCCGCAGGTCGACCACCTCGCAGTCGATCCCGGTCTGCGCCAGCTGTTCGGCGGCGTCGAGGACCTTGGGCAGGCTGCCGCCGTAGGTGATGAGCGTCGCGTCGGTCCCGTTACGGCGGATCGCGGCCCCGGAGATCGCGGTCGGCACCAGTTCGTCGAGGTCGGTCGAGGCGTTGTAGAGCCCGACGTGCTCGAAGATGATCACCGGGTCGGGACTGGTCAGCGCCGTGCGCAGCATGCCGTAGGCGTCGGCCACGGTGGCCGGAGCGAGCACCGTGATGCCCGGAATGTGGGCGTACCAGTTCTCCAGGCTGTGCGAGTGCTGGGCGGCCAGTTGCCGTCCGGCGCCGGTGGCCATCCGCACCACCATCGGGACCGAGAACTGCCCGTTGGACATGTGCCGCAACGCCGAGGCGGTGTTCACGATCTGGTCCAGCGCGAGCAGGCTGAAGTTGACCGTCATCACCTCGACGATGGGCCGCAGCCCGTTGAGGGCGGCGCCGATGCCGATGCCGACGAACCCCAACTCCGAGATCGGGGTGTCCCGGATGCGCTCGGGGCCGAATTCCTCGAGCAGGCCCTTCGATACCGCATACGTGCCGCCGTAGCGCCCGACGTCCTCACCGAGCAGCACCACGCGTTCGTCGGCGCGCATCGCCTCGGCGATCGCGTCATGCACGGCGCCGCGATAGCTCGCCTTCACGAGAGTGCCTCCGCCCCAACCGGTGTCATGATGTCACGCGTCAGGTCGTCCACGCTTTCCAGCGTCCCGGCCTCGGCGTAGGCGACCGCGTCGGCCACCTCGGTGGCCACCGCCTGCTCGATGGTGGCGAGGTTCTCGGCGGTCAGCATCCCCTCGGCCAGGCACTTGTCGGTGAAGTTCTGGATCGGATCGTGCTCGCGCCACTTCTCGACCTCGGCCTTCTCCCGGTACAACTCGGGGTCGAACATCGAGTGCGGCCGGAACCGGTAGGTCTTGAACTCGAGGAAGAAAGGGCCGCCCTCGGTGCGGACATGCTCGACGGCCTGCTGCATGGCCGCATGGGTGGCCAGCACGTCCATCCCGTCAGTGCTCGCGGACGGCACCCGGTAGGACTCGGCCAGCACGCACAGATCGGTGTCGGAGAGTTCCCGGTCGATCGAGGTGCCCATCGCGTAGCGGTTGTTCTCGCAGCAGAACAGCACCGGCAGCTTCCACAGCTCGGCCATGTTCATGGTCTCGTGGAAGGCGCCCTCGGCGATCGCACCGTCCCCGAAGTAGCAGGCGGACACCTGGTTTCGTTTCAGCTGCGCATCGGCGAAGGCCAGCCCGGCGGCCGTCGGCAGGCCGCCGGCCACGATCGCGTTGCCGCCGTAGAACCGGCGTTCCGCGTCGAACAGGTGCATCGAACCGCCGCGCCCGCCGGAGCAGCCCTCCTGCTTGCCGAACATCTCGGCCATGATCTTGGCCATCGGGATTCCGCGCAGCAGCGCATGGGCGTGTTCACGGTAGGTGGCGATCACCGCGTCCTGCGCCCCGAGCACCCGCAACGAGCCGGCCGCCACGGCTTCCTCGCCGACGTAGAGGTGCAGGAATCCGCGGATCTTGCCGGCGCTGTACATCTCGGCGCACTTCTCCTCCATGCGCCGCACCCGGATCATGTCCGTCAGCAGGGCCCGCGCCAGGGCCGCATCGGTCACGACTTCACCCCGGCCGGGCTCTCCACCGTCGAGATGTCGCCCTCGGGCAGCCCGAGCTCGCGTGCCTTGAGCAGCCTGCGCATGATCTTGCCGGAGCGGGTGTGCGGCAACGAGTCGACGAAGTCGATCTCCTTGGGCGCCACCGCAGCTCCGAGCCGCTTGCGGGCCTGCCCCATCAGCTCGCGTCGCAACTCGTCGTCGCCGACGTGGCCGGACTTCAGCGTGACGAACGCCTTGACCAGCTCGCCGTAGGTGGGATCGGGCTTGCCGATCACGGCGGCCTCGGCCACCGCCGGGTGATCGGTCAGGACGTTCTCCACCTCGAACGGGCCGATCAGATGGCCGGAGGCCTTGATGACGTCGTCGGCGCGGCCGACGAACCACAGGTAACCGTCGGCGTCGCGCTTGACCAGGTCGCCGGACAGGTACAGATCACCGGAGAAGCATTTGCGATAGCGCTCGTCCTGGTTGAGGTAGCCGCGGAACATCGACGGCCAGCCCAGCTTCAGGGCAAGTTCTCCTTCGACGTCGGGCTCGTCGATGACGGTCACCTCGCCGGTCTCCTGGTCGTGCTCGACCACGCAGGCCTGCACCCCGGGCAGCGGGCGCCCCATCGAGCCGGGCTTGATATCGAAGGCGGGAGTGTTCGCGACCATGATGCCGCCGGTCTCGGTCTGCCACCAGTTGTCGTGAATCGGCAAGCCCAGCACTCGTTTTCCCCACCACACCGCCTCGGCGTTGAGCGGCTCACCAACGCTGGCGATGAACCGCAGATGCGGGAATCGGTACTTGGCGGGCAGTTCCGGTCCGGCCTTGATCAGCATCCGGATTGCCGTCGGTGCGGTGTACCAGACACTGACCTGCTCGTCCTGCAGGATCCGGTACCACCGCTCGGCGTCGAACTCCGCTTCGTCGATGATCGAGGTGACCCCGTGCAGCAGCGGCGAGATGATTCCGTAGGCGGTTCCGGTTACCCAGCCGGGATCCGCTGTGCACCAATAGATATCGCCGTCGTGGAGGTCGAGCGCATACCGTCCGGTGGTGTAGTGCATGGCGACCGCGCCGTGCACGTGTTGCGCGCCCTTGGGTGTTCCGGTGGTGCCGCTGGTGAAGTGCAGCAACGACGCGTCGTCGGCGGTGGTGTGCTCGATCGGGGCGTCGTCGCCGGCGTCGTCCATCAGCCGGTGGAAGTTCAGGGTCCCGGGAATCTCGGTGTCGTCGTCGCTGACCACCAGAACGTGCTGCACCGAGGTCAACTGGTCGCGGATCTTGGCGATCTTGCGCTTGTAGATCGCGGCGGTGGTCACGATGACGTTCGCGGAGCCGATCGTGACGCGGGTGGCGATCGGCTCGGGCCCGAACGCGGAGAACAACGGCGAGACCACGCTGCCGTTGCGCAGCGCGCCGAGCATGCTGATGTACAGCTCGGGCACCCGGCCCATGATCACGAACACCCGGTCGCCCTTGCCGATGCCGAGCCCGCGCAGCACGTTGGTGAACTTGCGCGTGAGCCGGCCCAGTTCGGCGTAGCTGACGTCGTGGGTCACCAGTTCCGCACTGCCCGGGGTGTCGGCGATGAACCGCATGGCGGTGCGGCCGGCCTCCGGGCCCGCGGCGTGCCGGTCGACCGCGGCGTACGCGATGTTGCAGCCGCCCCCACCCATGCCGGCGCACAACTCCGGCACCTCGGACCAACTGAACGACGCGCGGGTGCGTTCGTAGTCGGTGAAGTTGGGCGCCAGCTTCAGATCGCCCGCGTCTTTGTGGATGATCTCCATTGGTGCCTCCTAGGCATGCGGCGGGGCGAGCACGCCGTCACGGCGGGCCCGTCCCATGTTCGCCATCACCCGATCCACGACGGCGTTGTAGGACGCACCGTTGTTGAGGATGTCGGCACGCTGGTGGTGGCGCAGGTAGGCGTCGAGCCGACGCTCCAGCGACCAGTCCCAGTAATTGCGCCCGAGCCATTGCGAGCACAGGAAATCCCATGCGATGGTGTCGAGTTCGCGGTCGGCGTCCCCAGCCGGACCGGCTTGCATCATCACAGCCCCTCACTGCTTGATCCCGAAAGTGATCGTCGTCTCAGGGGATGGGCCGGAAAAGGGACGAAAGTCACAACTGTGACGGATCGGGTCCTCAACCCGAGAGCGGGTCGTGCTGGATGCGCTCGGCGGGGGCGCCCCTGGCCAGCAGGGCGGCCCGGGTGGCACGCACCATCTCGGGCCGCCCGCAGATCAGGATCTGCCGGTCACCCCAGCCGCCGTACCGGCTGACCACCTCGGGCAGCCGGCCGCTCTGGCGGACGTGCAGGCCCCGCGGCGGCTGCACGTCGGGGTAGTCGGCCGCCCACGGCGGGTCCGCCGGATACTCCGACACCGGAGACACCGACAGCCACGGGTTGGTGCTGGCGATCTCCCACAGCGTCGGCAGGTCGTAGAGCTCACAGGGGTAGCGGGCCCCGAAGAACAGGTGAACGCGGGGGTTCACCCCGAACCGGGCCAGGTCCATGATCAGCGTGCGCAGCGGCGCCAGTCCGGTGCTGCCGGCGACCATCAGGACATCGCCGGCGTCCCGGTCGACGTGCAGTCCGCCGTGCGGGCTGGACAGCCGCCACCGGTCCCCGGGCCGGGTCTCGCCGACGATCGCGGTGCTGACCGTCCCGCCGGGCACTGAGCGGACGTGGAATTCGACATACCCGTTCGGGTCCGACGGCATGGCCGGCGACAGGTAGCGCCACCGCCGCGGCCACTGCGGAATCTGGACGTTGACGTACTGACCGGGGTGATACGGCATCGACTGGTCCAGGCGCAGCCGCACCACGGCGATGTCCCGCGAGACCCGGTGGTGTTCCAGAACGGTGCCGTCCCACCAGGGCGGGCCGGCCTCGGCGTCGGCGGCTCCTGACATCACGCCGGTGATCAGGTTGATCGCCTGCCGAGCCGCGTCGGCGAGCGCATCGTTCCACCGGCCGATCAGAGCGGTCCGCACGGTGGCGAACCACGCCAGGCGCATCGTCACGTAATGCTGCTCGCGCACACCGTATTTCCGGTGATCGCGGCCGAGCTGGGCCAGGAAGGCGACCGGGGCGTCGGCTCGTTGGGCCACCAGCTCGCCGAGCACCCAGTGCATGGCCTCGCCGAAGACGGCCCGCTGGTGGTCGAGGTCGGGTGGGAACAAATCGCGCACACCGGTGTCGAGGGCGAACCAGTGGGTGTAGAACTGCCGGATCAGCTCATCGGACCGCTGCCTCGGATCGAACGCGGTCTGCAGCACCAGCAGCGCGTCGCGATCGTCAAGCCCCACGGCGCCCGATCTTAGGCGCGCTGTTCCGCGCGCCGGCGGGGTCGGGGGAAAGCCGGCGGCGGCACACTGCGAGACGGCTACAGGCCGTGGATGCCCTTGTAAAGCACCATCAGGCCGAGGATCACCAGGATGGCGGCCACCAGGGTGGCGTGCTGCTCCTCCATCCAGTTCTTCAGCCGCGTCAGCGGGGCGTCCAGCTTCTCCCCGGCGATCAGATAGGCCACCACCGGCAGCGCTACCGAAGAGGCAGCGACGGCGGTGAAGACGACGTCGGCCGTCCACGCCCCGGTGGTGCCCAGTCCGGCCGAGCCGATCGCCAGACCCGCTGCCGCGCACATGAACAACACCTTGGGGTTGACCACGGCCAGCACCAGGGCGGTCACGAATGCGCGGCCCGGCCCGATCGACGTCATCGAGGTCAGCCAGCCCGGGGTGTGGGCGGAGCGGTTGCGGGTGAACCAGCGGTAGAGGCCGAACAGGATCAGCGCGGCACCGATCACGATGCGCAGGTGTGGCGCCCATGCCGGCTGCCGGTTGAGCCCGTCGAGGGCGTTGGAAATGGCCACGAAGCCCGCAGTCAGGCCCCCGATGCCGATTGCCCAGCCCACCAGGAACGCCATCGCGGTCGGACGCGGCTTGGGGGTGTGCAGCATGAGGATGCCGGGGATGACCGACAACGGCGAGAGCGTGATGACGAGCGCCAGCGGAATGAGCTCGGGGAGCTCGGAGCCCAGGCTGCTTGTCACGCGAAGAACCTACCAAGACCGGCGGTGACCGTACTATCTCTGCGCGTGGACCCTGACACCCGTGAGCGCACGCTGCTCTACGCCTCGGGAGTTGCCGCCGCCATCCTGGTGCTGCTCCTGGTGTACGCGGTCATCCACACCGCGCAGAGCTCGCGCCACCAGCCCTCCGCCCCGGTGACCCCGGTCCCGCACACCACCTCGCACCTCCCGCCGCGCACCACGGCCCCGCCCCCGACCACGTCGACATCCACCACCACGACCGAGGCCACCTCGAGCAGCGCGACGTCGACCACGCCCACCGAGAGCGCCGCACAGATCATGCCGCCGCCGGAACCGTCGTCGAGCACGACGGGCACGTCGGAGACTTCGGAGACGTCGACACCGACGCCGACGACGATTCCGAATCCGTATGCCACCACCTCGCCGCCGAACGCCGGGGCCTACTGAGAGTTCGGCTTCCGGCGGCTGGTCCAGGCGTTACCGTGGCCGCACTCGCAATTTCGAACTCAGATAGCGGAAGTGGTGGGCATGACCCCTGATGAGCTGATGGCCGAGGCGTGTCGGCTGGCGAAGGAGTCGGTGGACAACGGCTGGGGCGGCCCGTTCGGAGCGGTCCTCGTGCGCGACGGCGACATCGTCGCGCGTGGCCAGAACCGGGTGCTGCTCACCGGTGACATCACCGCGCACGCCGAGATCGAGACCATCCGCAAGGCCTGTGCGACGCTGATCCCCGAGGCGCCCTCGATCGCCGTAGACCACGTCAACGAGTCGATACTCGAGCTCGTCCCTCGGCCGCCCGGTTCCCCGGACACCATCCCGATGCGGGCGAAAATGCTTATGGGACATCAGATCTACATCAGTGGCGCACCGTGTCCGATGTGCATGAGCGCCATCTACTGGGCACGCATCGACGCCATCTACTTCGGTGGCGATCTTGCCGAAGCCCACCGCCTGGGCTTCGACGACGAGTTCCAGTACCGGGATTTCGCCAAGCCCTACGACCAGCGCAGCATCACCATCCGGCAGTTCCGGCCGGATCTGGCCCGGCCGGCCTATGACGCATGGGAGAACCGGCCCGACAAGCACCCGTACTGAGATGGGAGCCCGACCGACATGAGCCGCGCGACCGTCGTCACGATCTTCCATCGCACCGACGACTCCCGGGACTTCACCGCGGTCGCGGCCGAGTTGCGCGAGACCGCCAACGGCGCCACCGATCTGCGGGTGTCCATCCTCGACAGCCCGCACCTGGACTGGGGTATCGCGGTGAGCTTTCCCGATCCGGAGAGCCTGCACGGGTGGCTGGACAGCCCGGCGCGCAAACAGGTCTTGCGCGCGGCGGCCGAACGCGGAATTCTCGCTGCCGCAGCGGATCTGGTGATCACCCCGGATGGGGTGCCGCCGGGGATCGGGGTGTTTCGGCACACCGTGGCGCCCGGCCGCGAAGTCGATTTCGTGTCCGCCGAGGCGCGGCTGGCCGAGACCAGTGCCGGCTTCAGCGGATTCGAGGGCTGCTCCGCCTTCCTGGCCGGCCCAGGTGGCGCCGACCGGGAGTCCATGGCGGTGTTGCGGTTTCGTACCGAGCCGCAGCTGTCGGCCTGGCTGCGCTCACCGGAGCGCGACGAGGCGCTGTCGGGCCTGCGGCTGAGCCTGAGCCGCGAGTTCTCCCTGGTGTCCTCGACGACCGCGTTCGGTACGACGGTGCGCACCGAGAACGGCCGCACCGCCATCACGCCCCGGTGGAAGACGGCGATGCTGATCCTGCTGGTGCTGTATCCGACCGTCATGCTGCTGTCGCGGTTCCTTGGCCCCGTCATCGACCGGCTCGGTGCCGAGCCGTGGCTGGCGATGTGGGTCAGCCAGGTGGTCAGCGTGGCGACCCTGCAGTGGGCCCTGATGCCGTGGGCCGGCCGGCGGTTTCGGCGCTGGCTCGATCCGGTGGACGGGGCGGGGGCGCGGATCAGCACGCTCGGTGCGGCGGCGGTGATCGCCGGATACCTGGTGACGTTGACGGTGTTCGCCACCGTGCAGTGGCTGCAGTACTGGGACTACGGCCGGTCCTGACGAGGCCCGTCCCGGTGGGCCCGGTCAGGGTTTCCTCCGGAGCGTCCAGGCCGGCACCCAGTGCGTCACGGTCCGGGTCTTGGACCCGTAGGCGATCTGATAGGTCACCAGCCCCCACCAGTCGCCCTGCTCGCACAACCCCCAACAGCTGAGCCGGCCCTCCACGACTTTGTGCATCTGCAGGCCGTGCGGGTGGTAGCGCCCGGTTCGGTGCGGTTCGCGCGGGAACAGCACGGTGAGGTCGACCAGTACGGCCAGCGGCGGGCGCACCGGCCGGAACGGCGGCCGGACCGGCTGGCCGTTGTAGCCGATCGACGCGAGCTCACCCACTGATCGATCATATGTTCGAATACAGTGGGAAAAACAGATGTCAGAAGGCCCTACCGAACCCGGGGGGAAATTTCGTAAACTTGAGCGGAACAGACTCAAGATTGACGGCGTTGTAACTCCCGACAAGCTTTTTCTAGGAAAGAAACGGAGGTGTCGTGGACTCTTTCAACCCGACCACCAAGACCCAGGCGGCTCTGACCGCGGCGTTGCAGGCGGCCAGTGCCGCGGGCAACCCCGAGATCAGGCCCGCCCATCTGCTGTTGGCGCTGCTCACGCAGACCGATGGCATCGCCGGACCGCTGCTCGAGGCGGTCGGCGTCGACCCGGCGACCATCCGCACGGAGGCGCAGCACCTGGTCGACCGGCTGCCGACGAGCAGCGGGGCGACCTCGCAGCCGCAGCTGTCGCGGGAGTCGCTGGCGGCCATCACCGCCGCCCAGCAGTTGGCCACCGAGATGGACGACGAGTACGTCTCCACCGAACACCTGATGGTCGGCCTGGCCACCGGTGACTCCGACGTGGCCAAGCTGCTCACCGG
>JAGQTU010000099.1 GCA_020438865.1 Mycobacterium sp.
TGGAGCCCGGCGACATCATCATCGACGGCGGCAACGCCCTCTACACCGACACCATCCGCCGCGAGAAGGCCATCCGCGAGCGCGGCCTGCACTTCGTCGGCGCCGGCATCTCCGGCGGCGAGGAGGGCGCGCTGAACGGGCCGTCGATCATGCCGGGTGGCCCGGCCGAGTCGTACCAGTCGCTGGGGCCGCTGCTGGAGGAGATCTCCGCGCACGTCGACGGCGTGCCGTGCTGCACCCACATCGGGCCCGACGGCGCCGGCCACTTCGTGAAGATGGTGCACAACGGTATCGAGTACTCCGACATGCAGCTGATCGGTGAGGCCTACCAGCTGCTGCGCGACGGTCTGGGGCTGACCGCACCGCAGGTCGCCGAGGTGTTCACCGAGTGGAACTCCGGCGACCTGGACAGCTTCCTGGTGGAGATCACTGCCGAGGTGCTGCGCCAGATCGACGCGAAGACCGGCAACCCCCTGGTCGACGTGATCCTCGACGAGGCCGAACAGAAGGGCACCGGCCGCTGGACGGTGAAGTCGGCCCTTGACCTCGGGGTGCCGGTGACCGGCATCGCCGAGGCGGTGTTCGCCCGCGCGCTGTCCGGGTCGGTGGCGCAACGCAGGGCCACCACCGGGCTGGCCTCCGGCAAGCTGGGTCAACGGCCCACGGACGCAAAGCAATTCACCGAGGACGTCCGCCAGGCGCTGTACGCGTCGAAGATCATCGCCTATGCGCAGGGCTTCAACCAGATCCAGGCCGGCTCGGCCGAGTACGACTGGGGCATCACCCCCGGCGACCTGGCGACGATCTGGCGTGGTGGTTGCATCATCCGGGCCAAGTTCCTCAACCGCATCAAGGAGGCCTTCGATGAGAACCCGGACCTGCCCACGCTGATCGTCGCGCCGTACTTCCGCAGCGCCATCGAGGCCGCCGTCGACGGCTGGCGGCGGGTGGTCATCACCGCCACCGAGTTGGGCATCCCGATCCCCGGCTTCGCCTCGGCGCTGTCGTACTACGACGCGCTACGCACCGAACGGCTGCCCGCCGCGCTCACCCAGGGCCTGCGCGACCTGTTCGGGGCGCACACCTACGGCCGCATCGACGCCGACCCGGCTGCGCGGTTCCACACCCTGTGGAGCGGTGACCACAGCGAGATCGAGGTCTAGCTGCTCCGGCGAGCAGACGCGGAATCGCGTCCCGGAGGCATGGATCGTGCGATTCTGCGTCTGCTCGGCGGGGGCGGCGACACTAGGCTGATCCGGTGCGATTCCTCGACGGTCACCGGCCGCCCTATGACCTGACCTACGACGACGTCTTCATCCTGCCCAACCGCTCGGACGTGTCCTCGCGGTTCGACGTGGACCTGTCCACCGCGGACGGCACCGGCACCTCCATCCCGGTGGTGGTGGCCAACATGACCGCGGTGGCCGGCCGGCGGATGGCCGAGACGGTGGCCCGCCGTGGCGGCCTGGTGGTGCTGCCGCAGGACCTGCCGATCACCGCGGTGCGCCAGACGGTGGACTTCGTCAAGAGCCGGGACCTGGTGGCCGACACCCCGGTGACGCTGGGCCCGGAGGACTCCGTCTCCGACGCGGTGGCCCTGATCCACAAGCGGGCGCACGGCGCGGCGGTGGTGGTGTCCGAGGGGCGACCGGTCGGCCTGGTCACCGAGGCGGCGACGGTCGGCGTCGACCGGTTCGCCCGGGTCCGCGACATCGCGGTGACCGACTTCGTCGTCGCCCCCGCCCACACCGAACCCCGGCGGGTGTTCGAACTGCTCGAGCACGCCCCGATCGACGTGGCGGTGCTCACCGAACCCGACGGATCGCTGGCCGGTGTGCTCACCCGCATCGGGGCGGTGCGTGCGGGCATCTACACCCCGGCGGTGGACGCGGCGGGCCGACTGCGGATCGCCGCGGCCGTCGGCATCAACGGCGACGTCGCCACCAGGGCCCAGACGCTGGCCGAGGCCGGCGTCGACGTCCTGGTCGCCGACACCGCGCACGGCCACCAGGTCAAGATGCTCGACACCATCAAGACGCTGGCCGCCCTCGACCTGGGTATCCCGCTGGCCGCCGGCAACGTGGTCTCGGCCGCCGGCGCCCGGGACCTGATCGGCGCCGGCGCCTCGATCGTCAAGGTCGGCGTCGGCCCCGGCGCGATGTGCACCACCCGGATGATGACCGGGGTCGGACGGCCGCAGTTCTCCGCCGTCCTTGAATGTGCTGCCGCCGCAAGGGAACTCGGTGGCCACGTGTGGGCCGACGGCGGGGTGCGCCACCCCCGCGACGTCGCGCTGGCGCTGGCGGCGGGCGCGTCGAACGTGATGATCGGGTCGTGGTTCGCGGGCACCTACGAGTCGCCGGGCGACCTGATGCTCGACCGCGACAACCAGCCGTACAAGGAGAGCTACGGGATGGCCTCCAAGCGGGCCGTCGCCGCGCGCACCAGCGCGGACAGCCCGTTCGACCAGGCCCGCAAGGCCCTGTTCGAGGAGGGCATCTCCACCTCTCGGATGGCCCTGGACCCGGCCCGCGGCGGTGTGGAGGACCTGCTGGACCACATCACCTCCGGGGTGCGCAGCACCTGCACCTACGTCGGGGCCGCCACCATCGCCGAACTGCACGAGCGGGTGGTGCTCGGGGTGCAGTCCGCGGCCGGCTTCGCCGAGGGACACCCGCTGCCGACCGGCTGGTGAGCCCGTCGCAGGGGGGCCAGCGGCTACGATAGGTGCTTCACCGCACGACGAGCGAAAGGGATCACGTGCCGCAGGCGCCCGTCGGGGCCCCGGACGCGACTTCACATCGGCCGGCTCACCGGACCGAAGGCCCCGCCGCAGAACCAGACGCCGAACCCTCCCCTAGGCGGCCGGGCACCCGGCCCGGCGCGCTGACCCCGAGGATCCGATGAGCATGCTGTCCATCCTGCTCAGCCTGCTCGGCTTCGTCCTGCTGACCCTCGGCACCGCCGTTTTCGTGGCGGCCGAGTTCTCGCTGACCGCGCTGGAGCGCAGCACCGTCGATGCCAACGCCCGCCACGGCGGCAGGCGGGACAAGATGATCCAGCGGGCCCACCGCACGCTGTCGTTCCAGCTGTCCGGCGCCCAGATCGGCATCTCGATCACCACCCTGATCACCGGCTACCTGGCCGAACCGGTGATCGCGCGGCTGCTGCGCGCGCCGCTGACCGCCGTCGGCCTGCCCGAGCGCTGGTTGGAGGGCACCGCGCTGATCGTCGCGCTGTTCATCGCCACCTCGGTGTCGATGGTGTTCGGCGAGCTGGTGGCCCAGTACCTGGCGGTCGCCGTGCCGCTGCGGACCGCCCGGGTGGTGGCCGGGCCGCAGGTGCTGTTCTCCGCGGCGTTCACCCCGCTGATCCACCTGACCAACGGCGCCGCCAACCGGGTGCTGCGGCGCTTCGGCATCGAGCCCGCAGACGAACTGCGATCGGCGCGTTCACCCCAGGAACTGGTGTCGTTGGTGCGCACCTCGGCGCGGCAGGGCTCGTTGGATCAGACCACCGCGGTGCTGGTGGACCGCTCCCTGCAGTTCGGCGCCCGCACCGCCGAGGAGTTCATGACCCCGCGCACCGAGATCGACTCGCTCGAGGCCGACGACACCGTGCGCGACCTGGTTGCCCTGATCGGCGAAACCGGCCACTCCCGGTTCCCGGTCACCCGGGGCGACCTCGACGAGACCATCGGCATCGTGCACCTCAAGCAGGTTTTCCAGGTGCCCGCCGCCGATCGGGACCGGACCCGGCTGGCCGCCCTGGCCGAGCCGGTGCCGGTGGTGCCCTCGACGCTGGACGGCGACTCGCTGATGGCGCAGATCCAGGCCAGCGGCCTGCAGACGGCGCTGGTCGCCGACGAGTACGGCGGGATCGCCGGGATGGTGACCGTCGAGGACCTCATCGAGGAGATCGTCGGCGACATCCGTGACGAGCACGACGAGTCCACCCCCGACGTCGTCCAGATCGGCGACGGCTGGCGGGTCTCGGGCCTGCTGCGCACCGACGAGGTTGCCGACGCCACCGAGTTCCGCGCGCCCGAGGGCGGCTACGAGACTATCGGCGGTCTGGTCATGCACGTCCTCGGCCACATCCCGGCGACGGGCGAGTCGGTGGAACTGACGGCATTCGACCCCGACGCCCCGCTCGACGGGCAGCCGCGCTGGCGCGCCACCGTGGTGGCGATGGACGGCCGCCGGGTCGACGTGCTGGACCTGGTCCGGGTGGCCGACGACGAGCCACGCGAGGGGCACCGCTGATGGGCGACATCCTGGCGATCCTGCTGACCGTGCTGCTGATCGCAGCTAACGCGTTCTTCGTCGCGGCCGAGTTCGCGCTGATCTCGGCGCGCCGGGACCGCCTGGAGGCGCTGGCTGAGCAGGGTAAGCGCACCGCGCTGACGGTGATCAAGGCCGGCGAGCGGCTGTCGGTGATGCTGGCCGGCGCCCAGCTCGGCATCACGGTCTGCTCGATCGCGCTGGGCCGGGTCGGCGAGCCCGCGGTGGCGCACCTCCTGGAGAAGCCGTTCGACCTGGTGGGCGTACCCGATGCGGCGCTGCACACGGTGTCGTTCCTGGTGGCCATCACCGTGGTGGTGATCCTGCACGTGCTGCTCGGCGAGATGGTGCCGAAGAATATCGCGCTGGCCGGACCGGAGAAGGCCGCGATGCTGCTGGTCCCCCCGTACCTGTGGTGGGTGCGGGTGACCCAGCCGGTGATCGCGGTCTACGACTGGTGCGCCCGCATAACGGTCCGCGCGCTGGGCGTCGAGCCCAAGACCGAGCTGGAGAACACCATCTCGATGGTGGAACTGTCGGAGATGATCGCCGAGTCGCGCTCCGAGGGCCTGCTGGACCCCGAGGAGCACCTGCGGCTGTCCCGGGCCCTGCAGATCCGCAACCGCATCGTCAACGACGTGGCGGTTCCGGTGGCCGGCATCCATTCGGTACCGGTGGCGCCGGGCGGTTCCGGACCGACCGTCGGCGCGATCGAGGAGGCGCTGGCCGAGACCGGCTATTCCCGCTTCCCGGTGGTCGACGCCACCGGCGCGTACCTCGGGTTCGTGCACGTCAAGGACGTGCTGGCGCAGATCGACGACTCGGCGGCGGTGGTCGACGGCGCGTCGGTGCGCCCGTTCCCGCGGCTGCCCGCCGACATGGCGCTGCCCGACGCCCTGTCCGCCCTGCGTCGGGAGATGAGTCATCTGGCGCTGGTCACCGCCCCGGACGGCGGCGTGTGCGCGATGGTGGCCCTGGAGGACCTGGTCGAGGACCTGGTCGGCACCGTGCGCGACGGTATGCCGCATGGCTGACCGGGGCCTGGACCCGGTGGTTTTGGCGGAGGCGGACTGGACGGCCCGCGCCCAGGCGCACCGCGCCCGGGTGGAGATGTTCACCGAACCGCATCGCCGCCGCGCGTTGCGTGGCGAGCACCACCCGGTGTGGGACTTCCTGTTCACCTACTACAGCCTGCGGGTGCGCCAGCTGCGAGCCTGGCATCCCGGTTACGGCACCGCGCTGGCCGGCGCGTCGGCCCGGCACTACCTGGGCCGCGCCGGCTACGTCGCCGGACCCCACGGGGTGACGGTCGGCGCCGACCGCCTGGCGGCGCGGCGGGATACCGTGCGGTTCGTGGCCGGGCTGTTGCGGGCGACCGCCGGGCGGGCCCCGCAGCTCGGCTGCTTCGGCCTGCACGAGTGGGCCATGGTCTACCGCGCCGACGACGTCCGCCACCCGGTACCGCTGCGGCTGGGGCCGGCCGGCACCGACGCGGTGGTGGAGTCGATGCCGTTGCGCTGCAGCCACTTCGACGCCTACCGCTTCTTCACCGCGGCCGCCGCGCCGCGTAACCGCGGCCGACTCACCCGCGCCACCCAGCCCGACACCGAACAGCCCGGCTGCCTGCACGCCAACATGGACCTCTACAAGTGGTGTTACAAGCTGGGCCCGCTCGTCGACTCCGAGCTGCTCGTCGACTGCCTGGAGTTGGCCGCCGCCGCCCGCGAGCTCGACATGCGGGCCAGCCCGTACGACCTCACCCGGTTCGGGTTTGACCCCATCAGGATCGAGGAACCATCCGGCCGGGCGGAATATGTGCGGTGCCAGGGCGAGATCGCCGCGCGCGCGGCCCCGCTGCGGCTGGCGCTGCTGTCCCGGTGCGAGTGGCTGTCGCCCTACGACGGCGCGTCGGAGGGCGTGTTACCTGCCGGTAAGATGAATGGATTGTCGTGAGGGAGGCAACATGACCGATCGCGTGCCCGTGGGCAACCTGCGCGTGGCGCAGGCGCTGTACGACTTCGTCAACATCGAGGCGCTGCCCGGCACCGGCATCGACCCGGACAGCTTCTGGGCCGGCGTCGACAAGGTCGTCACCGACCTCACCCCGCAGAACCAGGACCTGCTCGCCCGCCGCGACGAACTGCAGGCGCAGATCGACAAGTGGCACCGCCAGCGCATCATCGGCGGTATCGACGCCGGCGAGTACAAGCAGTTCCTCACCGACATCGGCTACCTGCAGCCCGAGCCCCCCGACTTCACCATCACCACCTCCGGCGTCGACGACGAGATCACCACCACGGCCGGACCGCAGCTGGTGGTGCCGATCCTCAACGCCCGCTTCGCGCTGAACGCCGCCAACGCCCGCTGGGGCTCGCTGTATGACGCGCTGTACGGCACCGACGTGATCTCCGAGGACGGCGGCGCCGAGAAGGACTCCGGCTACAACCCGGTTCGCGGCGACAAGGTCATCGCGTACGCCCGTAGGTTCCTCGACGCGGCCGCGCCACTGGCCAGCGGATCGTGGGCCGACGTGACCGGCCTGTCGGTGGTCGAGGGCGAGCTGGAGATCGCGCAGGGCGATCAGGTGACCGGCCTGGCCGACCCGGAGAAGTTCGTCGGGTACACCGGGGAACTCGGCCAGCCGGCCTGGTCGGTGCTGCTGGTCAACAACGGCCTGCACATCGAGATCCTCGTCGACCCGGAGTCCGCCGTCGGGTCCACCGACGCCGCGGGCATCTCCGACGTCGTCCTGGAGTCGGCGATCACCACGATCATGGACTTCGAGGACTCGGTGGCCGCTGTCGACGCCGACGACAAGGTGCTCGGCTACCGCAACTGGCTGGGCCTGAACAAGGGCGACCTCGCCGAAGAGGTGAGCAAGGGTGGCAAGACCTTCACCCGGGTGCTCAACGCCGACCGCACCTACGTCACGCCGGACGGCGAGTCCGAACTGACGCTGCCGGGGCGCAGCCTGCTGTTCGTCCGCAACGTCGGGCACCTGATGACCAACGACGCCATCGTCGACGAGCAGGGCAACGAGGTGCCCGAGGGCATCCAGGACGCCCTGTTCACCAGCCTGATCGCCCTGCATGGGCTCAAGGCCGAGGACGGCAGCCCGATGCAGAACAGCCGCACCGGCTCGATCTACATCGTCAAGCCCAAGATGCACGGCCCCGACGAGGTGGCCTTCACCTGCGAGCTGTTCAGCCGCGTCGAGGACGTTCTCGGCCTGCCGCAGAACACCATCAAGGTCGGCATCATGGACGAGGAGCGACGCACCACGCTCAACCTCAAGGCCTGCGTCAAGGCCGCGGCCGACCGGGTGGTGTTCATCAACACCGGCTTCCTCGACCGCACCGGCGACGAGATCCACACCTCGATGGAGGCCGGCCCGATGATCCGCAAGGGCGCGATGAAATCTCAGCCGTGGATCCTGGCCTACGAGGACCAGAACGTCGACGTCGGGCTGGCCACCGGGTTCTCCGGTAAGGCCCAGATCGGCAAGGGCATGTGGGCCATGACCGAACTGATGGCCGACATGGTCGAGCAGAAGATCGGCCAGCCCCGCGCCGGCGCCACCACGGCCTGGGTGCCCTCGCCCACCGCGGCGACGCTGCACGCCATGCACTACCACTACGTCGACGTCTATGCGGTGCACAAGGACCTGGCCGGCAAGACCCGCGGCACCATCGACGCGCTGCTGACCATCCCGCTGACCGCGGAACTGGCCTGGTCGCCGGAGGAGATCCACGAAGAGGTGGACAACAACTGCCAGTCGATCCTCGGCTACGTGGTGCGCTGGATCGACGCGGGCGTCGGCTGCTCCAAGGTTCCTGACATCCACGACGTCGCCCTGATGGAAGACCGTGCGACACTTCGGATCTCGAGCCAGCTGCTGGCGAACTGGTTGCGCCACGGCGTCATCACCGAAGACGACGTGAAGGCCAGCCTGCGGCGGATGGCGGCGGTGGTCGACGAACAGAACGCGTCGGATCCCGACTTCAAGCCGATGGCGCCGGACCCGGACAACAGCATCGCGTTCCAGGCGGCCCAGGAGCTGATCCTGGCCGGCGCGGCGCAGCCGAACGGCTACACCGAGCCGATCCTGCATCGCCGCCGCCGCGAGTACAAGGCCGCCACCGGCGCCTGACGCGGCACCCCGCCACGTTCCGTCCGACGAAAGAGGTTAGGCACCCGCATGGGCAGGCACAGCATTCCCGGTCCGGGGGAATCGTTCGGGGAACCCGCTGAGCCCGCCGATCCGGCGAGTGGCCGCTTCCCCCGCGCCGAGGGCGACGACGGGTTGACGGCGACCGGCAGGCAACGCGCCGCGTTCGAGGGCGGGCACCGCAGCGAGGGCGGCCGGCGCGGGGTGAGCATCGGGGTCATCGTCGCGCTCATCATGGTCGTGGTGGTGGTCGGCGGGGTGATCCTGTGGCGGTTCTTCGGCGACGTGCTCTCGCACCGGTCGAGCAGCGCGGCCCAGCAGTGCCTCGGCGGTACCGCCAGCGTGCCGGTCGTGGTCGACCCCTCGATCGCCGACAACGTCAAGAAGTTCGCCGACGAGTTCAACGCGACCGCCAAACCGATCGGTGACCGATGCGTGAACATGACGGTCACCCGGAGTGATTCGGACGCCGTGGTGTCCGGGTTCATCGGCAACTGGCCCGCCGACCTCGGCGAGCGCCCCGCGCTGTGGATCCCCGCCAGTTCCGTCTCGGCCGCGCGGCTGCAGGCCGCCGCCGGCAAGGAGAGCGTCAGCGACGCCCGCTCGCTGGTCAGTTCCCCGGTCGTGCTCGCCGTCCGTCCGCAGCTCAAAGACGCTCTGTCCCAGCAGAGTTGGGCGGCGCTGCCCGGCCTTCAGGCCAACCCCACCGCGCTGGACTCGGTCAACCTGCCCGGCTGGGGCTCGCTGCGGCTGGCGCTGCCCGTCGTCGGTGACAGCGACGCCTCGTACCTGGCCGCCGAGGCGGTTGCGGCGGCCTCCGCCCCGCCGGGGGCACCCGCTACCGCCGGTCTGGGAGCGGTCAACACGTTGGTCGCCGGCCAGCCCAAGCTCGCCGACAACACCGCCGACACCGCCTGGACCGCGCTGCGCGCCGACGGCGACCCGGCCGCGGCGCCGGTGCACGCCGTCGTTACCACCGAACAGCAGGTCTTCCAACGGTCCTCGTCGATCCCCGACGCCAAGAATGCCGTCGCGATCTGGCTGCCGCCCGGCCCGGTCGCGCTGGCCGACTACCCCACCGTGCTGCTGTCCGGGACCTGGCTGTCCGAGGAACAGGTGAGCGCGGCCAGTGAGTTCGCCCGGTTCATGCACAAGCCGGAGCAGCTGGCGCAACTCGCGAGCGCCGGGTTCCGGGCCGAGGGTGCAAGCCCCAAGGGCAACGACGTGGTGGACTTCGGGCCGATCGGCGAGCCGCTGGAGGTCGGTGACGAGGCCCTGCGCGCGACCCTGGCCGACGCCCTGACCTCGCCGGCCACCGGTTCGGCGACGACCGTCATGCTCGACCAGGCGCTGTCCGGTGACGAGGGCGGCAAGCCGCGGCTGGCCAATGTGACCGGCGCGCTGGACAACCGGATCAAGGCGCTGCCGCCGAACTCCGCGGTCGGGTTGTGGACCTTCAACGGCGTCGAAAGCCGCAGCGTCGTCCCGCTCGGACCGCTGTCCGATCAAGTCGGCGACCAGCCGCGTACCGCGGCGCTCAGCGGCGCGCTGCAGGGGCTGGCGCCGTCGGGATCCGGTGCGGTGTCGTTCACCACGCTGCGCATCGTCTACAACGACGCACTCGCCAACTACCGCGCGGGACAGGCCAACTCGGTGCTGGTGATCACCCAGGGGCCGCACACCGACCAGTCCCTGGACGCGGCCGGGCTGCAGGACTTCGTGAAGTCCGCCGCCGACCCGAACCGCCCGATCGCGATCAACGTGATCGACTTCGGCGACGACCCGGACCGCGGGACCTGGGAGGCGGTCGCGCAGGCCTCCGGCGGCAGCTACCAGAACGTCGGCGCCTCGGACTCCCCCGAGCTGGCGACCGCGGTCACCACCCTGGTGTCCTAGCCTCTAGGTCAGTCCGAGCAGTTCCAGTGCGCTCGAGGTGAACTGGTCGGGCACCTCGATCTGTGGGTAGTGCCCGATCCCGGGCAGTTCGATCACGTCGGCGGCCGGGCGGAGTTCCCGCAGGCCGGCCAGGACGTTGGTGGTGGCCACCGGATCGCCGGTCGCCCACAGGAAGCCGAGCGGTTTGGTCCAGTCCCGGACCGCGCCGTGCCAGCGCGGGGCGAATCGCACCCGTTCGTTGAGGTACGCGCACAGCAGGTGCAGGATCCGCTGGCCGTCCTCGCGGGCCAGCAGCGCCCACTGCGCCTCGGCCTCCTCGGCGGACAGCGGATGCCGCGTGCTGAACAGTTCGGCGAACCCGCGGATGAAGCCGCGCTTGTTGGTCAGCCGGGCGAACAGCGGGCCGAGTGGCCCGCGCAGGATCTTCTGGCTGCGGCGCAGGCTGGCCCGCTCGATGATCACGCTGCCGTTGGTGAGCACGGCACGCTGCAGGTCGAACGGCAGCACGCCGGAGATGTCACGGGCCAGCAGTTCGGTGGCCACCGAGGTGCCCATGTCGTGGGCCAACAACACCACCGGGCCCACCCCGGCGTCGGCGACCACGTCCTGCACGATGTCGGCCTGCTCGAGCAGGCTGTAGCGGTGTGGCCGCGGCTTGTCCGACAGGCCGAAGCCGAGGAAGTCCAGGGTCAGCCAGGCCCGGCCGCCGAGCCGGCCGACGACACCACGGAAGTCGTAGGAACTCGACGGAAAGCCGTGCAGCAGAAGCACGGTGGGCCCGTCCCCCGGGGCGGACCGGATGAACACCGACCCCGAGCCGGTCTGCAGCAACCGACCCCCGTCTTGCCACTGTCGAACGCCGGCGGGCAGCACGGAACCGACGCTATCAGCACCCGCGCGGGTGGCCATCGCCGGATCGTCGTGATCGACGCCAGCGTGGCGCCACCTCTCGAACTTCCGCGCGCCGGCGTCGATCTCGGCGCGCAGCCACTCGCCGCGGAGCTACGCGAAGGCCTCCACCGGCGGGCAGGAGCACACCAGGTTTCGGTCGCCGTAGGCGCCGTCGATGCGGCGCACCGGCGGCCACACCTTCGGCCGGTAACCGACGCCGAGCGGGTAGGCCGCCTGCTCCCGGGTGTACGGGTGGTTCCACTCGCCGACCAGCAGGCCGGCCGCGGTGTGCGGCGCGTTGTGCAGCGGGTTGTCATCAACTGGCCACTCCCCCGACCCGACCTTGTCGATCTCGGCGCGGATTGCGATCATCGCCGCACAGAACGCGTCCACCTCGGCCAGGCTCTCGCTCTCGGTGGGCTCCACCATCAGCGTGCCGGCCACCGGGAAACTCATCGTCGGGGCGTGGAAACCGAAGTCCGCCAACCGCTTCGCCACATCGTCGACGGTGACGCCGGTGGCCTTGGTGATGCCGCGCAGATCGAGGATGCACTCGTGGGCCACCATGCCGTTCTCGCCGGTGTAGAGCACCGGGTAGTACTCGTCGAGCCGGCGGGCGATGTAGTTCGCCGAGGCGATCGCCGTCAGCGAGGCCTCCCGCAGCCCACGCCCGCCCATCATCCGGATGTAGGCCCAGGTGATCGGCAGAATCGACGCCGACCCGTACGGGGCTGCGGACACCACGTGCCCGTGCGGCAGTTCCTCGGCCAGCGGGTGGCCGGGCAGGTACGGGGCCAGGTGCGCGCGCACCGCGACCGGCCCGACGCCCGGGCCGCCGCCGCCGTGCGGAATGCAGAACGTCTTGTGCAGGTTCAGGTGGCTGACGTCGCCGCCGAATTTGCCCGGCCGGGCCAGCCCGACCAGCGCGTTGAGGTTGGCACCGTCGACGTAGACCTGGCCGCCCGCGTCGTGCACGGCCGCGCAGATGTCGGCGATGTCATGCTCGTACACGCCGTGGGTGGACGGGTAGGTGATCATCAGCGCAGCCAGCCGATCGGCGTGCTCGGCCATCTTGGCCCGCAGGTCGTCGAGATCGACGTCCCCGTTCTCACGGCACGCCACCACCACCACCCGCATGCCGACCATGGCCGCCGACGCGGCATTGGTGCCGTGCGCACTCGACGGGATCAGGCACACGTCGCGTCCGGCGTCGCCGTTCGCCAGGTGGTACTCGCGGATGGCCAGCAGCCCGGCGTACTCGCCCTGTGATCCGGCGTTGGGCTGCAACGAGATCGCGTCGTAGCCGGTGATACCGGTCAGCCAGTTCTCCAGGTCGGCGATCAGCTTGCGCAGGCCCGGGGTGTCCCCGGCCGGGGCGAACGGGTGCTGGCGGCCGAATTCCGGCCACGTGATGGACTCCATCTCGGCGGCCGCGTTGAGCTTCATGGTGCACGAGCCCAGCGGGATCATGCTGCGGTCCAGCGCGATGTCCTTGTCCGACAGCGAGCGCAGGTAACGCATCATCTCGGTCTCGGTGCGGTAGCTGGTGAACGCCGGATGGGTGAGGAATTCACTTGTTCGGGAATCGATCTCGGGCCCGGCGTAGTCACCCGCCGCTGCGGCTCCGGTGCCCGATGTCGCCGCCGGTGCGGCTCCGGTGAACGCCTCCAGCACCTGGGCGACGTGCTCGGCCGTGGTGGCCTCGTCGCAGGCGACCGACACGTGGTCGGCGTCGACCCGCCAGATGTTGATACCGCGGCCCTTGGCCTCGGCCTGCACCGCGGCCGCCCGGTTGGGCACAGCCACCAGCACGGTGTCGAAGAACGTGTCGTGCACCACCTCGATTCCGGCGGCGGACAGCCCGGCGGCCAGCGTGCGGGCGTGGCCGTGCACCCGGCGGGCGATCGCCGTCAGCCCGTCGGCGCCGTGGTAGCTGGCATACATCGCCGCCAGCACCGCCAGCAATACCTGGGCGGTGCAGATGTTGGAAGTGGCCTTGTCGCGGCGGATGTGCTGTTCGCGGGTCTGCAGCGACAACCGGTAAGCGGGCGACCCGTCGGCATCCACGGACACCCCGACCAGTCGGCCGGGCAATTGGCGGGCGTGCTTGGAGTGCACCGCCAGGTAGCCGGCGTGCGGGCCGCCGAATCCCATTGGCACACCGAAGCGTTGGGCGGTGCCGAACGCGACGTCGGCACCCAGCTCGCCGGGCGGGGCGATCAGCGTCAGCGCCAGCAGGTCGGCGCCCAGCGCGATCAGGGCCCCGCGCTCGTGGGCCTGCTCGACGAGCTTCGACCAGTCCGTCACCCGCCCGCTGGCGCCGGGCAGCTGCGCGATGACCCCGAAGAAGTCACCCTCGGGCAGCCCGTTGCGCAGGTCGGCGGTGACGATCTCGATGCCGAGCGGCTTGGCGCGGGTGGCCAGGATCGCGGCCGTCTGGGCGAACAGGTCGGAGTCGACGGCCAGCCGGTGGGCGGTGCTCTTCGGCGCCCGCGAGGCACGAAGCATCAGCGTCATCGCCTCGGCGGCGGCGGTGCCCTCGTCCAGCATCGAGGCGTTGGCCACCTCGAGGCCGGTCAGGTCGGCGATCATGGTCTGGAAGTTCAGCAGCGCCTCGAGCCGGCCCTGGCTGATCTCCGGCTGGTACGGGGTGTAGGCGGTGTACCAGGCCGGGTTCTCCACGATGCTGCGCAGCAACA
>JAGQTU010000100.1 GCA_020438865.1 Mycobacterium sp.
CGCCTATGTGACGTACGCGCCGGAGATGATGGAGTTCCTCGAGAGGACCAGCCGCTGGCTCGAATTCGTGTGGAAGCCCGGCTATGCGGACTACTACCCGGAGCTGCCCGGCGGATCGGAGCTCGGCAGCACCATCAACGTGCCGCCGATCGACCTCCGCAGTCTCGGCGACGAGGAGGACAACCTCCTCAAACCGCTGGCCCTGGCGCCCAAGGGAATCTGGCTGGGACCCAAGGACCTTCGGCTCTTCTATCAAGTGCGCCAGAACTGGCGGGGCAAGGCTGTCCTGCTGAAGCTGCTCTGGCGTAAGTTCCGCGCTCACGTGTTCGGCGACCGCATCGCGGCCATCGGCCAGTCGCTGGCCGCCCGGTTGCGGCTGGCGATGAAGGAACGAGACATCCCGCTGTGGCTGGACGCGCCGATGACCGAACTGATCACCGACGTCGATGGCGGGGTCGTCGGTGCGGTGATCGAGCGGGCCGGCACGCAGCTGCGGATCGGCGCCCGCGGCGTCATCCTGGCCACCGGTGGCTTCGACCACGACATGGTCTGGCGCCGTGAGTATCTGCCCGAACTCGAACACGACTGGAGCTTCGGCAACCCGGTGGCCGTGGGCGACGGCATCCGGGCGGGGGAGAAGGTGGGCGCCTCGACCGACCTGCTCGACGAGGCCTGGTGGTTCCCGGCCATGTGCTGGCCCGACGGCCGGCTGCAGTTCATGCTCAACGAGCGGATGATGCCCGCGCAGTTCGTCGTCAACGGTGCGGGACAGCGATTCATCAACGAGGCCGCGCCCTACATGGATTTCGCGCACGCGATGATCGTCGGCCACCGCACCGGCGTCAGCCATATCCCGTGCTGGCTCATCACCGACACGCGGTCCTTCCACCGCTACGTCGTCGGCGGTCACCTGCCGATCCCCAAGGTGCCGGGCGCGCCGGTGCCCACCGGGCGCAAAGTGCCGCAGGCCTGGCTGGACTCTGGGGTGGTGCGCTGCGCACCTACCCTCGACGAGCTCGCCGCGCGGATCGGGGTGCCGCCCGCCGAACTGCGCCGCACCGCAGAGCGTTTCAACGAGCTGGCCCGCAAGGGCCACGACGACGACTTCAACCGCGGCGACAGCGTCTACGACAACTATTACGGCGACCCCACTTTGCCCAACCCGAATCTGTACCCGCTGACCACCCCGCCGTATCTGGCCTTCCAGATCATCCTCGGCGATCTCGGCACATCGGGAGGCCTGCGGACCGACGAGCACGCCCGCGTACTGCGTTCCGACGACACCGTGATCGATGGGCTCTACGCGGTGGGCAACACCTCGGCGGCGGTCATGGGCCGCAGCTACGCCGGGGCCGGCGCCACCATCGGGCCGGCCATGGCGTTCGGCTACATCGCGGCCCGGCACATCGCCGGCCGTCCCGGAAACCAGGACATTTCCGCAGTCATAAGCAAGGATTCGACCCACATCGGAGGTAATTCATGAAGATCTCGCTGTTCTACGAGTTTCCGCTGCCGCGGCCGTGGGGTGAGGACGACGAGCACCAGCTGTTCCAGGACGGGCTGACCGAGGTGGAGGCCGCCGACAAGGCCGGCTTCTCCACCGTCTGGCTCACCGAGCACCACTTCCTGGAGGAGTACTGCCACTCGAGCGCCCCCGAGATGTTCCTGGCTGCGGCAAGCCAGCGCACCAAGGACATCCGGCTGGGGTTCGGGGTGATGCACCTGCCGCCGCCGATCAACCACCCGGCCCGCATCGCCGAGCGGATCTCGACGCTGGACCACCTGTCCAACGGCCGGGTGGAGTTCGGCACCGGTGAGGGCTCCTCGGTGGCCGAGCTGGGCGGGTTCAACATCGATCCCGCCGACAAGCGGTCGATGTGGGAGGAGGCCCTCGAGGTCTCGATCCGCTGCATGGTCGAGGACCCGTTCACCGGGTTCAAGGGCCAGCATGTCGAGATGCCCGCCCGCAACGTGATCCCGCACCCACTGCAGAAGCCGCACCCACCGGTGTGGGTGGCCTGCACCCGGCCGTCATCGGTCAACATGGCTGCCGAAAAGGCCATCGGCGCACTGAGTTTCGCCTACACCGGACCCGGACCGCTCAAGGACCGGGTGGACACCTACTACAGGGACTTCGAGGAGAAGGGCGCACCGGTCACCCCGGCGATCAACCCGAACATCCTGGCGATCGGCGGCGACCTGTCGATGATGGTGGCCCGCACCGACGAGGAGGCGATCAAGCGCCTCGGCGTCGGCGGCGGTTTCTTCTCGTTCGGCATCATGCACTACTACCTGACCGGTATGCACACCCCGGGCAAGACCCAGGTGTGGGAGCTCTACAAGGAGGCTGTCAAGGAGGATCCGACCCTGGCCTACGGCCCCGGTCGCGGTGCGATCGGCTCACCCGACACCGTTCGGCAGTTCCTGCGGGACTACGAGGCCAGCGGGGTGGACGAGATCATCCTGCTGCTCAACCCGCGCGCCCACGAGGGCATCATGGAGTCCATCGAGATCATGGGCAAAGAGATCCTGCCCGAGTTCATCGAGCGCGACGAGAAGGCCGTGGCGGCCAAGGCGAAGCGCCTCGAGCCGGTCATCGAGAAGGTGGAGGCCCGGCGCCGTCCCTCCGAGGCGCCGCTGTTCGACGACACCTACGCGTTCGGCGGGCTGCCCACCGGTCAGGGCGGCAAGTTCACCGCCTCGGAGATCCCGGAGGCCTGGGCCGAGATCAACGAGGGCCGCGTGAAGGCGGCCCAGGCCGAGAAGGACGCCCGTGCGGGTGAGGCCTCCAGCTGAGAGACCCGGTCGTTGACCGGCCTGTCTGAACTGGTGCGCTACGACGGCCGCCGCGTCGTCGTCACCGGTTGCGCCTCCGGGATCGGCGCCGCACTGTGCGGACAGCTCGCGGAACTCGGGGCCGAGGTGGTCGGCCTCGACGTGCGTCGGCCGTCGGCCGATTCGCCGCTGGACGAGTTCGTCGAACTGGACCTCGCCGACCCGGCCTCGATCGAGGGTGCTGCGGCATCGGTGGCGGGACCGGTCGATGCGCTGTTCAACGTCGCTGGCGTGTCGTCGGGGATCGGCGACCCGCTGCTGGTGGTCACGATCAACTTCCTGGGCACCCGAATGTTCACCGAGGCGATGCTGCCGACACTCGGTTCCGCCGTCGTGTGCGTGTCGTCGCTGGCCGCGGCGAACTACCGGGAGCACCTGCCGCAGGTGGCCGGCCTGTTGGCGACCGACTCGATGGCCGCGGGTGTGCGGTGGTGCCACGACCATCCGCAGGCGCTCGCCGACGGCGGTTACCGGCTGTCCAAGGAGGCCATCATCGGTTACACCGTCGGCAACGCCGTGCCGTTGGGCGCCAAGGGAATCCGGATCAACTGCACCGGGCCCGGCGTCACCGAGACCCCGATCCTCGACCAGCTGCGCTCGACCTACGGCCAGGACTACCTCGACACCATCCCCAAACCGCTGGGCCGAGTGTCGAACCCGGCCGAACAGGCGGCGGTGCTGGCGTTCCTCGGCAGCCCGGCCGCCGGGTACATCACCGGACAGGTCATCTGGGTCGACGGCGGCAACATCGCCGCCCGACAGGCGGCGGACTTCGAGAAGGGATTCCCGTCGTGGCAACCATGAAGGACTTCCGCCGGGTCGCCGACGACGTGCGGAACTGGGGTCGATGGGGTGCCGACGACGAACTGGGCACGCTGAACCTGATCACCGCCGACAAGGTGGCCCAAGCGGCTGCCCTGGTGTCGACGGGCAAGGTCTTCCCGCTCGGCGTCGAGTTCGGGTCGTCCGGGCCGCAAGGCGCGTTCAAGTACCGGCAGAACCCCACGCACGTGATGACCATCGACGGCGGCGACGCGAACACCCTGATGGAGTACGGGCCGAAATGGCTGCGCAATCCCGGTGCGGTGCAGCTGAGCAGCTACTCGAAGGCCGGCCCGATGCGCTTCAACGACGACATGATCATCATGCCGCTGCAGGCCGCCACCCAGTGGGACGCGCTGTCGCACGTCTACTACGAGGACAGGCTGTACAACGACTTTCCCGCCGACTCGGTCACCAGCCTCGGCGCCTACTACCTCGGTATCGACAAGGTCGTCGACAAGGGCATCACCTCGCGCGGCGTGCTGCTCGACATCGTCAAGCTGCGCGGGGTGTCTACCCATTGCGAACTGGGCCAACCGATCACGCCGGCCGAACTCGACGACGCGGCCCGGACGCAGGGGGTGACCGTGCAGCCCGGTGACATCGTGCTGGTGCGAACCGGTTGGTGGGCAAGGTTTCTCCAGACCGGCGACGGCGCCGAGCCCGGCGCCGGACTGGACTGGACTTGTGCCTCGTGGCTGCACGACCACCGGGTGGCCGCCGTGGCCGCCGATAATCTGATGGTGGAGAACCCGGTGTCCGGCGTGGACGGTGTGATCCTGCCGATGCACATGCTGTGCCTGCGGGACATGGGATTGATGCTCGGCGAGTACTGGAACCTCAACGAACTCGCGGCCGACTGCGCCGCCGACGGGCGCTACGAGTTCCAGCTGGTGGCACCGCCGCTGGCCGTCACCGGCGCCGTCGGATCGCCGGTCAACCCCGTCGCGATCAAGTGACCCTGTGATGAGCCTTCAGCACCGCACCATCTCCGTCGACGGGCTCACCACCCACTATCTGGAGGCCGGGGCCGGCGAGCCGGTGGTGCTGCTGCACGGCGGCGAGTTCGGCGTGGATGCCGAAACAGCTTGGGAGAGAGCAATTCCCGTGTTCGCCGAGCGGTACCGGGTGCTGGCGCCGGACATGCTCGGGTTCGGCGACTCGGCCAAGGTGGTCGACTTCACCGACGGCCGCGGCATGCGAATCCGGCATATCGCCCGGTTCTGTGCGGTGCTCGGCATCTCCTCGGCCCATTTCGTCGGCAACTCGATGGGGGCGGTCAACCTGCTCGTCGATCTGACCTCCGAGGCTCCGGTACTGCCGGTGCGCAGTGCGGTGGCCATCTGTGGTGGCGGCGAGATTCAGAAGAACCGGCACACCACCGCCCTCTACGAGTACGACGCCACGTTGGCGGGTATGCGGGCGATCGTCGAGGCGCTGTTCCTCGACCCGGCCTACCCGGCCGACGATGCCTACGTGCGCCGGCGCTACCAGTCCAGCATCGCTCCCGGCGCGTGGGAGTCGTTGGCGGCAGCCCGTTTTCGGCGGCCCGGTCTCGAACCGCCGCCGACCCCGTCGAGCACTCGCGCCTACCAGCGGATCACGGTGCCGGTCCTGGTGGTCGAGGGTGCGGGGGACAAGCTGCTGCCCGCCGGGTGGGCCGCCGAGATCGCCGGACAGATCACCGGTGCCCGCGCCGCCGTCGTCGAAGGCGCCGGGCACTGCCCGCAGATCGAGCAAGCCGGGGCGCTCACCGCGCTGGTGCTGGAGTTCCTCGGCCGGGTGTCGCCCTAGGCGGAGCGGGCGGCGGCCTTCTTCAGCTCCCGGTAGGCCTGCCGGGTGTGGTCGGCGAGGGCCGAGACGTCGCTGATCGAGGCCGTGTTGGCCACGAACCCGAAGTCCATGTGGTCGTGATACGAGCTGAGCGTGACGTTGAGCCCGATCGAGGCGGCGAGCGCCGAGATCGGATAGATGCCGAGCAGCTGGGCGCCGTTGAGATACCGGGTCTCCTTGATGCCGGGCACATTGGAGATGACCAGGTTGCAGGCCGGCGGGGTGAGCTGGTCGACCCGCGTCTGGGCGCCGAGGATGGCCAGCCCGAGCAGCCCCGCACCGTAGGTCATCGCGGTGTCCGACGACCAGGCGCCGACGTCCTTCTTCGCGATCTGTACCGATTCGACGATCTGCTCGATGCGTTGTGCCACGTCGGCTTGCGGCTGGCCCAGGCGGGGGAACAGTGCGGTGACCCGGGTGCCGACCGTGGTCTCGCCCTCGGCGCGCAGGGAGACCGGGATCATCGCGACGAGCCGGTGCGGGAAGGGGTCGCCGGTCTCGGCGAGGTAGGCGTGCACACCCGCGTCGACGATCGTCGCGGCCACATCGTTGAGCGTGCCCCCGAACAGGTGGCCGATCTGGTGCATCTCCTCCAGGGGCAGTGACAGGGTCGCGAAGCTGCGGCCCTGCTTGAGCGGCTGGTTGGTGGGGGCGTGGTGGGCGAGGAACGGCACGCTGCCCTTGGGATCGCCGCCGACCGCCGCGGAGACGGCCTTGCGGAGCATCTCCATCGAGATCTGGTTGACCGCACCGGCTTGCGACACCACCGATTTGATCGAGTCGGTGATCTTGTGCAACAGCGGTGTCGGCTCGTGCGGCTCCGGCTCCGACGGGGGCAGCGCGAACGCCGGCTTGGGGATGTGACGCTCGTCGGTGCTGGCCAGTCCCTGGTAGAGCATTCGCAGTCCCGAGACGCCGTCGACCACGCTGTGGTGGGTCTTGGTGTAGATCGCGAACCGGCCGCCCGGCACCCCGTCGATGATCCAGCAGCGGAACAGCAATCGGTCGCGGTCCAGCATCGGTTCGTGCAGGTCGGAGACCAGCCGCAGCAGATCGTCGTAGGAGCTTCCGGCGGGCAGCGACAGGTGCCCGACGTGGTAGTAGGGATCCCACTCGTCGGTCTCGCGGAAGTGTGGGGTGCCGCGGCCCATCAGCTCCGGCAGCACGTTGAACGGCGGCGTCGGGCGGAACTGCCGATAGGCGTCGACGATCTCGCGCACCACGGCCGGGTTGCCGCGCGGCTTCTTGAACAGCATCATCGCACCGACGTGGGTGGTGCCCGCCGGCGTCTCGAACAGCAGCCACGAAAGATCGAGCGGCGCGATCGACTTGTTCATTCCCCTGACCTCCACGCGTCGTTGCGTGAGGACAGATGCTGCCATGCGGCGGCGCGGCCGGCAGCGGATTCAGGCGTTCGCGGCGGCGGCCTTCAACTCGCCGAACGCGCGCAGTGTGTGGTCGGCCAGCACTGCCACGTCGGCGATCGCCGAGGTGTCCGCGAGGAAGCCGAAATCCACCTGGTCGGCGTTGGAGAGCAGCGTGACGTTCAGCCCGAGTGATGCCGCCAGCCCCGGTACCGGGTACAGCCCGGCCAGCCGTGCGCCGTTGAGGTAGCGGGTCTCGCGCGTGCCGGGCATGTTCGAGATCACCACATTGCACACCGGCCGGGTGATGCGGTCGAGGTGACTCAGCGACAGGGCCCCGGCCAGCCCCGCGACACCGGTGGCGAACGTCATCGCGTCGTCGGTGGGCATGGCGGTGATCTCGCCCTTGGCCGTCGCGAGTGATTCGGCCACCTGGCGGATGCGTTCTTCGGGTGCGGCGCCCGGATCGCCGAGCCGCGCGAAGACCGCCGAGACGCGGGTCCCCACCGCCGCGTCACCGTCGTTGCGCAGCGACACCGGGCACATCGCGATCAACCGATCGGCGAAGGCGTTCCCGGTCTCGGCGAGATAGGCGTGCAGGCCGGCGTCGACGACGGCGGCCGCGACATCGTTGACGGTGGCCCCGAACCGCTGCGCCACCGCCCGCAGTTCGTCAAGCGGCAGTGACAACGTCGCATAACCGCGGCCCCGGGTCAGCGGCTTGTTGATCGAGGCGCGGCGGGCGAAGAACGGCAGGCTGCCAACGGGCTGTGCACCGCCGACCGCCGCCAGCACCTTGCGGAACAGCGCGATCGAGAGCCGGCCGACCGCGCGAAGCTGGGCGATCGTGGTACGCAGCGCTGCGGTGACCCTCGCCCGCAGTGGCCTCGGCGGCGCAACCGGCTCCGAGGAGGCCAGTGCGTACAGCGGTGCGGGCACCGTGTGATCGGCGGTGGTCGAAAGACCTTGATACACCCGGCGCAACGCGGACATGCCGTCGACGATGCTGTGATGAAACTTCGCGTAGATCGCGAACCGTTCGCCGGGGACACCGTCGATCAACCAGAACCGGAACAGCGGGCGGTCGTGGGGCAGCATGGCGCCGTGCAGGTCGGCGACCAGCCGCAGCAGGTCCGGATAGGAACTGCCGCTCGGCAGCGTCACGCGCGAAACGTGGTATGCCGGATCCCAATCCGCCTTCTCGATGAAATGCGGCCGGAGGCTGATCAACCGGGGTACGAAGTTGAACGGCGGCGTGGGCGGGAAACCCCGGTAGGCGTCGACGATCTCATCCACCACCGCGGGACGGCCGGGTGGCTCCTCGAAGACCATCAGCGCACCGATGTGACCGGTTCCGGTCGGCGTCTCCATGAGCAGCCAGATGAGGTCGAGCGGCGGGATCGGTCTGGTCATCGGGCCCTTCCTCCCGCGCCGCTGGGCGCTCGCCGTGGCAAGCTTAGACGGCCGTGTCTTCGTCGGCCGCGATTGGTTGCACGCCGACGTAGGTCGAGCTCAGCGCGGGAGTCTGAGACAGCGGGTCCACGGGTTGACCCGCGACGAGCAGATTTCGGTTCTCGCCGTAGGACACCGGTTCAGCACCGCCGTGCGGGTCGAACACGCGCGATCCCCAACCGTGGTCGACGATGACTACGCCTCGTCGGGGCCGGTCGCTGATGACCGCAGGTACCCGGATCTCGCCGACACCGGAGAACACCCGCACCGGGTCGCCGTCGACGATCCCGAGTCCGGCGGCGTCGGCAGGGTTGAGCACCGCCGCATTGCCCTTGCCGGCCGGGTGCAGACCTGGGATGTCGTTGAGCCACGAGTTCATCGAATGCCGGTGCCGGCGATTCCCGAGCAGAAAGGGCCGGCCCGGCGGTGGCACCGGTTGCGGTCCGGCGAGGAGTTCGCGGACGCGTGCGACGAACTGAGCCGGTGCGGCGTGAATCTTCTTGTCCTGCGTCCGCAATGCCGTTCGCAGCCGGCCGAACTCGCGCTCACCGAACACCCAGCCGTGAGGGCGGCTCATGACACCGCGCCAGGTTATCCGGCGGCTGCTCGCGACCAGGAGTCGGTCAATCCAGTGCGGCCCGAACGCCAGCCCGGGCCTGCGGGTCAGCCTGGCCACCGTCCGGGTTGCGCGAACGAATCCGTTGACGCCCCTGATGCCGAGGAAGGGCCGGCGCATCGCCAGGGTCAGGTCGAGGAAGAAGCGCCACTCCTCGCGTGCGTCGCCCGGCGGGTCGACGGCCCGTCGTCCGTAGTGAACGTACGGCTCGTCGTGTAATCCGCTGGTCAGTGCCAGCAGATCGTCGCGTTCCAGCCAGTGTGCGGCCGGCAGCAACCAATGGGCGTGGCGGTGACTCTCGCGCTGCACCAGATCGACGACGACCAACAGGTCCAGCTGTTGCAGGGCGCTGTCGAGCTTGGCCCCGTCCGGCCCGGAGACCACCGGGTTGCCTGCGTTGATCACCAGCGCGCGGATCCGGCCGCGGCCGGGTGTGGTGATCTCAGCGGGCAGTTCGTCGAGTCCGTGATGACCGGCGACCATCACGCGGGCCTGCACCCGGCTCCGATGATCGACCGGCTTGGCGAGTGCGGCCAGTCGGAGTGCGTCGACGTAACCGCGTTCGTAGCGACGGCCGCCGGGGCGGTCCATCCGGCCGGTGATCACGTTGAGGACATGGCCCAACCACTCGGCGACGGTTCCCGAGGAATGGAGGGAAACTCCCGTTCGGGTGACCGCCATCGCGCGCGGCGCCGTCGCGAACTCCCGGGCGACCCGTTCGATGTCGGACCTGGGCAGGTCGCATCGGGCGGCCAGGCCGTCCAGATCGCACTCGGCCACCAGCAAGCGCAGGTCGGAGAATCCGGTCACCAGTTCCCGGCAGTCCGCGCGGTGTTCGAGGCCCTCGTCGAGAATCACCTTCACCATCGCGAGCAGCAGCGCCCAGTCCTGGCCCGGACGGACGGGCAGATGGAGGTCGGCCCTGTCGGCGGTCTCGGTGCGCACCGGATCGACCACGACGATCTTTGCGCCGGCGCGTTGGCGTGCCAGCGTCCGTCGCCAGCCATCCGGAACCGACTCGACCCAGTTCCACGCGCTCACAGCGGGATTGGCGCCGACCAGCAGAAAATAGTCGCAGTTGTCGACGTCGGAGACCGGGACGAACAACTGCGAGCCGTACATCGCCTCGGCAACCACGTGCATCGCGTTCTGGTCGACCGAGCCGACGTAGAAGCGGTTGAAACTACCGATGGCGTCCAGCCAGCCGGTCAGGAACAGAATGTTCGACGACGAGAAGCCCGCCGGGTTGCCCGTGTAGGTGGCGACGGCGTCGGGTCCGTCGGCGGCGATGATCGCCGACATCCGGTCCGCGATGTCGGCGATCGCCTCGTCCCACGTGGCCTCGACGTACCGGTCACCCATCCGTCGCATCGGGCGGGTGATGCGCCGCGGATGTTCGACGAGTTGACCCGCGGTGCGGCCTTTCGCGCAGAAGTCGGCCCAACTGTGCGGGTTCGCCTTGTCGGCGGAGATCTGCACCACCCGGCCGGCCTCGACGGTCACTTCGACCCCGCAGGAGGCCAGGCAGTACCGGCAGAAGGTGTGGACGGTCTGCTGCGCGGGTGTGTCGGTGTCAGGCGATGACATCCAGCGCAGCGCGGGTCTCGAGGTCGACGAAGGCCGCGCCGTAACGCTGGGCGAAGGCCAGGCAGATGTCCGCCCGTTGCCAGGCGTCCCCGCCGCTGAGGGTGGCGATCCAGATGGCCAGTCCGTGGGCCACCGAGGCGCGATACCTCAGCCACACCTCATCGGCGGAGGGCAACTCGGCTGCCGGCAGATCCAGCGCCGAGCGGTACTCCTCGACGAGATCCCGCTCCGCACTGCGACGGTCCTCGATCGTCAGCGCGCCCTGCAGGAAGTACCCAAGGTCCAGCGACCAGTTGCCGCGCCGCACCATCTGCCAGTCCAGGAACCCGACGGTGTCGTCGGGCAGCACGTAGGTGTTGCCGATGTGCGGGTCGCCGTGCAGCAGTGTCGGTGCGGTGGTGGTCAGGGTGGTGATGTAGCGCGCCCAGATGTCGCCGAACAACTCGGTGCCACTCAGCGCCGGAATCTCGGCGGGCACCGTGTCGCCGAGGCGCTCGTGGGCGATGTCGAGCGGGGCCAGTTCCAGGCCGGCGAACGGGACGAACGATTCCACCCATTCGAGCCGCGGTTCGTCGACCAGCCGATCACCCCAGTACCGGCTGTGTAGACGGGCCAATCCCTGCACCCCGCTGGCGGCCTGGTCGACGGTCAGGGGCCGGGTGGAGTCGCGCGGGTCGGCGCCGCGCGCCGTGAGATCCTCCATGATTAGCAGGAAGCTCGAGGTGGCCTCGTCGTAGACCGCCGCGTAGACGTCCGGATGGGCCAGCGGCAGAACCACTTCCGAGGCGAATAGCCGCGGCTCGTGAAACAGCCCGCTGGTGAGCGCGACCAGTTCGGCGTGCGCCGGATCGACCGCCTTGGCGAAGACGGTTCGGGGCCCGGCTCCGGCCGAGTAGGACAACTCCAGCCGCGCCCGCCGGTTGGTGCCGTCGTCACGCAGCACGATGTCGACCGAGCTCACCTCGGCGCCGGGAAAGTTCTTGTCCAGTGCGGCCGTCAACCAGGCCGGACTGATCTCGTCCCAATCGCGTGGGACCGTGACGTCGGTCGACGTCACTTCAGGCAGCCGCCTAGATCGACCGGAAGCGTCACACCGGTGATGTACCTCGCCTCGTCGGAGGCGAGGAACAGCACCGCATTGCTGATGTCCTGCGCCTGGACCCATGGCACCGGCATCATGTGGAACATCTGGCAGATCGGCGCCATGTCGTCGGGTCCCGGGTTCTCCAGATCCGGACGGAACATCTTGAACGTGCCCTCGTTGTGCAACATGTCGGTGGCCACGTGCGTGGGATGCACCGAATTCGCGCGGATCATGTGCTGGCCCAGTTCCACGGCGAACGTGCGCATCAGGCCCACCACGCCATGTTTGGCGGCGACGTAATTACCGCACTGGGGATAGGCCTTGAGCCCGCCCACCGAACTTGTGAGGATGATCGATCCGCCTTGCCCGCCCGCCTTGATATGCGGCACACCGGCTTTGACCGTCTTCCAGACCCCGGACAGGTTGATGTCGATCATCTCGTCCCAGTCCTCGTCGGTGGTCTCGTCGAGGGTGTTGCCGCCATTGCCGATCCCCGCATTGGCCACAATGATGTCCAGCCGTCCCAGCTGCTCGACGGCGCTGTCAACGGCCGCCTTCAGTGCGTTGTAGTCGCGCACGTCCACCTCGGCGGTGACGATTCGGCGGTTCTGCGCCTTGACCAGGTCAGCGGTTTCGGCGAGGTCCTCGGGGGTCGAGGCCGGGATGGCGGTCTCGACCCCGGGCCGGATCGGCCCGCAGATGTCGACGGCGATGATGTCGGCGCCCTCCTGCGCCAGCCGCACCGCGTGGCTGCGGCCCTGCCCGCGCGCCGCCCCGGTGATGAATGCGACCTTGCCTTCTACACGTCCTGTCATGGATCCTTGTCCTTCGTCGTCGGTTTCAGGGAATGAGGGTGGGCATGGCGTCCCAGCCGCGGACCGCGGTGGTCTGCGACTTGACCGCGTTGGGCCAGTCGACCTCCCAGGTGGGGAAGCGCCTGAGGATCTCCTCCAGCGCGACGCGTCCCTCGAGCCGGGCCAGGGCATTGCCCATGCAGAAATGCGTGCCCGCGCCAAAAGTCATGTGCGACTTGAGCTCACGGTGGATGTCGAACACGTCCCCGTCGGGGGCGAACCGGCGATGGTCTCGGTTCGCGGCGCCGACCAGCATCAGCATCGCCGACCCCGCGGGCACCGTCTGGCCGTAGTACTCGACATCGCGGGTGACGTAGCGGGCGATCTGCAGCGCCGGCGGCTCCCAGCGCAGGATCTCCTCGATCGCCTGCGGGATCAGCGCGCGGTTTTTCACGAGCTCGCGACGTTGATCGGGGTGCTCGGCCAGGGTCTTGCCGGCCCAGCCGATCAGCCGGGTGGTGGTTTCCGAGCCGGCGGTCGCGATCACCGTCAGATACAGCAGGAGTTCCTCGCGGTGTAGCCGGCGCAGGGTGCCGGTCTCATCGACGAACTCGGCGTTGAGCAACTCGGTCATGAGGTCGTCCGACGGGTGCTCGACGCGATAATCGATGAACTCGGCGAACACCTCGCCGGTGGCCAGGAGGTCGACCTTGTCCTGCTGGAGGGTGGCCTCGCCGTGGTCGGTGATCTGGCGCTGCCGATCCTCCGGGATCCCCAGCAGCATGCCGATCACCCGCATCGGCATCTGCTCGCCCAAGTCGTTGACGAAGTCGAACCGGCCGGTGCCGATCAACGGATCCAGGCACCGGGTGGTGAACTCGCGGATCTGCGGTTCCAGCGCCGCGACCTTGCGCGGCGTGAACACGCGCGATAGCAGGTTGCGGTGGATGTTGTGGATCGGCGGATCCTCGAAAATCAAAGTGCCCGGCGGGATTTCCATCCCGGATTTGATGATCTCGAGCAGCGCGCCACGTCCGGAGATGAAGGTCTCGTGGTCGATGACGGCCTTGTTCACGTCGTCGTAGCGGCTGAGGGCATAGAAGTCGTGCTCCGCGTTGTAGTACAGCGGAGCCTCTTCGCGCAGCCGGGCGAACATTGGATACGGGTTGATGTTCAGTTCGACGTCGTAGGGGTCATAGTGCAGATCGGCACTGACTGTCACGCGAGCAACTGTGGCAGTTCGCTCGAAGGGGTGTCAACGCCATCTGCGAAGTGAGAGAAGGCGGGTCCTCCATCCCTCGTTTGGCCCGGTCGCCCGCTCAGTTGTCGCTCGGTGGTGGTTGCGGTTGGAAGGGTTGGTACCACCACCATTGGGCGCGTTCGCCGGTCGGGCCGGGGCAGGGTGGGACGGCGGGTGGGGGTCGGTTGGG
>JAGQTU010000101.1 GCA_020438865.1 Mycobacterium sp.
GACCGGACCCGATGCATCGGCACGCGGGCGCGTCGCTACTGACCCCGCGCCTACAGCGGCCCTATAGTGACCGCCATGAAAGGGCTTGAACTGATGCGTGACCCGCAGGCGTTGACCGAGATGGCCGAGGACATCGACACCCGGTGCACCGAGGCTCAGAAGGCAGCGGCCCGCCGGATCATCGCCGCCAACGCCGAGGGGAAGAATCACGACGAACGGGTGGCCGACGCCGAGGAACTGATGCGGATGCTGGGCGTCCATCCCGACCAGTTCAATAAGCAATCGTGACGTAACGACGTAATGACGCATATACGTCATTACGTCCTTACGCTGGGCAGAAAAAACCCGTCCCCTGCCGGGGACGGGTGGTATTGCGCAATTATGCAACGCGCGTTGCGCCCACGCAATTCCCCTCCCCTGTCGGGGTAGCTCACCAGGGCGGCGGCTTAGACACCCCGCCAGCAGGGTCTGGGAGTTGGCATGACTGGAAATCCGCAGCCACCAGCTGGTACCACCAGTGGTTGCCTACCCCGTCCGACGGTCGCCCCCGCAGCTTTCCTGCGGTCTGGTTTTTGGTCGGGTTGATGGTGCCGACCGGGACGCGGTCACGTGCGGCCTGGACAGGAAATTTCAGGTCGCTGTCATTGCTGATCACCAGCGCGGCGTCGATGCGCTTTTCGAGGATGTCCAGCAGCAGGTGGGCCGCCACATTCACATCGGAGCCCTTCTCCTCACGCCGCGCAACAGAGACGAAGAACCGCGCGTCGGGGGCGTTCTGCCCGGCGCCATCTTTGATGGTTACCGGCCAAGCTGGGGTGGTGAGAACCGGACGCCCGCGTCGGTCCTTGGTGGCCAGGGGCGCGGAGGTTACGCGGTTGACGTAGTTGCCCTCTTCGATGTGATCCACGACAGCGGCGCGGGTCAAAGCGGCGAGGTAGGCGTCCTGTTCTCGACTGCCGACGCGGTTGTCAGCTCCTGAGATACGCGCAGTGCAGTACACGATGCGTTCAACGGTCGCGCCGTTCCAAGCGGAATGGTTGGCCATCAGCCGTGTCGCCAACGCGCGCAGGTCGAGCCATCGCCAACCGGCCGTGCCAGAGCCGCAGAGGAACTTGCCGCCGTAGTACAGATTGAAACCGTCGATGTACACACCCACTCGCATGGAACAGACGCTAACTGGCGGGCATGCAATCGCCCGCCAGGACGTTCCCGGCAGGGGTATGAAGTTGTATGCGTAATGACGTAAGGACGTAAGGACGCATTTACGTCCTTACGTCTTTACGTTTTGTGCCAACCACCGATCGGCCAGGTCAGTGAGGATTTTGCTCATGCTCGTGTCCTGGTCCAGTGCGGCCTGCTTCAGTCCGCGCACCGTCGCGCGTGGCAGGTAAACGGTGGCGCGTTGCATATCGTCAGTGGGGGAGCGGAACGCCTCAGCCGCCCGCTTGGCGGGCTCTGTCTTCACCCGCGCGGCCATCTTCGAAGTCAAGTCAGACATGAACCAATGCCCCCATCAGCTCGTCGAACACGTCGTCATAGCCGTACAGGTGATTCGGTGTAGACCCGAACGCCCGGCGGATGCCCTCACGGCGAACAATCCGCGTTTCGATCACCGGCACGCCCTCGTCCTCCAGCAGGCTCTTCACCTCGTCGGCTAGTCGGGTCCGCAGATCGACGCCGGTCAGCAGCACCGCCGTGGGGCGGTGCGCGGTGATCTCCAAAGTCGGCCATACCCGGCGGACATCCAGCGGTGAGGCCCCCGTGGGCACCACGACCAAATCGGCCAGTTCGATCGCTTCCTGAATAACCTGTGCCGTACCCGGGGGAGTGTCCACGATCGTCAACTCCTGGTGGCCACTGACGTCCAGGGGTCGGCGTGCCGGCACCACCGGAAACGGCAAGGGGTCATCCTGGGCGGCCGCCGCCCATTCCAGCGCCGAGCCCTGCGGGTCGGCATCAATAAGTACGACATCGCGACCGCGGCGCTGGGCAGCGGTCGCGAGATACACCGCCGAGGTCGTCTTCGCGACGCCGCCCTTGGTGTGGACCAAAGAAACCGTAGGCATGCCCAAACCTTACGTCACAGCGCAATGACGCATATACGTCAACACGCTATTACGTCTTTACGTCTCCCGACGTAAGACGGCATTGTTCAGACCGTTACCGAACCGTGACCACCCGGCTTGTCGGCAAATCGGGTCGAAACAAGGCGTTAGAGGTCGTGAATGCCACACCCAGCATCCCTTCGCCTCGACCCGCACCTCGCGACCCGCCGCTGCACCCCGCCGGCATATACCTCCCGATGAGTGCCAGAGAACTACCTGCCGCACCGCGCGACGGAAAACAGCTCTCGCCCCGGTACTTCACTAATGACCGAGTTGCCACGACGAGAAAGGTGCGGCCAGTGCCGTGGAAAACAGCGCAGTTCCGCCCAGAAGAAGAGAGCGGAGCTCAAACACCCCGCTCCGGGAGCCGCTTTCCCGACCAACCAGAGAAAGAGCACCAACCATGAGCGGAACTGACCTGGCCGTGTGCATCGCTGCCATCCTCGGAGTCGTGGCCATCGTCGTGAGCGTCTGCGTTCTCGCCGATCGCATCCACGCCCGCAACCCGGAATCAAAGCTCACCATCGGAGATACCGGACGCGTCATCAGCGCCGTCCTCGGCGTCGTCATCCAAGCCGCCATCGCGATCCTCACCAAACGGCCCTGACGCGAGGACTCGCGGGCTACCCGGTGCCCGCGCGGGGCCAGGCCTCACCCTTTCTCGGCCTGCCATTGTGGTGACCCCAGGAACGACCTCCTGTTTCACGGCAGTCCCAGCCAAGTGCGTGTCGGTACCAGGTACAAGGCTCCTTTCGCGGAAGGATCACGGGATGGCCCAACCGCACAAAGGTCCGCGCGAGCAGATCAAGGTTCGCGCTGACGCATCCGTATACGCCCGGCTCCGTGAGATGGCCGCCGAACGCGGCACCAGCGTCAGCCAGCTCTCCGCAGACCTGCTCGCCATTGCGGTTGGTCGGCCCGAGGCTGTCCGCGAACTCGACAAGGAGGTTCTGCCGCTGGCGATGTAGACACACGCCCCGCCACCTGTAGGCGGGCAGATGTGACATTTCCATAGCGGTGCAGATCCAAGCCTGAACATGACAAAGGCCCCGCCGTAGCGAGGCCCTGTCTGGGTTTGAACCGAGTTAGCCGCTCGGTTCCGGGTCCGCACCCGTTGCCCCGAAAGGGACGTGTCTTGCTGGACTCGTCTCACGGTAGCGCACGCCTGTCTGACGTTCCAGAAATGGCGCGCAATCAGTGCGCAAATCGTGACTTCCTTAGCACCCGATCAGCTCGGGTGGGCAGTGCGCGGCCCACGCCGTTCGCAGCCATCGCACCCACACCGCACGTCATGCGTGCGCTCGCGAACGAGCGCCGTCGCGGCTGGGTGGAACGCGCGGGCGCGTGTGCGCCGCGGGCGCCGATGTGGACCAGCCGCAGCAGCTGGCTCGACGGACTCCAACGCTGGGCGCAGTCGCCGGCCCTGGGCCAGCTGTGCGCGGAGCAGCGGGTGTCGATCACCGCGGCCACCTTGTTATCGATCGCGGCGGTGATGGCCGAGCACGCCGATCACGCCACCGGCCGCCACGTCGCCGTCACCCGCGCCACGATCGCGCACCGGGTGGGCTGCGACGTGCGCACCGTGACCGCCGCCTGGCGGGTCTTGCGGGCCTCCCAATGGGCGGTGGAGGCCCAACGTGGCCACGGCTCACCAGGAACCCCCAGCGTCGGGCGGCGACCCTCGGTGTACCACCTGGTGCCCCGCCGCGACCCCCGACCGGCACGGCGTCGTCCTGTGCAGGAACCTGTGCACGATTTCCACCTACCGCCGTCAGGCGGTGTTAGTTCTTTTTCTCCCGTAGGGAGTCACTCACCAAGCGGGCGCGCAAGCGCGCCCGTGCCCCGAGATCCGGGAAAAGGCCGTGCAGTGTGTCCGTCACGGCGGTCCACGCCGCGCCCACTGGCCACTCAGCGACTGGCCGCCAGCCTCGTCGCTGCCACCCATGGCCTGGACCGCGTGCACATCGGCACCATCTGCGATGCGCTGACCGCCACTGGCATCGACCCCACGGTGTGGACCGCCCACGCCATCACCGACGCCCTCAACGCCGACATGCGCGCACGCGGTGCGACCTGGCCCGACCACATCACCAACCCCGGCGCATTCCTGTCCAGCCGCCTACGACGGCTGAACTGGTCACCTCCCGAACCCTCAACACCAAAGGCCGGCGGCTACGCCGCCGCCAGCATCGACCAGACGCCGCGCCCAGTGGTGCTCACCGACGCCTCGCGAGCCCGGATCCTCGCCGCCCAACAAGAGATCCGCCGCGTGCTGCGCGAGCGCGCCCACCACAGCGCCACCACGCACTGCCACGAGTACGCCACCGCCTCCACCAGACGCGACAACCACGCAGCAGCCCCACGCATCACGCCGCTGTCATTGGCTGTCCACCGCGAGGCCCGACAGCAGTAGTTAATGCACCTAGACATGTTCGGTCCGCAGCGGACAACTACCCGTGCGCGTGCCGCCACCGGTTATGCCTCGGGGCGCAGCCGCCGCTTCATACATTCCGGTAGTCGACTCTCTCCCATCTCATCCCACTCTCTGCCTCCTAATCCCTTCCACCGTCTCCTTGTTTTAGCAGCCCTTTGGCTGCTTTCCCTCAGCTCGTCTACTCCCTCTCCGCTACCTTCCCTAACTACCCCGAGACCGTGTGGCACATTTGCACAAGTTGTGCGAGGCTGGTGGTGGCGTCCGTCGGTTCGTCTCCCCTGGCGGGTCGGCGGGCGCCCCGGATCGCGGGTGATGGGGTGGTTGTGGTGTTGACGGTGGCGAAGTTGTCGTTGTGGTCGGTGAATTACTACAACGACACTGCCCGCGCCGTGGGCGATGCGATCGCCGACCGGCAAAAAGCTAATGGGGGGTTGGCGGAGTATTACGCCGAACGCGACACCCGTACCCCGGTGTGGATGTGCGCGGGGGCTGCTCGTATGGCCGCGGACTTGGTGGGTTTGACCGGCGGTGAGCGTGCGGGTGGGGATGCTGATCCCGATGTGGTGGCGCGCTGGCTCGATGACGGTGTGGCGCCGTCTGGGGAGTGCGGACGGGCACACGGCACGAGTGGCGTGCACGGCTTTGATTTGACGTTTTGCGCCCCGAAAAGTGTGTCGTTGGTGCGGGTGTTCGGCGATGACGTCATCGACAAAGCCGTGTCCGCTGCGCACCAGACGGCGATCGGCGAAGCCCTCGAATACCTCGCCCAGCATGCTGGCTACACCCGGGTGCATAACCCCATCACCGGAGAAAAGGACCTCGTTAAACTGCCCGGTTTGGTGGCCGCGGCCTACCAGCACGAGACCTCCCGAGCCGGGGATCCGCACCTGCACACCCACGTGCTGGTGCCCAACCGGCAAGCCCGCGCCGATGGGCGGCTGGTGTCGATTGACGGCACGTCGCTGTTTCATGAAGCCCGCGCCGCCGGCATCATTTATCAGGCCACCCTGCGGTATGAACTGCACCGGCTGGCCGGGATCGAGTGGGGGCCAGTCGACCCCGCTACGGGGATGGCGGAGATCGCCGGCATCGACCCCACAACCATCTCCGCCTGGTCGCAGAGAAGCACCCAGTTACGGCAGTGGGCAGCCAACAATCTGACCGTCATCGACGCTGTCGCGGGGTTGTCGCAGGCGCAGTTAGCGGCCGCCCAAAAAGCCACCCGACCCCGCAAACCCGAATCGCTGTCCTGGGCCGAACTACGCGCCCAATGGCGCGCCGATGCGCGGGGTTTGCGGGTGTCGCGCGCCGCCCAACAGCAGGCGCGGGAAGCGCGTCAGCAGGCGGCGCGCGCGGCCGCGGCGCGCCTGACGCGCGGGAGGCCGGTGGTGGATCGGCGCGCCGTGGCGGCCATGGCCGCCCGCGCCGACAAAGCCGGGTTGACGCGGGCGGATCTGGTGGAAGTCATCGGCGCCCAACTCCCGCTTATCGCCGGCGATACCGGCGGTTCCGACAACGGTGGCGGCAGTGCTGTCGGTGCGGGTGCGGGGTTGCCGCGCCAGCTCATCGAAGCGTGCGTGGATGCGGTCGGGATGCGGCTCACGGGGCCGCGGCTGGCGCACCAGAGGGAAGGATCCGCGCGCTACACCGTGGATCTGATTTTGGCTGAGGAACGTCGGGTGTTCGACCTCGTTGACACCACCAACGTGCGGGCCATGGCCTGGGTGCGCCCCGCCGAGCACACCGCGACCGCCCTGGGGCTCTCCGCCCAGCAGCATGAGGTGGTCACCGCGATCGCCGCCACCCCCCAGTTGGTGGTGCCGCTGTCGGCGCCGGCCGGCGCGGGCAAGACCACCTCGATGCGGGCGTTGCGCAGCATTGTCGAACGCCGCGCGAAGGCGCGAATGATCGTGATCGCCCCGACCGGAAAAGCCGTCGATGTCGCCGTCGCCGAAGGCGCGGCCAGCGAGGGCTACACGATGCACAGTGCCCTGGCCCGCCTCGCCGATGGCCGGTTGCAGCTCGGCCCGTTCGATGTTGTCGTGGTCGATGAAGCCGGCATGGTCGGCACCGACCACTGGCGCCAATTCCTTACCGCGGCCACCGCTGCGGGAACCAAAACCGTGATGGTCGGTGATGCCCACCAGCTCGAGCCGGTCAAAGCCCGCGGCGGGATGTTCACCCAGCTCTGCGAGGAGTTGCCCTGGGCGCAACGCTTGACCGAGGTGTGGCGCCAACACGATCCGGCCGAACGCACCGCGGCCCTGGCCGTGGGTGACGGCGGGCCCGCGGCGGTGCGCCGCGCAATCAACTGGTATCGCGACCACCAGCGGTTGGCGTGTGGGGATCAGGTCACCATGGCCGCCGACGCGCTGGCCGCCCACCAGACTGATCTCGCCGCGGGGAAAGACGCGTTGCTGCTCGCCGACACCACCGAGATGTGTGATGCGCTCAATCGCCGTGTCCACGACCACACCATCGCCCAGCATGCCGCCGCTGGGCGCGACACCACGACGGTGACCGGAGCTCGCGGCCACAACATCACCACCGGGGATGTGGTGATCACCCGCCGTAACGACCCGACGATTACCGTCTACAACCCCGACGACCGCACCCAAACCTTGGATGAGGCGCCGGTGCGTAACGGGCAACGCTGGCAGGTCATCAAAGTCGACGACAGCGCCGAGCATCCCCGCCTGGCCGCCCGCCGGCTCAGCGACGGCGCGTGGGCCGTCTTCAGCGACGATTACCTGCGTAACCATGTGCAGCTCGGCCATGCCGTCACCGTGCACGCCGCCCAGGGCGTCACCGCCGACACCACCCACGCCGTGCTCGCTGAGACCGCCAGCCGCAACCTGGCCTACGTCGCCCTGACCCGCGGCCGCGAATCCAATCACGCCTACCTCTACCACCGCGACTCCGCTGAGGCCGACCACACCCACGGCCATGATCGTGCCGCCGGCGGTGAGACTGCGGGGATGCACCTGGCGCGGCGCGGCACCCCCACCCACGCCGCCCGGGCGCTCCGGCAGGTCATCGGCCGCGACGAACCCGCCCGAACCGCACACCAAATCGCCGCCGACACCCCCACCCAGGACCTGCCCGAGCGGGTCGCTTCGCTGGTCGCCGAGCACCAACACACGCTCACCCGCCGGCGCAGCACCTACCAGAAAACCCAACGCGCACAACAAGACCGGGCACTAAACCGACACCTCGGACTTGACCGCAGCCAGCACCGCGAACAAGAGAGCGGCTATGACCTCAGCCTCTAACCACCCCACCGCTGTGCCCGAGGCCGCACGCCCACCCGTCACCGACGTTATTGGCGGGCTGCTTTCATTGCTTTCATTGCCCAGCATGCCTCACCTCGCCGGTGGAGTTGGCCTGGCGTCCCGAGAGCTAGGCGGGAAACGCAAACACAAGGGCGGCAAATTATTGTGCGTTCGCCCTCGGCTCTATGGGGTTGTGCCTATATTGATAGTGCTGTGGGATGGGTTGCCAGGGTCGTGCCCGTCACGGCGGCCGCCGGTGATGGCCGTCTCCCCCCCCCCCCGACCGTCATCACCGGCGGAGCCGGGACAGTCGATTACCTAGGCCTGCTGCGACTGCCTCCGCGGAAAGCCGGCAAACGGATTCTCTTGATGTCGACGTGCCCACGCTCGGTACTGGCAGTCGTCGCAGTCCTCGGCTGGTGGCCAGCGTGCGCTTTTTCGTCGCATGACCCGCCCGAACGATAGCGTGATGGGTGTTCTGGGCAATTATGGCCAGAGTTCTGAGTATTGTGATCTTGTTAGAGGGCACATCGGCTATCTCTGTCCAGGTCCGCCGCGTGGAGTACGCCCAACGGTTCGAGCCAGTCAAAGGCCGGGGCGGGATGTTTGCCCCACTGTGACGAGCTGCCCCAAGGACGCAGCGCCTATCCGAAGCTGCGCCGCGCGATCGACTGGTACCGCCACCACGACCGGCTGGCGGCGCGAGCCGCACCTGGAGCACCAAGTGGAACCGCACTCAGTCAGGTCAGCTGCTCGTTAAATCGTGCGATCCTTCTGAAAGAGCACTCCGCGGTGTGAGGTGTGCGGCGGAAGGAGGGGCCTCTGCTGAATCGAGTGTTGCGTCCTCTGACCGCCTTCGTCGTGTTCGCTGGGGTGTATGCGATGGCGGCGGTAGTCGGCCGTGTGTCGCGGATACCTGGAAGCGAGGTCGCGCTGGTCTGGCCGGCGGCGGCGGTCGCCATCATTTGGTTGCTGGTGGCTCAGCGATACAGCAGGGCCGTGCGCACCGCTCATGTGGTGGTGCTGGGTGCCGTGACTTTTGCCGTGAACCTTGCTACAGAAGCGACGGTGTCGATCGCTGCGTGGTTCGTGGTGGTCAATGTCGTTTTGGCGGTCGTCACCGTGGCGATATTGGGGTATCGACGCGATCACATCGTTCTTCGTGACCCGAGTGATTTGGCGCGGCTGGTCGGGGCGGTGACGTGCGGATGCGGATGCGCGGCCGCGGTCGCGACCGCGGCGTTGGTCGTGGAGGCGGGCGCCCCGGCCGGGCAGACGTTTGTATTGTTTGTGGTGCGTAACGGCGCCTCGGCGCTCATCGGGGTCGCGGTATGGCTGCGGCTCCCCGATGTCGAATGGAGATGTCGGCGATTCTCAGCGGTGGCCGCCCTGGAGGCATCACTGGCGGGGGTCGGTGTCGCCGCAGTGTTCGTGTGGATCTTCTGGTACAATACCGGGCTGCCGCTGGCGTTCGTCAGCATCGTGCCGGCACTGTGGTTGGCACTGCGCTACAGCACGACGGTGACCACCCTGTTTGTCAGCGTCGCCGGGGCGTGGATCGTTGTTGCCACCCTCAAGGACCGAGGCGTGTTCATTGTGCCCGAGATTCAGGTTCGTGCCCTGTTGGCGCAAGCCATGGTGTGCAGTCTGACGCTCGTCGTTTTGGCTCTGTCGCTGTATCGGGATTCTCGAAATCGCCTTATTGGGCAACTCGACGACGCTCGGATTCAGGCCGATCGCAGTGCGGAACTGTTTGGCGCGGTGCTCGACAGCATCCACGATGGCGTGCTTGTCGTGACCTCGGCGGGCGAGGTCGTCCTGAAGAACGCCCGGGCAGCCGACTCCAGCGCGGTTACTCAGATTCTCTCGGCCCGCGCGGACATGTCGGCTCCCGGCGACGCCGGCGTAGGGCCGCAGCACGGTGTGGCCCGTGACCTCGTCCTCGACACCGCCAACGAACCGCGGGTCGTCGAGCTGGCCACGGTGCCGTTAGTCCACCAGCCGCAGCTCACGGTGATGGCCTTTCGCGATGTCACCGACGCACGCGAACACGCCCGGAAACTGCGTGAGGCTGCCCTGCATGACCCGTTGACCGGATTGGCGAACCGGACACTGCTGCAGGAGCGGATCGAAACCGCCCTCGCCGAGGCTGATCACGCCGACTCGCAGCGGGTGGGGTTGGTCTACCTCGACCTTGATGGTTTCAAAGCGGTGAACGATTCGTGGGGCCACGCCGAAGGGGATGAGGTGCTGCAAACAGTGGCACGGCGCATCCGACGATCCATCCGGCCAGGAGACACCGCGGCCCGACTCGGCGGGGACGAATTCGCGGTGCTCTGCCCCGGCGTGGACAACACGCAGCAGTTGCGCCGCGTGGCGGAACGGATTCGCACCGAACTCACCCGGCCGGTGGCCCTCGGCGCTGGCATCTACGATGACCTCTCGGTCAGCATCGGCGTTGTCCTCGCCCACCCAGGCACCAGCCCCGAGCTGCTGCTGCAGCACGCCGACATGCTCATGTACCAAGCGAAACGAACAGGCACGAATCTCATCGTCGATTCCGCCCACGCCCATCCCAGATCGCCGTAGCCACACCGACCGTCCGAGTGGCGGAACGCATGTCCCCATCGGTCGGTTCCGGGCGGTTTCTAGGTGCGGCCAAAGCGCACCAAATGCTACCGCGCGCTCAGTTATCGTGAGCCACAACGGTTCTTTGCGGATCGGGGCGGGTTTCTGTCGCTGCCCTTCGCGGCGCTGTCTGCGGTCTCCCGAACCCAGGGCGTGCCCGTGTGCTTAGGCGACCTCGTCGGAGTGCGCGGGATTCGTTGTCCGAGGCGATGTTTGGCGCTGATCGGAGGGATGCGTAGTCAGCTCGGTGAGCATTTGGCGTAGACGCGGTTCGGCGAGTTGACCGCGATAGCTGTCCAGCCAGTGCACGGTCCTGGCGGCCAGGGCAGCACTGATCGGTATCTGGTGCACCACGAGGGCGCTGATAAGGGCATCGATGGCGTCGAACGTCTCACCGATACCGAGCTGAATGTAGATAGCGTCGTTTTGCACTCTGCCCAGATGCGGGCACGCAGATGCAGCCAGCTCCCACGCCAACGCGACATCATCAACATCGCTACCCACAGATCTCTGCGGTAGTGGCGCCATGGCGTGACCTCATTGCACGGGGAAGGCCGACCGGAACATACGCCGCATCGTCGTGACCCCGTCAGCCCTACCAAGGATACCGGTAACCGGGTGTCGCCGTTAGGTGTATGACGGCACTTTGTGACCCGCAGGATCGAACCTCGTGAAGCGGGATGGGTGCCCGGTATTCCGAAATCAGGCACCCCGGTGTGGTGTGGTGGACATGGTTTGAAGCCGTTCGACCGCGCCTGGGGGCTTCTAGGTCCGGGCGAGAGCGGGGCGCTCGTCGGCCCGGCGGCGCCACCGTGGCGTGACACCGATCAGCCGTGACACGGCGATCTGAACGCGTCCAACAAGGGGGCCCACATGGCGGCGGCGGGACTGGGCATCCGAACCGACAGCCGGATTGTGCCGGCGTACGTCGACATCGAACGTCGGCAGCAAGATCAGGTTGTCGTCCCAGAAGTCGCCCCAGTACGTGCGCAAATATTTGACCTTGTTTAAGTCGAAGATCCCCACGTCGGAGTAGCCGTGTTGATCTGTGACGAAGGCGGTGTGGCCCTGTTCCAGCAGGGTGATCATCTGCTCACGACTACAGCTGCCCGTAGCGCCCTCGACTCGATACCTGACCGCAGTGATGTCCCGGTCCGTACTGGCGGTTGGCGACGAGCACCGGGCGATGATTTGATATTGCACCGCAACTACCGCATTTTCGCAGGCCTTGACTGTGCAGATCGCCCATGCATGTTAGCTGATAAAGGGCATCGTTGCATGATGGAACACTCCCGGTGGAACGGTTGGTGTCGGCGCTGACCGGCGGTCTATGCGACACCGCGCCTGGATCACCTGCCCGCAAGCCCGGCTGTGGTGCTGCGCATCGCGGACCACCCCGTCTCTGTGGCTGCCGTGCTGGGCTGCTTCGACGAACGGATCGCCGACCACACCGTCGAAATCGGGCGGCCCCATCCTGTCCAAGCCACCGGCCACCTTCGAGCGGCAGCCGCCTGTCATACCACCGGCTCAGGGTGGTCGTTAGGCCGCGGCGGATTCCCCATTCTCTAACTGCTCTCGCAGGGCGGCGATCGAGCGGGCCAGGATGCGGGAAACGTGCATCTGTGACACGCCGATCTGTTCCGCTATCTGCGTTTGCGACATGTTCTCAAAGAACCTGAGGCGCAATACAAGACGTTCGCGGTCGGGTAAGGCGGTGATCAGCGGGCGCAGGGCCTGCACGGTGAGCATTCGCTCGATGTTGGCATCCTCGGATCCCAACTGGTCGGACAGAACCAGCTTGTCGTCGCCCGCGCTGACCGGCACATCGGTGGACACCGTCGAATATGCATCCGCTGCGATGAGGCCCTCAAGCACTTCCTCGCGGTCGATACCGAGGTAGTCAGCAAGTTCACTCGCGTTCGGGGCGCGCCCCAACGTGTGAGACAGTTCCTCGCGGCCTCGGTTGAGAGGGGTAGTCAGGTCTTTGAAGCGTCGCGGCACTTTCAGCGACCAGCTGTAGTCGCGGAAGTATCGGCGTACCTCGCCCATCATCGTCGGGACTGCGAAAGACAAGAAGTCCGGACCGGCCTGTACGTCGAAACGGTTCACCGCGTTGACCAGCCCCACGCGCGCCACCTGGACGAGATCGTCGATGGGCTGGCCACGGTTGGCGAAGCGGCGGGCGATGTGATCCGCCAGGGGCAAGCAGCGTTTGATGATAGCGTCGCGCTGACCAACGAACTCCGATGTGCCCGGTTCGAGCGTCGCGAGGTGGGCAAACATGGGACGCAGGTCGGCGTATTCCGAGTCAGGCCCGGTGCGGTGCTGGCTCATCTTCTTGTCCTCGTCTTGGTCGCCGATAGGAATGGCGGGCTCGACTCCTCGATGGCGATCGCCAATTGACGGGCCTATGTATTCCCGAATGCAAACGAGGGAAACCTCTGGTGCGGCTGACACGATCCGTGTCGTCGTCCTGATGGAGCGCGACGCTGAACCGGTCTGGCCCCGTGAGGGGTGCCCTTCCCGGGATCTGTCCATCCGATCGAGGGCAGCGACGCCAGGCCCGGTCTTGCTGCCCGACGTGGTGACTCGTCCGGTGCCGCCGATGGCGGCTTCCCGGTCTCACAGTAAGGACGGACGGTAGCGATGGTGGGTTATGTCATCGAGATCCGGTGACAGCGAGGGGCCCCGCAACGACACGGTGGGCTGAACCATGACAGGGCCTCGCACTCGGCAGCGTCTCAGATCTAAAGAAACGAGACGGATCACATCCTGTCTCGCATTTTCCGTGGGTGGTGACGGCTAGCCGGGAAGCCAGCCTGTCAGCCGGATGACGGCTGCGGCTACCGATTGAATACTGCAGGTGTCGGTAGGAACACGGTGCACGGTCGATGGGCAGGTGGCTTCGAGTGCCACCGCCATCTGCGTGCTGAGTTCGATCTGACGGTTGAGTGCTGAACCCTTTTCCCGCTGGGTAAGCCGTTGGCGGGCGGTGTCTTCGGTGCATGTCAGCAGGACAGCGACCGCTTCGACGTTGCCGCCCATTGCATCGAGCAGTGCCTGCATGACGGTGGGCAGCACACTGACGGTGTTGGTGTAGATCAATCTGGTGTAGCCCAGCGCGCGGTAGTTGGCCCAGATGGCCGCAAGATTGCGCTCGGCCAATCCGTGTTCCCAGGGGGTTGGGTAGGCCATG
>JAGQTU010000102.1 GCA_020438865.1 Mycobacterium sp.
GTGGTAGCCGTCGATGCGGTGTCCTTCACCCTGCTGCAGGACCAGTTGCAGTCGGTGCTGGAGACGCTGTCCGAGCGCGAAGCCGGCGTGGTGCGGCTGCGGTTCGGCCTCACCGACGGCCAGCCGCGCACCCTCGACGAGATCGGTCAGGTGTACGGCGTGACCCGCGAGCGGATCCGCCAGATCGAGTCGAAGACCATGTCGAAGCTGCGTCATCCCAGCCGCTCCCAGGTCCTGCGCGATTATCTGGACTGAGCGACTCTTCCCGTTATCGGTCTGACCAGCAGGATCGCCGGTCAGTTCAGAAATATTAGCAGACTACAGCGCTGTTAGTTAATATATTTTCTCGTGACGGATAGCAGGCAGCGCCGCTCGACGGCAGCACAGGAGGCCCGCACGCGGGCGTACATCGACCGGGTGCTGGCCGAAGCCCCACCCCTGACGGCCGAGCAGCGCTGGAAGCTGGCCGAGCTCCTTAAGCCCGTGCGGCGGGCGAGATGAGTTCCCCGTCGCGGCGGCGGCGACCCGCCCCGGCTGTGGACCTGCCCGCTCTGTTGCCGTCGTGGGAGTTGGCGCTCCGGGCCGAGCGTAAGTCTCCGCAGACGATCAAGAGCTACGGCGACGGTGTACGGGCGTTCCTCCGCTGGTGCGACGAGCACGGCCACTCTCCTGCGCTCGATCGCGATCTCGTGAAGGGCTTCGTCGCGGATCTGCTCGACGGCGGGGCCGAGCCGTCGACTGCTCGGTCTCGCCAGTTGGCGGTGCGGCGGTTCTCGGCGTGGCTCGAAGAGGAAGGCGAGATCGACGAGGACCCGCTGCTCGGGCTGAAGGCCCCGAAGCTGGACGCGAAGGTGACCGAGTCGTTAACCGACGACGAGTTGCGCCGTCTGATCAAAGCCTGCGGAGGCAAAGAGTTCCGCGACCGCCGCGACGAGGCGATCGTGCGATTGATGGCCGAGACCGGCATGCGGGCCGGAGAGGTCTGCGGGCTGACCGTGGCAGACATCGACCTGAATGGGAAGCGTGCGATCGTGCGGCGCGGCAAAGGCGGGAAAGGCCGGACGGTCCCGTTTGGCGATCAGACCGCTAGGGCGATCGACCGCTACCTTCGTGCGCGGCGCTCCCACCGTCTGGCCGACACCCCGACGCTCTGGCTCGGAGACCGAGGCAAAGGCATCGACTACTACGGCCTGCGCGTCGCCCTCAAGCGTCGTGCGGAGCTCGCGCGGTTGACCAACTTTCACCCGCATCTGCTGCGGCACACTGCTGCCTCCCGTTGGCTGGCCGCAGGAGGCTCCGAAGGCGGGCTGATGGCCGTGGCCGGCTGGTCGAGCCGCGACATGCTCGACCGCTACACGCGAGCGACCGCAGCCGATCGGGCTGCCGCTGAGGCTCGCGGGCTCGGGCTCGGTGACCTGTGAGCACCTCATGGGACATCAGAGTGAGCGCCGAAACGAGACACGGTCGGACGCAACTGCACACGTTCACCAATGAGGGCGATGAACCTCGGGAGTGGTTCCTCAATACCCCGCCGAGCAGGAGGCAGACACCGCAGTGGAGCCGAGCCATTCATCCCTCGATGCGGGATAGGGCACTGCAGGTTCCGCTTCCGCGCCGAGATGCCGGGATCGCAATAGGCGAACCGCTCAGCCCCGCGCGGGTCGAGCTCGGCAACGGCGTGTCCCCCAGGGGGGATACGCTCGCCGTCATTCTCGATGCGTTGCGCAGCGACGGCCGCGATGAAGTCGACCGCGACGACGTGAAAGTCGTTCTCTCTCAGCTGGGTCGGCAGATAGTGGAGCTCGGCAACCTCGATGAGCAGAAGCGGAGGCTCGCGGAGCCTGCGCTGTACGCCGAGATCGTCAGGCGCTGTGCTAAGGTCTAAGTCCGGAGCTCAGCACCGCTAGCCGGTGTCTGTGGCCCCATCGAAGCCGGGGAAGTCTCTAGCCCGGCTCGACACCCTCAACGGGGTCGGTATCAAAAGCAGTCCCCATGGACTGCTCCTCCTCCCATGGAGTGAAGATGCCGCTGTCCCCGGCCGAGAGGTCTATTCGTGGCCAAATCGGAGCACACGAATCCTGGGCGCGTACTGAAGATCGCGCAGCACGAACCGCGAATGCCCGCAAGGCGCTGCTCGACAAGTTCGAGCTGCAGGTCGACCCCAACGGCGAGCTCACCGCTGCCGAGCGTGCGATCCGCGCCGAGCACGCCCGTAAGGCCCACTTCAAACGCCTGGCTCTGAAGTCCGCTCAGGTCCGTCGCCGTCGTAGTGGGCGTGACGAGTAATGGCCGACTACGTTCTGTTCAAGGATCAGATCGTCGACCTGTCCGAAGCTACGTCGTCACTGGTAGCTGCGCTGTGGGAGCTCTACGAGGGCCACAACGCACGCCGGGGGCGAATGCCGCTGTGGTGCACCAAGGCTCACGGCGGGCAGATGTATCTCCGCAAGATCGATGACCGGCTGTGGGCTGCTCACTACCCCGGCCAGGGCGACTCTATGTGTCGTGTAGCCGTCAGGCATGAGTCCGAGGGTGCTGCGCACCGTCACATGAAAGGCTATGCGCGGCGGGCGCTGGAGAGCGCCGGGTATGCGGTCAGCGAGGAATACTCGACCGGCCAGACCCGGCTCGATCTAGCCGTCGAAGCGCCGAGCCGGTTCGGCATCGAGGCGCAGTTCTCCTCGATCGTGGAGCGGGACGCGAAATCGCGCACCACCAAATCGTTCCGCGCTGGCTGGCTGCCGATCTGGCTGCCCGCTACTCAGGGGATTGCCGACAGCATCGGCTATACCGTTCCGGCGCTGCGCCACAACGACACCGACGTGGACTGGGAATCCGGCGTGCCGATCAAGGGCACTGTGACCGCGACCAGCGTGCGGCGCATCACTGCTCAGCGCTGCGTCGTTAGCGGGGTGTTCGACTGCTGCCCCGACCCCACGTCGGGCCGACGCTTCTGCGGGCAGTGGCATCCGTGGTTCAACGATATGGATGCGGGCTGGTTCACCCTTGACGAAGCCCTGACCGGGCTCGGCTCGGGCGCTCTGGTGGTTCATCAGGATCAGCGCGGCACCGTGCGCGTCGTCCCGTCTGAGGACATCGAGCTCTACCGTGGGCTGACCGGCAGCGACGGCGAGTATTCGCCTGGCAGGAAGCGCCCCAGACCGCAGGACGACGACAGTCACCGCGAGTGCGAGTCGGAGCGCAAGACCGATTTGGCCGGCCCCGATGAATTGCCTTGGGGTCCGTACGTTCCGCCCGATCCGGCGCTGGTCGAGAAGGGTCGCCAGGTAGCAGAACGAATTCGCGTCGGGACGCTCCCTGCCGGGCGCTGCCAGGAGTGCGGGAAGGTCACGCACCATCCGGACAGCCTGCGATCGAGCCTCTGCCGGGGCTGCGACCTCAAGATGACTGCGCAGGCACGCAAGCTCGGGCTGGTGGTCTAGATGAGTGGCCAGATGAACCGTGCGCAGCGGCGCGAGTGGAGAAAGCGGACTTTCCAAAGCTCGCTGACTACCGCACAAAAGCTTGTCCTTCTGGCGTTGGAGACGTTCGCGGACTTCCCTGAGGGGACTAATGCTCGGCCGGGCGAGGCACGGCTGGCTGAGATGTGCGGGTTGCAACACCGTGCTGTGCGGTCGGCACTCCGTGCGGGTAAGGCGATCGGGCTCATTGAACAGACGGGCCGAGCAAACCCCAAACGTGGCATGGCAGCCGTCTACAGACTCCTTCCGGCTCCCGTTTCTACCGGCACTCAGATGCCGGTAGAAGCTGATTTCAACCGGCACGGCGGTGCATTTCAACCGGCACGGGGAGACATTTCTACCGGCACGGTGGTGCCGCCCACCAATCCAGAAACACCAAGGGATAACACCAAGGAGGGCGTTCGCGCGGGAACGTGCGACAGCGGCGCAACGGCCGTACCCGGCATGGCCCACCCTGAGATTGATCGGCAACAGCAAACGAAGCCGCCGCCTATCGGCGAGCTCGACAGACCGGAACTGCCGCCCAAGCCCGGACCGGAGCCGGAGCGCTACTGCGCCAGCCACATGCCCGAGGGGCCCGGTGATGAATGGGACTGCCGGGACTGCAAGTCGCAATGGAAGGTTCACAAGCAGTGGGTGAAGAACGCTGCCGAGCACAAGAAGGCGATCACCGAATACCGGCTCTGGGTGATCGCCAACTGCAACGAATGCGACGGGAAGGGACAGCAGGAGACCCCGCTAGGAGTCAAGAACCACCACAACGACATTGACCGCTTCTACCCAGCCAAGGAGATAGTTCGATGAGCATTGAGTATCAGATCAGCGACTACGGGATCAGCCTCGACGAATCGGGCCTCCCCGACTACTCGCTCGTCGCTGCCGAGACGGCCAACGGTCAGGAGCACTTCGTGCTCGTCTACCGACCGGGGATCAGTGACGCGAACTGCCGCTACGACTGGCTCTCACGTCACGCTAGGCATGAGCAGCTAGGCCAGCTGCCGCAGGGTTACCGAGCGCTGCTCGGCCATGCCACGCAGTGCGACGCGCGGACCAAAACCGGCAGGCGATGCACCCGCATCATCGACCTACCCGAAACGCGGTGCAGCCAGCACAGGACCGCGACCGGCCTCGTAGACGACGAACCGATGAAACGGCCGGCCAAAACCACCAACCACACCAAAGGGAGCGACAACTCATGAAGATGCTGACCATCACCAACCGTCCCGGCGCTGGCGAGTTCTGCTGGGGCATCGAAGGCGAGCTCGCTGTAGCGCCGTTCATCCCGCCGTGTAGCCGCCGTGATTGCGGCTGCGACCGATCGCACCCCGGCCTGAATTCGCATAAGGCCTCAACGGCGCTCATGGTCAGGGAAGTGGCTCTCGACTTCGACGACATCGTGACCGCATGTGCTGCCCACATCGAGCACTGCGGGTGGCCCGAGGTCGAGGTTGAGAAGCTGGCCGACGAGATGGCGACCGCTGCTGCCGAAGTGGCTGCACGGTATGCAGACGGCACCGTCCTGCGACCCGTCTATGACCGCACCCGCCTGGCATGGCGCTACCGGACAAGCGGCGCATGAACCTGCGAGTAGGCGACCGAGTGCGCATCGAGCGGGACGAGACCCGCTACCCGTCGAAGGGAACGTGGCCGAGCTATCGCGGCAAGGCCGGGACCGTCGTGACCATCAACGCTGACGCTGTCCGGCCACACCTGACCGAGTACGGCATCGCCTTCGGCACCATCCGAGCCCGCGCTGACGGATCCCTGTACGGCGGCATGGTCACATGGTTTCGGCGGCACGAGCTTTCATGAACACCGAAACGGCCGGCCACCTCAATCTACGTGCGAGGCGCGGTGATTGGTGGCATAACCGCAGGCCGGGGGGTATACCCCGTCACAAAGACGCGCGACGACCTGCCCACCTGACCGTTGCTCTGGGCCTCTCCCCCCGTCTGAAGTTGGCGTTTCGCACCTGCTTGGCATCAGCCACAGGTCAACCCACATGCGGCCTGTATCGGCCAGGAGGGCACCGATACGAGCGTGCAGTTCGCCATTCGATGCGGCGGAGACCCCCTGAGAGCCACGCAGACGAACGAAAGGACCGAATGTGATTAACCCTGCCCGAGACGCAGAGATCGTCCGTCTCAGAGCCACAGGGCTGTCGCTGCGCAAGATCGCCCGGCAGTGCAACACCAGTCTCGGCTACGTCCAGCGGGCGCTGCGCCGAGCTGAGGACCGATCGCTCTCCGTCAACAACCCGCTCGCGCAGCTCCGCGCCAAGCGAGCCGAATACCTCCGTCAACTCACCACCGAAGGGAATCCCCGATGAACACCGAACCCGATCGCATCCAAGCAATCATCTCCCGAGCCGTCGATGGACTCGATCCGATGGACCGGGCCGAGCGGGTCGCCTACTGCCGAGCGCATGACGAGCACGGAGTGCGAGCGCACATGTCCGACCAGGACGACCTGATCGAGCTCACCTGGGGCGGTCGCCGCCTGGCGATGGTGTCGCTGGAGGCTTTGTTCGGGGATGGGCCGGTCGCAGAGGTCTTCGTATCGGAAGTGCCCGACCACGTGCCCGACGATCTGTAGGAGAAATGGCCGGCCGCGAAGCGCTAGGTGATTGTCCGTGCCCTGTCGTAGAATTCAGTCAGCAGTTCGCGTAACCACTGCCTCGCCCGTAGGCCGAGCACCCGCCAGATGGCCCGTAGCTCAGCCACGAAGAGCAGAGCCGGTAGTCGCCCGAGCAGCAGCGAGATTGAGTGAATCACTTGATCTCGCATAGAAAGCGCTGCGCAGCGCGGCACCTAGTAGCCAAGCGCCCGGCCAAATCTCTCCCTTTCATCTTTGCGGTTTCGTCAAACGTTCTGGCTGGCCGGACCGCGCTCACCCTTAAGGACAATCAACATGTCAATCGTCAACCACCTCAATTACGATCAGGCGAAATCTCGCATGATTCAGGTTCACGCCCGCATGGAAGTGCTCGGTGGTAAGCACCGCATGTCCAAGGCAGACGAACTCGAATTTGTCCGACTCACCGAAGAGTTCAACGACCTGGAAACCCACGTCGAGCGCCTGGACCTGGCCAAGGAAATGACCCGCGCTGGTCGTCCCGGCAGTCGATTCCAGGTCGATCGCGGCATGGACCCGTATGCCTCCCAGCAGGATCGTGGCCCCGCCCTGCAGCAGCGCGACGAAGCGATGCGCACGCTCGACCGGGCAGTCAACGACAACCGGATCAACGCTCGCGGCGCCGAAATCGTCGAGGACGTGATGGGCTCCGGCTCCCCGCAGTCCCAGACGTGGACTCAGCGGTGGGCCGTCGCTACCGGCAACGAGGCCTACGAGCGGGCGTTCATGAAGAAGCTCTCCGATCCGGACAACGGTCACCTGACCTGGACTTCAGAAGAGGCTGACGCGTGGCGCGCCGTCGCGCAGGTTCAGGCCGAGCAGCGCTCGCTGTCGCTGACCGACTCTGCGGCTGGGTACATGGTGCCTTTTACCTTGGACCCAGCCGTAAACATCACGAGCAACGGCTCGATCAACCCGCTGCGTCAGATCAGCCGTGTGGTGCAGATTGCTACCGACACCTGGAACGGCATTACGTCGGCCTCGGTCAATGCTGAGTGGATCGCTGAGAGCAACGAAGTTGCGGATGCCTCACCGACTTTCGGTCAGCCGAGCATCCCGGTTCACAAGGCCGACGCGTTCGTGCCGTTCAGCTTCGAGATCGGCCAGGACGCAGCCAACTTCCTGCCCGAGCTCCAGAAGCTTCTGGTCGACGGCCTGGATCAGCTGACGGCGACGGCCTATACGACCGGATCCGGGACGGGGCAGCCTACCGGCCTAATCACTAAGCTCGTTGCCTCCTCGGGCACCGTGCCGCTGGTGACCCCGGCGACGCCGGAGACGCTCGCCTCGGCAGACGTGTACACGGTCCAGAACGCGTTGCCTCCGCGCTTCCAGCCGAATGCGTCGTGGGCTGCCAACCTGGCGATCCTGAACACGCTGCGGCAGTTCGAGACCGGCAACGGTGCCTTGAAGTTCCCTGCCCTGCAGAACAACCCGCCGAGCCTGCTCGGGCGCTCCGTCTACGAGCTGAGCAACATGGATGGCTCGATCAACGCGGCTGCGACCGAGAACAACTACGTGATCGTCTACGGTGACTTCTCGAACTTCGTCATCGTTGATCGCATCGGGGCCACGCTCGAAATCGTGCCCCACCTGTTCGGGAGCTCGCGCCGGCCAAATGGACAGAGGGGCGCGTTCTTGTGGGCGAGAACAGGTTCGGATGTCGTTGCACCGCAAGCCTTTAGGCTTTTGTCCATCGCGACAACTGCATAGCTAGATCTCCGCGAGCCGGGTCTTGTTACTCCTTTCTGCGGCTCGGCTCGCGGAACGCAGACGCGCAATGGGTGCGTGTAGGCACCTAGCGTCTGCACCCGCTGGCCCGGAGGCAGTCCGCCTTTCCGGTGGCCGGGTCAGCGAACCTAAAGGTGCGAATTCATTCGGGCGCACCTGATAGCCCTGACCGGGCTGCGCTAGTTCCTCGTCACTCCTAGCGCAGTCCGGTCAGTGGTCTATGTGTCTAGCGATCTAGCGTGTCTGCCACGTCCGCAAGATCGAGCCCAGCGGCCACGATCGCGTTACTGGCCTGCCGGTCGGAGAGTGCGTACGGCCCGTACTGAGACCACCAGCGGCTGCCCTCCCGATACTTGACGAGGGTTAGACCGCGAGCAGCGGCGCGACGGCGAAGATGATTCTCGGATTGCATGGCTAGTCCTTTCGGAGTGTGGGTTGTCCCTGCCGAGCCATGCCATGAAGGTGTCTAGGCACCACAGCCCCGATACTAGCGCGTCCTGCCGAGCTTGAGCTTTCCCCAGCGCTCGGCGAGCCGCCACACGCTCGCCATGGTGGTCCGCGCAGCAGCGTCACAGAGCTCGCACATGCACTCGGGCGGGTGCGCCAGCAGCTTCTTCATGTGCTCTCGCACGAACTTTGGTGTGATGGGCTGGCCGGCCGTTTGCGCTGCGTTGAACGCATCGAGCGCCACGCGTTCGGCTGCGCGGGGCGTTGGGGCCATGCGGCGATCGTATTGCGCTGGTACGACACTCAGGGCCGACAGCAATCAGCCCGCCGACCTTTGCAGGCGGGCGGGCTGATGCCGGGGGTGAGCGTCTCGGCTATCTGAGGCCGTTCGACTTCATCGCCTGCTGCAACAGGCCGATCAACGCGAGGATGTCCCCGTTGGTCAGGTCTGCGCCGTCGACCCGGCGCACCAGGTCACGGAAGAGCTCGAGGTCGAGCAGATCAGTCGTGTTCGGCATCGTCCCTCCTCAGTATCCGAAGCGATCGAGCTCGACGAGCAGTTCGTGCGCGAGGTTAAACAGGTCGCGGGGCGCATCGTCGTCCTCGTAGACCAGCCGGGCCTTCCCGCTGGCATCGGCTACGAGCGCCTTCACCGACGAGCGAGGAAGCGCATCAGGGACGTTCAACGTCTCGATGATCTTGCACGCGTCATCGAGCAGCGCTTTCGCGTCGGCGGCGCGAACCTCGGCCCGCCTCTGCTCGGCATCGGCCCGGCGTACTTCGAGCAGAGCCGACTCGAACTCGGTCCGCGCTAGGGTCTGGGCCTTACGGTCGAGCCGGTCGGCCTCGGCGCGGAGCCGGTCGGCGCGGGCGCGGAGCTCGGCTGCGGTGTGATGGGTCATGGGGTGTGATTCCCTTCGGTCGTTGGGAAGGGAAACTCAGTTCAAGATATTCGGCACCCCGATGCTTCTGGGCCACCAGCATTTTCGCAGGTCAAGCACAGCGCATATCGGTCTCTACTGCGCGACTACCTGGACTAGCCGGGCGCCGGGCCGTACTGCGCGGCGGTGCGGACCAGGAACTCCTCGAAGAACGTCACCGACTCTTCGGCGACGATGCCCACGATCAACACCCGCCACGCCCGGGCGAGCCGGGCGAAGAGGTCGTCACCGATCGCGTCCGACAGCAGATGGCAGCCGAGCACGGCCACCCAGATCGCCTCACCGGCGTCCTCGGGTACCACATCGGTGCGCAGATCACCCTGTGCCGCAGCACTTTTCGCATGATCAATGAAGACCGCGGTCCAGTCGACGTACGCCCTGGTGCCGGCATCGCCGATCTGGCTCAACGACTGCGCCAGCAGGTTTCCGACGCCGACCAGCCTGTCGGTCCGCATCAGATGGGCCACTTCGAAGGTCGCCACCACCAGGCACTGCAGCGCCGAGGACGAGAACCGGTCGGCGTTGGCGAAGGCCTGTCGGAGCCGCGCGTTGCCCTCGTCGATGATGGCGTCGGCGACCTGATCCTTGCCCTCGAAGTGGTAGTAGAACGCGCCCTTGGTGACACCCGCCCGCTTGATGATCGCGGTCAGGTCGGTATCCCCGTAGCCGACCGCCTCGAACAGGCCCACCGCCGCGTCGATGATCTTGCCGCGGGTCATCTCCGCTCTGGCCTGGCGCGCCACCGCATCTCCCGCCACTCGTGCGTCCGATGGAATTTAACGCACTCGAAAATAAGGCGGCGTGGTGGGGAGACAGGACTAAGGCGCCGCACCGTGGGGATCACCGGCACGGCGGCAACGAGGTTCGACCGTGGCGGGACCGTCGAACGCCGGATCGTCCCGCACTGACCGGCGGCGACCCGCGTGAGGCTCGGCGCCGCCGAAAGCGCGCAAAAATCGGGTGCACCGCAGGCGGGATCGCCCCTACGGTGGGGGCGTGACCCGGCGCGTGAACCTCTCCTCCGACTCGGCCTACGAGCCGGTGGTCGGCTATTGCAGGGCGGTGCGCACCGGTGGGTTCATCGCGGTCTCCGGAACCGCCGGCGCCGGCGACGGCATTGCCGAGCAGACCCGAAATGCGTTGCGGCGCATCGAGAACGCACTGCGAGAGCTGGGTAGCTCGCCGGCCGACGTGGTGCGCATCCGGATGTTCGTCACCGACATCTCCCGGTGGCGGGAGATCGGCGCCGTGCACGCCGAGTTCTTCGGTGACATCCGCCCGGCCGCGACCATGGTCGAGGTGTCCGCGCTCATCGAGCCGGAACTGATGATCGAGATCGAGGCCGACGCCTACGTGGCGGAGTGAAACGGCGCGAAGACGCCGTCCGGCCCCGGGACGTACGGCGTGATCATCACCACAGCGCTGACCGGCAGCGGACCGTACAGATGCGGGAACAGCATGGACTCGGGGTCCGTTGGAACTCCGTGTTCCCAATGCACCGGCGAGCCCAGCCGGTCGGGGTCGATGTGCAGCAGCACCAGGTCGGTGCGGCCGGCGAAGAGGCGGTTCGCGGGCAGATGAACCTGCTCCGGCGCCGACAGATGCACGAATCCGACCTCGCGTAGGGAATCGGGGCAAAGTTCGCCGCCTCGGCGGGCGGCGTTCCAGTCCCGCTGTCCGCACAGGTGGAATAGGACATCCGGGATCGGGTACATACGACCACACTGCAACACCCGCAACAGGAGGGGGCGTGAGACACGACACAACGTCGAACAGCCCGCGGAACAAGGCCTGAACGCAAAACGTCTGACACAGTAGAGATACGCGACGGCGGCGATGAGCCACCACAGCGCTGAGCACCTTTGGAGGAGCCCATGAACGCAACGCTGACCAGTCCCGAACTGACCCGGGCTGATCGCTGTGACCGTTGCGGCGCAGCGGCCCGCGTGCGCGCCAAGCTCCCCTCCGGCGCGGAGTTGCTGTTCTGCCAGCACCACGCCAACGAACACCAGGCCAAGCTGGTCGAAATCGCCGCAGTCCTGGAAGTCCAGCCGGTCGACGCGTAATCGCGACTCGCGGCGGTGTCGCTGGGCACGGCCGCCGTCGTCGGTAATGCTGGACAGGCCATGACCGACCAGCAGCCCCAGCCGCACCGCCACCACGCGTGGCGCATCACCCGCCGAACGTTGGCGAAAAGCTGGGATGACTCCATATTCTCCGAGTCGGCGCAGGCTGGCTTCTGGTCGGTGTTGTCGCTGCCGCCGCTGCTGCTGGGCATGCTCGGCAGTCTGGCCTACATCGCTCCGATGTTCGGCCCCGACACCCTCGCCACCATCGAGAAGCAGTTGATCAGCACTGCAGGCAGCTTCTTCTCCACCAACATCGTCACTGAGATCATCGCGCCCACGGTCAACGACATCGTGCAGGGCGCCCGGGGCGAGGTGGTCTCGCTGGGCTTCGTCATCAGCCTCTGGGCCGGGTCCTCGGCCATCTCGGCGTTCGTCGACTCCGTCGTCGAGGCCCACGACCAGACCCCGTTGCGCCACCCGGTCCGGCAGCGGTTCTTCGCGCTCGGGCTCTACGTGGTGATGCTGGTGTTCGTGATCGCGGCGGCGCCGATCGTGGCGCTGGGCCCGCGCAAGATCTCCGAGTACATCCCGGACAGCTGGGATAACGTGCTGCGCTACGGCTACTTCCCGGTGCTGGTGCTCGGCCTGGTGCTGGCGGTCACGATCCTCTACCGGGTCTCGCTTCCCCGGCCGTTGCCCACCCATCGGCTGATCTGGGGCGCGATCCTGGCCACCGCGGTGTTCGTGGTGGCGACGGTCGGACTGCGGATCTACCTGAGCTACATCACCCGCACCGGCTACACCTACGGCGCGCTGGCCACCCCGATCGCCTTCCTGCTGTTCGCGTTCTTTCTGGGCTTCGCCATCATGATCGGCGCCGAACTGAACGCCGCGATCGACGAGGAGTGGCCGGCGCCGATCCCGAAAGGCCACAAGTTGCGAACCTGGTTGCAATACCAGGCCAGGTCGCTGCGCAATCGCGACGCTCGCAGCCCGCAGCCGGCGCCGCCGGCGAACCGCGACGAGAACGAACCGGTGCCCTCGGCCCCGGTCAGCCCTTCTTGAGGGTGTCGTAGATCCGCTTGCAGTCCGGGCAGACCGGTGAGCCGGGCTTGGCCGAGCGGGTGACCGGGAACACCTCGCCGCACAACGCCACCACATGGGTGCCCATCACTGCGCTCTCGGCGATCTTGTCCTTCTTGACGTAGTGGAAGTACTTCTGGGCGTCGCCATCGGTCCCGTCGTCGACCTTTTCGTCGGCATTGGTGCGTTCGATCGTCTGGGTCTGCATGACCGATATTGTGCCCGGTCAGACAGTCGTAAGAAACCAGAGGTTCCATGGCGCCGCAGATGTGGAACAGTGGAGCCATGAAGCGTGAGCTCGGTTTCGACGACGAGGGTCGTCCGGTGCTCATCACTGCCGCGGCCCCGGCCTACGAGGAGCAGCACCGCGCGCGGGTCCGCAAGTACCTGACGATCATGTCGTTCCGCATTCCCGCGCTCATCCTGGCCGCCGTCGCCTACGGGATCTGGCACAACGGCCTGATCTCGCTGGCGATCGTCGCGGTGTCGATACCGCTGCCGTGGATCGCGGTGCTGATCGCCAACGACCGCCCCCCGCGGCGGGCCGAGGAACCCCGCCGCTACGAGAACGCGCCGCGGCACACGGCGCTGTTCCCCCGGGCGGAGCGGCCCGCGCTGGAGATGGGCTTCAGCGCGACCGCGCAACCGCAGGCGGCCCACGTGGTCGACGACGGTTCCCGCTGAGCGCCGTCGCGCCGGATTCTCAGCCGATTCTCAGATCGTCGCCGTATTTCTGCACTTCAGAGGGTGTGAGATGACGATCCGCCGGGAACTCTTTGCTTCTGACCGACGTTGGACGTCTTGACAGCTTGGAGCGACCAGGAGGCCACCCATGGCAAACGCCACCACAACCCGGATCGACAGCGATCTGGACGCCCAGAGTCCAGCCGCCGACTTGGTGCGTGTGTATCTCAACGGCATCGGCAAGACCGCTCTGCTGACCGCCGCCGACGAGGTGGAGTTGGCCAAGCGGATCGAGGCCGGCCTGTACGCCCAGCATCTGCTCGCCACCCGCAAGCGGATGAGCGAGAACCGCAAGCGCGATCTCGCGACCGTGGTGCGCGACGGCCAGGCCGCGCGCAGCCATCTGCTCGAGGCCAACCTGCGGCTGGTGGTGTCGCTGGCCAAGCGCTACACCGGGCGCGGCATGCCGCTGCTGGACCTGATCCAGGAGGGCAACCTCGGCCTGATCCGCGCGATGGAGAAGTTCGACTACACAAAGGGATTCA
>JAGQTU010000103.1 GCA_020438865.1 Mycobacterium sp.
CCGCTGGTCTACTTCATCGCCTACCGCTGGGCGGTGGCCCTGCAGCGCAGCGACCGCGAGGTGCTCGAGCACGGCGTCGAGACCGGCATCATCAAGCGCCTGCCGCACGGCGCCTACATCGAGCTGCACCAGCCGCTGGGCCCGGTCGACGACCACGGCCACCCCATCCCGCTGGAGTACCAGGGCGCCGCGCTGCCCAAGCGGATGAACAAGCTCGGCTCCGCGGGCAAGCCGGGAACCGGCAGCCTGCTGTCCGCCGACCCGCCTGCCGAGCAGCGCGCTCTGGTGGAGGCGGCCGCGGCCTCCGAGCACCGGGCACTGGTGGCGCTGGCCGAACGGCAGGACACCAACGGGTCCGCTAACGGGCACAGCGGGTGAGCTCGGGGCGCTCGCGGCTGTTCAGCCTGGCCGGGGGCCAGTACCAGCAGCGGACCGATCGCGAGATCCCGGTCGTGGTGCTGACGCCGAGATCAGGACCCGCGTGACCGGGTGTGGCCCGGCGAGTAACTGGGTCCGACGCTGGTCGATGTGGTGGTCTTGCCGCTGGGTCCGTTCAGCGCCGGGCTGAGCTGGCCGGGATAGGCCGCCGGCTCGACCGCGGGCGCGGACACGGCCTCGGCGGCAGTCAAGGCCCCGGCAGCGGCGATTCCGGCGGCGCCGATCCCGATCAGCGCCCAGGACGTCGCCGTCCGGCGGGTGTGACTGCGGGGTGCGTCCATGCGACACAGCGTCCCGTGGCGTTCTTGGAACGTTCAAAGAAGTGCTCGGCGCCACTTTCTCGCGCGACCATGGGCGACAATCGTCGGATGATGCACGCCGTCCGATCGATCTCGGGTAAGCCGACGGTCGTGGAGGTGCCCGAGCCGGCGGGGGACTGGCCGCTGCTGGACGTCGGTTCGGCCAGCATCTGCGGCAGCGACCTGGCGCTGCTGTCGTGGGGTCTGCCGGTCACCATCGGGCACGAGGTGGCGGGCACGGTGGATGGCCGGCCGTTCTGTGTCGAGCCGACCGTCGGCTGCGGCGACTGCGATCAGTGCCGGGCAGGTGCACCGCAACGATGCCGCGGCACGGCCACGCACGGGTTGCTCGGGGTGTCCTTCGACGGCGGCCTCGCCGACCGCGTCCGGGTGCCGGCCGAGTGCCTGGTGCCGCTGCCCGAGGGTCTGCCGGTGGCCGACGCCTGCCTGGTGGAGCCGCTCGCGGTGTCGTGGCACGGGCTGCGCAAGGTGTCCGCGACACCGGGGGAACGCGTGCTGGTCGTCGGCGGCGGCAGCGTGGGCCTGCTTGCCGTGGCCGCCGCACGGGCCATGGGCCTCGAGGTCGACCTCGACGCCCGGCACCCGCATCAGAGGTCGGCGGGCGAACGACTGGGCGCGGGTCCACCCGATGGCGAGTACGACATCGTCGTCGAGGCGGCCGGTACCGACTCGGGGCTGGCGGAGAGCCTGCGCCGCGCCGCGCCCGGCGGCCGAGTCGCCGTCGTCGGGGTGTCGCACGGCGACCGCGCGGTCCCCGGCATCCCGTGGATGCTCAAGGAACTCACGCTGGTCGGCACGATGTGCTACGACCGCGGTCGCGGTGAACACGAATTCACCAGTGCTGCAGCGGTATTGGCGAACAATCCGGAGATCGCCGCGACGGTGATCACGCACCGCTTCCCACTGGCCGAGGCGGCGGAGGCGTTCCGGGTGGCGGCCGACCGGGGCAGCGGGGCCATCAAGGTGGTCCTGGAGCCGTAGCGCATTTCATCTGAAGTTCAAACAAATTGCGGTGTCGAACCGGCTGGCTGCAGCCGTAACATCGGCCCGAAACGCGCCTTCCCCGTCGCCGAGAGGACCACCGTTGTCGACGTCACTGCGTCGCTCCGCCCTGCTGATCGGTGCACCCCTGCTCACCGCGGCATTGTCCGCCGCACCGGCCGCAAGCGCCGAGCCGGCCCCCGTCCTGCCCGGCTCCGGCCCGGCCGATCTCATCGTCAACGAACTGCAGGCCCTCGGCTACACGGTGTCGATCAACTGGACCAATGGGCAGGATTCCTCGCCGCCGTTGTCCGGGTGCCGGGTCATCTCGTTCCACAACCCGGACCGGTCCGGCACGTCGGCACCGCAGGGCACGACGGTCTACGTCGACGTGGTGTGCCCCAACGAATCCGAGGACTGAGCGGCTACAGCGTCACCGGCATCGGGTCGACGTTCCAGATGTCTTCGCAATACTGCTCGATCGCGCGGTCGGAGGAGAACTTCCCGCTGCGGGCGGCGTTGATGATCGACATCCGCGACCAGGTGTCGTCGTCCTGCCAGGCGGCGCTGACCCTGACCTGGCAGTCGATGTAGGAGCGGTAGTCGGCCAGCACCAGGAACGGGTCGTGGTGCAGCAGGTTGTCCACCACCGGTCGCAGCACCTCGGTGTCGCCGTGGGTGAACGTCCCGGCCAGGATCAGCTCGAGCACCTCGGCCAGCTCCGGGTCGCGTTCGATGTAGGCGCCCGGCCGGTAGCCGCCGGCCTTGATTCGCTCCACCTCTTCGACGGACAGACCGAACAGGAAGAAGTTCTCGGCGCCGGCCTCCTCGCGGATCTCCACGTTGGCACCGTCGAGCGTGCCGATGGTCAGTGCGCCGTTCATCATGAACTTCATGTTGCCGGTACCGGAGGCCTCCTTGCCCGCCGTGGAGATCTGCTCGGACAGGTTGGCCGCCGGGTAGATCAGGTGGGCGTTCTGCACGTTGAAGTTCGGCAGGAAAACCACTTTCATGAAGCGGTTGACGTCGGGGTCGTTGTTCACCGTGGCGCCGACGGCGGTGATGAGCCGGATGATGCGCTTGGCCATGAAATAGCCGGGCGCGGCCTTGCCGCCGAAGATGAACGCCCGCGGTGCGATCGCGAAGCTCGGATTGCGCTTGAGCCGGTTGTACAGCGTGATGATGTGCAGCACGTTGAGGTGCTGGCGCTTGTACTCGTGGATGCGCTTGACCTGGATGTCAAACATCCAGGTGTGGTCCAGTTCGATGCCGGTGGTGGCGTGGACGAACTCGGCGAGGCGACGCTTGTTGGCGCGCTTGACCTCTCGCCACCGCGCCCGGAATGCCGGGTCCTCGACGAAGTTCTCCAGCCGCCGTAACTGGTCGAGGTCGGTCAGCCAGCCGTCGCCGATGGTCTCGTCGAGCAGCGCGCGCAGCCCCGGGTTGGACAGCGCAAGGAACCGGCGTGGCGTCACACCGTTGGTGACGTTGCCGAACCGGTCCGGCCACAACTCGTAGAAGTCCTTGAGCACACTGGCCTTCAGCAATTCCGAGTGCAGCGCCGCGACGCCGTTGATGGCGTGGCTGCCGACCGTCGCCAGGTGCGCCATCCGCACGCACTTGCCGTGGTCCTCGCCGATCAGCGACATTCGCGCGAGGCGGGCCTCGTCGCCGGGGAACACCGAGCGCACCTCGTCGAGGAAGCGATCGTTGATCTCGTAGATGAGTTCGAGATGGCGCGGCAACGATTCCCCGAACAGACCAAGCGGCCAGGTCTCCAGCGCCTCGGGCAGCAGCGTGTGGTTGGTGTAGGCGAAGGTCGCCAGGGTGATGGCCCACGCCTCGTCCCAGTCCAAGTGGTGGTCGTCGATGAGCAGGCGCATCAACTCGGCCACCGCGATCGAGGGGTGGGTGTCGTTGAGTTGGATCGCCCACTTCTGCGGCAGGGCGGACAGCGGCAGCCCGGCGCGCTCGGTGTGGATGCGCACGATGTCCTGCAGCGAGCAGGAGACGAAGAAGTACTGCTGTTGTAGCCGAAGGCGTTTCCCGGCGTCGGGTTCGTCGTTGGGGTAGAGCACCTTCGACACCTTCTCGGCGACCACCTCCTCCTCGACCGCCTTGTAGAAGTCGCCGGTGTTGAAGGCCTCCAGTGCGAAGGATTCCACCGACCGCGCGCTCCACAACGTCAGCGTGTTGCAGGTGTTGACGCCGTAGCCCTGGATGGGCGTGTCGTAGGAGACCCCCTTGATCACCTGCTGCGGGATCCAGCGGACGCGGTGATGGCCGGCGAGATCCTCGTACTGTTCGGTGTGGCCGCCCCAGTTGACGATGTAGCTGGCGTCCGGCTTGTCGATCTCCCACGGGTTACCGCGCACCAGCCAGTTGTCGGTCTTCTCGACCTGCCACCCCTCGTGGATCTCCTGGTCGAAGATGCCGAACTCGTAGCGGATCCCGTACCCGATCGACGGCCGTTCCAGGGTGGCCAGCGAGTCCAGGTAGCAGGCCGCGAGCCGGCCCAGGCCGCCGTTGCCCAGCCCGGGCTCCTCCTCGCAGGCGATGATCTCGTCGAGCTCCTGGCCCAGGGCGGCCAGCGCCTCCCGGGCCTGGCTCTCGATGCCGAGGTTGAGCAGGTTGTTGCCCAGTTGCGGACCCATCAGGAACTCCGCCGACAGGTAGCAGGTCACCTTGTTCGACAGGTCCAGCCAATCCTGGGTGGTGGCCATCCAGCGCTGCTGCATCCGGTCGCGGACCGCCAGGGCCAGCGCGCGGTAGTAGTGCTCGGTGGTCAGCGCGGCCGTCGGCCGGGCGATCGAGTAGGTGAGGTGGTCGCTGATCGCGCGGCGCAGCGCGTCCGGGGACAGGCCGGTGCGGCTGTGCTCGTGCGGTGCGACCGGGGCCGATGCGTCCGCGTCGAGACTTCCCACGTTGACGACATCGGTCATGACCTGCTCCTGACATTCTGGACAGCCGCTTTCAGGACCGGAGTGTGTCACCGCCATGTTTCGGAAAAGGGAGTCCGACGAGTCGCTGATGTGAACTGTTCTCCCCGCCGCGTTCCGAGGTTGTTCCTTGCCCGGTGCCCGCATCGGGTCTATACAGTTTCCGAGAGTTGTTCACCACGATCGGAGACCGACGATGACGTCGATAATCGAGGCCGGGGACCAGGTGCTGAAGGCCGCCCGGGGCATGCGCGATCTGGTCGCGGCCGAGGCTGCGGCATCGGAGCGGGATCGCACCCTGACCGCGGCCCTCGTCGAGGAGATGTGGGCCAGTGGGCTGATGTCCTCGTTCAATCCGGCCGAGGCGGGCGGGGTGGAGCCGTCGTTCGCCGAGATGATCGAGACCTGGATCGAGATGGCTTGGCAGGACGGCTCCTTCGGCTGGATCGGGATCGCGAACCTGCCGTCGTCGTTCGCCGCGGCGGCGTATCTGCCCGACGAGGGGTTCGCCGAGGTGTTCACAGCCAATGGCAACCACGTCACGATGGGCGGTCAGTTCTTTCCGAACGGACAGGGTGTGGCCGTCGAGGGCGGGTACCGGGTCAGCGGATCGTGGAGCTTCGGCTCGGGGACCGGCCACGCCGAGTATGTCTGCGCCGGCTTCTTCCCGATGGTCGACGGTCAGCCGGTGATGGCCCCCGGCGGCCTGCCCGAGATGCACGTGGCCGTGATCCCGCGCGACGAGATCATCTTCAAGGACGGCTGGCATGTCCAGGGCCTCAAGGGAACCGGCTCCTACGACTACGCCGTGGAGGACGTCTTCGTGCCGGCGAGCCGGACCTTCCCGCTGTTCTCCCACACCCCGAACCGGGGTGACTCTCCGGCCACCCGGATGGGGCTGATGCCGGTGACCGCGGCTGGTCACGCCTCGTGGGCGTTGGGGGTGGCCAAGAGCATGCTCGACGACGTCCAGGACCTGGCGGCCACGAAGTTCCGGATGAGCGACATGGCGTCGCTGGCCAGCAGGCCGACCTTTCAGAAGGATCTGGCGCTGCACGTCTCGGAGTGGCGGGCGGCGCGGCTGCTGATCCTGGACGCCTTCGGCACCGCCGAGGCGGTCGTCGCCGCCGGCGGGGAACTGACCCCGACGCTGCGGGCGGACATGCGCGCGGCCGCGGTCTACGCCACCGATGTGGCGCGGCACTGCGCGGAGTGGGCTCACCTGGCGGCGGGCACCACCTCGATCCGCGAGGGCAGCCGCCTCGAACGCGCGTTCCGCGACATCTACACCGGAACCCAGCACGCGTTCATCAGCGAGAAGGTCGCCATCGACGCCGCCCAAATCTGGCTCGGCATCATCGAGGACCAACCGGGCTTGTAGTTGCGTTTTCAACCCATGCGCGCCGCCGCGGGTCGATAATGAGTCGAATTGCGACCGGGGGTGGGTCATGGGCAATGAGGGCGTTCACGAAGTCATCGGCGGCATAGGGCACTGGATCACCCGGCGAACCTTTTATTCCGGTGAGCACATCGCGATCGTCGACGGTGAGCGGCGGATCAGCTACGCCGAACTCGATCGGCGCACCGACCAGCTGGCCTCCGCCCTGCGCGACCGTGGTGTTCGTGCGGGCGACCGGGTGGCCACCCTGCAATACAACAGCGCCGAGTTCCTCGAATTGCTTTTCGCCACCGCGAAACTCGGGGCGATCTTCGTGCCGATGAATTATCGGCTTGCCCCACCGGAGATCGCCTACCTGCTGGCCGACTCGGGCGCCGACGTTTTCGTGTGGTCGGGGCCGCTGTCGCAACTCGCCCATGCCGCCCTCGGCGGTGATGGGGTGCGAGTTCGGCTGTGCGTGACCGCCGACGGCGATCCGCACGGTGACGAGATCGACTATGGGGCCCTGCTGGAGTCCGGCGAACCTCGGGCACTCGGCATGCGGGTGGACGGAAGTGACGTCGCCATGCTGATGTACACCTCGGGCACCACCGGCCGCCCCAAGGGCGTCATGCTGTCGCACGACAACCTGTTGTGGAGTGCGATCAACTATCTCAACTCCGGCATGATCCGTGCGAGCGATCGCACGGTCACCGTCGCCCCGATGTTTCACATCGGGGCGCTGGGTTGCCACACCCTTCCGCTGATGTACGTCGGCGGGACCGTCGCGATCCTGCCCTCGTTCGACCCCGCCGAAACCCTGGCGATGATGGCGAACGAACGTGCCACGGTGCAGTTCCTGGTCCCGTCGATGTGGTCCGCGCTGATGACGGTGCCCGACTTCGAGACCTACGACCTGTCCGCGCTCGAACTCGCGATCACCGCCGGCGCGCCCTGCCCACTGCCGGTGCTGGAGTATTTCCAGGGCCGGGGGGTCCCGTTTCAGGAGGGGTTCGGCATGACGGAAACGGCCCCGAGCGGGACGCTGCTCGACGCCGATCACATCAAAGAGAAGGCAGGGTCGATCGGCCGACCGGTGTTCTACCTGCAGACCCGGATCGTCGACGAGAACGACCGGGAGGTGCCCACCGGTGAGGTCGGTGAGCTGGTCCTGCGCGGACCGAACGTCTTCGTCGGGTACTGGGGGTTGCCGGAGGCGACGGCCGAGGCGTTCCGGGGCGGGTGGTTCCACACCGGCGACCTCGGCCGGGTCGACAACGAGGGCTTCATCACGCTGGTCGACCGCAAGAAGGACATGATCATCACCGGCGGGGAGAACGTCTATCCCATCGAAGTCGAGCAGGTGCTGTGGCGGCACCAGGCGGTCCGCGAGGTCGCGGTGGTGGGCGTTCCCCATCCCAAGTGGGAGGAAACGCCGATCGCCGTCGTCGTGCTCGAGAACGGCGCCACTGCGACCGACGACGAGTTGATCGCCTTCGCCCGGGAACGGCTGGCACATTTCAAATGTCCGACCCGTGTCGAGTACATCTCGGAGCTGCCACGCAACGCCGCCGGCAAGGTCCTCAAGAAGGAGTTGCGGCTGCAGTTCGGCGGCGGCGACTCGGCGGTGCATCGCTAGAACGCGCCCGTCAATTCCATATGCGGACTGGGCCATCCGGAACTACGATCCCCGAGGTATGACGACCTGGTCCGGTCCGGTATGGCAGGGGGACCGGTCGGTCAGTCATCGACAGTCCCGCCGGATGAGCCGACAGTTCTCCGAGGTCGGTGTCGGCATCCCACCCGAGCGGATCCGGGAGATCGCCATGGGCCGGCCGGCCACCGAGGACGAACTGGTCGACGTGGGCTTCGCCCTGACGGTGACCCAGTTGCTCAACGAGAAACGCCGCACGAAGCGTGGTCGGGTCCAACGCCGTTGTACCCGTGGGCTGATCATGGTCGCCGCGACGATTATCGCGCTGAACGCGCTGCTGTGCCTGGGCCTGATGCTGTTCATCCTGACCCAGCACACCACTCCCTACTGAGGCCCGTACTGACCGCTACCGCAGGCGCGCGACCTGTTCGGTGCGGTTGCGCACCAGGTCGTTGTAGGCCTCGCCGGGCCCGACATGGTCCCACAGCGCCGGCGGGTAGTAGGTGACGTACATGGTGCGCCGGCCTCCCGCCCCGGTCGGTTCGGGGGAGGCGTGCATGACGTCCTGGATGTGGATGGTGACGTCGCCGGGTTCGGTGTCGATGCTGACGTACGGCACTTCCGCGAGTCGCTGCGTCCACCCGTAGTGCACGGCCTGGCCGTGGCTGCCGGGAACCACCTGCAGGTTGCCGGTTTCGGCGCTGGAACCGGTGAGTTGGATGCCGATGCCGACGGCCGGGCACAGGATCGCGTGCCCGCCGAGCCCGCAGTCCTGGTGCCACGGAATGTTGGACAGCCCGTTGGTCTTACCGGGCACCTTCAGCAGGACGGCCGCGCCCTCCATCCGGTCGGGGGCCGGGCGCAGCGCCGGGTCGAGCAACGTGCCGAGCCGCTGAATCCGGGCATCGCCCTCCAGGGCGGCCAGCACCGGCGAACGCAGCGACGTGTAGACCAGCCTGCACAGCGCGCTGTCACCGGATTCGGCTGTCACCCACCAGGATTGGTCGTCACCGGGCCGGGCGAGCGCCGCGAGCCGGTCGATCTCGGCGTTCGCAGCCGCCATCTCCTCGGCGGAAAACACCGAGCGCACATGCAGATACCCCATGGCCTGCAATTGGGCGCGCAGTTCGTCGTCGTCATCAGCGAGCGTGAACGAGGCCAGCGGGTCGCGCCCGCCGAGGTCGGCGCGGTCCGGGTGGTAGGGCGGGATGCCGGCGTGCAGGTACTTCAGCACCGGGTCCCAGTCCGCCAATTGCTCGAAATTCCCGCGCTCGAAACCGACTTCGCCTGTGATCATCAGGCTCATCACGGTGCGGATCTGACCGACCAGGTCGTCCCAGGCCGGCCGGCTCAGCCGCACTACGGTCCGGCTGTCGTCGATCCGCCCGGGCACCACCCGGATCGCGTCACCGTCGGGCAGGTAGCTGACCGCCTCGTCGTCGACGACGAAGGTGACCGGTCCGGTGTCGGCTAGCCCGGCGGCAGCGTCGGCCAGCACCGCCGGATCGGTGCCGACCAGGTGCGGGACCATGGCGTTCACCGCCTCAGTATGCCCGTCAGGCGGTGACGTAGGTGTCGGCTACGTCGAGCGCCTTGTCCAGGATCGCCAGGCCCTCGGCCACCTCGGCGTCGGTGATGTTGCAGGCCGGCACCGCGTGGATCCGGTTGAAGTTCGCGAACGGCAGCAGGCCGCCGGACTTGCACGCGGCGATCACCGCGTTCATCGCCGGGCTGGACCCGCCGTACGGCGCCAGCGGCTCGCGGGTCTTGCGGTCGGCGACCAACTCGATCGCCCAGAACACGCCCAGTCCGCGGACCTCGCCGACCGACGGGTGCCGCTTGGCCAGTTCGTGCAGGCCCGGGCCCAGGACCTCGGCGCCGATCCGGTCGGCGTTGGCCACCATGCCCTCGTCCTCCATCACGTTGATGGTCGCCACCGCCGCCGCGGCGGCCAGCGGGTGCCCGGAGTAGGTCAGCCCGCCGGGATAGGCCCGGTCGGCGAACGTCGCGGCGATCTCCTCGCTGATCGCCACACCGCCGAGCGGTACGTAGCCCGATGTGACGCCCTTGGCGAAGGTCATCAGGTCGGGCGCCACGTTGAAGTGGTCGATGGCGAACCACTCACCGGTCCGGCCGAAGCCCGCCATCACCTCATCGGCGATGAACACGATGCCGTAGCGGTCGCAGATCTCCCGGACCCCGGCCATGTACCCGGGCGGGGGGACCATGATGCCCGCCGTGCCCGGCACCGACTCGAGGATGATGGCCGCGATCGAGTCCGAGCCCTCGTGCTGGATCAGCCGATCCAGGTAGTCCAGCGCCCGCTCGGACTCCTGCCGCTCGGTCTCGGCGTGAAACGACGATCGGTACAGGAACGGGCCGTTGAAGTGCACGACACCGCTGCTGCCGTAGTCGTTGGGGTAGCGGCGCGGGTCACCGGTCAGGTTGATCGCGGTGTCGGTGCCGCCGTGATAGGAGCGGTAGCGCGAGAGCACCTTGCGTCGGCCGGTGTGCAGCCGGGCCATCCGGACCGCGTGCTCGACCGCGTCGGCGCCGCCGTTGGTGAAGAACACCTTGGTCAGGTCGCCGGGCGTCCGCTCGGCGATCAGCCGGGCCGCCTCCGACCGGGCCGCGTTGGCGTGCTGCGGCGCGATCGTGCACAGCTTTGCGGCCTGTTCGGCAATGGCCGCAACGACTTTCGGATGCTGGTGGCCGATGTTGGTAAACACCAGCTGGGAGGAAAAGTCGAGGTACCTGTTGCCCCCACCGTCCCAGACGTAGGAGCCCTCCGAGGCCACGATCGTCATAGGGGTGATCTGGGCCTGCGCCGACCAGGAGTGGAAGACGTGTTTGCGGTCCAGTTGGTAGGCCTCGGTCGCCTCGGCGATCGCCGCGTCGAGGGACTGCCCGCTCGGCAGCACCTGGGGGGTTGTCGTCGTCATGTCGCCACCTGTCCGGTCAGTTGTTCTGCGGGAAACCGAGGTTGATGCCGCCGTGGGAGGGGTCGAGCCAGCGGGTCGTCACCACCTTGCCACGGGTGAAGAAGTGCACGCCCTCGGCGCCGTGAGCATGGGTGTCGCCGAACAGCGAACTCTTCCAGCCGCCGAAACTGTAGTACGCGGTGGGCACCGGGATCGGCACGTTGATGCCGACCATGCCGACCTCCACCTCGTTCTGGAACCGGCGCGCGGCGCCACCGTCGTTGGTGAAGATCGCGGTGCCGTTGCCGAACGGTCCGGAGTTGATGAGTTCGAGGGCCTGGTCGTAGGTCTCGACGCGGATCACCGACAGCACCGGGCCGAAGATCTCGTCGGTGTAGACGCTCATGTCGGTGCTGACGTGGTCGATCAGGGTGGGGCCGAGCCAGAAGCCGTCCGCCGCACCGTCGGCTTCGACACTGCGCCCGTCGACGACGATGGTGGCGCCGTCGGCCTCGCCGGCGTCGATGTAGGAGGAGACCCGGTCCCGGTGCGCCCGGGTGACCAGCGGTCCCATGTCGCTGTCGCGGGTGCCGTCACCGATCTTCAACGTCCGGGTCCGCTCGGCGATCTTGGCCACCAGCTCGTCGGCGATGTCGCCGACGGCGACGAGCGCCGAGATCGCCATGCACCGTTCACCGGCGGAGCCGAACCCGGCGTTGACCATCGCGTCGGCGGCCAGGTCGAGGTCGGCGTCGGGCAGCACCACCGCGTGGTTCTTGGCGCCCCCGAGGGCCTGGACCCGCTTACCGTGCAGGGTTCCGGTGGAGTAGACGTACTGCGCGATCGGGGTGGACCCGACGAAGGACACCGCCTTGATGGCGGGGTTGGTCAGCAGTTCGTCGACGGCCACCTTGTCGCCCTGCAGCACGTTGAAGACACCGGCGGGCAGACCCGCCTCGGCCCACAGGTCGGCGATCCACAGCGCGGCCGACGGGTCCTTCTCCGAGGGCTTGAGGACCACGGTGTTGCCGGTGGCGATCGCGATCGGGAAGAACCACATCGGCACCATGGCCGGGAAGTTGAACGGGGAGATGACGGCCACCGGCCCGAGCGGCTGGCGGATCGAGGCCACGTCGACGTTGGTCGAGGCGTTCTCGGTCATCCCGCCCTTGAGCAGATGCGCGATGCCGCAGGCGAATTCGACGACCTCCTGGCCGCGGGCCACCTCGCCGAGCGCGTCGGAGAGCACCTTGCCGTGCTCACTGGTGATGATGGCGGCCAGTTCCTGCTTGCGGGCATTGAGCAACTCGCGAAACGCGAACAGCACCGTGGTCCGCTTGGCCAGCGAGGTGTCGCGCCAGGCCGGGAACGCGGCGCGGGCGGCGTCGATGACCGCGCGAGCGTCGGCGACGTCGGCCAGTGCCACCTGCCCGGTGACCGCTCCGGTGGCCGGGTTGGTGACCGGGGCCGAGCGGTCACTGCTGCCGGCGAAGTTTTTGCCGTCGGCCCAATGGCCGATGGTGCGGACTCGGGTGTTGGGCAGGGTGCTTGTCATGGCTCCAGTCTGATTGTGAGAAGGTCACCAGCGGACCGACGAACTGTAAGCAATTCTGCAAATTGTTTTACACTACGTCGATGCCGCTCACGCTGCGCGAGATCCTGGAGCTGCCCGTCGTACGGGCCGGGGATCCCGAACTGGTCTGCGACGGGCCGCTGGACAACCCGGTGCGCTGGGTGCACGTGAGCGATCTTGCCGACCTGTCCGGGCTGCTGACCGGCGGGGAAGTGGTGCTCACGACGGGACAGGCGCTGACCGACGCGGCCCGGCGCGACGACTACCTGCCCGGGCTGGCGCGTGCTGGGGCGGTCGGCGTCGTGATCGAGCTCGGGCTGCACGTCGACCGGATCCCGGACTCGGTTCTCGAGGGGGGACGGGGGCTGGCGCTGCCGGTGATCGTGCTGCACCGGCGGGTCCGGTTCGTCGACGTCACCGAGCAGGTGCACCGCGAGATCGTCGCCGACCAGTACGCCGAGGTGGCCTACGGGCAACGGGTGCACGAGGCGTTCACCGCGCTGAGCATGCGCCGGGCCTCGATCGAGCAGATCCTCGACGCGGCCGCCGACATGCTCGACACCCCGATCGTGCTGGAGGACCTCAACCGTCAGGTGCTGGCCTTCACCGGGCACGGGGTGCCCGCCGCGGTGCTGCTGGACGACTGGCAGCGCCGGTCCCGGCTGACGTCCTGGACGGCGTGCCCGGTCGGCCCCTACCGCGAGGAGTGGGGCCGGCTGATCGCACCGGAGCTCGCCGACGCCGACGCGCGCACGGTGATGACCCTGGAGCGCGCGGCCCAGGCGCTGGCCCTGCACCGGATGGTCGAGCAGAACCGTTCGTCGCTGGAGCTGCGCGCGCAGAGCGGGCTGGTCGACGAACTGCGCCGGGGCCGCATCGTCGACGAGGCGGAGGCCACGGCCCGCGCGCACGCGCTCGGGCTGCGCCCGGCGCTGACCTACGTCCCGATGACGGCCCGGCTGTCCGAGGGCGCGGGCACCGATCAGGTGCTGGTGCAACAGCGTCGGGTCCGGACGCTGGACGCCGTCATGCACGCGATCCGCTCGGCGGGCCACACCGGCCTGGCCGCCAGCCGCGACGACGGTCAGATCGATCTGGTGCTGGCCCCGCAGGGCACCACCGCCGCGGCGGGTTCGCTGG
>JAGQTU010000104.1:0-2615 GCA_020438865.1 Mycobacterium sp.
GGTAGATCGTGCGCCTGCCGAGGTGAAGATCGTCGCACTGGTGGTCTTCGTCCTAGCGGTGGTCGCCACGCCGAGGGAGATGATATGGCCATTCGCTGTCTACACCGGGATCGTCCTGGTGGTCTGGCGGGTGGCCCGGATTCCGCTGCGTTGGATTCTCCCGCGCATGCTGATCGAGGCGCCGTTCATCGTGCTCGCCGTGCTGCTTCCGTTCGCGGAGGGCGGTCAGCGGGTGGAGTTCGCGGGACTGCAACTGTCGGTCGCCGGCCTCTGGGCGGCCTGGGGCATCGTCGTCAAGGGCACCCTGGGCGTGGCCGGGTCGCTGACCGTTGCGGCGACGACCTCGGCGCGGGAGTTGCCGCTGGCGCTGAGCAGACTCGGGATGCCCGGTTTGGTCACCTCGATGCTGGTGTTGATGATCCGCTACATCGACCTGCTGTCGGCGGAGGTCAGTCGAATGCGGATGGCGAGGATATCCCGCGGTGATTCCCCGCGCGCAGCTCATCAGGCCGGTGCGATCGCGAAAGGTGTTGGCGCGCTTTTCCTCCGATCCTATGAGCGTGGTGAGCGGGTTTACCTGGCGATGACATCCCGTGGTTTCGACGGCACGGTTCCGGAGTTGGCGATCGTCGGTGCCGGTCCACGTGCGACGGCGCCGCAGTGGTTGGCTGCGCTGACGCCCGCGGTGGCGGCGGTGCTGGTGAGCGGGTCGGCTTGGGTGCTCCGATGAACGCGCCCGCCATTCGGGTCGAGAACCTGCGTTACCACTATCCCGACGGCAGGGTCGCACTCGATGGTGTCGATCTGAACATTGCGCCCGGTGAGCGGGTCGCCATCCTCGGGCCCAACGGGGCGGGCAAGACCACCCTCATGCTGCATCTCAACGGCGTATTGTCCGCGAGTTCCGGCACTGTCGAGATCGGCGGAATGGCGCTGAGCCGCAAGAATCTGCGCGACATCCGACGGCGGGTCGGGGTGGTGTTCCAGGATCCCGACGACCAGCTGTTCATGCCGACCGTCGCACAGGACGTCGCATTCGGCCCGGCGAACTTCGGCGTCACTGGTGACGCGCTGGCCGAGCGGGTTCACGCCGCGCTGGAAATCGTGTCGATGACCGAACACGCCGACCGCAGCCCCGCGCATCTCTCCGGTGGTCAGCGTCGGCGGGCGGCGCTGGCCACGGTTCTGGCCTGTGAACCGGAGATCCTGGTACTTGACGAGCCGTCGGCCAATCTCGATCCGGTGGCGCGCCGCGAACTGGCCGAGACCCTCGCTGCCCTGTCCGCCACGATGGTCATCGTCACCCACGATCTGCCCTATGCCGCCCAGTTGTGCGACCGGGCCATCGTCCTGGACAGCGGTGTGGTGGTGGCCGACGACAGCGTGACCGCGGTGCTTTCCGATGGCGATCTGCTCGCCGCTCACCGGCTGGAACTGCCCTGGGGTTTCGTCGTCCCGGCGCACTGACTCCCACTTCTCGCCGAGCAGACGCAGAATCGCACGAATTCGGCTCTGTCTGTGCGATTGTGCGTCTGCTCGCGGCTTGTCGCGGCGAGTTCCTAGTGCCGCCTGGACGGTGGCCACGGCGGCTCGCCGCACAGCGCCAGCAGCGCGTTCTCGATCACCTCGGGTAGCGCCGGATGGATCCAGTACTGGCCGCGGGCCATGTCCTGGCCGGCCAGCCCGAAGCTCATCGCCTGGATCAGCGGCTGGATCAATGACGAAGCCTGGTGGCCCATGATGTGGGCGCCCAGAATCCTGCCGGTGTCGGCCTCCACCACGACCTTGGCGAAGCCGGTGGTGTCCTCCATCGCCCAGCCGTAGGCCACGTCGGCGTAGTCCTGAATCTTGACCCGGATGTCGTATCCGGCCGCGCGGGCTTCGTTTTCGCTCAGGCCGACGCAGGCGATCTGCGGATCGGTGAACACCGCCGACGGAACATAGCGGTGATCGGCGGGCCGCAGGTTGTCGAGGTCGTCCCAGTCCTGCAGTAGATTGTGCTTGACCACCCGGGCCTCGTGGTTGGCGACGTGCTTGAGCTGATAGGGCGAGCACACATCGCCGAGGGCGAAAATGCCTCGCGCCGTGGTCCTTTGGTACTCATCGACGACGACGAGGCCGTCCACCACGTCGACCCCGACGGTTTCGGCGTCGAGCTGGTCGCCGTTGGGAATCCGGCCGGTGGCCACCAGCACGGCGTCGGCCGACACTTCCGAGCCGTCGTCGAGCTCCACGACCACCGCCGAGCCGTCGTGGTGTGCCCCGACCATGTTGCGGTGGCTGCGGATCTCCCACTTCTTGGCGGCGATGTCGGTGAACCGTTCACAGATGGTGTCGTCGCAGTGCGACAGCATGGTGCCGCCGCGGATCACCAACGTCACGCGGCTGCCCAGCGAGGAGAACACGTGGGCGAACTCAGCGGCGACGAACCCACCGCCCACGATCAGCAGGTGCTCGGGCAGGTCGCCGATGCGCATGATGGTGTCGCTGGTGTACACCGTCACCCCGCAGCCCGCGATCAATTCGGGCACGGTGGCGCGTGACCCGGCGGCGATGACCACCTGCTCGGCGGTGAACTCGTCACCGGCCTCGGTGCGCAGCCGGTAGCCGGTCTC
>JAGQTU010000104.1:2639-13066 GCA_020438865.1 Mycobacterium sp.
ACCGTCACGTTGGGGGAGGACCGCCGGTAGTGCTCGCCGCCGGCCGCCAACGGGTCGATGCGGCCGAATACCCGCGAGACGATGTCGCTCCAGCGCACCCCGTCGATGTGGGCGTCCACTCCGAACCGGGCCGAGTCCCGCACCGTCCGGGCCACCTCGGCGGCGTAGACGAACATCTTGGTCGGGATGCATCCCACGTTGAGGCAGGTGCCGCCGAACACGCCCTGCTCGCAGATCGCCACCTTCTTCTCGGCGTAGCGCTCGTCGAGAATCGTATTGCCCGAACCGGTTCCGATGATGGCGATATCGAAATGCTCCACAAGACTCCTTATCCTCGCCCCGCAGCCACCGTATCGAGATGGGCGAGATAGAAATCCAGCCAGCCGCCCAACTCCCGGAAGGCCACGGCCCGTGGCTCGGCCAGCGACAGGAACACGTCGTGTTTCGCGTCCGGGATCGGGACGACGGTGGTGCGGTTGCCGATGCAGCCGGCCCAGCGGGCGATCTGGGTGACGTCGAGGACGGCGTCGCCGCGCTGCATGGTGTCCGGGTTGGTGGTCTCCGGGACGCTGTGGTCCGAGCGCAGGATCAGGTTCGGCACCCCGACGTCGAGCCCGCGGTGCAGGGTGGCCTGACCGCGCCGCACGGCGTGAATCCAGCCGAAGGTCACCGGGAACCCGCCCAGCGGCTTCCACTGCAGGTTGTACTCGAACTCGCCGTGGTAGTCGCGGTGCAGGGTCAGTCCGTAGCCGCCCTTGCCGGTGCCGCGCACCACCCGGGTCTTGCGGACCCGCGACATCGCCCCGATGGCGGTCGACGTCACCCGGGTGCGCAGGATCGCCGGGCCCTGCAGGTCGAACCACGGGCTGTTGAGCATCAGCCCGGCCACTCCCAGCGCCGCGGTCGCGCCGCGCCGGCGCAGCCGGTCCAGCCACAGCGACACGATCAGCCCGCCCGCGGAGTGCCCGCACACCAGGACCGCGGAGCCCGGGTTCTCGGCTGCGATGACGGCCAGCGCACGCTCGAGTTCGCGGTCGTAGCGGGCCAGATCGGTGGTGAAGTGCGGAATCTGGCCCTCGCGCCACGACCGGCCGCATTTGTGCAGGTCCATGCCGTAGAAACGGAAGCCGCGAGCGGTGAAGTAGTCGGCCAGTTCGGTGTGGAAGAAGTAGTCGGTGAATCCGTGCACCGCCAGCACGGTGTGCCGGGCGGGGGTGCTGTCGGCGCGGCGGACCAGGGTGGCGAACAGGTCACCCTCGCCGTCGGGGTCGGCGCCCAAGGCCATGGTGGCCTGCTGATAGCCGGGCAGGACGTCGTCAGCCCAGCCGGCCTGCGCTGCCGTCACAAGGCTCACCTTAACCGCGTCGCACCGCGGGGAGTCCGATGTCACAGGTGTGGTGCTGGTGACTCGACCGAATGCATCCGGGGCGCTCGGGATAACCTGACTATCAGTACAGCCGCCACCGGGGGCTCGGGGTCGTCGGGGGAGCGGATCGCCTGTTAGTGAAGGACGAACGAACCGGTGTCAGATAACACGGTGTCAACTGACGGCAGGACCGACGTCGTACTTATCGGCGCGGGAATCATGAGCGCCACCCTGGGCGCCCTGCTCCGCCTGGTCGAGCCGAACTGGTCCATCACGCTGGTCGAGCGCCTCGACGCCGCCGCCGCCGAGAGCAGCGACCCGTGGAACAACGCCGGCACCGGCCATTCGGCGCTGTGCGAGCTGAACTACACGCCGCAGAACGCCGACGGCAGCATCGACATCACCAAGGCCGTCAACGTCAACGAGCAGTTCCAGGTCACCCGGCAGTTCTGGACCTACGCGCACGAGAACGGGATCCTGCCCGACGTCCGCAACTTCCTGAACCCGATCCCGCACGTCAGCTTCGTGCACGGCGCCGACCACATCGACTACCTGCGCCGTCGGCACGACACCATGGTGCGCAACCCGCTGTTCGCCTCGATGGAGTTCATCGACGACGTCGACGAATTCGCCCGCCGGCTGCCGCTGATGGCGGCGGGCCGGGACTTTTCCGAGCCGGTCGCGCTGAACTGGACCGCCGACGGCACCGACGTGGACTTCGGCTCGCTGTCGCGACAGCTGCTCGGGTTCGGCACCGAGCGCGGCATGTCGACGCTGTTCGGCCACGAGGTGATCGACCTCGACCAGGAGTCCGACGGGGGCTGGGCGGTGAAGGTCGTCAACCGGCGCACCGGCCAGAAGCGCAAGCTGCGGGCCAAGTTCGTCTTCGTCGGCGCCGGCGGCGGCGCGCTGCCGCTGCTGCAGAAGTCGGGCATGAAGGAGGCCAAGGGCTTCGGCGGCTTCCCGGTCAGCGGCGAGTGGCTGCGCACCAACAAGCCGCACCTCACCGGCGCCCACCACGCCAAGGTGTACGGCCTGCCGCCGCTGGGCGCCCCGCCGATGTCGATGCCGCACCTGGACACCCGGGTGATCAACGGGCAGGACTGGCTGCTGTTCGGCCCGTTCGCCGGCTGGTCGCCGAAGTTCCTCAAGGCGGGCAAGGTCACCGACCTGCCGCTGTCGGTCAAGCCGAACAACCTGGCCTCGATGATCGGGGTTGGGCTGACCGAGTTGCCGCTGCTGCGCTACCTCATCGGCGAGCTGCTGATGTCCGAGGACGACCGCGTCGAGACCCTGCGGCAGTTCGCCCCCACCGCGCAGAACCAGGACTGGGAGATCGACATCGCCGGTCAGCGCGTGCAGGTGATCCGCCGCGACGCCAAGAAGCTCGGCGTGCTGGAGTTCGGCACCACGGTGCTGGCCGCCGCCGACGGCAGCATCGCCGGTCTGCTGGGCGCCTCCCCGGGCGCCTCGACGGCGGTGCCGGCCATGCTCGACGTCATGCAGCGTTGCTTCCCCGACCGCTACCAGGTCTGGCTGCCCAAGCTCACGGAGATGGTGCCGTCGCTGGGCGTGAAGCTCTCCGACAACCCTGCGCTGTTCGAGGAGGTGTGGACGCACGGCACCAAGGTCCTCGGGCTGGAGAGCGGCGCCGCTGCCGGCCGGGCCGCATTGTCCGCGGGCCCCGACGCCCGGGGCACCAAGACGGAGTCCGGCGAACCGGAACCCGCGGGAGTGGTGTGACGGTCGCGCTGCGCCGGTCCTGGGCCAAGGATCTGGACGTGGCGACGCTCTACGAACTGCTCAAGCTGCGGGTCGAGGTGTTCGTCGTCGAGCAGGCCTGTCCCTATCCCGAGTTGGACGGACGGGACCTGCTGGCCGAGACCCGGCACTTCTGGCTGGAGCAGCCCGACGGCGAGGTCATCGCGACGCTGCGGCTGATGGAGGAACATCCCGGCGGGCGCAAGGGCTTCCGCATCGGGCGGGTGTGCACCAAGCGCGCCGCCCGCGGACAGGGCCACACCACCCGGGTGCTGCGGGCCGCGCTGGCCGAGGTGGGTGACCAGCCCTGCCGCATCAACGCCCAGACCTACCTGGCCGACATGTACGCCTCGCACGGTTTCGTCGCCGACGGCGAGGAGTTCCTGGAGGACGGCATCCCGCACCTGCCGATGCTGAAGTACGGAGCCGCTGGGCCGGCGACAGCGGATAGCGGAGCATCGTGACCACGCCGGCGTACCCGTTCAGCGCGATCATCGGCCACGACCGGCTGCGGCTGGCCCTGGCGCTGTGCGCGGTGCGCCCGGAGATCGGCGGCGTGCTGATCCGCGGCGAGAAGGGCACCGCCAAGTCGACCGCGGTGCGCGCGCTGGCCGCGGTGCTGGCCGACGTCGACCCCGGCTCCCGGCTGGTGGAACTGCCCATCGGCGCCACCGAGGACCGGGTGGTCGGCTCGCTCGACCTGCAGAAGGTGCTGCGCGAGGGCGAGCACGCGTTCTCACCCGGCCTGCTCTCCCGCGCCCACGGCGGCGTGCTCTACGTCGACGAGGTCAACCTGCTGCACGACCACCTGGTCGACATCATGCTGGACGCCGCGGCGATGGGCCGGGTGCACATCGAGCGCGACGGGGTCTCGCATTCGCACGAGGCCCGCTTCGTGCTGATCGGCACGATGAACCCCGAGGAGGGCGAGCTGCGCCCGCAGCTGCTGGACCGGTTCGGCCTGGCCGTCGACGTGCACGCCTCCCGGGAGGTGCCGGTGCGCAGCGAGGTGATCCGCCAGCGGTTGGCCTATGAGGCCGATCCGGTCCGGTTCGCCGCCCGCTACGCCGAGGCTGACCGTGACCTGGCGGTGCGGATCGCGGCCGCCCGCGCCCGGGTCCCCGAAGTCAGCCTGCCCGACGCGGAACTGAACCGGATCGCGGCGTTGTGCGCGGCCTTCGACGTCGACGGGATGCGCGCCGATCTGGTGCTGGCCCGGACCGCGGTGGCGCACGCCGCCTGGCGCGGCGCGGACAGCGTCGGCGAAGGGGACATCCGGGTGGCCGCCGAGCTCGCGCTGCCGCACCGGCGCCGCCGTGACCCGTTCGACGATCCGGGTATCGACCCGGCCCAGCTGGACGAGGCGATGGCGGCCGCCGGCGAAAGCAGCCCGGAGCCGGAACCCGAGCCCGATCCACCGGGCGGCGGACAGTCCGCGAACGGCGACTCCGGACAGCCTGTACCGCAACGGAATCCGTCGTCGACCACCCGGCCGTCCGCGCCACCGGCGGCGACCTTTCGAACCCGCGCGCTGACCGTGCCCGGTGTCGGCGACGGCGCCCCGGGCCGTCGGTCGCGCGCCCGCAACCGCGCCGGTGCGGCCGTCACCGCCACCGACGACCCCGAGTCCGGGCACGGACTGCACCTGTTCGCGACGGTGCTGGCGGCCGCGGGCCGCGTCGACGCGCGCGGCCGGCTGCGCCCGCAGCCCGATGACATCCGGCGCGCGGTGCGGGTGGGCCGCGAGGGCAACCTGGTGATCTTCGTGGTTGACGCCTCCGGCTCGATGGCGGCCCGCGACCGGATGGCCGCGGTCGGCGGCGCCGCGCTGTCGCTGCTGCGCGACGCCTACCAACGCCGGGACAAGGTGGCCGTCATCACCTTCCGCGGCGCCGGCGCGCGGGTGCTGTTGCCGCCCACCACATCGGCGCACATCGCCTCGCGCCGACTGACCCGGTTCGATACCGGTGGCACCACACCGCTGGCCGATGGATTGCTGGCCGCCCGCGATCTGGTGGTCCGTGAGCGGGTCCGCGACCGCGCCCGCCGCCCCCTGGTGGTGGTGCTCACCGACGGCCGGGCCACCGGCGGCCCGGACCCATTGGGCCGCAGCCGATCCGCGGCCGCCCGCCTGGTGGCCGAGGACGCCGCGGCGGTGGTCGTGGACTGCGAGACGTCCTACGTCCGGCTGGGGCTGGCCGGTGACCTGGCCGCCCAGCTCGACGCCCCGGTGTTACGGCTGGACCAGTTGCGTGCCGACTACCTGGCGCAGGCCGTGCGCCGCGTTGCGTGAGCCGGAGGAACCGCCGATGCCCCAGGGCCGCCCCGTCGCCGTCCCCGACGACGGCCTGACCACCCGGGCCCGGCGCAACACCCCGGTACTTGCCGTGCACACCGGCGCGGGCAAGGGCAAGTCCACCGCCGCGTTCGGAATGGCGTTGCGGGCATGGAACTCCGGGATGGACGTCGCGGTGTTCCAGTTCGTCAAGAGCGCCAGGTGGAAGGTCGGCGAGGAGTCGGCCTTCGCCCACCTCGGGGCGCTGCACGCCGAGCAGGGGATCGGCGGCGCGGTGGAGTGGCACAAGATGGGCGCCGGCTGGTCCTGGTCCCGCAAGGACGGGACGGACGCCGACCACGCCGCGGCGGCCGCCGACGGCTGGGCCGAGATCTCCCGGCGGCTGGCCGAACAACGCCACGACTTCTACGTGCTCGACGAGTTCACCTACCCGCTGAAGTGGGGGTGGATCCCGGTGGACGAGGTGGTGCAGACCCTGTGCGCCCGCCCGGGCAGCCAGCACGTCGTCATCACCGGACGCGACGCGCCACCGGAGCTGATCGACGCCGCCGACCTGGTGACCGAGATGACCAAGGTCCGCCACCCGATGGACGTCGGGCGCAAGGGCCAGCGCGGTATCGAATGGTGACCGCCGCGCCCGCCGTCGTCATCGCCGCACCCTCGTCGGGCAGCGGGAAGACCACGGTGGCAACGGGTTTGATCGGCGCGCTGCGGGCGGCCGGTCACCGCGTCGCGCCCTTCAAGGTGGGGCCGGACTTCATCGATCCCGGCTACCACGCACTGGCGGCCGGGCGTCCCGGACGCAACCTCGACCCGGTGCTGGTGTCCGAGGACCTGATCGCCCCGCTGTACCGGTATGGCAGCAGGGGCGCCGACGTGGCCGTGATCGAGGGCGTGATGGGGCTTTTCGACGGCCGGATCGACGCGCGGCCGCTGACACCGGCCCGCGGATCCACCGCCCAGGTCGCCGAGCTGCTGGGTGCCCCGGTGGTGCTGGTGGTCGACGCCCGCGGCCAGAGCCAGAGCATCGCCGCGCTGGTGCAGGGCTTCTCGGGCTTTCACCGCGGCGTGCACATCGGCGGAGTGATCCTCAACCGGGTCGGCTCGGCGCGCCACCAGCAGGTGCTGCGCCAGGCGTGCGAGGGCGTCGGGGTGCCGGTGCTGGGCGCGATACCGCGCGCTGACGCGTTGGCCGTGCCGTCACGCCATCTCGGCCTGGTGACCGCCGTCGAGCATGGTGAGGCGGCGCGGGCCGCGGTCGACGCGATGACGGCCCTGATCGCGCGGCACGTCGACCTCGCTGCGGTGATCGGGCTGGCCGGCTCGCGGGTGACCGCGGAAGCCTGGTCGCCGGATGCTGTGATCGGTGCACCGGCGGCCGGCCGCCCGGTGCTGGCGGTGGCGGCGGGCCGGGCGTTCAGCTTCGGCTACGCCGAGCACCGCGAACTGCTGGCTGCCGCCGGTGCCGAGGTGGCCGAATTCGACCCGCTGACCGACCCGCTACCGCCGGACAGCGCCGGGCTGATCCTGCCCGGCGGCTTCCCCGAGCAGCACCTGGAGACGCTGTCGGCCAACGCCGAACTGCGCGAGCAGGTGTGCCGGCTGGCCGAGTGGGCGCCCGTCCACGCCGAATGCGGTGGCCTGGCCTATCTCATGGACGAACTCGACGGTCACCCGATGTGCGGTGTGCTGAGCGGCGCGGCCCGCTTCACGCCGCGGTTGACCCTGGGCTACCGCGACGCCGTCGCCATCGCCGACTCGCCGCTGTTCACCACCGGTCAGCGGGTCGTGGGCCACGAATTCCACAGCACCGCAGTCGAATTCAGTGGCGAGCGGCAACCGGCGTGGGCCTTCCACGGTCCCGACGGCGCCACGGTGCGCGACGGTGCGCTGCGCGCCGGCGTGCACGCGTCGTATCTGCACACCCACCCCGCCGCACAGCCGCACGCCGTCGCACGGTTTGTCCGGTGTGCCGGTCAAGTCACTAAACTCGGCGGGTGACCGAGAACGCCTACCTCGTCGGGCTGCGACTGACCGGCAAGAAGGTCGTCGTGGTCGGCGGGGGCACCGTGGCGCAGCGTCGCGTCCCCCTGCTCATCGCCAACGGTGCCGACGTACACGTCATCACCCGGGCCGCGACACCCGCCGTCGAGGCGTTCGGTGAACAACAGCCGGGGATCACCCTGTCGCTGCGCGACTACCGCGACGGCGATCTCGAGGGTGCCTGGTACGCCATCGCCGCCACCGACGACCCGGCGGTCAACGCCGCGATCGTCGCCGAGGCCGAGCGCAGGCAGATCTTCTGTGTCCGCGCCGACGCCGCCCGCGAGGGCACCGCCGTCACCCCCGCCTCCTTCGAGTACGACGGCCTGCTCGTCGGCGTCCTGGCCGGCGGCGAGCATCGCCGGTCGGCGGCCATCCGCTCGGCCATCCGGGAGGCGTTCCAGCAGGGCCGCATCGCCCCGGACATCTCCGGTGCCGCCGACGCGATGAAGGGCGGTGTCGCGCTGGTGGGCGGCGGGCCGGGGGACCCCGAGCTGATCACCGTGCGGGGGCGGCGGCTGCTGGCCCACGCCGACGTCGTCGTCGCGGACCGGTTGGCGCCACCGGAACTGCTGGCCGAACTGGCCCCGCACGTCGAGGTCATCGACGCCGCCAAGATCCCGTACGGGCGGGCGATGGCGCAGGAGGCGATCAACGCGGTCCTGATCGAGCGGGCCCGCGCCGGGCAGTTCGTGGTGCGCCTGAAGGGCGGCGATCCGTTCGTCTTCGCCCGCGGTTATGAGGAGATCATCGCCTGCGCGGAGGCTGGGATTCCCGTCACAGTGGTGCCGGGTGTGACGAGTGCCATAGCGGTTCCCGCCATGGCCGGAGTTCCGGTCACCCACCGGGCGGTTAATCACGAATTCGTCGTGGTCAGCGGGCATTTGTCACCGGAGCATCCGGAATCGTTAGTGAATTGGAATGCGCTCGCCCAATTATCGGGAACGTTAGTTTTGTTGATGGCCGTCGAACGAATCGAATTGTTTGCCGCAGCCTTGATGGAGGGCGGCCGACCTGCACAAACGCCGGTGCTGGTGGTGCAGCACGGCACCACGGCGGCCGAACGCGTGGTGCGGGCGACCCTCGAAGATGTGCCGCAGCGAATTCGTGCCGAAGGTATTCGGCCCCCCGCAATCGTCGTGATCGGTCCGGTGGCCGCCTTCGGGGCTTAAAGTCTTCTTAAGATTACTGTAGGGTAGCCAACCATGACGGCTCTCAACGACGCTGAGCGCGCGATGTCCCGTCGCGGCGCCGGCAGCTCGGAGCGCCCGGTCCCCATGCGAGTCGAACCGGCAGATCTGGAGCGGAGCAAGTACGCGACCTGGCTGCCTTCCCGGCGTTTCCTCGCGGCGGTCGTCGCGATCGGTGGGATGCAACTGCTGGCCACGATGGACAGCACCGTGGCGATTGTGGCGTTGCCCAAGATCCAGGACGAACTGAGCCTGTCCGATGCCGGGCGCAGCTGGGTGATCACCGCCTATGTGCTGACCTTCGGTGGTCTGATGCTGCTCGGCGGACGGCTGGGCGACACCATCGGGCGCAAGCGCACCTTCATCGTCGGCGTCGCGCTGTTCACCATCGCTTCGGTGCTGTGCGGCGTGGCCTGGGACGAGGCGACGCTGGTGATCGCGCGGCTGCTGCAGGGCGTGGGTGCGGCGATCGCGTCGCCGACCGGCCTCGCCTTGATCGCCACCACCTTCCCTAAGGGTCCGGCGCGCAACGCCGCGACCGCGATCTTCGCCGCAATGACCGGTGTCGGCTCGGTGATGGGCCTGGTGGTCGGTGGTGCGCTGGTGGAGGTGTCCTGGCGGCTGGCGTTCCTGGTGAACGTGCCGATCGGCCTGTTGATGATCTACCTGGCCCGCCGCACCCTGCGTGAGACCCAGCGCGAGCGGATGAAGCTGGACGCCGCGGGTGCGCTGCTGGCCACCGTGGGCTGCACCGCGGCGGTGTTCGGCTTCGCGCAGGCCCCGGAGAACGGCTGGCTCTCCCCGGTGACCCTCGCCTCGGGCGCCGCGGCCGCCATCGCGTTCGTCGCGTTCTTCTTTGTCGAGCGCCGCGCCGTCAACCCGGTGGTGCCGTTCAGCCTGTTCCGCGACCGCAACCGGCTGGCCACCTTCGCCGCGGTGTTCCTGGCCGGTGGCGTGATGTTCACGCTGACCGTGCTGATCGGCCTGTACGTGCAGGACATCATGGGCTACAGCGCGCTGCGCGCCGGCATCGGGTTCATCCCGTTCGTGATCGCACTCGGCGTGGGCCTGGGCGCCTCCTCCCAGCTGGTCTCGTACTTCCCGCCGCGGATCCTGGTGATCGCCGGCGGTGTGCTGGTGCTGGGCGCGATGCTCTACGGCTCTACCCTCAACGGCGGCATTCCGTACTTCCCCAACCTCGTCATCCCGATCACGGTCGGTGGCTTCGGCATCGGCATGATCGTTGTGCCGCTGACCGTTTCGGCGATCGCCGGGGTGGGCTTCGATCAGATCGGCCCGGTGTCGGCCATCGCGCTGATGCTGCAGAACCTGGGCGGTCCGGTGGTACTGGCGATCATCCAGGCCGTCATCACCTCCCGCACGCTGTACCTGGGCGGCACCACGGGGCCGGTGAAGAAGATGAACCCGGCGCAGTTGCACGCCCTCGACCAGGGCTACACCTACGGCCTGCTGTGGGTGGCCGCGGTCGCGGTGATCGTGGGTGGCGTCGCCCTGTTCATCGGCTACACGGCCCAGCAGGTGGCGCATGCGCAGGAAGTCAAGGACGCGATCGACGCCGGAGAGCTGTAGAGCTCGACATCGGGCGCCGCAGAGCTGTAGAGCTCGACATCGGGCGCCGGAGAGCTGTAGAGCTCGACATCGGGCGCCGCAGAGCTGTAGAGCTCGACATCGGGCGCCGGAGAGCTGTAGAGCTCGACATCGGGCGCCGCAGAGCTGTAGAGCTCGACATCGGGCGCCGGAGAGCTGTAGA
>JAGQTU010000105.1 GCA_020438865.1 Mycobacterium sp.
AGCCAGGTGACGGTGATGGTGATGATCAGCACACCCATGGCACGGGTCAGCGACAGCACGGCGGTGGTGTGGTCGCCAGCAGCAGCCAGGTGACGGTGATGGTGATGATCAGCACACCCATGGCACGGGTCAGCGACAGCACGGCGGTGGTGTGGTCGCCGAGTCCCAGCAGGATGCCGACCTGACCGGTGCCCAGGGCGAGCAGCGTCGGCGGTGACATCCAGCTGCGCACCACGTTCGCGGTGCCGAGGGTGAACAGCCACCCGAAGCCGAGCCCGCTGATCCAGCCGATGATGGCCATCACCGCCAGCGATAGCGACACCGTGATCGTGCTGGCGAGCAGGAAGGCCGTGACGGTACCGCCCCAGCGCCACGCCAGCGCCATCGCCACGAAGCCCAGTGCCAGCAGTCCCGGCAGCTTGACCTGCGACGACATCGTAATCAGCACCACCCCGGCCAGCAGCATGGCCGCCGAGGTCCACTGCGCCCGCCCGCGCGGCCAGCGCGGCGAGCTGATCGCCAGATCGATGCCGCGCAGCGCGAACTCGGTGCCGGTCAGCATCAACCCGAGCATCAGCGCCTCGTTGTGGATGCCGGCGACCAGGTGCATCAGCAGCAGCGGGTTGGCCGCGCCCAGCCACAGCGCGCTGACCTCGGCCACGCCGCAGCGCCGGGCCAGCCGCGGGGTGGCCCAGACGATCAATCCCACGCCGATCAGCACGACCATCCGATGGCACAGCACCGCGGCGACGATGTTCTCCCCGGTCAGCGCCGAGATGCCGCGGCCAATCCACAGGAACAGCGGCCCGTACGGCGCCGGTGTCTCGCGCCACAGGCTCGGCACCGACAGGGTGAACACGTGGTCCAGGCCCAGCCCGGGTGCCGGGCCGACCTTGTACGGGTTCAGGCCGATTCGGGTGATCTGGCTCTGCGCCAGGTAGGAGTAGACGTCCTTGCTGTACATCGGCGGGGCGACCAGCAGCGGCAGCATCCACAGCAGCAGGGTCCGGTCCAGCTGGCTGCGCGACATCCGCCGGCTGCCCAGCGCGAAGCGCCCCAGCATCAGCCAGGCCAGCGCCATCATCACCGCGCCGGTGGTGGTCATCGTGAGCGAGACGGTCTGGATCCGGGATGGCAGGTTGAGCAGCCGCACCCCGAAGGTGGGGTCCTGAACCACCGGACGCGCCCCGGCCCCCAGCGCGCCGATACCCATCAGGACCGTGCCGGTGGCGCCGAACAGCCGGGTGCGCCGCATCGCGCGGTATTCGAGTGCATTAAGCGGCGAGCCGACGGTGCGTTCGTCGCCGTGCAACCGGGCGATCGACGAACTCAGCGTGTGCTGGCGGGCTGCCACCACAGCACTCTAACCGGCGGGCATGCGGGCACCGGCCCAGCTGAGGGTGCCCTTGCTAGACCTGCTTGCGGAATTGCGTCACACTGGTGTTGTGAAAATCCCGTCCGCCGACTACCCGGTGCCAGCCGCCGGTGTTGCGGTGCACGACGGCCGGACGCGGAACGCGATCGTGCGGCTGCTGCTGGAGTCGGGATCGATCACCGCCGCGGAGATCGGACGCCGGCTCGGCATCTCCGCCGCCGGTGTGCGGCGTCACCTCGATGCGCTGATCGACGCCGGCGACGCCGAGGCCAACGCGGCCGCCGCCTGGCAGCAGTCGGGACGGGGACGGCCCGCCAAGCGGTACCGCTTGACCCCGGCCGGCCGGGCGAAACTCGAGCACACCTACGACGACCTGGCCTCGGCGGCGATGCGCCAGCTGCGGGAGATCGGCGGGGAAGAGGCGGTGCAGACCTTCGCCCGGCGCCGTATCGACAACATCCTGGCGGGCGTCGCCGACGGGCCGCACGACGTCGAATCGATTGCCGACCGGGTGGCCGACGCGTTGACCCGGGCCGGTTACGCGACCACCACCACGAAGGTGAACGGGCCGATGCAGGGCATCCAGATCTGCCAGCACCACTGCCCGGTTTCCCATGTGGCCGAGGAGTTTCCGGAACTGTGCGAGGCCGAGCAGCAGGCCATGTCCGAGGTGCTCGGCACCCATGTGCAGCGACTGGCCACCATCGTCAACGGCGACTGCGCCTGCACCACCCACGTGCCTGTACCGCAGGCAGACCAATGACCACCGGACGTTCGGCGCACAGCCCGCGCCGAAACCGCTACGAACGCCAAAGGAGCGTCACCGCATGACGACCACCCCTGAGGTTCAACCGGTCTCCCAGGAGGAGGCGATCGCCTCGCTCGGCAGGTACGGCTACGGCTGGGCGGACTCCGACGTCGCCGGCGCGAGCGCACAGCGCGGCCTTTCCGAGGCCGTCGTGCGCGACATCTCCGCGAAGAAGAACGAGCCCGAGTGGATGCTCGACATCCGGTTGCGGGCCCTGCGCACCTTCGACAAGAAGCCGATGCCGAACTGGGGTTCCAACCTCGAGGGCATCGACTTCGACAACATCAAGTACTTCGTGCGCTCCACCGAGAAGCAGGCCGCCTCTTGGGAAGACCTGCCCGAGGACATCCGAAACACCTACGATCGGCTGGGCATCCCCGAGGCGGAGAAGCAGCGTCTCGTGTCCGGTGTAGCCGCCCAGTACGAGTGCCTCGCGGGTGACACGCTCGTGTGGACGGCCAACCGGGGACAGGTCCCGATCAAGGAGATCGGCTACGGCGACCGGGTTTTCGCCTACGACGAGGACGCCGAGCGGTTTGTCGTCGCGCCCGTGAAGGCTGCGGCGCAGACGGATACCCGGCAGACTTACGCGGTCCGCACAACGCGACGTAGCCTGCGTGCCACCGACAACCACCCGATGCTTGTTCTGCGGGACGAGCGCAAGCCCGGCCAACAGCGGGCTCGCTACCGTCGTCGCTGGGTGACGGTCGGGGAGATCCGGCCCGGTGACTTCATTGCAGCGCCTCGCCAGATTCCGGAATTCGGCGTGGCCGCACAACTTCCGACCCTCACCGGTCTGCAGACCCCAGCCGCGAGCACGGTTGACCTGATGTGGCTGCTCGGCATCTACATCGGCGACGGCAATCTGCACCTGTCGCACCGGACCTATCGGGTTCAGTTCGCGATTCCAGCCACCGATGTCGAACTGCGGGCCGAGCTGATCCGTGTCGTCGAGGACCTCTTCGGGCTGCGGTGCATTCAAGCCGACGACTACCGCGTCGTCGTCAACTCCAAGGCGCTGACGGAGTGGATCGTCGAACTGGGTTTCAACGGCCTTTCGCTGACGAAGCGGGTGCCCGACTGGGTTTACGCTCTACCTATCGACCAGCGGTTGGCATTCTTGGGCGGGTGGGTCGACGCCGACGGCTATGTACAGCCGGAGCGCAGCGGCTCGATCATGCTGACCTCGGCCAACGAGCCGCTCATCCGGCAGGCCCGCGAACTCGCGGAGTTGTCGGGCCTGCGGGCCGTCGGCCCTTGGTCCTTCACTCAGCCGTATCGGCATGCGCCGGAGCGGGTCCAGACGGCGTGGCGGCTAGGGATCACCGGTGAGTTCGAGAAGCTGGGCTGCCGGAACCCGAAGCGCACGGCTCGATTCGGTCGCCGCCGCTACGCGCACTCCTCCAATGGCGCCCACGGCACCACGATTCGGGCTCACTGCAATGACTGGCTGGGCTTCGAGCGAGTGAAGTCCGTCCAGCCGTATGCTGTCGAGCCGGTCTATGACATCGAGGTTGACGGACCGCACAACTTCGTGGCCGAAGGGCTGGTCGCGCACAACTCCGAGGTCGTCTACCACCAGATCCGCGAGGATCTGGAGGCCCAGGGCGTGATCTTCCTGGACACCGACACGGCGCTGAAGGAACACCCGGAGATCTTCAAGCAATACTTCGGCACCGTGATCCCAGCCGGCGACAACAAGTTCTCCGCGCTGAACACCGCGGTGTGGTCGGGCGGCTCGTTCATCTACGTGCCATCGGGCGTGCACGTCGACATCCCGTTGCAGGCGTACTTCCGGATCAACACCGAGAACATGGGCCAGTTCGAACGCACCCTGATCATCGCCGACGAGGGCTCCTATGTGCACTACGTGGAAGGGTGCCTGCCGGCCGGCGAACTCGTCACCATGGCCGACGGCGACCTGCGACCGATCGAGTCGGTCCGGGTCGGCGACCGCGTGTTGAGCCACGACGGGAGGTCCCATCGGGTGACCGCCGTGCAGATGCGCGATCTCAACGGTGAGTTGTTCACGTTCACGCCGATGTCGCCGGCGAACGCGTTCTCGGTGACTGCCGAACATCCGCTGCTCGTGGTTCCCCGCAGTGAGGTGTTGGTGAAGCGCCAGCCGCGCAACGGCTGGCAGCCCGAGGTCGACAGCGCCAGGCTCAAGGTCGCCGAGCCGCGCTGGGTCGCGGCCAAGGACGTCGCCGAGGGCGACTTCCTGGTGTATCCGAAGCCGAAGCCATTGCCGCACAAGACAGTTCTGCCGCTGGAGTTCGCGCGGCTGGCCGGTTACTACCTTGCCGAAGGGCACGCCACTCTCACGAATGGCTGCGAGTCGTTGGTCTTCTCGTTCCACAGCGACGAGTTCGACTACGTAGAGGACGTGCGTCAGGCGTGTAAGTCGCTCTATGACGCATCTGGTTCGGTCCTAATCGAGGAGCACAAGCACTCGGCGCGGGTTCTGGTCTACACCAAAGCCGGCTACGCGGCGATGCGTGCTCATGTCGGCTTCGGCTCGTCGACCAAGAAGCTCTCCGAGACGGTGATGCGCCAGGACGAGGTGTTCCTGCGCGAACTCGTAGACGCCTACGTGAATGGCGACGGCAACATCATCAGGCGCGGCGGGGCGGAATGGAAGCGGGTCCACACCACCTCGCGGGTGTGGGCATTCCAGCTGCAATCCATCCTGGCGCGCTTGGGTCACTACGCCACGGTCGAACTGCGGCGCGCCGCCGGACCTGGTGTGATCATGGGTCGCGACGTTCTCCGTAAGGACATCTACCAGGTGCAGTGGACCGAGGGTGGTAGCGGCCCCAAGCAGGCTCGGGACTGTGGCGACTACTTCGCCGTACCGGTCAAGAAGCGGACCGTCCGCGAGGCGCACGAACAGGTGTTCAACCTTGATGTCGAGTATCCGGATAGCTATCTCGCTTACGGATTCGCCGTGCACAATTGCACTGCGCCGATCTACAAGAGCGACTCCCTGCACTCGGCAGTGGTCGAGATCATCGTGAAACCCGGTGCACGGGTCCGCTACACGACCATCCAGAACTGGTCGAACAACGTCTACAACCTGGTGACCAAGCGGGCCCGCGCCGAGGCGGGCGCGACCATGGAGTGGATCGACGGCAACATCGGCTCCAAGGTGACCATGAAGTATCCGGCGGTGTGGATGACCGGTGAGCACGCCAAGGGTGAGGTGCTTTCGGTGGCGTTCGCCGGCGAGGGCCAGCACCAGGACACCGGCGCCAAGATGCTGCACCTGGCGCCCAACACGTCGAGCAACATCGTGTCCAAGTCGGTGGCCCGGGCCGGCGGCCGGGCCTCCTACCGCGGCCTGGTCCAGGTCAACAAGGGCGCGCACGGCTCGCGTTCCAGCGTGAAATGCGATGCGCTGCTGGTCGATACGATCAGCCGCAGCGACACCTACCCATACGTCGACATCCGCGAGGACGACGTGACAATGGGCCACGAGGCAACCGTGTCCAAGGTCAGCGCCGATCAGCTGTTCTACCTGATGAGCCGCGGCATGACCGAGGACGAGGCGATGGCCATGGTGGTGCGCGGCTTCGTCGAGCCGATCGCCAAGGAGCTCCCGATGGAGTACGCGCTCGAGCTCAACCGGCTGATCGAGCTGCAGATGGAAGGCGCGGTCGGCTAGTGGGGCAGCATCTCACTGCGGCGGTGGAGGGTTCGCGCCTCACCGTCAACAACTCCGGCTCAACGTTGGCCTCCGCCAACAAGGGCGAGCAGTTCAGTTCGTTCGACGTCGACGCCTTCGAGGTGCCCGGTGGTCGTGACGAGATCTGGCGGTTCACGCCGCTGAAGCGGCTGCGCGGTCTGCACGACGGTTCCGCCCCGGCGACCGGCAGCGCCCAGATCACCGTGTCGGGGCAGGCCGGTGTCACCGTCGAGACCGTCCGCCGCGGTGACGAGCGGCTCGGGCAGGGCGGTGTGCCCACCGATCGTGTTGCCGCCCAGGCCTTCTCGTCGTTCAACACCGCGACCGTCGTCACCGTCGCCCGCGACACCCAAATCACCGAACCGATCGAGATCGTCGTAACCGGACCGGGTGCGGGTGCCACCGCCTACGGCCACCTGCAGATCCGCACCGGTGAGCTCGCCGAAGCGGTGGTGGTCATCGACCAGCGCGGCAGCGGAACCTACGCCGACAACGTCGAATTCGTCGTCGGCGATGCCAGCCGGCTGACCGTCGTCTGGGTGGCCGACTGGGCCGACGACACCGTGCAGGTGTGCGCGCAGCACGCGCGACTGGGCAAGGACGCCGTGCTGCGCCACGTGGCGGTGACGCTGGGCGGCGATGTGGTGCGGATGGCGGCCACCGTGCGCTTCGACGCGCCGGGCGGTGACGCCGAACTGCTCGGCCTGTACTTCGCCGACGACGGTCAGCACTTCGAGTCCCGGCTGCTGGTGGACCATGCGCAGCCGAACTGCAAGTCCAACGTGCTGTACAAGGGTGCGCTACAGGGTGATCCGGATTCCAAGAAGCCCGACGCGCACACCGTCTGGGTGGGTGACGTGCTGATCCGCGCCGAGGCCACCGGCACCGACACCTTCGAGGTGAACCGCAACCTGGTGCTCACCGACGGCGCCCGGGCTGACTCGGTGCCCAACCTCGAGATCGAGACCGGCGAGATCGTCGGGGCCGGGCATGCCAGTGCCACCGGCCGATTCGACGACGAGCAACTGTTCTACCTGCGGGCCCGCGGCATTCCCGAGGAACTGGCCCGCCGCTTGGTGGTGCGCGGCTTCTTCGGCGAGATCATCGCCAAGATCGCCGTGCCCAGCCTCCGTGACCGCCTCACCGACGCCATCGAACACGAACTGGCCCTGACCGAATCGAGAACTCAGTGACCACTCTGGTAATCAAGGACCTCCACGTCAGCGTCGCAGGAGAGGACGGTAGCGAGAAGGAGATCCTCAAGGGCGTGAACCTCACGGTTAAGTCGGGGGAGACCCATGCGGTGATGGGCCCCAACGGATCCGGTAAGTCCACCCTGTCCTACGCGATCGCCGGTCATCCCAAGTACCAGGTGACGTCCGGGTCCATCACGCTCGACGGCGAGGACGTATTGGCGATGAGCGTCGACGAACGCGCCCGCGCGGGGCTGTTCCTGGCGATGCAGTACCCGGTCGAGGTACCGGGGGTCTCGATGTCCAACTTCCTGCGCACCGCGGCCACCGCCGTGCGTGGTGAGGCGCCCAAGCTGCGGCTGTGGGTCAAAGAAGTCAAGGCCGCGATGGCCGATCTCGGCATCGACCCGCAGTTCGCCGAGCGCAGCGTCAACGAGGGGTTCTCCGGCGGTGAGAAGAAGCGCCACGAGATCCTCCAACTCGGCCTGCTGAAGCCGAAGATCGCCATCCTCGACGAGACCGACTCGGGCCTAGACGTCGACGCACTGCGCGTGGTCAGCGAGGGTGTCAACCGCTACGCCGAGGCCGAGCACGCCGGGGTCCTGCTGATCACCCACTACACCCGCATCCTGCGCTACATCCGCCCGGAGTTCGTGCACGTCTTCGTCGACGGCCGCATCGTCGAGTCCGGCGGTCCGGAGTTGGCCGACGAACTCGAGGAGAACGGCTACGAGCGGTTCACCCAGCAGGCCGCAGCGGCTGGGGCATGAAATGACCGCGTCCATGGACCTGGACGTCACCGATCTGGTCAAGATCCGCGCCGACTTCCCGATTCTGAGTCGGGTGATGCGCGGCGGCCATCAGCTGGCCTACCTCGACTCCGGGGCGACCTCGCAGAAGCCGTTGCCGGTGCTCGACGCCGAACGGGACTTCCTGACCCACCACTACGGGGCGGTGCACCGCGGCGCCCACCAACTGATGGAGGAGTCCACCGACGCCTACGAACAGGGCCGCGCCGACATCGCCGGTTTCGTCGGCGCCGCCCCAGACGAATTGGTGTTCACCAAGAACGCCACCGAGGCGCTCAACCTGGTGTCCTACGTGCTCGGCGACAGCCGATACGAGCGCGCCGTGGGACCCGGCGACGTCATCGTCACCACCGAACTGGAACACCACGCCAACCTCATCCCGTGGCAGGAACTGGCGCGGCGCACCGGCGCCACCCTGAAGTGGTACGGGCTCACCGAGGACGGCAACGTCGATCTGGACTCACTGGAACTGGACGATCGGGTGAAAGTGGTTGCCTTCACCCATCATTCCAATGTGACCGGGACCGCCCCGTCGGTGGCCGAGATGGTCCGGCGCGCCAAGGCGGTCGGTGCGTTGACGGTGCTCGACGCCTGCCAGTCGGTGCCCCATTCGCCGGTGGATTTTCCGGCCCTCGGTGTCGACTTCGCGGCGTTCTCCGGCCACAAGATGCTGGGCCCGACCGGGATCGGGGCGCTGTACGGTCGTGCCGAGGTGCTCGACACCCTGCCGCCGTTCTTGACCGGTGGATCGATGATCGAGACCGTGACCATGGAGGGCGCCACGTACATGCCGGCGCCGCAGCGGTTCGAAGCGGGCACCCAGATGATCTCCCAGGTCGTCGGATTGGCCGCGGCGGCAAGGTATCTCACCGAGATCGGAATGCCGGCGGTGGCCGCGCACGAGCATCGGCTGGTGGCCGCCACCCTGGAGGGCCTCAGCACGATCCCGCAGGTGCGGATCATCGGCCCGGCGAACGCCGCGGAGCGCCGGTCGCCGGTGGCCTTCGTGGTCGACGGCGTGCACGCCCACGACGTAGGGCAGGTGCTCGACGACGACGGGGTGGCGGTGCGCGTCGGGCACCACTGCGCCTGGCCGTTGCACCGCCGGTTCGGTGTCGCCGCGACGGTGCGGGCTTCGTTCGCGGTGTACAACACCTTCGACGAGGTGGACCGGCTGATCGCCGGAGTGCACCGGGCGGTGGAGTTCTTCGCGTGAGACTGGAACAGATGTACCAGGAAGTGATCCTGGACCACTACAAGCACCCGCACCATCGCGGATTGCGCGAGCCGTTCGGCGCCGAGGTCCGCCACGTCAACCCGACCTGCGGTGACGAGGTCACCCTGCGGGTGGCGTTGTCCGGCGACGGCGAGCGGATCGCCGACGTGTCCTACGACGGGCAGGGTTGCTCGATCAGCCAGGCCGCGACGTCGGTGCTGACCGATCAGGTGATCGGCCAGACGGTGGGGGATGCGCTGAAGACGGTGGCCGCGTTCACCGAGATGGTGTCCTCCCGCGGCACGATCGACGGTGACGAAGACGTATTGGGGGACGGGGTGGCCTTCGCCGGGGTGGCGAAGTATCCCGCGCGGGTGAAGTGCGCGCTGCTGGGATGGCTGGCCTTCAAGGCCGCCGTCGCGGAGGCGAGCCACGGCGATGACCTGGAGGAGAAACGATGAGCGGGGCACCGGAGGGCAGGAGCGAAGCGACTCGGGAATTGGCACCGGAGGGCAGGAGCGAAGCGACTCGGGAAATCCCCGAGCTTGGTGAAGAGATGCTGGCCGACCTCGAGGAGGCCATGCGCGACGTCGTCGACCCCGAACTGGGCATCAACGTCGTCGACCTCGGCCTGGTGTACGGGATCGGCGTGGAGAAGGGCGAAACCGGCACGGTGGCCCTGATCGACATGACGTTGACGTCGGCAGCCTGCCCGTTGACGGACGTCATCGAAGATCAGACCGTGACCGCCCTGGTCGGTGCCGGCCTGGTCAACGAGATCAAGATCAACTGGGTGTGGAACCCGCCGTGGGGGCCGGACAAGATCACCGAGGACGGCCGCGAGCAACTGCGCGCCCTCGGGTTCACCGTCTAGGTCACTTCGGTTGGCCTGGGACGATCTGCGATATCGACGTCAGGGCGTTCTGGAAGTTCTCCTTGGTCACCGCGATCTCGCCGCGGAACGGATGATTCACCTCCAGCAACAGGAAGATCACCAAGCCCACCATGGTGGCCATGAGGCCGACCGCCAGCGCGTGCATTCCCCGTCGCTGCACGTAGGACAGCGCGACGTAGAGCAGGGTGACGAAGCCACCGGCGAACAGCAGGAACCAGTAGATCGGCGGCAGTGACGCCCTGGCGTGGTCGATTCGCTCGGTGCGGAGCTTGACCACGTCACCGAGGTCGTTGACGGAACGGTTGTACTGGTCGGTCCAATGCTCATTCGGCGTCATCGGGTTGTACACGTCGAACAGGTGGTCCATGGCCTCGCTGGTCTTCGGACTGCCCGCACCGTCGGCCAGCGCCGGCCACTCGTCATCGATGACGGAGCGGATGTAGGCCACGACCGCCTGCTGGGCCTGCTCCCGTTCGGGTTGCGGAAACGCCTGCGCGCTGCGGTACATCAGCACCAGGGTCGACGCCTCGGTGGCGGAATCCTGTGAGGCCGACTCGAACGTGGTGTACACCCCGAATACCAATAGGCCGGCGACGATGGCGTACATCGTTGCCACCGCCTGGAAGCCGTCGCTGATCGCCTGGTTGTGCTCTGCACCGCGGTGTTGCTTGACGAACACGTCCAGGCCGTAGACCAGCGCGACACCCAACGCGGCGGCGCCGCCCACGATGAGGACGCCCACCAGCCAGACGGGCAGATCCAGGATCGTCATGAAAAATCCCCCGGTTGATGTCGTCATGTCGCAAATGATCGGGCCGCAGCATACTGTTTGTGATCGTGATGCTCGAATCCGAGACCATCATCGCCGTTCGTCGGCAGCTACATGGAATCGCCGAGGGTTTCATCGCGGGCCCGCAGTACCGCGCCGCGGGCACGATCCGCCTCGCCGTCCGTCCGGACGGGTTCACCGGGACGGCCCTTCCGGTGGCGGTGCACGGCACCCGACTGGAATGGCCGGACGGCGCGGTGGAACTGGCGGGCCCGGTCGGAGACCTGGTGCGGGCATCCGGCCTGGATTTCGGGCCGCCGCCCGAGGATCTGTACCGGGCGGCGTCGCCGCTGGCGCTCGACACCGTGCTAGGCATCGACGCCGACGCCGCCGGCGTGATCCACCGAAGCCTCTACGCCGGTGGGACCGCACTGAAAGCCGTTCTGCCCGAAGGGCATCCGGTGCTGTGGTCGGAGCACTTCGACGTCGGCGTCGCCGCCGACGAGGTGAACTACGGAGTGTCGGCCGGTGACGACCATCACCCGCTGCCGTATGCGTACGTCGGTCCCTGGGACTTCGGGACAACCGCACGTACCGATCCGTTCTGGAACGCACCGTTCGGTGCGATCCACGCCCTCGAGGTGTCGGCCGAGCCGGATGCGCTGGCCGCCGGCATCGCGGACTTCTTCCGCCGGGGGCGCCAACGTCTTTAGTGGGCTTCTGTTGCCGGGGGAATGAACCCGGCCGGGGTGGGTGTTTACCATCCTCATGGTGGATGACGCTCGATTGCAGGACCTGTTCACGCCGCTGACCATCGGGTCGCTGAACCTGCGTAACCGGTTCGCGATGGCCCCGATGACCCGAGCGGCCTCGCCGGGCGGGGTTCCCGGCGCCGACGTCGCGGCCTACTACGCCCGCCGGGCGGCGGGCGGAACGGCACTGATCATCACCGAAGGGGTGCGCATCCCACATCCGGCGGCGGGCTGGCCCGACGCCGTCCCCGAACTGGAGCGACCCGAGGTGCTGCGGGCCTGGCGCGCCGTCACCGACGCGGTGCACGCCGAGGGTGGCGCCATCGCCGCCCAGCTGTGGCATCAGGGCGCCGCCCGCGGCCAGCACGAGGGGGACACCGCCGACCAGCTTCCGGTCAGCCCGTCCGGTGTCGATGCGGCCGGCAACGCGGTCGGCCGGGCGCTGGAAGCCGACGAACTGCCCTCGGTCGCCGACGCCTACGCCCGTGGCGCCGTCAACGCCCGCGAGGCGGGGTTCGACGCCGTCGAGATCCACGGCGCCCATGGCTACCTGCTCGACCAGTTCCTCTGGGCCGAGACCAATCACCGCACCGACGGCTACGGCGGTTCGCTGGAGGCGCGCACCCGGTTCCCGGCCGAGGTGGTGGCCGCCGTCCGGGCCGCGGTCGGGCCGGACTTCCCGATCATCTACCGCTTCTCGCAGTGGAAGGTGAACCGCTATGACGCGGCGGTGGCCGCCAACTCCGGTGAATTGCAACGGCTGCTCGGACCCCTGGTCGATGCCGGTGTCGACGTGCTGCACCCCTCCACCCGGCGCCACTACCTACCCGGCTTCCCGGACGAGGATGCCCAGCTCAGTCTGGCCGGCTGGACCAAGAAGGTGACCGGTGTGCCGGTCATCGCCGTCGGCTCGGTGGGCCTGGAGACGGAGTTCAATCCGGGCGGCCCGGGCGGCCTCATCCCGCCCGCGTCGGTGGAGAAGCTGCTCGACCAGTTCGAGGCCGGCGAATTCGACGTCATCGCGGTCGGGCGCGCCCTGCTGGCCGACCCGAACTGGGTCAATCGGCTGCGCGCCGGCGATCTCGACGAGTTCGCCGGTTTCGATGCGGCCACCGCCCTCGCCCGTTTGTACTGATTGCGGCCGGGAACACAGCGGCTCAACCCGACGTTAGGACTCTCGTGGCTACCCAAGACCTCACGGCGCAGAACTTCAACGACACCATCACCGGCAACGACATCGTGCTGGTCGACTTCTGGGCGTCGTGGTGTGGGCCGTGCCGGGCCTTCGCGCCCACCTTCACCGACTCGTAGGACAAGCACACCGACATCGTCTACGGCAAGGTCGACACCGAGGCCGAGCAGGAACTGGCCGCCGCCGCCGAGATTCGCTCCATCCCCACGCTGATGGCCTTCAAGAAGGGCAAGCTCATCTTCAACCAGGCGGGCGCCCTACCGCCGGCTGCGCTGGAGGATCTGATCCGGCAGGTGAAGGAGTTCGACGTCGACGCGGCGATCGCCC
>JAGQTU010000106.1 GCA_020438865.1 Mycobacterium sp.
CGCCGGCACCTTCACCGATCCTGCCACCCTGTTCGACGCACAGCTCCGCCTGCTGGTCGACCTGATCGCCGGGTCGGCGGAGAACTAGAACACGTTCTAGCCAGTGCGGCCGGCCCGGGATATCCTCGATCGCGTGATCGGACACCTGTCCAGAACGGAAACAACCATGACCGGAGAAGCCCGATGAGCGGCCTCGACATCCCGCCGACCGTGCCCGCAGCCGAGGTGGCCGAGTGGTCCGACGACGTCGACGTGCTGGTGCTGGGCTTCGGGATCGCCGGCGGCTGCGCGGCGGTCAGCGCGGCGGCGGCCGGGGCCAGGGTGCTGGTGCTGGAGAAGGCCGCCGCGGCGGGCGGCACCACCGCGATGGCCGGCGGCCACTTCTACCTCGGCGGGGGCACCGCCGTGCAGATCGCCACCGGCCACCCGGACAGCGCCGAGGAGATGTATAAGTACCTGGTCGCGGTGTCCCGCGACCCCGAGCACGACAAGATCCGGGCCTACTGCGAGGGCAGCGTCGAGCACTTCGACTGGCTCGAGGACCTCGGGTTCGAGTTCGAGCGCAGCTTCTACCCGGGCAAGGTGGTGGTGCCACCCGGCACCGAGGGGCTGTCCTACACCGGCAACGAGAAGGTTTGGCCGTTCTGCGAGCAGGCCAAGCCGGCCCCACGGGGACATTCGGTCCCGGTTCCCGGCGAACTCGGCGGGGCGGCGATGGTGATCGACCTGTTGGTCAAGCGCGCCGACGAACTGGGCGTTCAGGTGCGCTATGAGACCGGCGCCACCAACCTGATCGTCGACGATGGCGCCGTCGTGGGGGTGCGCTGGAAGCGCTTCACCGAGACCGGTGCCATCCGGGCCAGGGCGGTGGTGATCGCCGCCGGCGGCTTCGTGATGAACCCTGACATGGTCGCCGAGCACACCCCGGCGCTGGGCCAGCCCCGCAAAACCAAGCACCACGGCCTGGTGGCCCCCTACATTCTGGGCAACCCCAACGACGACGGCCTGGCCATCCGGCTGGGTGAATCCGTCGGCGGGGCAACGAAATTCATGGACGAACAGTTCATCACCGCCGCCGCCTACCCGCCGGAGATCCTGCTCACCGGCGTGATCGTCAACGCGAAGGGCAAGCGGTTCGTCGCCGAGGACTCCTACCACTCGCGGACATCGGCGTTCGTGCTCGAGCAGCCGGAGCAGACCGCCTACCTGATCGTCGACGAGGCGCACACCGAGATGCCGGCGATGCCGCTGATCAAATTCCTCGACGGCTACGAGACCGTCACCGAGATCGAGGAGGCGCTGGGCATCCCGGCGGGCAACCTGGCGGCAACGCTGCAGCGCTACAACGAGTTCGCGGCCAAGGGGGAGGACCCGGACTTCCACAAGCAACCCGAGTACTGCGCGGCGCAGGACACCGGCCCGTACGCGGTGTTCGACCTGTCGCTGGGCCGCGCCATGTACTCCGGGTTCACCATGGGCGGGCTGGCGACCACCGTGGACGGGGCGGTGCAGCGCGCGGACGGCACGGTGATCCCCGGGCTGTATGCGGCTGGCGCGTGCGCCTCGAACATCGCCCAGGACGGCAAGGGCTACTCCAGCGGCACCCAGTTGGGGGAGGGCTCGTTCTTCGGTCGCCGGGCGGGCCGTGCCGCGGCGGCTGCGGCGGTGTCGGTCTAGCGGCGAAAGGCGCTGTGGGACAGGGTTATACGCCGACCGGCTCCGGCCGGCGGTCCAGCCGCCATTCGCCCCCGCCGAGCAGTCGAAGCTGCTGCTCGTGGTGCTGGTGCACGGTGCCGCGATGGGCGATGCTGACCAGGATGCAGTCCGGCACCCGGGTGCGCAGCAGCCGGTAGAGGGCGAACTCCTGCCCCTCGTCGAGCGCCGAGGTGGACTCGTCGAGGAATACGGTCTTCGGTTTGGCCAGCAGCACCCGGGCGAACGCGATGCGCTGCTGCTCGCCCGGCGAGAGCACCTTGGCCCAGTCGGCGACCTCGTCGAGCCGGCCGGCCAGTTGCCCCAGGGCGACGTCGTCGAGGGCGGCGATCAGCTCCTCGTCGGTGACGTCACAGCCCACGGCCGGATAGGACAGCACCGCACGCAGGTCACCCAGGGGCAGATAGGGGATCTGCGGCAGGAACATCGCGGCGTGGTCCCCGGCGGGGCGGCGCAACGTGCCGGAGGTGTAGGGCCACAGCTGGGCCAGCCCACGCAACAGCGTCGTCTTGCCCGATCCGGACGAGCCGGTGATCAGCAGCGAGTCGCCCGGCGCCAGCCGCAGGTCGAGGTCGTCGATCAGCACCCGGCCGCCGGGCTCGCGGATCTCGACGTCGCGCAGTTCCATCGAGCCGTCGGCGCTGGGTTCGGCGGTCAGCCGGGGCAGGTCCCTGGACTGTTCGTTGGCGGTCAGCAGGCCGTCAAGGCGGATGATGGTGGCCCGGTAGGCGGCGAACGAGTCGTAGACGCTGCGGAAGAACGACAGCGAATCGTGGATCGCGCTGAACGCGCTGGAGGACTGATTGACGTCGCCGAACGAGATCTGGCCGGCGAACAGCCGCGGCGCCTGGATCACCAGCGGCAGCGGGGTGACGATCAGCGTCAGGGCGCGGTTCCAGCCCAGGAAGACCAGGCTGCGCCGAACGAACGACCGGTAGTTGGCGATGATCGCCATGAATCGCGTTGTCAGGACATGGTATTCGGCTTGCTCGCCACGGTAGAACCCGACCGCCTCGGCTGCCTCGCGCAACCGCACCAGGGCGTACCGGAAGGCGGCGTTGGTGGCCTCGTTGCGGAAGCTGAGCCGGATCAGCGGCTTGCCGATCCAGAACGCGATCACCGACGCGAAGAACACGTAACCGAACGCGATCCAGAACAGCGCATGCGGCAGGGTCACCCCGAACACCGTCAGCGGTCCGGACAGGTTCCACAGGATGGGGGTGAACGATCCCACCGACACCAGCGAGTAGACAGCCCCGAACAGCAACGTGGCCGAGGTCCCGATGGTCGGCGAATTCGGTTCCGCGCCAACGCCGGTGGTGAACACGTCGATGTCCTGCTGGATGCGCTGGTCCGGGTTGTCGATCGGCGCATCGATGAACCGGCCGCGGTAGCAGGCATCATCGGTGAGCCAGTCGCCGGTCAGCCTGCGAGTCAGCCATACCCGCCAGCGGATCACGAAGCGCTGCAACAGGTAGATGTCGAGGATGAGCCTGCCGATGTAGACGCTGATGATGATCGCGAACGTGATGATGGCGATCCAGAATCCGTGGATACCGGAGTTGCGCACCGCGTCGTTGCCGGCGCCGGCACCCTCGAACGCCACCTGTAGCGAGGTGAACAGGTCGTTGCTGTAGTAGCTGAGCAGCACGTCCAGGCGCACCGAGACCAGCACCGATGCCAGCAGCACGCCCAGCCAGGCCCACACCGCGACGCTGCCGCGGCCGGTGAAGTACGCACCGGTGATCCGCCAGAACTGGCGGCCCCAGGTGGTGTAGCGGGCCAGCGCGACCAGCACCACCAGCAGGATGGTGGCGCTGATCAGCCAGCCCTTGCCCACCCAGAGCAGCGAATGGGGCAGTTCGTTCTCCCAGTCCAGGGACGGCTTGTACATCTCCACGGGCGCACTCCTCGGCCTGCGATACCAGCGGTGATCGATTCGCGGCCAAGCATTTCAGCAACCGCGCGACGTCGTTGACGTCACCGCAAATCTGGGCTCCGGCCCGGGGTGCTACACCGGCGCGGGCTCGGGTCCGGCGATCCGGCCCAGGCGCCACTCACCCTCGCCGAGCAGTTCCAGCTGGCGGGTGTGGTGCTGCTCGACGGTATGGCGGTGGCTGACACTGACCAGGATGGTGTTCGGCAGCTCGGTGCGCACCAGGTCGTAGAGCGCGAACTCCAGGCCTTCGTCGAGCGCCGAAGTGGCTTCGTCGAGGAAGACCGCCCGGGGCCGGGTGAGTAACACGCGGGCGAACGCGACGCGCTGCTGCTCCCCCGGGGAGAGCACCTTGGCCCAGTCCTGCACGTCGTTGAGCCGGTTCGACAGGTGCGACAGCGCGACCTGGCTGAGCGCCCGCATCAGGTTCTCGTCGCTGATCTCTCCGGAGTTCGCCGGATAGGACACCACGGTGCGCAGATCGCCCAGCGGCACGTAGGGCATCTGGGACAGGAACATCGTGGCGTGGTCCTCGGTGGGCCGGCACAGCGTCCCCGAGGTGTACGGCCACAGCTGTGCCAGGCTGCGCAGCAGCGTCGTCTTGCCCGCCCCCGAGCGCCCGGTGATGACCAGCGTCTCGCCCGGCTCCAACCGGACGTCGAGCGGATCCACCAGCTGGGCGCCGGATGGGGTGCGCACCTCGACCCGCTTGAGTTCCACCGAACCGTCGTGGCTGTCCACGGTCGTCAGCGTGGGCAGCTCGCGGGCCGCCTGGTTCGTCTCGACCAGGCCGTGCAGGCGGATGATCGCCGCGCGGTACGCGGCGAACGAGTCGTAGGCGTTGCGGAAGAACGACAGCGAATCGTGAATCGAGCCGAACGCGCTGGAGGACTGGGTGACGTCGCCGAGGTCGATCTGACCCTTGAACAGCCGCGGCGCCTGGATGACCAGCGGCAGCGGGTTGATGATCTGGCTCATCGACAGGTTCCAGCCGGTCAGGGCGATGGTGCGGTTCACATAGCGGCGGTAGTTGGCGATGATCGCGGCGAACTTGGTTCGCAGCAAGCCGCGTTCGGCGTCCTCGCCGCGGTAGAAGCCGACCGCCTCGGCGGCGTCGCGCAACCGCACCAGCGCGTAGCGGAACACGGCGTTGGTGAGCTCGTTGCGGAAGCTCAGCCGGATCAGCGGATGGCCGATCCAGAACGCGATGATCGTGGCGAAGACGACGTAGACCAGTACCACCCAGAACAGGGCGTGGCCGAGGGTGATGCCGAACATCGTCAGCGGACCGGACAGGTTCCACAGGATCAGGGTGAACGAAACGACCGTCACCAACGAGTTGATCGCGCCGAACAGCAGCGTGCTGGAGGTGCCGACCATCGGGGTGTTGGGCGACGATCCGACGCCCGCGGTGAAGATGTCGACGTCGTACTGGATGCGCTGATCCGGGTTGTCGATGTCGCTGTCGGTGAACCGGGTCCGGTAGTAGGCGCGATCGTCGAGCCAGTCACAGGTCACCCGGTCGGTCAGCCACATGCGCCAGCGGATGATGAACCGCTGGGTCAGGTAGATGTCCAGCATCACCCGGCTGATGTAGATGGTCGCCAGGATCGCGAACACGAGAAGAGACATCCAGAACCCGTGGATTCCGGACTCGCGCATCTCGTCGTTGTCGGCGCCGCGGCCCTGGAAGGCGACCTGCAGCGAGGTGAACAGATCATTGCCGTAATAGCTCAGCAGCACGTCGAGGCGCACCGAGATGATCGTCGACAGCAGCAGCACCGCGACCCAGGCCCACACGCCGATGCTCTTGCGGCCTTTGAAGTAGTCGCCGGTGATGCGCCAGTACTGGCGGCCCCACAGGGTGAACTTGGCCAACAGCACAAGCACCAGCAGGCTCAGCACGGCGGTGATCGCGTACGTCTTCAGGATCCACAGCATCGAGGGGACGAACTCGTGCGCCCAGTCCAACGACGGCTTGAAGTTCTCCAACGCGGTTCCTCCTGCGACGGCGTCCCCCGGACGCCCGGTGCGGTACCCGGCGAACCTACCCTGACCGCGCCGCACAGGCGGATGACAGCACCAGATGCCAAGCGAAATGTCAGCTTCGGCCGACGGCCCGGACGCGGTGGTTACGCTCGCCGGATGGGCATCGACGCCCCCGCGGGGCACACCGTTCACGCCGGCCGCCTGATCGCGCGCCGGCTGCGCGCCAGCGGCATCGACACCGTGTTCACCCTGTCCGGCGGGCATCTGTTCTCGATCTACGACGGCTGCCGCAGCGAGGGCATCCGGCTGATCGACACCCGGCACGAGCAGACCGCGGCATTCGCCGCCGAGGGGTGGTCGAAGGTCACCCGGGTACCGGGGGTGGTGGCGCTGACCGCGGGACCGGGTGTGACCAACGGGATGAGCGCGATGGCGGCCGCCCAGCAGAACCAGTCGCCGATGCTGGTGCTCGGCGGCCGGGCCCCGGCGCTGCGGTGGGGCAGCGGCTCGCTGCAGGAGATCGACCACGTGCCGTTCGTGGCGCCGCTGGCCCGCTACGCCGTCACCGCCGGATCCCCGGGCGCGGTCGGCGACCGCGTCGACGACGCGCTGCGCGCGACGGTCGGGGCCCCGTCCGGGGTGGCGTTCGTCGACTTCCCGATGGACCACGTCTTCGGCGAGGCGCACGACCGCGACGAACCAGGCGCACTGACCGAACTGCCCGCCCTGCCGCCGCCGGACGGCGCCGCGGTGGAGAAGGCGGTGCACCTGCTCGCCGGCGCGGAGCGGCCGGTGATCATGGCCGGCACCAACGTGTGGTGGGGCCACGCCGAGGACGCGCTGCTGCACCTGGCCGAGACGCTGCGCATCCCGGTGTTCGCCAACGGGATGGCCCGCGGCATCGTCGGCGCCGACCGCGACCTGGCGTTCTCCCGGGCTCGCTCCAAAGCGCTCGCGCAGGCCGACGTGGCGCTGGTGGTCGGGGTGCCGATGGACTTCCGGCTCGGCTTCGGCGGCGTCTTCGGCGCCGAGACCCGGCTTGTCGTCGCCGACCGGGTGCGGCCGGACCGCGAGCACCCGCGGGCGGTCGCCGCCGAACTCTACGGCGACCTGACCCGAAGCCTGACCGCACTCGCCACCGCGGCCGGCCCCGACCACGAACCCTGGATCGGCGCGCTGCGCACCCTCGAAACCGGGGCCCGCGCCGCCGAGGCGGCCGAGCTGGCCGACGACCGCACCCCGCTGCACCCGATGCGGGTCTACGCCGAACTGATGCCGCTGCTGGACCGCGACGCGATCGTCGTCATCGACGCCGGCGACTTCGGCTCCTACGCCGGCCGGGTCATCGACAGCTACGTGCCGGGCGCGTGGCTGGACAGCGGGCCGTTCGGCTGCCTGGGCTCGGGGCCCGGCTACGCGCTGGCCGCCAAGCTCGCCCGGCCCGACCGCCAGGTGGTGCTGCTGCAGGGCGACGGCGCCTTCGGCTTCTCCGGCATGGAATGGGACACCCTGGTGCGGCACGGTGTGCACGTGGTCTCGGTGGTCGGCAACAACGGCATCTGGGCGCTGGAGAAACACCCGATGGAGGCGCTGTACGGCTACTCGGTGGTCGCAGAGTTGCGGCCCGGCACCCGCTACGACGAGGTGGTCCGGGCGCTGGGCGGACACGGCGAGCTGGTCTCGACACCCGAGGAACTGCGGCCCGCGCTGCGCCGGGCGTTCGACAGCGGGGTGGCCACCGTGGTCAACACGCTGACCGACCCGGCGGTGGCCTACCCGCGGCGCTCGAATTTGGCGTGATCCGGTTCGGTAGGCACGGGACGGCCGGGCGCCGCCGGTACCGTTGACCCGTGGCTCAGAGTTCGAAGGCGACTTCCAAGACCAGCGACTCCGGCCCCGGCCGCATCAGCCGGGGCTTCTGGCGGCTCCTCGGCGCCAGCACCGAGAAGGTCAAGGCGCAGTCGATGACCGAGGTGGCATCGTCGGAGAAGTTCGCCGACAAGGCCCGCGACCTCGACGACGAGCAGCTGCGCAAGGCCGCCAGGCTGCTGCTGCTCGACGACCTCGCCGACTCCGGCGACATCGGCCAGTTCCTCGCCATCGCCCGGGAGGCGGCGGAACGGACCACCGCACTCCGTCCCTTCGACGTCCAGCTGCTCGGTGCGCTGCGGATGCTCGCCGGCGATGTCGTCGAGATGGCCACCGGTGAGGGCAAGACGCTGTCCGGTGCGATCGCGGCCGCCGGCTACGCGCTGGCCGGCCGGCACGTGCATGTCGTCACCATCAACGACTACCTGGCCCGCCGCGACGCCGAGTGGATGGGCCCGCTGATCGAGGCGTTGGGGCTGACCGTCGGGTGGATCACCGCCGACTCCACCGCCGCGGAGCGCCGGGCGGCCTACGAATGCGACGTAACCTACGCCTCGGTCAACGAGATCGGCTTCGACGTGCTGCGCGACCAGCTGGTCACCGACGTCGCCGACCTCGTCTCGCCCAACCCCGACGTCGCGCTGATCGACGAGGCCGACTCGGTGCTCGTCGACGAGGCCCTGGTGCCGCTGGTGCTGGCCGGCACCACCCACCGGGAGACCCCGAAGCTCGAAATCGTGCGCCTGGTGGGCGATCTGGTGCCCGGGCAGGACTTCGACACCGACAGCGACAGCCGCAACGTCCACCTCACCGAGGCCGGCGCTGTCAAGATCGAGGCGGCCCTGGGTGGGATCGATCTGTACTCCGAGGAGCATGTCGGCACCACGCTGACCGAGGTCAACGTCGCCCTGCACGCCCATGTGCTGCTGCAGCGCGACGTGCACTACATCGTCCGAGACGGCGCGGTGCACCTGATCAACTCCTCCCGCGGCCGGATCGCCTCGCTGCAGCGCTGGCCGGACGGCCTGCAGGCGGCGGTGGAGGCCAAGGAGGGTATCGAGACCACCGAGACCGGCGAGGTGCTCGACACCATCACGGTGCAGGCGCTGATCAACCGCTACCCGACGGTGTGCGGGATGACCGGCACCGCGCTGGCCGCCGGTGAGCAGCTGCGCCAGTTCTACAAGCTGGGTGTGTCGCCGATCCCGCCCAACACCCCGAACGTCCGCGAGGACGAGGCCGACCGGGTCTACATCACCGCGGCCGCCAAGAACGACGCCATCATCGACCACATCATCGAGGTGCACGCCACCGGTCAGCCGATCCTGGTCGGCACCCACGACGTCGCAGAGTCCGAGGAGTTGCACGAGCGGCTGCTGCGGCGCGGGGTGCCCGCGGTGGTGCTCAACGCCAAGAACGACGAGGAGGAGGCCCGGGTCATCGCCGAGGCGGGCAAGCTCGGCGCGGTGACGGTCTCCACCCAGATGGCCGGCCGGGGCACCGACATCCGGCTCGGCGGCTCCGACGCCGACGACCAGTCCGCCGACCACCAGGCGGTGGCCGAGCTGGGCGGGCTGCACGTCATCGGCACCGGACGGCACCGCACCGAGCGGCTGGACAATCAGCTGCGCGGCCGCGCCGGCCGCCAGGGCGACCCGGGGTCGTCGGTGTTCTTCTCCAGCTGGGAGGACGACGTGGTGGCCGCCCATCTCGACCCCGGCAAGCTACCGACCGAATGCGACGAGACCGGCCGGATCACCAGCCCCAAGGCAGCGGCGCTACTGGATCACGCCCAGCGGGTGGCCGAGGGCCGGCTGCTCGATGTGCACGCCAACACCTGGCGCTACAACCAGCTGATCGCTCAACAGCGCGCCATCATCGTCGAGCGGCGCAACACGCTGCTGAGCACCGCGACCGCGCGCGACGAACTCGCGGAACGCTCGCCCGAGCGCTACGAGGAACTGGCCGCAAAGGTGTCCGACGACGAGCTGGAACGGATCTGCCGCGACATCATGCTGTTCCACCTCGACCGGGGCTGGGCCGACCACCTGGCCTACCTCTCCGACATCCGGGAGAGCATCCACCTGCGGGCACTCGGCCGACAGAACCCGCTCGACGAGTTCCACCGGATGGCCGTCGACGCCTTCGGCAACCTGGCCGCCGACGCCATCGAGGCCGCCCAGCAGACCTTCGAGACGGCCAACGTGCTCACCGACGACCAGGGCCTGGACCTGTCCAAGCTGGCGCGGCCGACCTCGACGTGGACCTACATGGTCCACGACAATCCGCTGAACGACGACACCATGTCGGCGCTGAGCCTGCCCGGGGTGTTCCGCTAGCAAGCAGCCCGAACCTGGGCCTGTGCCCGGATTTCACCGAATTTGCGGGCGCAGGCCCCGTAGGCGGCGCGGGAGCGATTGCGCACGCTAGGTTCGTCCCATGACCGAGGCGAGCCGCGATCGGGTGTGGACGATCCCGAACGTGCTCAGCGTGGTTCGGCTGATCCTGGTACCGGTGTTCCTCTACCTGCTGTTGGCGACCACCGCCTATGGCTGGGCCGTGGCGATCCTGATGTTCAGCGGTTTCTCGGACTGGGCCGACGGCAAGATCGCCCGGCTGGTGCCCAACCAGTCGTCCCGGCTGGGCGCGTTGCTCGACCCGCTGGTCGACCGGGTGTACATGCTGGCGGTGCCGGTCGGGCTGGGGCTGGCCGGCATCGTGCCGTGGTGGGTGGTCGGCGTGCTGGTGGGCCGCGACGCGGTGCTGGCGGCCACCCTGCCGGTGCTGCGCAGCCGCGGCGTCACCGCGCTGCCGGTGACCTACATCGGCAAGGCGGCGACGTTCGCGTTGATGTCCGGTTTCCCCCTGGTGCTGCTCGGGCAGTGGGATGCGTTGTGGAGCAGGGTGATCGGCGCCTGCGGCTGGGGGTTCGTGATCTGGGGGCTGGGCATGTACCTGTGGTCGGCGGTGCTCTACCTGCTGCAGGTGCGGCTGGTGGTGCGCACCCTGCCCAGGGTCGGCACCGGACGGGTCGGCAGCGCCGATGCCGCCACCCCCTGACCGCGCGCTCGGGGGTTACGACCCCCGGGCCGGGCTGCCCACCCCGGACCCCGGCCGGGGCCCGCTGATCCCGGTGCCTTCCCTGCTGCGCTCGCTGCTGTCCGATCACCTCGACCCCGGCTACGCCGCCGCGGCCGAACGCCGCCGCTCCGGGACTCCCCGCCGCGCCGGTGTCGACCGGGGATGGCAGGCGGTGGCGGCGCTACTGGTCGCGACGGTGTTCACCGCCGCGGTCGCGCAGGCACGCAGCACCGCGCCGGGCGTCAGCGCCGCCCAGCAGGTGCTCGCCGCCAGCGTGCGATCCGCGGAGCGCTCCACCGACGAGTTGACCGTCCGCCGCGACACGCTGGCCGCTCAGGCCGACGAAATCCAGCGCCGTGAGCTGCGCGACGACCGCACCGGCCAGCAGCTGCTGACCCGGCTCGACGAGCTCAGCCTGTCCGCGGCCACCACCGCGGTGATCGGCCCCGGCGTGAACGTGGTGGTCACCGATCCCGGCCAGGACCGCGACCTTTCCGACGTGTCCAAACAGCGCCTGCCGGGCACCGGCCAGGTCATCCTCGACCGCGACCTGCAGCTGGTGGTGAACTCGCTGTGGGCCAGCGGCGCCGAGGCGATCGCGGTGGGCGGCGTGCGGCTGGGCCCGAACGTGACGATCCGCCAGGCCGGCGGGGCGATCCTGGTCGACAACCACCCGATCAGCAGCCCGTACACCGTCGCGGCGATCGGACCGCCCAACACCATGCTGGACAGCTTCAACCGCAGCACCGGGCTGCACCGGCTGCGGCTGCTGGAGGCGTCCTACCGGGTAGGGGTGAACGTGAGCAGCGCCGACGGCCTGTCGCTGCCCGCAGGCGCGGTCCGGGAGATTAAATTTGCCAAGCAGATCGGTCCCTGAGGAATCGAGGAGATGAGAGCCGGTGGGCAGGGAGCGGAGCGACCCGGGGAAATGAGACCCGGTGGGCAGGGAGCGGAGCGACCCGGGGAAATGAGACCCGGTGGGCAGGGAGCGGAGCGACCCGGGGAGGTGAGGGGCAGATGATCGGCATCGCCGCCCTCGTCCTCGGCATCGTGTTGGGCCTGGTGTTCCACCCCAGCGTGCCCGAGGTCATCCAGCCCTACCTGCCGATCGCCGTCGTCGCCGCCCTCGACGCCGTCTTCGGCGGGCTGCGGGCCTACCTGGAGAAGATCTTCGACGCCAAGGTGTTCGTGGTCTCGTTCGTCTTCAACGTGCTCGTCGCCGCGCTCATCGTCTATGTCGGCGACCAGCTCGGGGTGGGCACCCAGCTGTCCACGGCGATCATCGTGGTGCTGGGCATCCGGATCTTCGGCAACGCCGCCGCGTTGCGGCGCAGGCTGTTCGGGGCCTGAGATGAGCGCGGGGGAGCCCGACATCGGCCGGGACGAAACCGAGGGCGGGCGGCACGAACTCGCGGCCCGGCCGGCTCGGAGCCGCTCGCAGGTCGTCTTCGGGGCGCTCGGGGCGCTGCTGTGCCTGCTGCTGGGCGTCGCGATCGTCACCCAGGTCCGCCAGACCGAGTCCGGCGACTCGCTGGAGAGCGCCCGGCCCGCCGACCTGCTGGTACTGCTGGACTCGTTGCAGCAGCGGGAAGCGGCGCTGAACACCGAGGTGGCCGGGCTGCAGCGCAACCTGGCCTCCATGCAGGCCGCGGGCAACAGCGACCAGGCCGCGATCCAGAACGCGCAGGCCCGGCTGGCCGCACTGTCGATTTTGATCGGCACGGTCGCGGCGACCGGCCCCGGCGTGAGCATCACCATCGACGACCCCGCCCCGGGCGTGGCCCCGGAAACCATGCTCGACGTCATCAACGAGCTGCGCGCCGCCGGCGCCGAGGCGATGGAGATCCGCGCCGGCCAGCAGGCGGTGCGGGTCGGGGTGGACACCTGGGTGACCGGCGATCGCGGCGCGCTGGTCATCGACTCGGTGACCCTCGGCCCGCCCTATTCGGTTCTGGCCATTGGTGATCCGCCGACGCTGGCGGCGGCGATGAACATTCCCGGCGGGGCGGTGGACAGCGTCGAGAGGGTCGGCGGCGCCATGACCGTCACCCAATCCGACCATGTGGACATCACCACCTTGCGGCAACCGAAAGCCCGCCAATACGCTCA
>JAGQTU010000010.1 GCA_020438865.1 Mycobacterium sp.
CTAGCCCGGATAGGACCCGTGCTCGGGCTCGGGCCCGAACTGGAAGCGCCGACCCGAGACTTCCGACGGCGTGATGCGGACGAAGCGCAGCTTCTCGGTGGGCACCCAGGGAAGTAGCTGCGCCCGCTCTGCCTCGTGGATGTCTGCGGATGCGGTGAGCACCCGGGCGGTGCCACGAATGATGACGCTCCAGCCGTCGGCGACGGTGTGGTCGTCGGCCTCGAACAGGACCTTGTCGTTCATGACGGTGCTGAACAACTTGGTGCCCTCGGCGGTCCGGAACAGCACCGTGCCGTCCTGGGTGACGAAGTTCACCGGAAAGAGTTCCAGTTGGTCGCCGACACGCGTCACCAGTCGACCCAGCGAGACGCTCTTCAGCAGATTCCAACTCTCGTCGTCGCTGAGTACCGTGATCGGGGCCTGTTCGTCTGCCATGTGCAGAGATTGCCGCGGCAACCACCGGTTCGCAAGGGCCGAACGGCCCTTCCCCGGCCGGGCCGGCGAAGCCCCGCTCACCCCATGTCCACTGCCAGCTACTTCACAGGGAATGTCGGTAATTTCACATCCGAGATACGGAAGGGGTGGACCCGTGAACAGAGTTCTCCAGGGAGCGGTCGTCGTGGCAGGCATCGTGCTCGCGGGCGCGTTCGGCGGCACAGCCGTTGCCGCCGCGGGCAGCCCGTCGAGCACCATCAGCGTGCAGGACGGCGACAGCGGCGTGGACGGCGCGGCAGTCGACACCGACGGTACTCAGGGCAGTTACAAGACGGCGATGGATGGCAATGAAAGCGGGCCGATCATGGTCGCCACCCCGCAGGACAAGGCCTCGCACTAACCCGCGTGCGGTCTACGCGCCGGCGTTAGGCTCGCTGCGTGTTCGGATTCGGCCGCAGTCTTCGCAAGGTGGGCGTGCGCGCATACGCCGACGTGCTGGCCGTCGAGCAGTCTTCGCTGTCGGTCACCGCGGGCAACCCGAACCTGTTGGGCAACACCGAGATTCGCTGGAAGCTGCAATTGCGGGTGCTGCCCACTTCTGAGCCGCCCTTCGACGCGACAGTGCACGCCCTGCTCCCCCAGCTGAGCCGGCCGCGCGCCGGCACCCGGGTGGCGGTCCGGTACGACCCGAAGGACCACGGCCGCGTCGAACTCGACCAGCAACCGGCGGCCACCGCCGACACCGCCATCGCGGCGATCACGAACGCCCGGCCCGACCTGACCGGCGCCCAGGTAATGGGGATGCCGATGACCGACATGATCCGGCAGGCCATCGCCGACCCGGATGCCTTCCGGGAAGAGATGATGCAGCGCAGCGCCGAGATGCAGCAGCGGGCGATGAATGCGGTTCAGGCGGCCCAGGCGCAGGCCGCTGATCCTGTGGACCGGCTCGAGCGGTTGGCTGCATTGAAGGATCGCGGCCTGATCACCGACGAGGAGTTCGCACAGCAGAAGCGGCGGATCCTCGGCGAGAGCTGAGCGTCAGTCGGCCAGCGTCGCGAACTCGGCCCGCAGGTTGTCCCGGGCGGCGGCCTCCCACTCCCGTCTGGCGTAGTCGGTGCGAAACACCCCCGACCCCTCCAACAACGACACCAGGACCTGTTGGCGACCCTTGCGGAACGTCTCGTCCGGGATGTGGGCGTACTCGGCGCGGATGGCGGCGGTGTTCTGCACGTAGCGCTCCCTGGGCACGGCGAGCGCGGCCAGATCGGCGTCGGACAGCACCTCGCCGTTGTGGTCACCCGGCGCCGGATTGTGGCCGACGGTCAACCGCACCAGCCGTGCCACCTCGTCGACGAGCTGCGGCGCCACGCCCAGCCCGGACAGGTCCTGCTCGGCCCGGCGGGCGCTGAGCTCCTCGTCGTCGGGCCGGCCGGCATACACCGAGTCGTGAAACCAGGCGGCCAGCCGGACCGCGTCGGCGTCGTCCGCGTATCCGGCCAGCTCTTCGACGTGGTCGAGGATGTCGCGCAGGTGTGCGATGGAGTGGTAGCGCCGATGCGGTTCCGACCAGGAGGCGAGCAGCCGCGCCCCCACCCCGTCCGCATCGGGGTCGGTGCTGTGCCGGGCGAGCAGTGTTGCCCAGGCCTGAACCAGATCCTGCACCCCACCATGGTGCACCCCTGGCGGGCAGGACGGGATCGACACGGCGGGCAGGAGCGAAGCGACCCGGGGATCGACACGGCGGGCAGGAGCCGCGCGACCCGGCATCAGTAAGCTTCCGGCGATGTCCGATACCGGTCCGGTCGCACCGCTGAGCCTCAAGACGCAGGTGGTGCGGTTCGTCGTCACCGGCGGGCTGTCGGCCGTCGTCGACTTTGGCCTCTACGTGCTGCTGCTGCGCCTCGGGCTGCGCGACGCAGTCATCTTCGGCATCCCCGGGGTCAACGTCGCGAAGACCATCAGCTTCATCGCCGGCACCACCACCGCCTACCTGATCAATCGCCGCTGGACGTTCCAGGCCGCCGCCAGCAAGGCGCGCTTCATCGCCGTGATCGTGCTCTACGCGCTGACCTACGGCGTCCAGGTCGGCATCAACTACCTCTTATATCTGAAGTTCCAGGGCCAGCCCTGGGGCGTGCCGGTCGCCTTCGTGATCGCGCAGGGCACCGCCACGGTGATCAACTTCATCGTGCAAAGGGCCTGGATCTTCCGGCTGAGGTGAACGGGCAGGTCGGCACGGTACCCTCGTCACGATGTCATTCGCGACGACAAAGCAACGGTTGACCGGCTGGGGACGCACCGCGCCCAGCGTGGCCGAGGTGTTGTCGACCCCGGATCCCGAGGTGATCGTCAAGGCGGTGGCGCAGGCCGCCGACGGTAAGCACCGCGGCGTGATCGCGCGTGGCCTCGGCCGCTCGTACGGCGACAACGCCCAGAACGGCGGCGGCCTCGTCGTCGACATGGCCGCCCTGCACCGCATCCACTCGGTGAACGCCGACGACGGCACCGTCGACGTCGACGCCGGGGTGAACCTCGACCAGTTGATGAAGGCGGGGCTGCCGCTGGGGTTGTGGGTCCCGGTGCTGCCCGGCACCCGACAGGTCACCGTCGGCGGCGCCATCGCCTGCGACATCCACGGCAAGAACCACCACAGCGCCGGCAGCTTCGGCAACCACGTGCGCTCCATGGACCTGCTCACCGCCGACGGCCAGGTCCGCACCATCACCCCGGACGGCGAATCCGCGGAGCTGTTCTGGGCCACCGTCGGCGGCAACGGGCTGACCGGGATCATCCTGCGCGCGACGATCGCGATGACCCCGACCGAGACCGCGTACTTCATCGCCGACGGCGACGTCACCGCCGGCCTCGACGAGACCATCGCCTTCCACAGCGACGGCAGCGAGGCCAACTACACCTACTCCAGCGCCTGGTTCGACGCCATCAGCCCCCCGCCGAAACTCGGCCGCGCCGCCATCTCCCGCGGCTCGCTGGCCCGGCTGGACCAGCTGCCGGAGAAGCTGCAGCGCAATCCGCTGAAATTCGATGCGCCGCAACTGCTCACGTTCCCCGACATCTTCCCGAACGGGCTCGCGAACAAGTACACGTTCGGCCCGATCGGCGAACTGTGGTACCGCAAATCGGGCACCTACCGCGGCAAGGTGCAGAACCTGACGCAGTTCTATCACCCGCTCGACATGTTCGGGGAGTGGAACCGCGCCTACGGCCCGGCCGGCTTCCTGCAGTACCAGTTCGTGGTGCCCACCGAGGCGGTCGACGAGTTCAAGGCGATCATCGTCGACATCCAGCGCTCCGGGCATTACTCGTTCCTCAACGTGTTCAAGCTCTTCGGCCCCGGCAACCGGGCGCCGCTGAGCTTCCCGATCCCCGGCTGGAACGTCTGCGTGGACTTTCCGATCAAGGCCGGCCTCAGCGAGTTCGTCACCGAACTCGACCGGCGGGTGCTGCAGTTCGGCGGACGGCTCTACACCGCCAAGGACTCCCGCACCACCGCCGACACCTTCCACGCCATGTATCCGCGCATCGACGAGTGGATTGCGGTGCGCCGCAAGGCCGATCCCGACGCGGTGTTCGCCTCGGACATGGCCCGACGCTTGGAGCTGCTCTAGATGGTGCTTGACGCCGTAGGGAACCCACAGACCATTCTGCTGCTCGGCGGTACATCGGAGATCGGGTTGGCGATCTGCGAACGCTATCTGCGCGACGCCCACGCCCGGATCATCCTGGCCGACCTGCCCAACGCGCCCAAGCGCGAGGCCGCTATCGCCCAACTCGAGGCCGCGGGCGCGAAGTCGGTGGAGTACCTCGACTTCGACGCCCTGGATACCGCGAGCCATCCCGCGGTCGTCGAAAAGGCCTGGTCCGGTGGGGATGTCGACGTGGCGATCGTGGCGTTCGGCATCCTCGGCGACGCCGAGGAACTGTGGCAGAACCAGGCCAAGGCCGTGCTGTCCGCCCAGATCAACTACACCGCAGCGGTTTCGGTGGGCGTGCTGATCGGCGAAAGGATGCGAGCCCAGGGCTTCGGGCAGATCATCGCGATGTCGTCGGCGGCCGGCGAACGGGTGCGTCGCTCCAACTTCGTCTACGGCTCCACCAAGGCCGGCCTGGACGGCTTCTACCTGGGTCTCGGGGAAGCGTTGCGGGAGTTCGGGGTTCACGTCCTGGTGATCCGGCCCGGTCAGGTGCGCACCACCACCACCCTGGAGCACTGGAAGGCCACCGGCGCCAAGGAGGCGCCGTTCACGGTCGACGCCGACGACGTCGCCGAACTCGCGGTGACCTCCGCCGCCAAGGGCAAGGACCTGGTCTGGGCGCCCGGGCAGGTGCGGGTGTTGATGTCGGTGCTACGGCACATCCCGCGGCCCATCTTCCGCAAGCTGCCGATCTGAGCATGCGTACCGCCCTGGCCACCGTCGGCCAACTGGCCGTGGCGGCCGCGGTGGCCGCGGGCGTCTCCGTGGTCGCGCTGACGGCCATCGCTCAGGTCGAGTGGCCGGCCTACCCGTCGTCGAACCAATTGCACGCGCTGACCACGGTCGGTCAGGTCGGCTGCCTGGTCGCGTTGCTCGGCGTCGGCGTGCTGTGGCGCCGCGGCCACGCCTGGGTCGCGCGGATCGGCGCGGCGGCACTGCTGGCAGCGTTCACCGTGGTCACCCTCGGCATGCCGCTGGGCGCTACGAAGCTGTACCTGTTCGGCATCTCGGTGGACCAGCAGTTCCGCACCGAGTACCTGACCCGGCTCACCGACAGCCCCGCCCTGCACGACATGACCTATCTGGGCCTGCCGCCGTTCTACCCGCCCGGCTGGTTCTGGCTCGGCGGGCGTGCGGCCGCGCTCACCGCCACCCCGGCCTGGGAGATGTTCAAGCCGTGGGCCATCACCTCGATTGCCGTCGCCGTGGTGCTGGCGATGGTGCTGTGGGCGGCGCTGATCCGTTTCGAATACGCACTGATCGTCACCACCGCGACCGCCGCGGTCGCCATCGCCTACAGCTCCCCGGAGCCATACAGCGCGATCATCACCGTGCTGATCCCGCCGGTGCTGGTGCTGGCCTGGTCCGGGCTGCGCGGGGGGACCCGGGCCGGCGGCTGGGCCGCCGTGGTCGGCGTCGGCCTGTTCCTGGGCGTCGCCGCCACCTTCTACACCCTGCTGCTGGCCTACACCGCGTTCACGGTCGTGGTGATGGCGCTGCTCGCGGCCATCGCCCGGCGCAGCGTCGAGCCGTTGCTGCGGCTGGCCGTGATCGCGGTGATCGCCGGTCTGCTCGGCGCGATCACCTGGCTGCCGTTCCTGTTGCGGGCGGCCGGGTCCCCGCTCAGCGACACCGGCAGCGCCCAGCACTACCTGCCCGCCGACGGTGCCGTGCTGACGTTCCCGATGCTGCAGTTCTCCCTGCTGGGCGCGCTGTGCATGCTCGGCACGCTCTGGCTGGTGTGGCGGGCACGAAGTTCCACCCGGGCAGCCGCGTTGGGCATCGGGGTGCTGTCGCTGTACGCGTGGTCGCTGCTGTCGATGCTGACCACGCTGGCCGGCACCACCCTGCTGTCCTTCCGGCTGCAGCCCACCCTGACCGTATTGCTCTGCGCCGCAGGGGTTTTCGGGTTCATCGAGGTGACGCTGGCGCTGGCGGCCCGATGGAGCCGGCGGATCGTCCCGGTCGCCGCGGCGATCGGGCTGATCGGCGCGATCGGGTTCAGCCAGGACATCCCCGACGTGCTGCGGCCGGACCTCAACGTCGCCTACACCGACACCGACGGCAACGGCCAGCGCGGGGACCGCAGGCCGCCCGGCGCCGAGAAGTACTACCCGGAGATCGACGCCGCCATCCGGCGGGTCACCGGCCGGCCGCGCAACGAGACCGTCGTGCTCACCGCCGACTACAGCTTCCTGTCCTACTACCCGTACTACGGCTTCCAGGGGTTGACCTCGCACTACGCCAACCCGCTAGCCGAGTTCGACAAGCGGGCCGCCGCGATCGAGTCGTGGGGTCGGCTGCAGACGGCCGACGAGTTCACCAAGGCCCTCGACGCACTGCCGTGGCCGGCGCCGACGGTGTTCCTGATGCGGCGCGGCGGCCCGGCCGGCTCATCGGACACCTACTCGCTGCGGCTGGCCACCGACGTCTACCCCAACCAGCCCAACGTGCGCCGCTACACCGTCGAGTTGAACGCCGGCCTGTTCGCCGGGCCGCATTTCACGGTCAAGAACATCGGACCGTTCGTGCTGGCCGTCCGGAACAGTCGCTGATCGTGCGGCCTGGCGGCCAATTACCATCTAGCTCCGTGACCGAGACGCGGGCGAATTACCGAACCGCCCGCCTGGTCGCCGTCGTCGCCGGCCTGCTGGGCACCGCGCTGGCGGTGCTGACGCCGTTGTTGCCGGTCACCCAGACCACCGCGCAGCTGAGCTGGCCCCAGAACGGCGTCCTGAACAGCGTCACCGCCCCACTGATCAGCTACGTGGCGACCGACCTCGACATCAGCGTGCCGTGCCGCGCCGCCGCCGGCCTAGACGGTCCGGGCAAGACGGTGCTGCTCTCCACCGTCCCCAAGCAGGCGCCCAAGGCGGTCGACCGCGGCCTGCTGATCCAGCGCGCCAACGACGACCTGGTGGTCGTCGTGCGCAACACCCCGGTCGTGGTCGCGCCGCTGGCCGAGGTGCTCAGCCCGGCCTGCCAGAAGCTGACGTTCGTCGCGCACGCCGACGAGGTGACCGCCGAGTTCGTCGGGCTCACCAGGGGCGCCGACAGTGACGACCCCGGCGCTGCGCTGAAGGGCAGGCGCGGGGGTTACGACTTCCGGCCGCAGATCGTCGGGGTCTTCACCGACCTGTCCGGCCCAGCGCCCGACGGCCTGAGCTTCTCGGCGACGATCGACACCCGCTACAGCAGCGCACCGACGGTGCTGAAGATGGTGGCGATGGTCTTGGGAGTGCTGCTGACCGTCGTCGCACTGGGTGCCCTGCACGTCCTGGACACCGCCGACGGCATGCGGCACCGCCGGTTCCTGCCCGGCAGGTGGTGGTCGCTGACCGGCCTGGACGCCCTGGTGCTCGCCGTGCTGGTGTGGTGGCACTTCGTCGGCGCCAACACCTCCGACGACGGCTACATCCTGACCATGGCGCGGGTGTCCGAACACGCCGGCTACATGGCCAACTACTACCGCTGGTTCGGTACCCCGGAAGCGCCGTTCGGTTGGTACTACGACCTGCTGGCGCTGTGGGCGCACGTCACCACCGCGAGCGTGTGGATGCGGCTGCCGACGCTGATCATGGCGCTGGCCTGCTGGTGGATCATCAGCCGCGAGGTCATCCCGCGCCTGGGCAACGCCGTCAAGACCAGCCGCGCCGCCGCCTGGACCGCCGCGGGCATGTTCCTGTCGTTCTGGCTGCCGCTGAACAACGGCCTCCGTCCCGAGCCGATCATTGCGATCGGCATCCTGCTGACCTGGTGCTCGGTGGAGCGCGGGGTGGCCACCAGTCGGCTGCTGCCGGTGGCGTTCGCCTGCATCATCGGCGCCCTGACCCTGTTCTCCGGTCCCACCGGCATCGCCTCGATCGGCGCGCTGCTGGTGGCCATCGGGCCGCTGCGCACCATCCTGCACCGCCGCTCCCGGCAGTTCGGGCTGCTGCCGTTGCTGGCCCCGATCATGGCCGCGGCCACCGTCACGACCATCCTGATCTTCCGGGACCAGACCCTGATCGGTGAGGTCCAGGCCAACATGCTCAAGTCGGCCGTCGGGCCCAGCCTGAGCTGGTTCGACGAGCACATCCGCTACGAGCGGCTGTTCATGGCCAGCCCGGACGGCTCGATCGCACGGCGGTTCGCGGTGCTGGCCCTGCTGGTGGCGCTGGCCGTCTCGGTGGCGATGATGCTGCGCCGCGGCCACATCCCCGGCACCGCGGGCGGTCCCAGCCGCCGGATCATCGGCATCACGATCATCTCGTTCCTGGCGATGATGTTCACCCCGACCAAGTGGACACACCACTTCGGGGTGTTCGCCGGCCTGGCCGGCTCGCTGGGTGCGCTGGCGGCCGTCGCCGTCACCGCGCACGTGCTGCGGTCCAGACGCAACCGCGCGGTGTTCGCCGCCCTGGTGCTGTTCGTCACCGCGCTGTCGTTCGCCAGCGTCAACGGCTGGTGGTACGTGTCCAACTTCGGCGTCCCGTGGTCGAACCAGTTCCCGGAGTGGCACTTCGGGTTCACCACGATGCTGCTGGGACTCACGGTCGTGGCCCTGTTCGTGGCGGCCTGGTTCCACTTCTCCGGCCGCGCCGAGAACCGGCCGGTCCGGTCCCGGTGGTGGTCGAAGGCCGTCGGCTCGCCGCTGGCCGTCGTGGCCTGGCTGCTGGTGTTCTTCGAGGTGCTGTCGCTGACCCTGGCGATGATCGACCAGTACCCGGCGTGGTCGGTGGGCCGGTCCAACCTGCAGGCGCTCACCGGCAAGACCTGCGGGCTGGCCGACGACGTGATGGTCGAGCAGGACCCCAACGCCGGGCTGCTCACCCCGATCGGCGTATCGGTGGGCGATGCGCTGGGCTCGGCGACCGCGGAGGGTTTCACCCCGAACGGCATCCCGTCGGACGTCTCGGCCGACCCGGTGATGGACCGCACCGGCGGCAACTTCGCCGACACCGACGGCGTGGTCACCTCCAGCGAGGCCGGCACCGAGGGCGGCACCACCGCCGCCGCCGGAATCAACGGCTCCCGCGCCCGGCTGCCCTACGGGCTGGATCCGGCCCGCAATCCGGTGCTGGGCAGTTGGCGCTCCGGCGTGCAGCAGCCCGCGATACTCCGCTCGGCGTGGTACCGGCTGCCGAACGGCTGGGCCACCGACCGCAAGGCCGCACCGCTGCTGGTGGTCTCCGCCGCGGGCCGCTTCGACCAGGGCGAGGTGCAGATCCAGTGGGCCACCGACCAGCAGGCCGCCGAGGGCAAGCCGGGTGGGGCGCTCGGCTTCGGCGATGTCGGCGCGGCACCGGCGTGGCGCAACCTGCGGGCACCCCTGGCCGCGATCCCGGCCGACGCCACCCAGATCCGGCTGATCGCCAAGGACGACGACCTCGCGCCCCAGCACTGGATCGCCGTCACCCCGCCGCGCATCCCGCAGCTGCGCTCGCTGCAGCAGGTGGTCGGGTCGCAGGACCCGGTGCTGCTGGACTGGCTGGTCGGCCTGGCCTTCCCGTGCCAGCGGCCGTTCGGCCACCAGAACGGTGTCATCGAACCGCCCAAGTGGCGCATCCTGCCCGACCGGTTCGGCGCCGAGGCCAACTCGCCGGTGATGGACAACATCGGGGGCGGGCCACTGGGCATCAGCGAGCTGCTCTACCGCGCCAGCACCGTGCCGACCTATCTCGAGGGCGACTGGTTCCGCGACTGGGGCGCCCTGCAGCGGCTCAACCCGTTCTATCCGAACGCCCAGCCGGCCCGGCTGGACCTCGGGACAGCCACCCGCAGCGGGCTGTGGAGTCCAGCGCCGCTGCGGCCGACCTAGGCGCCGAGATCGGGTCGGCCGCGTCCGGCGCCGCATGGCATCCGCATCGCCTCAGCGCCGTCGCCTAACATCGAGGCTCGTGTCCAGCGACAGCGCCGAGCCGACCAGGATCGCCCGGCTCGTCGCCGTCGTCGCGGGCATCGTCGGGGTCGCGCTGTGCGTGCTGGTGCCGTTGCTGCCGGTCAAACAGACCACCGCGACCATCCTCTGGCCGCAGGCCCCCCTAGCCGACGGTCCGGCGGCGACATCCGGCTCCCGGGCCGACGGTCTGGTCAGCGACGTCACCGCCCCGCTGGTCTCCGGCGCACCGCTTGCGCTGGACGTGTCCATCCCCTGCGCCGCGATCGCGACGCTGCCCGCCGCCGGCGGCCTGGTGTTCTCCACGATCCCGCCGGCCGGGATCGACGCCAGCCGCAACGGCCTGTTCGTCCGGGCCAACGCCGACACCGTCGTCGTAGCGTTCCGGGACACGGTCGCGGCCGTCGCGCCGCGCCCGGCCATCAACGCCGGCGGCTGCAGCGCGCTGCACCTGTGGGGCGGACCCGGCGGTTCCGGCGCCGACTTCATCGGCATCCCCGGGGCGACGGGCACGCTGGCGCCGGAGAAGAAGCCGCAGGTGGCCGGGATCTTCACCGATCTCAAGGTGCCGCCGCAGCCGGGTCTGTCGGCCCGGGTCGACATCGACACCCGCTTCATCACCGCCCCGACCACCCTCAAGCTGGCCGCGATCACATTGGGACTGGCCTGCGTGCTGGCGTCGCTGATCGCGCTGGCGGTCCTGGACCGCGCCCACGGCCGCCGGCTGCCCGGGCTGTGGCGACGCTGGCTGCGCGCGCGCCCGGCCACCTGGCTGGTCGACGCCGGGGTGATCGGCACCCTGCTGCTGTGGCACGTCGTCGGCGCCATCTCCTCCGACGACGGCTACAACCTGACGATCGCGCGGGTGTCGGCCGAGGCCGGCTACACCGCGAACTACTTCCGCTTCTTCGGCGCCACCGAGGCGCCGTTCGACTGGTACCAATCGGTGCTGGCGCACCTGGCCGCGATCAGCACCGCCGGGGTCTGGATGCGGTTGCCCGCCACCGCCGCCGGCATCGCCACCTGGCTGATCCTGAGCCGCTGCGCGCTGCCCCGGCTGGGCCGCAAGCTCGCGCTCAACCGGGTGGCCGGGTGGACCGCGGGGGCGGTGTTCCTGGCCGCCTGGCTGCCGTTCAACAACGGCCTTCGGCCCGAACCGCTGATCGCGTTCGGGGCGCTGGCGGCCTGGATGCTGGTGGAGAACGCGATCGCCACCCGGCGACTGCTGCCCGCGGCGCTGGCGATCATCGTCGCGGTGTTCAGCGTGACGCTGGCGCCGCAGGGCCTGATCGCGCTGGCACCGATCCTGGTGGGCGGGCGCGCCATCGCGCGCATTGTCGCGACCCGGCGCGCCAGCGACGGACTGCTGGCCCCGCTGGCCGCCCTGGCCGCCGCGCTGTCGGTGATCTTCGTGGTCGTCTTCCGCGACCAGACGCTGGCGACCGTCGCCGAGTCCGCCCGGATCAAATACGTGGTCGGCCCGACCATCGCCTGGTACCAGGACTTCCTGCGGTACTACTTCCTCACCGTCGAAGACAACGTGGAGAGCTCGCTGACCCGGCGCTTCGCGGTGCTGATCATGCTGCTCTGCCTGTTCGGGATGATCGCGGTGCTGCTGCGCCGCGGCGGCGTGCCCGGGCTGGTCAACGGCCCGGTGTGGCGGCTGATCGGGAGCACCGCGGTCGGGCTGCTGTTGCTGACGTTCACCCCGACCAAGTGGGCGGTGCAGTTCGGCGCGTTCGCCGGGCTGGCCGGCGCGCTGGGCGGGGTGGCGGCGTTCGCGTTCGCACGGGTGGGCCTGCACAGCCGACGCAACCTCGCGCTGTGGGTGACCGCGCTGCTGTTCGTGCTGGCCTGGGCGACCTCCGGCATCAACGGCTGGTTCTACGTCGGCAACTACGGAGTGCCGTGGTTCGACCGGCAACCCGTGCTGGCGCACCAGCCGGTCACGTCGATGTTCCTCGCGCTGGCCGTGGTGACGGGCCTGCTGGCCGGCTGGCTGCACTTCCGGATGGACTACACCGGGCGCACCGAGGTGAAGAACACCCGCCGTAACCGGGTGCTGGCCTCGACCCCGCTGCTGGTGGTCGCGCTGATCATGGTGCTGCTGGAGGTCGGCTCGATGACCAAGGCCTTCGCGCAGCGCTACCCGGTGTACACCACCGCCAAGGCCAACTTGTCGGCCTTGAGCTCCGGGCTGTCCCGCAACAGCTGCGCGATGGCCGACGACGTCCTGGTCGAGGCCGACACCAACGCCGGTATGCTGCAACCGGTTCCGGGCCAGAAGTGGGGCCAGTACGGTCCGCTCGGCGGGGAGAACCCAATCGGCTTCACCCCCAACGGAATCAGCGACACCCTGGAGCCGGCCGAACCGTTCGTCGCCAATCCGGGCACGGTCAACTCCGACGGCTCGCCCAACAAGCCCAACGTCGGCATCGCCTACGCGGCGGGCACCGGCGGCGGCTACGGCCCCGAGGGGGTGAACGGGTCGAGGGTCTTCCTGCCGTTCGGCCTGGACCCGAAGACCACCCCGGTGATGGGCAGCTACAACGAGAACACCGTTGCGGCCAAGGCGACCTCGGCGTGGTACGAGCTGCCGCCGCGCAGTCCGGAGCGGCCGCTGGTCACCGTCGCCGCCGCCGGGGCGATCTGGTTCTACGACGAGGAGGGCCAGTTCAACTACGGCCAGTCCCTCAAACTGCAGTGGGGAGTGCACCGGCCGGACGGCAGCTTCCAGGCGCTGGGCTCGGTGCAACCCATCGACGTCATCGCCCAGAAGGCTTGGCGCAACCTGCGATTCCCGATGGCATGGGCACCGCCGGAGGCCAACGTGGCCCGCATCGTCGCCGACGACCCGAACCTGAGCACCGACCAGTGGTTCGGCTTCACCCCGCCGCGGGTACCGGTGCTGCAGACCGCCCAGCAATTCCTCGGCTCGCAGACCCCGATCCTGATGGACATCGCCACCGCGGCGAACTTCCCGTGCCAGCGGCCGTTCGCGGAACATCTCGGCGTGGCGGAGGTCCCGGAGTACCGGATCCTGCCGAATCTCAAGCAGGTGGTGGTGTCGTCGAACATGTGGCAGTCCGCCCGCGCGGGCGGCCCGTTCCTGTTCATCCAGGCACTGCTGACCACCGCGACCATCCCGACCTATCTGCGCAACGACTGGTACCGGGACTGGGGCGCGCTGGAACGCTACATCCGACTGGTGCCCGCGAGTGAGGCGCCGAACGCCGTCGTCGACCAGGGCTCCAAGACCGTATTCGGATGGGGCCGCACCGGACCGATCAGGGCCTTGCCGTGATAGGGGGGCCATGACACAGACTCTCGAGGCCAACGCCCGCGACGCGGCCCGCGACGTCGCGATCACCCGCCGGCTGGCCACCGTCGCCGGGCTGATCGGCTTCGTGCTGTCGGTGCTGACCCCGCTGCTGCCGGTGGTGCAGACGACCGCCACGCTGAACTGGCCGCAGGACGGCAGGCTCGGCAACATCACCGCGCCGCTGATCTCCGAGGCGCCGGTATCGCTGACCGCGACGGTGCCGTGCGAGGTGATCCGGTCCATGCCGCCGCAGGGTGGCCTGGTGCTGGGGCTGGCACCGGTGAAGGGCAAGCAGGCCAGCCTGAATTCGCTGTTCATCAACGTCACCGGCAAGCGGGTGGACATCACCGACCGCAACGTGGTGATCGCCAGCGTGCCGCGGGCGCGGGTGGTGGGCAGCGGAGGTGTCCCCGGATGCCAGCGGATCGAGATCACTTCCACGACCGCCGGTACGTTCGCGACGTTCGTCGGATTGACCGATCCGTCGACCGGCAAGGGGCAGCGGGGCGGCTTCCCCGATCCCAATCTGCGGCCGGCCATCGTCGGGGTGTTCACCGACCTGACCGGCCCGGCCCCGCCCGGGCTGACGTTCTCGGCGACCATCGACACCCGGTTCTCCACCAAGCCAACGGCTTTGAAGCTGGCCGCGATGCTGCTGGCGATCGCGGCGACCGCGGTGGCACTGGCGGCGCTGTGGCGGCTGGACCGGCTCGACGGCAGGCGCATGCACAGCTGGATCCCGCAGCGCTGGCGCACCTTCACCGCGGTCGACGTCACGGTGGTGAGCACCTTCGTCATCTGGCATGTCATCGGCGCCAACTCCTCCGACGACGGCTACATCCTGCAGATGGCCCGGGTGGCCGACCACGCCGGCTACATGTCTAACTACTTCCGCTGGTTCGGCAGCCCCGAGGACCCGTTCGGCTGGTTCTACAACGTGCTCGCCCTGATGACCCACGTCAGCGACGCCAGCATCTGGATGCGGCTGCCGGATCTGTTGTGCGCGTTGGTGTGCTGGCTGCTACTGAGCCGGGAGGTGCTGCCCCGGCTGGGGCCCGCGGTGGTGGCCAGCAGGCCCGCGCTGTGGGCGACCGGCCTGGTGCTACTGGCCGCCTGGATGCCATTCAACAACGGGCTGCGGCCGGAGGGCCAGATCGCCACCGGTGCGCTGATCACCTACGTGCTCATCGAGCGGGCGATCATGTCCGGCCGGTTGACCCCGTTCGCGTTCGCGATCGTCAGCGCGGCCTTCACCCTCGGTATTCAGCCCACCGGCCTGATCGCGGTGGCCGCCCTGATCGCCGGTGGCCGGCCCATCCTGCGAATCCTGGTGCGCCGCCGGGCGATTGTCGGCACCTGGCCGTTGGTCGCACCGCTGCTGGCCGCGAGCACCGTCATCCTGACCGTGGTGTTCGCCGATCAGACCCTGGCAACGGTGTTGGAGGCGACCAGGATTCGCACCGACATCGGCCCGAGCCAGGCCTGGTACACCGAGAACCTGCGGTACTACTACCTGATCCTGCCGACCGTGGACGGCTCGCTGTCGCGCCGGTTCGGGTTCCTGATCACCGCGCTGTCGCTGTTCATCTCGATGTTCATCATGCTGCGCCGCAAGCGGGTTCCCGGCGTGGCCCGCGGACCGGCCTGGCGGTTGATGGGCGTCATCTTCGCCACCATGTTCTTCCTGATGTTCACCCCCACCAAGTGGGTGCACCACTTCGGGTTGTTCGCCGCGGTGGGGGCGGCGATGGCCGCGCTGGCCACCGTGCTGGCCTCCCCCGCGGTGCTGCGCTGGTCGCGTAACCGGATGACGGTGGTGACCGCGGTGCTTTTCCTGCTCGCGCTGTGCTTCGCGACGACGAACGGCTGGTGGTACGTCTCGAGCTACGGCGTGCCGTTCAACAACGCGATGCCGCGCATCGGTGGAATCACCGTCAGCACAATCTTCTTCGCGCTGTTCGCGGTGTCGGCGCTGTACACGGTGTGGCTGCACTTGCGCTCCCGCAGCCACGGGGAGGGCCGGATCGCGCGGGCGATCACCGCGGCGCCCATCCCGCTGGCGGCCGGCTTCATGGTGCTGGTGTTCATGGCGTCGATGGCGGCCGGCGTGGTGCGCCAGTACCCGACCTACTCCAACGCGTGGGCCAACCTGCGGGCGTTCTCCGGTGGCTGCGGGCTGGCCGACGACGTGCTGGTCGAACCGGACACCAACGCCGGGTTCCTGAGCCCGCTGCCCGGCGACTACGGACCGCTCGGCCCCTTGGGCGGGACGAAGCCGGTCGGTTTCACGCCCAACGGATTGCCGGAACACATTGTGGCCGAGGCGATCCGGATGACCAATCCGCAGCCGGGCACCGACTACGACTGGGACCAGCCGATCAAGCTGAGCACTCCCGGCGTCAACGGCTCCACGGTGCCGCTGCCGTACGGCCTGGACCCGGCCCGGGTTCCGGTGGCGGGCAGCTACGTCACCGGCCCGCAGCAGGAGAGCCTGCTGACCTCGGCCTGGTACCAGCTGCCGCGGCCCGACGACGGCCACCCGCTGGTGGTCGTCACCGCGGCGGGCACCATCGCCGGCGACAGCGTGCTGAACGCGCACACCGACGGCCAGCTGGTCGAGCTGGAGTACGGCCGGCCCGGACCGGCCGGCGCGCCCGTGCCCGCCGGCCGGGTCCAGCCCTACGACATCGGCCCGGCCCCGTCCTGGCGCAACCTGCGCTACGACCGGTCCCGGATCCCGGCCGACGCCAGCGCGGTGCGGATCGTGGCCGCCGACCGGTCGCTGGGCCTGGGCGACTGGATCGCCGTAACCCCGCCGCGGGTGCCGGAGTTGCGTTCGGTTCAGGAGTACGTCGGCTCCACCCAGCCGGTGCTGATGGACTGGGCGGTGGGCCTGGCCTTCCCGTGCCAGCAGCCGATGCTGCACGCCAACGGGGTCACCGAGGTGCCGAAGTTCCGGATCACCCCGGACTACACCGCCAAGAAGCAGGACACCGACACCTGGGAGGACGGCCGCAACGGCGGCCTCCTCGGGATCACCGACCTGCTGCTGCGCCAGCGCGTGATGGCGACCTACCTGTCGCACGACTGGGGCCGGGACTGGGGCTCGCTACGCAGGTTCGACACCATCGTGGACGCCGACGTCGCCCGGATCGACCTGGGCACCGCCACCCGCAGCGGACTGTGGAAGCCGGGCCGAATCCGGATCAAGGCGTAAATCGTCGGTTCGGCCCAGGCCTAATCGCCAGATTGGCGGCGATCTTGACCGCGGGACGGAACAATCACCCGTCATGACGACCGAAGACGCGGCCATCGTCGATCCGCTCATGCACGGCCTGCGCGCCAAAGGCCTGAAGAAGGGGTCGGTGTCGCTGGTCGGCGCGGTGGCGATCGGCCTGGCCGCCACCGCACCGGCCTACTCGCTGACCGGTGCGCTGGGGCACGGCGCGGCCGAGTCCGGCTACCAGCTGCCGATCGTGTTCATCATCGCCGTCATCCCAATGTACTTCGTGGCGCTGGCATACAAGCACCTCACCGACGCCGCCCCGGACGCCGGCACCGTGTTCACCTGGGGCTCCAAGGCGATCGGCCCGCACATCGGCTGGATCGGCGGCTACGCGCTGATGCTGTCCAGCATCCTGGCCGGGGTCGGGGCGGCGGGCATCCTGACCAACGCGGCCGCGGTGTGGGCCGGCATGGACACCTCACCGGTGTGGTTCGACGTGATCGTGGCCTCGGCGTTCATCCTGCTGACCACCTGGCTGGTCGCCAAGGGCGCCGAGGAATCCTCCCGCACGACGCTGACCCTGACGATCATCCAGTACGGTGGGCTGGCGCTGTTCGCCGTCATCATGCTCATCGCGGTGTTCCGCGGACAGCAGAGCCCGACCGCGGAGTCGTTCTCCTGGGAGTGGTTCAACCCGTTCGCCATCCACGATTTCAGTAGCCTGCTGGGCGGCTTCCTGGTGGCCATCTTCATCTTCTGGGGGTTCGACGCCTCCCTGGCCATGTCGGAGGAGACCACGGGAACCCCGGCCCAGGCCGGCCGCAGTGGCGTGACGGCGATCCTGATCACCGTGGTCACCTACGTGGTGTTCAGCGTGGCCGCCCTGGCGTTCGCCGGCGTCGACGCGACCAGCCCGACCAGCCTGACCAACCCCGACAACATCGACGACGTCTTCACCACGCTGGCCGGCGAGACCATCGGCACCCGCGGGGCGCTGATCGCCGCGCTGGTGGTCGGGATTTCGGCGTTCTCCGCGACGATGTCGACGGTGATGCCGACCGCCCGCGGGCTGCTGTCGATGGCCACCTACAAGGCGCTGCCGGACCGGTTCGGCCACGTCAACGAGGCGAGTTCGACGCCGAAGTTCGCCACCTGGGTGATCGGCCTGACCAGCCTGGCGATCTACTGCGTGCTGGATGTGATCAGCGACAGCGTGGTGGAGGACTCGGTCTACAGCGTGGGGATCGCGATCATGACCTACTACTCGGTGGTGGCGATCTCCTCGGTGGTCTACTTTCGGCGCACCGCGTTTCGGTCGTGGCGCACGGCGATGGGGCAGGTGATCCTGCCCGCGATCGGCGCGCTGATCCTGATCCCGGTGGGCATCCTGGAGGCCTACCAGATGGCCGATCCCGAAACCGGTTCCGGCGCATCGCTTCTCGGCGTCGGCACCGCATTCGTCGTCGGGGTGTTCGGCCTCGCCCTCGGCGTCGTCCTGATGATCGTGTGGAACCTCAAGGCCCCGGCCTTCTTCCGCGGCCAGACCCTGCCCAGGGAGCGGACCTAACCTGCGCCGGACTGCGGATCGGCGCGCAGCTGCTCCGGCTGCAGCGACCACACCGTGGCGTCCGACGTCGCGTCGGCGTGCGCGCAGTAGGCGGGTGCGCCCGCCTCGCTGACCGCGGCCGCGCCCAGCACCGCGCAGTTGGCGCCGATCACCACGATCGGCAGGTCCATCCGGCCGGCGACGGCCGGTGGCGGCGGCGGGGCCGACGGCGGTGATCCGGTGGTGGCGGTGTTGTGCACGTCACGGTGGCCGAACAGCAGGCTCAGGCCCGCGGCGGCGCCGGCCAGGATCACCAGCGCGCCCAGGATCGCCGGCACCAGCAACCGGCGGCGGGAGGTCCCTGACTCCGGTTTCGCATGGCGCCCAACGGGTTTGGCCGCCCGGTCGGCCCGGTCCGGCGGTGGCTCGCCCGTCACCAGACCGCGGCGCAGGTCGCGGGCGAAGTCGGCGCACCGCGCGTAGCGGTCGTCGGCCTCCTTGGCCAGCGCCTTGGCGAACACCGGGCCGAGGCCGACCAGTTCGGGGCGCTTTGCGCCGATCGCGGGTGGCTCGGAGGACAGGTGCTGGCTGATCACGATCGCCGGGTTGGTGTGCTGGAACGGCGGCATCCCGGTGAGCAGGTGGTAGGCGGTGGCGGCCAGCGCGTACTGGTCTGCATGCCCGTCGATGCTCTCGCCCTTGAGTTGTTCGGGCGCGGCGTAGGCGACCGTGCCGACCGTCATGTTGGTTCCGGTCAGCGCGCTGGCCTGCCCGATCCAGCGCGCGATGCCGAAGTCGGCGAGCATGACCCGCGGGTCACCGGACTCGGGCCGGCCGAGCAGGATGTTGGCGGGTTTGATGTCCCGATGCAGCAGGCCCTTGCCGTGGGCGTAGTCCAGCGCCTCGGCGATCGCGGTGATGATGCGCACCACCTCGTCCGGTGGCATCCCGTACGGGTAGCGCTCGGCGAGCAGCCGGGAGGCGTCGGTGCCCTCGACATACTCCATTGCGATCCACAGCTTGTCGTCGAACTCGCCACGGTCGTAGATCGTGACGATGTGCGGATGGGTCAGCGTGGAGACCATGTCCGCCTCGAGGTTGAACCGCTGCCGGTACTCCTCGTCCTTGCTGACCGCCGCGCCGAGGACCTTCAGTGCGTCGTAGCGGGGCAGCCGGGGGTGCTGGACGAGATAGACCTCGCCCATCCCGCCGGCCCCGAGGGTCCGCAGGATGGTGTAACCAGCAACGACCTGGCCGTCCGCTAACGGCATTGGGGCATCCTACTGAGTCGGCCGATCATAGAGCACCCTGCTGCCGAGCGCGATGTCCTGGACCGACCGGCGCTGACGGTCGACCGCCACCCACAGCAACCCGATCGGGAACAGCACGCAGGCCGCCGCCCGCAGGGTGGCCACCGGCAGCCGGAGCTGCTCGGCCCGCCTGCCGACGACGCGCACCCCGAGCAGGACCGCCCCCACCGTGCGGCCGGACAGCGTCCAGCACAGGGTCAGGTAGAGCACGGACACCGCGAACGTCACCGCGGTGGAGAAGACCAGGTTCGGGGCCGGGAACCGGAAGGCCGTCGGGTTGACGATCAGGGTGGCCAGCACCAGCCCCAGGTAGAGCAGGCCCATCGTCAGGAGCACCACCAGCATGTCGACCAGCGCGGCCAGGCCCCGCGAGACGATGCCGGCGTTGGTCACTCGGGGCCCTGCGGGTTGCGGCCCAGCACCCGGTCCACGAAACCGGAGACGACGTCGTCGGCGCGGGCCGTCTGGGTGCGCACATCGGTGATCACCTCGGCGGTGACGGTGCCGGTTGACTCCCGGATGATCGCCGGGAGGTCCACCCCGTCGATGATCTGGTTGGCCAGGCCGATCAGATCGATGCGCGCGATGATCGCGTCGATGTCGACGTCGGCGACGATGGCGTCGATGTCGACGTCGGCGATGATCGCCTCGATGTCCACCCGTTCCCGCACCAGCGCCGTCAGGTCGATCCGGTCGAGGACCAGCTCGGTGATCCTGGCGACCACGGCAACGGTGGCCCTGGTCGCTTCCACACGGCCGGCCCGCAGTGGGCCGCCGATCAGCGGCAGGCGTTCCCAGAACACCACGGCATCTTAGTCGCGGAGCGACGGTGGCATCGAAAGTCGCGGAGCGACGGTGGCATCGAAAGTCGCGGAGCGACGGTGGCATCGAAAGTCAGCTGCCGACCGGCGGGGGCGCGCTCGCTTTCAGGGATGCCAGCGCCGCGGTGCTGAGCCGGGCGAGCTCCTCGGTCTCGGCCGGGCTCAGCGCGGCCGAGAACAGCTGCGCCATCCGCCGGTTGGTCGTGTCCTCGACTTCGCCGTAGAGAACCTTCTTGTCGGCGGCGTCGACATAGGGCGGCTGCCAGCCCATGAACGCGGCATAGTCCGTGCCATGATTGAGGATGTGCGCCTCGACCGGGGTGATCCCGGAGATGGTGAGGGCGTTGAAGTGCACCGCGGCCCGCAACTCACGCAGGACGAACATCACCTGCAGCGCGCGCGCCGGCGCATCGTCCGCCAGCGGCATGGCCCGCCAGCCCGCGTAGAGCGGCAGACCGGGTTCGGGTGCATCGGCGATGACCTTCTCCCCCAGTTCGGCGATGCGGTCTACTCCCTCGGCGCCGGCCAGGTGCCGGCGGCCGAATTCGGCCACCTGATCCCAGTACTGCCGGGCACTCTCCGCTGCGTTGTGCACGCCGACACCGGTCTCCCAGCAGGTCTTGACGAGATTCGGCTCGAAGACGGCGAACACCGCGTTGACGGTGGTGGCGCTGGCCTCGCCCAGAACGCCGCCGCGGCCGGCGAAGTACGCGGAGAACGGGTCGGGATACCCGACCGCCAGGCTCTTCTCGAAGGTCTCGGGGTTCAGCATGAAGACGCTGACCGCCTCGCCCGCGGCTGCCCCGAATTCGCGGACCGCGTCGGTCTCGACCTTGCTCATGGTTGATCTCCTTATGTCATGTCTCGAGCCGTCATGTCTCGAGCCGTCATGTCTCGAGGGTGGGCCCTGTGCACACGATTCGCCCGGAATTCGTGCAAAAGGCCCACACTCCAGACCACCTAACCGGCACCGGCGGGTGTGACGGTCACCGGGATGCCATTGAGCGCCCCGTTGCCGGACGGCTCGTCGACAAACGTTGGCGGGGACAGGATGTTGGTGTTCACCCCGGGCGAGCCGTTGGCCACCGACAGCCGGGTGCCGGGCAGCCCGTGGCCCCAGCCGTGCGGCATGGACACCACACCGGTCTTGATGTCGTCGGTGAGTTCGACGGGAACCACGATGCGGCCCGACGAGGATCGCACCGCCACGGTGTCACCGGTCGCCACCCCGCGGCGGGTGGCGTCGTCGGGATGCATGAGCAGCGTGCAGCGGTCCCGGCCCTTCATCAGCGCCGGGACGTTGTGGAACCACGAGTTGTTCGACCGCAGGTGCCGCCTGCTGACCAGGACCAGCTCGTCGGGCTCGCGGTCCAGGCGGCGGGCCAGCCGGGGTAGGTCGTCGAGCAGGTACGGCGGCGCCAGCCGGATCTTGTGGTCGGCGGTGCCGAGGATGTCCGGAACCTGGGGCACCATCGGGCCGAAGTTGATGCCATCCGGCTGCGCCTTGAGTTTGGCCAGCGTGAGCCCGTCGGGGTTCTCGCCGTAGCGGTCGCCGAACGGCCCGGTGCGCAGGGTCAGGTCCAGGATCCGTTCCGGTCCGCCGCTTTGGTAGTGGCCGCGAATCGTCGCGCCGTCGAGGCCCTGGGTGAAACACAGGTAGTCGAAGAACCCGTCGTCGATCGCGCCGACGTCGACGTCCTGCGCCGGGGTGCCCGCGCACAGCCCGGTGAGCCGGATCAGGATCTCCCACTCCTGCGGCCGGTCCGGATCGGGTGCGAAGACCGGCGCCGAGTAGTTGGCGATGCTGTTGATCGCGAACATCAGGATCAGGTCGTCGTGGTGCGGCTGCTCCAGCGGGGACAGGCCGGGCAGGATGACGTCGGCGTGCCGCGTGGTCTCGTTGAGCCACAGGTCCACCGAGATCATCGCGTCGAGCTCGGGCAGCACCTCGTCGAGGCGATGGCCGGCCGGCGTGGACAGCACCGGGTTGCCCGCGACCGTGATGAGCGCCCTGATCTGCCCCTCGCCCGGGGTCTCGATCTCCTCGGCGAGACAGGACACCGGCACCTGGCCGAGGACCTCCTTGGCGCCGCGCACCCGGGTGCGCCAGCGGCCGAACTCGGCGAGCCCGCCCTCCAGGCCCGGCTGCGGCTGGGCGGTGACGGTCCAGGCCGCGGGCCGGGGGAACATCGCGCCGCCCGGGGCGTCGAAGTGCCCGGTGAGGATGTTGACGACGTCGACCAGCCAGCTGGCCAGGCTGCCGAACTCCTGGTTGCACAGCCCGATCCGGCCGTACACGACGGCCCGTTCGGTGCCCGCCAGTTGCCGGGCGAGTTGTTTGATGCGGTCAGCCGCGATACCCGTCACCGGGGCGACCCGCTCCGGGGACCAGTCCCGGGCGGCGTCACGCAATGCGTCCACACCGTCGACGTGTGCCGCCAGCGGGCCCAGGGTTGCCAGGTCCTCGTCGAACAGGGTGTGCACCACGGCCAGCAGCAGCGCCGCGTCGGTGCCCGGGGTGATGGGCAGCCATTCGTCGGCCTTGGCGGCGGTCGCGGTGCGCACCGGGTCGACGACGACGACCCGGTCGATGCGCTCGATGATGCCCATCACGTCCGGTGCGGCCAACAGCGAACCCTGCGAGGCCGCCGGGTTGGCACCCATGATCACGAGAAAGTCGGTGCGCTCGATGTCGGGCACCGGGAAACCCCACCAGTTGCCGTACATCAGGTGCGATGACAGGTTTTTCGGCCACTGGTCGACCGTGCCGGGCGAGTAGCTGACCGGGATGCCGGACATCCCGAGTAGCACCCCGGTGTAGCGGCCCAGCGAGAACGAGTGGGCCAGTGGGTTGCCGGTGTAGCAGGTGACGGCGCCGATGCCGTGCTCGGCGATCACGGGGGCCAGCAGTTCGGTGCACCGCCGGAACGCGGTGTCCCAGTCCACCTCCCGCCACCGGCCGTCGACCTTGATCATCGGCGCGCGAATGCGGTCCGGGTCGTCGTGGATGGCGCCCAGCGACACCCCCTTGGGGCACAGATGCCCGCGGCTCCAGACGTCGTCGGGATTGCCGCGGATCCCGGCCACCCGGCCGTCGGCGACCTCGATCTGCAGCCCGCACATCGCTTCGCACAGCGGGCAGGTGTAGCGATGCCGGCCATCGTGGCCGGGAGCGGGACCGGGGGTGGCGGACGTCTCGGTACGCGAAGCGGTCACCTCGCCACGGTAAGTCGGCGGCGCCGCGGCACACCAGGGTTTCGTCAAAAGTGACATCCGGCGGCCGGATACCGCAGGTCGCGCAAACCCGCGGAAGGGGCCCCGTACCTGGCAGAAGGCGCCCTGACGCGCGCGTCAGCTAAGCTGGCGCCATCCGTGCGGGGGCTGCCCGATTGCCCCACACTCAGCAGTTCGAAGGATTCGTCTGTGACTGAACCGATGGTCACGCCGGTCGCGGTGATCGGAATGGCCTGCCGGCTGCCCGGCGGCATCAACTCGCCCGACCAGTTGTGGGAGGCGCTGCTGCGGGGCGACGACCTGGTCACCGAGATCCCGGCCGACCGCTGGGACGCCGACGAGTACTACGACCCCGAGCGCGGCGTGCCCGGCCGGACGGTGTCGCGGTGGGGCGCGTTCATCGACGATCCCGGCGCCTTCGACGCCTCGTTCTTCGGCTTCGACGACAAGCGGGCCACCGCCATCGACCCGCAGCACCGGCTGCTGATGGAGACCTCGTGGGAGGCCATCGAGCAGGCCGGCATCGACCCGACCACGCTGGCGGGCACCCGCGCCGGGGTGTACTTCGGGATCTCCCACGACGACCACACCTCGCTGGCACTGGACGCCGGGGTGTACGGCTACACCGAGACGTCGGCCTGTATGGCCTCCGGGCGGGTGGCCTACCTGCTCGATGTGCGCGGTCCGGCGATGACCACCGACACCGCCTGCTCGTCTGGTCTGCTGGCCGTGCACATGGCGGCCCGCAGCCTGGCCACCGGGGAGAGCGACCTCGCGCTCGCCGGCGGCTGCGAGGTGATGCGCGAACCGCGCAAGAACATCTGGGCGTCCGCGCAGGGCATGCTCTCCCCCACCGGACGCTGCAAGCCGTTCGACGAGGCGGCGGACGGCTTCGTGCGTTCCGAGGGGTGCGCGGTGGTGCTGCTCAAGCGGCTGCCCGATGCGCTGCGCGACGGTGACCGGGTGCTCGCGGTAGTGCGCGGAACCGCCGCCAACTCCGATGGCCGGACCCGCAACATCGCCACGCCGTCGGTGCAGGCGCAGGTGGCGGCCTGCCGGGCGGCACTGGAGGTCGCCGGCGTGGACCCCGACACGGTCGGCGCCGTGGAAGCGCACGGCACCGGCACCCCGGTCGGTGATCCGATCGAGTTCACCAGTCTGGCAACGACATACGGTGCCAACGGCACGGTGCTGCTGGGATCGGCGAAATCCAACTTCGGCCACGCCGAGGCCGCGGCGGGCGCGCTGGGCTTCGTCAAGGCCGTCCTCGAGGTGCGGCACGGGGTCGTTCCGCCGATGGTGCACTTCCACCGGATGCCCGAGGCGCTTGCCCAGATCGCGACCGGGCTCGTTGTGCCGCAGGAGGTCACACCGTGGCCGCCGGGACACGGCGACGTGCGCCGCATCGCGGTGTCGTCCTACGGCATCTCCGGAACCAACGTGCATGCGATCGTCGAGCAGGCGCCCGCAACCCAGCCGACGCAGGCCGAGGGGGAGGGAGCACCCGGACCGAAGCTGTTCGCGCTGTCCTCGACATCCCCAGAAGGCCTCCGCGACACGGCCGGGCGCCTGGCGGAATGGATTGAGCAGCAACATGTTTCACTCGACGACCTAGGCTACACGCTGGCCCGCCGGCGGGCGCACCGGCCGGTGCGAACCGCCGTGATCGCCGACGGTGTCGCGGAACTGACCCGCGGGCTGCGGGCGGTCGCCGACGGCGACACCCCGTACCGGCCGGCGGTCGGGCAGGACGACCGCGGGCCGGTCTGGGTGTTCTCCGGGCAGGGCTCGCAGTGGGCCGCGATGGGAGCCGAACTGCTGCTTCGCGAACCGGAGTTCGCCGCCGAGATCGCCCGGATCGAACCGTTGATCGCCGACGAAGCCGGGTTCTCGGTCACCGAGGCGCTGACCGCGCCGGAGGTGGTGACCGGGATCGACCGGGTACAGCCGGCCCTGTTCGCGATGCAGGTCGCGCTGGCCGCCGCGATGCGCGCACACGGGGTGCGGCCCGGCGCGGTGATCGGCCACTCGATGGGCGAGGTGGCGGCCGCGGTGGTGGCCGGTGCGCTGTCGCTGGCGGACGGGGTGCGCGTCATTTGCCGCCGGTCGCGACTGCTGGCCCGCATCGCCGGGGCGGGCGCGATGGCGTCGGTGGAGTTGCCGGTCGCCACCGTCCGCGAGCAACTCTCCGCCCGCGGGGTGGCCGACGTCGTGGTGTCCGTGGTGACCTCACCGGCCTCGACGGTGGTCGGCGGCGACACCGGGACGGTCCGTGATCTGGTGGCCGGCTGGGAGCGCCGCGGCGTGATGGCCCGCGAGGTGGCCGTCGATGTGGCCTCGCACTCCCCGCAGGTCGATCCGATCCTCGGCGAACTGGCCGACTCACTCGCCGGGCTGACCCCGGCCGCTCCCGCGGTGCCGTTCTATTCGGCCACCCGCGAGGATCCGCGCGCCGTGCCGGACTGCGGAGCCGTGTACTGGGTGGACAACCTGCGCCAGATGGTGCGGTTCTCCGCCGCGGTGACGGCCGCCCTGGAGGACGGCTACCGGGTGTTCGCCGAGTTGTCGCCGCATCCACTGCTGGCCCGCGCCGTCGAGCAGACCGGTCAGGCGCTCGACACCCCGGTGCAGACGGTGGCCGCCGTGCGGCGCGAACAGCCGATGCCGGACGGGCTGCTGGCCTTCCTGTCCGACCTGCACGCCGCGGGCGCCGCGGTGGACTTCTCGGTGCTGTATCCGGGTGGGCGTCTGGTGGATGTGCCGCTACCGACCTGGACACATCATCGGCTGTTGCTGGAGCGCACCGCAGGAAACCGGGACACCGACGGCGGCCGGACCGTGGTGGTCCACCCACTGCTCGGCGAGCACGTGCGGTTGCCCGAGCAACCCGAGCGGCACGCCTGGGCCGGCGATGTCGGCACCGCGGCGCTGCCGTGGCTCGGCGACCATCAGGTGCACGGCGTCGCGGCGATGCCGGGGGCCGGCTTCTGCGAGATGGCGCTGGCCGCCGCGCGCACCGTGCTCGGTAGGGCCGCCGAGGTCCGCGACATCCGCTTCGAGGAGATGCTGCTGCTCGACGAACGCACCGCGCTGACCGCCACGGCCGAGGTGCAGGCGCCCGGTCTGGCCGATTTCGAGGTGGATACCGACGACGGCGGCGAGCGCACCCGCCGGGCCGTCGCCGTGCTGCGCACCACCGCCGACTCCGACGCGGACGCGCCGCACCGGGATGTGGCCGCCCTCTTCGCGTCGCACCCCACCCGGGTCGACGGGGCCGAACTGCGCGGATGGTTCGAGAAGCGGGAAGTGAGCTTTGGCCCGGCGTTCGCGGGGCTGGCCGCCGTGTACACCGGTGACGAATCGACGCCCTCCGTGTTGGCCGAGGTCCGACTGCCCGGCCCGGTCCGCTCCCAGCAGGGTGCCTACGTGGTGCACCCCGCGCTGCTCGACGCCTGCTTCCAGTCCGTCGCCGCGCACCCTGTCGTGCGCGCCGCCGGCGACCAGATTCTGCTCCCGCTGAGCGTCGGCCTGCTGCGCGCGCACCGGCCCGCCCGCGATGCGCACTACTGCTACACCGAGGTACGGGCCGGCGAGTCCGGTGAGTTCGAAGCCGACCTCGACGTGCTCGATGAGGCGGGCGCGGTGCTGATGACCGTGCGCGGGCTGCGGGTCGGCAGCGGGGTGGCGACCGGCAGCGACCGCGACCGGCTCCTGGGCGAACGGCTGCTCACCGTCGACTGGGAGCAGCGCGACCTGTCCGACGACGACGCCGCCGAGGCCAGGACCTGGCTGCTGATCACCACCTCCGGCGAGGCCGAGGACGCCCTGGCCACCGGGCTGGTCAAGGTGCTGAATTCCGCTGGCGCCGAATGCAAGACGCTGAACTGGGCGCAGAGTGCCGATCATCCGGCCGCGGCCGAGCAGCTCGGCGGGTTACTGCGGGCCGGGGTCAACGGTGTCGTCGTCCTCACCCCGCCGCCGCTCGGCGAGCCGGACGATCAGGGTCTGCTGCGCGGCCGGGAACAGGTACGGCACCTGGTGCGGATCACCCGCGAACTGCCCGACTTTGCCGGTGATCCGCCGCGGCTGTACGTGGTGACCCGCGGCGCGCAGAGCGTGCTGCCCGGCGACCGGGCCAACCTGGATCAGGCCGGCCTGCGCGGCCTGCTGCGGGTGATCGGCGCCGAACATCCGCAGCTGGGCACCACCCATATCGACGTCGACGACCTCGGCGACCCCGAACAGCTGGCCGCCGAACTGCTCGCCGACTCGGGCGAGGACGAGACCGCGTGGCGCGGCGGCAGGCGCTACGCGGCGCGGCTGCGGCTGAGCCCACTGCGCCCCGAGGAGCGCCGCACCGCCGTCGTCGAACACGGCCGCTCCGACAACGGCAAATACGCCATGCGGTTGCAGATCCGCGCGCCCGGCGACCTGCAGACGCTGGAACTCGCGGCGGTCAACCGCACCCCGCCCGGACCCGAGCAGATCGAGGTCGCGGTGCGCGCCTCGAGCGTCAACTTCGCCGACGTCCTGGTCGCGATGGGCCGCTTCCCCAGCGTCGAGGGCGGCCAGCCCGAACTGGGGATGGACTTCGCCGGCGTGGTGACCGCGGTCGGGCCGGACGTCACCGCGCATCGGGTCGGCGACCACGTCGGCGGCTTCTCCCGCGGCGGCTGCTGGGGCACGTTCATCACCGTCGCCGCCAACCTGGCCGTCACCCTGCCACCCGGCATGACCGCCGAGCAGGCCGCCGCGTTGTCGAGCACCTACGGCACCGCGTGGTACGGCCTGCACGACCTGGCCGGCATCGGCCCCGGCGACAAGGTGCTGATCCACTCGGCCACCGGCGGTGTCGGGCAGGCGGCGATCGCGATCGCCCGCCGCGCGGGGGCGCAGATCTTCGCCACCGCGGGCAGTGAAGCCCGGCGCGAGTTGCTGCGTGAGATGGGCATCGAGCGCGTATACGACTCGCGCAGCACCGAATTCGCCGAACTGATCCGTCGGGACACCGACGGCTACGGCGTCGACATCGTGCTGAACTCGCTCACCGGGGCCGCCCAGCGGGCCGGCTTGGAACTGTTGGCGGTCGGCGGGCGGTTCGTCGAGATCGGCAAGCTCGACGTCTACACCAACGCGCGGCTGGGGCTGTACCCGTTCCGTCGCAACCTCACCTTCTACTACGTGGACCTGGCGCTGATGTGCCAGACCCACCCGGACCGGCTGAGCGAACTGTTGGCGACGGTGTACCGGCTCGTCGCCGAAGGCGAACTGCCCCCCGCGCAGAGCACCGCGTACCCGATCGCCGAGGCCGCCACCGCGATTCGGGTGATGAGCGCCGCACAGCACACCGGCAAGCTGATCCTCGCGATGCCCGACAGCGGCAGCAGCAGCGTGGTGGTGCCGCCGGAGCAGGCCCGGGTGTTCCGCGGTGACGGCGCCTACATCATCACCGGCGGTCTCGGCGGTCTGGGTCTGTTCCTGGCCGGCGGCATGGCGCTGGCCGGCTGCGGCCGCATCGTGCTCACCGGACGCTCCCAGCCGAACGCCAGGGCGGAGAAGGCCATCGCCCGGATCCGGGCCACCGGGGCCGACATCGCGGTGGAGTGCGGCAACATCGCCGAGCCGGAGACCGCGGCCCGGCTGGTGGCCACCGCCACCGCCACCGGGCTGCCGGTGCGCGGTGTGCTGCACGCCGCGGCCGTGGTCGAGGACGCCACCCTGACCAACATCACCGACGAGTTGATCGACCGGGACTGGTCACCCAAGGCGCACGGCGCCTGGCATCTGCACCGGGCGACGACCGAACAGCCGCTGGACTGGTTCTGCTCGTTCTCCTCGGCGGCGGCGCTGCTCGGTTCGCCCGGCCAGGGCGCCTACGCGGCCGCCAACAGCTGGCTGGACGCCTTCACGCTGTGGCGGCACCGCCAGGGCCTGGCCGCCTCGGCCATCGCCTGGGGCGCCTGGGAGGAGATCGGCCGCGCCGCATCGCTGACCGACACCGGCCGCACCACGATGATCACCCCCGAACAGGGGGCTTATGCCTTCCAGAGGCTGCTGCGCTATGACCGGGTGTACTCCGGTTACCTGCCGATTGCCGGGGCGCAGTGGCTGGCACCGTTGATCGCGCGCAGCCCGTTCGCCGAGGCGCTGCGGGCCGTCGGCGGGCAGGGCGCAGACGAGACGGCCTCGGTGCGCGCCGAGTTGCGGTCGCTGCCCCCGGACGAGTGGCCGGTTCGGCTGGGGCGGCTGATCACCGAGCAGGTCGGCGTCATCCTGCGTCGCTCGGTGGACCCCGACCGACCGTTCGCCGAGCACGGCCTGGACTCGCTGGGCAACCTCGAACTGCGCACCCGCATCGAGACCGAGACCGGAATCCGGTTGACGCCCAAGGCCATCGCGGCGCACAACACCGCACGCGCTCTGGCCAGGCACCTGTCCGAGGCGCTGTCAGCCGAGTCCGGCTGAGCGCTCCGGAGTCACTCCGCCAGCCAGTCGTCCTCGTCGGCGGCCTCGGCCTCGGCCTCGGTCTCGACCGAGCGCAGCAGCGACTGCACCTGCCGTAGCGGCCTTTCCGGCTCCGGTGAGTGGGACAGGTGCTCGATCTGCAGGCGGCCCTTGAGGATCGAGGTGGTGTACAGGTCCACCCCGGCGGCCGAGGCGGTGTGGAACTCGGTCCGCATCCCGTCCAGGGTCAGAGCGGGGGGCGTGCGGATCTCGGGAACCACACCGCCCTCGGTGACCATGACCACATCGGGCAACCCGGGCGGCGTTCCGCCGTACTGCAGGTTGAAGTGCAGCAGCGACTGCTGGATCACGCCCTCGGACAGATCGTTTCGGAACGTCTCGATGATGTCGGTGGCCAGCTCGATGATCCCGGTGCCCGGTCTGATGTGGGCGAGGTAGCCTGCGATGCCGAGCGGGTTGGTGCTCTCGGTCGCGTCCACCGGCGGCGTCAGCAGCAGCCGAAGGTCGACGGGGTACAGGTATGGGACCGGAATGTCGGGGGCGTCCCGCAGTTCCCACTCGGCCAGCAGGATGGCGGCCCCGATGACCGCGCTCAGGCTGAGCTTCGCCTCCCGGCAGAAGGTCACCAGGGCCGTGGTCTCCGACTCGGTGAGCAGGCACTGCGCGGACGGAACGAGTTCGGGCAGCGCCGGATTGCCGCCCGCGCTATTGCGATCCGAGGGCGTCAGGTCGTAGGCGTACATCACGGACAGGAACCGTTCGAGTCCCGACCGGGGGCCCTTGTGAATCCCGCGCTCCTCCAGCAGGGCCTCAAGCGGCCGCGGTGCCGGCCGGGCCGCCACCGGCTCGATGCGGCCGGTGGTCACCAGATCGGTGTACCAGGAGAACAATTCGGACAGCAGCCCGAACTGATGCTGCCCGTCAACCATGCAGTGGTGCGAGTACAGCGTGAGCTCGGAGTGCTCGTCGTCGACGAAGTGCAGCCGCAGGTTCACCAGCGCCACGGCCTGGTTGAGCCGCATCCTGGCGGTCGGCGCCGCGGGGCGGCCCGGGCCGCCGGTGACCCAGAGCCCCGGATGCTGGTAGTCGTCGGCGACGATCTGGTGCAGACCGTCCGGTCCGCGGTCGAGGTGCCCGGCAAGCACCGGATGGGCCTGCAACAGCGCTTCGAACGCCGCCGACATCGCGTCGATGTCGACCGGCCCGCTCAGCAGTACGGTGGCCCCGAAGTAGGTCTGACTCTGGGCGAACATCTCCTCGCTGCGCGCGAGCTTACGGATCACGGCGGCCGGAAACATCAGCGCATGCTCGCCTTTCGGTAGCCGACCACCATGGGCGTCAGGCAGATCGCGATGATCCCGCCGGCCCACAGCAGGGTCGCGATCAGCGGCCAGCGAACGGGTCCGCCGAGGGAGAGTCCCCGCATCAGCTCGACCGCATAGGTCATCGGCTGGTGTTCGACCACCGGCTGAATCCAGTCCGGGTACTGGTCGAGCGGCACGAATCCGGTGCAGAAGAAGATACCGAGCGTGTTGACCAGGGAGATGGCCTCCACCAGGGTCGTGGTCGCGGAGTAGAACGCGGCCGCGGTGACCAGCGTGGCGAACGCCAGGCCGAACACCACCGGAACCAGCAGCCAGGCCAGCGCCGCCGGGACACCCTGGTGGAACCGAAAGCCCAACAGCATTCCCGCACCGAGGATCACCAGCGTGGTGACGAAGATCCGCACCGCCTCGGACGCGAACCGGGCCAACAGCCCCGAGGCCCGGTGCACGGGCAACGACCAGAACCGGGCCAGCAGGCCCTCGGCGCGCTCCCGGACCAGGGCGACCGCGCCGACGGAGGATCCGGAGATGGTGGCGACGATGGCCACCATCGGGACGCTGCCGTACAACGCGCTGTGCCCGGTGAGGTTCGAGATCTGTTTGCCCAGAACGGTGTTCACCGCCCACAGCAGCACGATCGGCACAATCAGGGTCTCGATGATGGTCGGCAGGTTGCGGCCCCACCGGATGAGCAGTCGCTTGGTCAGCACCAGGGTCTGCGGCAGCAGCACCCGAATCGAGTTCTCCCCGTAGCGAACCGGGCGGGGGGCGACGTCGGTGCGGTCGAGAACCGTCATGGCCGCCTCGCGGTGACGACCAGCGAGGTGGGCACCAGGACCGCCAGCAGGCCGGCGATCCAGGCGAACGTCGGCCACATCAGCTGCCAGGTCGCCGCGCCCGCGCCGGGCGTGGAGTCACCGGCGAGCGCCCGCAGCGCGATGACGAACTGCGAGATCGGCTGGTTGCGCACGATCGGCTGGATCCAGTCCGGAAACTGTTCGGCGGGTTGCACACCCACCGACAGCAGCCCCAGGATCAGCTGCGGTCCCATCAGCAGCGGTGTGGTGGCCTCCGGCTTCTTGGCGGCGATGCCGATCAGGTCGCCGAGCAGCGACAGCGTCACGCCGATCAGCAGGACCAGCAGGCAGAACGCCAGGACGAAGGGCAGCGCGCGGTGGAACCGGAATCCGATGACGTAGCCGCAGATCAGTGAGATGACCAGACCGATGACGCAGCGGTACACGCTGCCGGTGAGGCGGGCGGCCAGCGGCACCAGCGGTGCGACGGGCATCGAGCCGAAACGGCGGGTGATGCCCTTGGAGGTGTCGGTCGCCGACCGGAACGCCCCCATGATCGAGGCGAACGAGATGCCCTGCAGCACGATCAGCGGAGTGAGGAACTGCGCGTAGCTGCTCATCGGGTTGGGGACGGCACTGATGACCCCACCCATGAACTTGTTCAGCGGGACGTAGAAGCCCGCGGTGACGATCACCGACGCGGCGATCGCGGTGACCAGTTCGCCGTTGCGCAGCATCGGCACGATCGAACGCACCGTGAGCACCCACCACTGCCGCAGCCCGGACGGCTCCGGCCTGGTCGCGGCGACTGCAGCGGCGGGGTCCGCGGTGGTTGTGGTCACGACGCCGATTCCGCGGTGAGCGAGAGGAACACGTCGTCCAGCGACGGGCGGCGCAGCGCGATGTCGGCCAGCTCGATCTTGGCCGCGCCGAGCCGGCCCATCACCTCGATGAGGGTGTTGGCGCCGTCCGGTGCCGGCAGCGCGATCCGGTCGGACTGCGATGTCACCGTCTCCCTGGCCTTCTCGGGCAGCAGCGTGCCGAGCACCTCGACCATGGCTGGCAGGTCGCGGACATCCCGCGGCACGATCTCGCAGTAGCTGCCGCCGGTGCGCTCCTTGAGTTCGTCGGCGGTGCCCTCGGCGATGATCGTCCCGTGGTTGATGACGATGATCCGGTCGCTCAGCGCGTCAGCTTCCTCGAGGTACTGCGTGGTCAGCAGGGTGGCGATGCCCGCGGTCTTGAACCGGCTGACCAGGTCCCAAATGCCTTGGCGGCTACGGGGATCGAGGCCGGTGGTCGGTTCGTCGAGGAACACCACCTCGGGGCGGACCACCAGGCCGCAGCCGATGTCGATGCGGCGGCGCATGCCCCCGGAGTAGGTGCCGACCCGGCGGTCGGCGGCGTCGGCGAGGTCGAACTCCGCGATCAGTTCGGTGGCGCGCGCGCGGGCGGCCGACTTGCTCAGCCCCTGCAGGCGGCCGAACATCACCAGGTTCTCGTGCCCGGTGAGCATGTCGTCGACGGCGACCTGCTGACCGGTGAGCATGATCGACCGGCGGACACCGGCCGGGTCGGCCACCACATCGTGCCCGGCCACCAGGGCGCGACCCCGGTCCGGGCGGGTCAGCGTCGACAGGATGTCCACCGTGGTGGTCTTGCCCGCGCCGTTCGGCCCGAGCAGGCCGATCACCTCCCCGCGGCCGACCTCGAAGCTGATACCGCGCAGTGCCTGAACCGCACCGAACGACTTGCCCAGTCCGTCGACGACGACGCTCTTGTCGTAGCTCACGACAGATCCACCAGGGCGAAGCTGTCCAGGTCGTCCTCGACCGGGGCGGCGTTGGCCGTCAACTCGGCCAGCGCGGCCGGGAACCGGGCCATCAGCGCCGCCACCGTGCCGCGGTCCATCCGGCGGGTGTCGGACCACCAATCCAGATGCAGCACGCCGCCATCCCGGTACGCCCGGAGTTCCAGCGCGTGCCCGAAGGCGGGCAGCGTGTCGCGGGCCGGGGCCGCGGGATCCATGTCGAACTGCACCGGTCCGTCCAGCTTGGGCAGCGGCGGAATCGTGCCGAGGTAGGAGAAGAACACCTCCGGGTTCGGCTGGGTGGCGAGCCTGCGGGCGGTCGGCGCGTAGACGTATTTCAGCAGTCCGTACCCGATCCCGTAGTGCGGCACCGCCGCGAGCGCGTCGTGGACCCCGGACAGCGCCTCCGCCGCGTCCTGCCCGGTCGCATTGCAGCGCAACGCAATCGGGTAGATAGTGGTGAACCAGCCCACCGTGCGGTGCAGATCGACGTCAGGTTTGAGCACCAGCCTGCCGTGGCCGGCCAGGTCCACGGTGGCCACCCCGTCGCCGCGGGTGTGGGCGAGGGTGCGGCCCAGCGCCGCGAGCAGGATCTCGTCGGCGGGCAACCGCAACGTGCGCTGCGCCTCGTCCAGTTCGGCCGTCGCCTCGGCGGTCAACGTCGACGGTAGCCGGAGCAGGTCGCCGGCAGACGGTGGTTCGGTCACGTCGTGATCGGCCACCCGCACCGTCCCGGCACCGGCGGTGTCGAGCCAGAGCTCCCGGGTGTCCAGCACCGCGGGGTGGGTGGCCAGCGCGGCGCACCGCTGCGACCACTCCCGCCAGCTGGTGCCCACCGGCTGCAACTCGATGTCCTGGCCGGCCGACCGCTGCGTGAAGGCGGTGAAGATGTCGGTCATCAGGATCTCCCGGGAGGCATTGTCACCGGCCAGGTGGTGCACCGTCAGCACCAGGTGGCCCGGAGCTCCCTCGGCGCCGCGAACATACGTTGCGGCCAGCGGCGCGGCGAAGGTGTCCTCGGCGGTTCTCATCTCCCCGGCGATCGCCTCGATCGCCTCGCGCTCCGCGGCACTGCCCGCCGCCACATCCGCAGGCAGCGACCGGGTGGTCAGGGCGGTGAACTCGGCGGGCTCGGCGATCTCCTGTTCCCAGGTGCCCGCCCGCTCGACGATCCGCAGCCGCAGCGCCTCGTGCTGGTCGGTCACGGCGGTCAGCACCGCTCGGACGTCCTCCTCGGTCAGCTGCGCGCCGAGCCGAAGGACCAACGGGACACACCAGTAACCGCTTTCGCGCAGGCCGTTCTCCAGGAAACCGGTGATGTTGGGCGGCACCGGCGGGTGCTCGGCGTCCGCCACCGGGCCGCCCCCGGCGCCGGCCAGGCCGACGCCCGCGTAGCGGGCGGCGAGGGCGGCGGTCAGCGCGGCGATGCTCTGGTTCTCGAACAGGTCCTGGGGCTCCAGCTCCAGGCCCTCCTTGGCCATGTTGGTCGCGATGCCGATGGCGTTCACCGAATCACCGCCGAGTTCGAAGAAGTTGGCATTGCGGTCGATGCTTTCGATGCCCAGCGCCTGCGACCAGATCCGGTGCAGGACCGCCTCGATCTGCTGCTCCCGGGTGGCGGGGGCGGCCGCGGCCGCCTCCTCCGCAGGGACGGCGGTGCCCGCGCCGGCATCGACGCCGGTGTCGGCCAGGCCGGTTCCGCGGCGGGGCTGCACCCAATGCATCTGGCGGGCAAAGGGATAGCCGGGCAGCGAGATCCGCCGAGCGTCGGCGCCTCGCAGCAGCGACCAGTCCGGCTCGATACCGGCCGACCACAGCTGACCGAGGCCGAGCAGGAACGCGTCGCGGTCGTCGCGGTCCTGAAGCTGATGGCGCATCAGGCGCACGGCGCGGTGTTCGTCGGACCACCGCGGCTGCCGCACCGCCGAGGCGGTCAGCGCGGCGCCGGGGCCGACCTCCACCAGCACCCGGTTGCGCTCGGCGAGCACGGTGTCGAGTTCGTCGGAGAACCGGACGGTGGCCCTGATCTGCCGCGCCCACCGGGCCGGGTCGGTGGCCTCCTCGTCGGACATCCAGGTGCCGGTGGTGTTCGACAGCAGCGGGCGCCGCGGCACCCGCAGCGTGAGCCCGGCCAGCACCTCGGTGAACTCGGCCAGCACGGGATCCATCGAGCTGGAATGGAATCCGTGCGAGGTGCGCATCCGCCGGGCCGACAGGCCGGCCTCGGCGAGCCGATCCTCCAGCTCGGTGATCAGGTCGTCGGGGCCGGACACCACGCAGTTGCCCGGGTCGTTGACCGCGGCGAGATCGATTCCCGCGGTGAGCAGTTCGCCGATCGCCTCCGGACCGGCGGCCACTGCGAGCATGGCACCGCGCGGCGCGGATTGCATGAGTCGCGCGCGCGCCGCGACAGCCTTGATCGCGGTGGGCAGGTCGAACACCCCGGCACAGGTCGCCGCGACGTACTCGCCGATGCTGTGCCCGGCGAAGGCCGCCGCCCGCACGCCGTAGGACTCGGTCAGTTCGGCGAGCGCGTATTCGACCGCGAACAGGGCGGGCTGGGCGTGGTCGGTGCGGGCCAGATCGGCGCCCGGGCCGCCGAAAAGCTCGGTGCGCAGGTCGATCCCGAGCTCGTCACGGAACCCGTCGGCGCAGGTGTCGAACGCAGTCCGGAACACGGGTTCGGACTCGTAGAGCCCGCGGGCCATGCCCGGGTGCTGCGCACCTTGCCCCGGGAAGAGGAACACCACGCGGGAATCGGAGTCCGGCGGTGTGGACCCGATCGCCTCCGTCACGACGACGTTGTCGTGCTCGGTTGCGGTCAGCACCGCGGCGGCCTGTTCGGGGTCGGCGGCCACCGCCGCCAGCCGGAATTTCTCCGGCCGCCTGCCCTCCAGCGTGAACGCCACGTCCGCCAGGTCGACCTCGTCGGGTCCGGCCAGCTCGGCGGCCAGCTCGGAGCGCAGCCGGGTGAGGCCCTCGGCGGTCTGCGCCGACAGCAGCAGTACCTGCGGACCGGTGGGCACCTGGCGGGCCGGGACCGGCGGTGCCTCTTCGACGACGACATGGGCGTTGGTACCGCCGACGCCGAAGGAGCTGACCCCGGCGCGCCGCACGGTGTCGGTGTCCCACGGGCGGTACTCGGTCTGTACCACGAACGGGCTCTGATCGAGGTGCAGTTCGGGGTTGGGGCTGGTGAAGTGCAGGGTGCCCGGGATGGCGCCGTGCTTGAGGCACAAAATGGACTTGATCAGCCCGGCGATACCCGACGCCACCTCGAGGTGACCGATGTTCGACTTGACCGACCCCAGCACGCAGGGTTTCTGGCGAGCGGATTCGGCGAGGTCGAAAGCCGTTCGCAGCGCGTCGATTTCGATCGGATCACCGAGCGGCGTTCCGGTGCCGTGGGTTTCGATGTAGTCGATACTCGACGGGTCGACGTCGGCGACGGCGTGCGCCTCGGCGATCACGTCGGCCTGGGCGGCGGCGTTGGGGGCGGAGAAGCCGATCTTGCGTGACCCGTCGTTGTTGACCGCCGACCCCCGGATGATGGCGTGGATGCGGTCGCCGTCGTCCAGGGCGGCCTGCAACGGTTTGAGGACCACGATGCCGACACCGCTGCCGAAGACGGTGCCGTCGGCGCGCACGTCGAACGGGCGGCAGTGACCGGCCGCCGAGACGATGGATCCCGGTTCGTACCAGTAGCCGACGTCGTGCGGGATGCGGATCGACACACCGCCGGCCAGGGCCATGTCGCATTCGCCGTTCAGCAGGCTCTGGCAGGCCAGGTGCACCGCCACCAACGAAGACGAGCACGCCGTCTGTACGGCGATGCTCGGGCCGCGCAGGTTGAACTCGTAGGACACCCGGGTGGCCAGGAAGTCCTTGTCGTTCTGGAAGGACAGGCCGATCAGGTCGATGTTGGTGCCCTGCCCCATGATGGTGTCCAGGTTGCGGTGGGTGAGCAGGTTGTAGCCGAGATAGCCGCTGGCCGAACTGGATCCGTACACCCCGATCGAGCCGTCGAAGCGGGCCGGGTCGCAGCCGGCGTCCTCCAGCGCGTGCCAGGCGCACTGCAGGAACAGCCGGTGCTGGGGATCGGTCATCCGGGCGGCCTGCGGGGAGAACCCGAAGAAGTCGGCGTCGAACTCCTCGACACCGCGCAGGAGCGGGGCGCGCCGGACGTAGGCCGGGTTGGCCAGGACCTCGTCGTCGATCCCGGCGGCGCGCAGCGTCTCGGGTGTCAACGTGGTGATGGACTCCGCGCCGTTGCGCAGGTTGTCCCAGTATTCGGAGACGGAGTCGGCGCCGGGGAAGCGGCCGGCCATGCCGACGACCGCGACCGCGTTGGGTGCCGGGGCGGTGCCGTTCATACGCACTGTCCTCGCTTTCGCCGCTGGACGGCTTCGGAGAATCTGCTCTCGATATCTGCCGCCACATCGCTGAGATGGTCGGTGAAGTAGAAGTGCCGGCCGTCGAAGACCCGCATGCCGAACTCGGCGGTGGTGTGCCGCGCCCAGCCCGACACGGCGTCCACGGGCGCCAGCCGGTCGTCGTCACCGACCGAGGCGTAGACGGGGCAGGACACCGTGGCGTCGGGTTCGCATTTGTAGCCGGCGATGGCCTCGTAGAACCCGCGCAGCGTCGGCAGCAGCATGTCGACGAACTCCTTGTTCTCCAGCACCTTCGGGTCGGTGCCGCTGAGCTCCACCAGGTAGTCGACGAGTTGGTTGTCGGACAGGTCGCGGAAGTACTCGGTGCGCATCCGGCTGGGCGCCGCGCTCGATGACACGAACAGCGCCGCGGCCGGGTTGCCCGCCGCCTCCAGCCTGCGGGCCACCTCGAACGCGACCAGCGCGCCCATGCTGTGGCCGAACAGCGCCACCGGGGCCCCGTCGTCGGGGGCGGCGGAGATCATCCGGTAGCTGTTGGCGGCCAGCGAGTCGATGGTCGGTACCGCCGGGGCGGCGCCGGGCTGCATGCCCGGATACTGCACCGCAACACGTTTGACGTCGGTGGTGAACGACTTGGCGAACGGGACGTAGAAGCTCGCCGTCCCGCCGGCGTGCGGGAAGATGTACAGCCGCGGTGTGCTCGACATTCCGATCACCGCACCTTGGCCGGGGTGTTGTCCAGGCTGCCGAACACCTTGCCCGCGACCCGGAAGGTGAGGCGCACGACCGCGTCGACCACCCGGTCGGGCAGCACGCGGCGGGCGTAGATGACCGGTTTGGCGCCCAGGCCGACCGCGTAGCGGGTGCGCGGCCGCCGGGCGGTGACCGCCTTGGCGATCGCCTTGGCGACCACGTCCGGCGACGAGGCGAAGCGGCCGCCGGAGAGCACCTTCTCGACGGTGGCGGCCTGGACCGCGTAGGCCCCCATCGTCGAGTTGGCGACCAGGTTGCCGGCGGCGACGCCGTGCCATTCGGTGTCGATGGCCCCGGGTTCGACGACGACGACGTGGATGCCGAACGGCGCGACCTCCAACCGCAGGGTGTCACTGAGACCCTCGATCGCGAATTTGGTTGCGTGATACCAGCTGCCGAGCGGCACGTGCACCCGGCCGCCGATCGAGGAGATGTTGATGATGTAGCCGCTGCGCTGCGCACGCATGTGCGGCAGCACCAACTGGGTGAGCCGCGCCGGCCCGAACAGGTTCACGTCGACCTGGCGGCGGGCGTCGGCCATCGTGACGTCCTCGAACGCGCCCATCGCGCCGTAGCCCGCGTTGTTCACCAGCACGTCGATCCGCCCGCACTCGGCGACGACCCGATCCACCAGCGCGGTCAGCGCGGCCTCGTCGGTGACATCCACCCGCACCGGCCGGACCCCGGCATCGGCGAGCGGCGCCATCAGTTCCAGCCGGCGCGCGGCGGCGTACACGGTGTAGCCCATGGCGTTCAGGCGGCGGGCGGTCGCGGCGCCGATGCCCGAGGACGCGCCGGTGACGATGGCGATCTTGCCGGTCATGACGCGCTCTCCATGGGTGGGTCCAGGGGGAAGTCGAGCGGGACGTCGAGGATGGAGATCACGGTGGCCAGCGAGTCGTATTGCGCTGCGAGCATGCAGAATTCGATCAGCTGCCGCCGGGACAGGTAGGCGGCCAGGGTGTCCCAGGTGGCGGTGCTGACGGCCCGGGCGGTGACGAACTCGTCGGTGGCCCGCAGCAGCGCCTGCTGGCGGGCCGAGAGTCCGTCGGTGTCCGGCCAGGCGAAGATCTTGGCCTGCAGGTCGGCGTGGACCCGGTAGCGCTCGGCGATGCGCCGGTGCTGCTGCAACTCGTATTCGCAGTTGCGCAGGTGCGCCACTCGCAGGATCACCAGCTCGGTTTCGGGCCGCGGCAGCTTGCCCCAATACAGCACGGCGCCGTAGAGGTACCAGAACCGGAAGAGCCGCTTGTGCTGTCCGAGTGCGGTGAACAGGTGCATCCGGGGCGCCTTGATCACCCGGGCGGCGAGCTTGGTGAATATCCAGTTGATCAGGCCGAGTTCGCGCAGGCTCGCGCCGGGGATGCGCCCTTCGTCGAGGGTTCGGCCGGGTTCGATGGTCATACCCGTTGTCCTCTCCGGCGCGCGGCGGCCTGCTGGCGCGCGGCGGCGCGTTGTTGCGCGCGGTCGCGGACGCCGTCGGCGCGTGGGTTGTCCGCGTCGGCGATGCCGAGCTGGCCGATCAGGTCGGTGGTGACGTCCCGCAGGGACGCGCCCTGCAGCAGCATCGCCACCGGCGGCTCGACGCCGAAGTCGGCGCGCGCGGTGTTGCGGATCCGCACCGCCATCAGAGAATCCATGCCCAGTTCGAGCAGCGGGCGGCTGGGGTCGAGCACCGACGGGTCGTGATAGCCCATCACCGCGGCGATCCGCGCGCACAGCCGGTCGGTGACGATGCGGTGCGCCTCGCCGGCCTCGAGTTCGCGCAGCGCGTCGGGTCCGGCCCAGTCGCCGGCGTCGTCGGCCATGTCCAGTTCCTCGACCACCCGGGTGAAGTAACCGAGCTGGCGGATCTCCGGGAACGCGACCAGGGCCCGGTCGGCCCGCAGTCGCGCCACACCGGTGATGGCGCGGTCGGTGGCCAGCAACGCCTCGAGCGCCTCGAGTCCCTCTGCGGGGGTGATCGGGTCGAGCACGCTGGCGGTAAGCGCCTGCGCCACACCGACTTCCGACCACGGACCCCAGTTGATCCCGGTGGCGGGCAGGCCGGCGGCGTGGCGGCAGCGGATCAGCGCATCCAGCCAGGCGCTGGCGCACGCATAGGCCAGCTGTCCGGGCGAACCCAACAGGGAAGCGGCCGAGGAGAATCCGACCCACCAGTCCAGCTGCAGCTCAGCGGTGGCCTGGTGCAGTCGCAGCGCGCCGGTGGCCTTCGGCGCCCACACCCGGTGCAGGCTCTCCTTGGTCATGGCGACCAACAGGTTGTCGTCGATGGCCGCCGCGCCGTGTACCACCCCGCGCAGGTCGAGTCCGCTCTGCCGGGCGGCGGCGACCAGCCGCTCGGCCACACCGGGTTCGGCGAGATCGCCCGCCACGATCTCGATCTCGGCCCGGCCGGCCAGTTCGGCTACGGTCTTCTGCTGGTCCTCGGACGGTTCGCGACGGCCGTTGAGCACCACCCGGCCCGCCCCGTTGTCGACCAGCCAGCGCGCGACGACCAGGCCCAGACCGCCCAGGCCGCCGGTGACGATGTAGGCGGCCCCGGTGCGTACGACCGGCTGCTCGCCGGGCGCGGGCAGCTGTGCCCGGGACAGCCGTTGGACGTGGCGCCGGCCCGATCGCCAGGCGATGACGTCGTCGGAGTCGGTGCACTGCAGTTCGGTGGCCAGTTCGGTCAGCGCCTGCTCGCCGCGGTCCAGGTCGACCAGGGTGGCCCGCAGGTCGGGGTGCTCGTAGGCCAGCACCCGGATCAGGCCGGTGAGCGCACCGGCGGCCGGATCGCCGGCCTCGTCCCCCACCCCGTCACCCGCCTGGTCACCGGCGACCACCAGCCCGCCGCGGGTGACGAGCCACAGCCGGGGTGCGCGACCGTGCCAGCCGCCGAGGACGGCCCGTACCGTCGAGGCGATCGACCACACCGCGTCCCTGGACTGTCCGACGCAGGCCTCGAGGTCGGTCGAGCCCGCCCCGACGAAGACGACCACTCCGGCCGGCGGGCGTTCGGCGTCGGCACAGGTGTCGGCGAACGCCGCCCGCACCGCGGCCTCGTCGGTGACGTCGGCGGTGACGACCCGCCGCTGCGGAGTGCGCCACGACCCGGCGAACCCGTCGGCCGCGGCGCGGGCGTCGGGATGGTCGGCCAGCAGCAGCCAGCTGCCCGGGGTGGTCTCGGCGGCGGGCTGCGCGGGGCTCTGCACCCATGCGGTGTCGAAGATCTTCTGCTCCAGCGGCAACGGGAAGGCCCGCCGCTCGACCCGGCGCACGTAGATTCCGGTGATCTCGGCGGTGGGGGTGCCCGCCTCGTCGGTGAGCACGACGTTGCCCAGCTTGCCCGCACCGCCCTCGTCGAGATCCTTGACCTCGGCGTGGCACCGGGCGCGGCGGCCGACGTCGCCGAAGATGCGGATCTCCTCGAACGACACCGGTAGGTAGCTCACCTCGGCGGCCTCGGCGACCGTGCGCTCGGGCATCGCCGCGGCCATGGTCTGCAGCGCGGCGTCCAGCATCACCGGGTGGATGTGGAAGCCGGCATGCCGCACCGCCTCGTCGGGCAGGCTGATCTCGGTGTCCGCCGAGCCGTCCGCCTGCCGGAGCACCCGGACCAGCGCCGCGAACGCGGGGCCGTGGTGCTGGCCGGTCTGGCGCAGGGTGGCGTAGAAGTCGGACGGCGACACCTCGGTGCCGGTGCCCGCCGTGCGTGGCGGTGGGGGTTGATCGCCCTGGCGCTCTTGGACTTTGGCGACCGCATGCCGGGTCCAGGCTTCGGTCGCCGAGCGGGAGAAGATCTCCACCCGCGCCGAGCCGTCGGCGCTGCGGGACAGCTGGGTGGTGATCGGTGTGTGGGCGTCCAGCGGCAGCATCTGCTCGACCTCGACGCCGGCCACCGACACTTTCGCGGCGGGCAGGCCGAACGCCTCGCCGCCCGCGGCCAGCGCGATCTCGGCGAACCCGGCGGCGGGCAGGATGGCCTGGCCGCCTACCCGGTGGTCGGCCAGCCACGGGCAGACGTCGGTGCCGACGTCGCCCTGCCAGACGTGGTCCCGCCCGGACGGCAGTTCGATGTACGCACCCAGCAGCGGATGGGTGGCGGTCAGTTCGACCACGGCCGAACGGTCGGCGACCCAGAAGTCGCGATGCCGCCACGGCGTGGGCGGCAGATCCGGCAGTTGGGCGCCCGCCACCGCGGGCGGCAGGACACCAACCGCGGCGAGCTGGCTGTGGAAGAACAGGGTTTCGTCGCCGTCCCGGTTCATCGTCGAGGCGATCAGCACATCGTCGCGGGTGTCGGCGATGGCGTGGGTGAGCAGCGGGTGCGGGCTCACCTCGACGAAGGCGGCTCCACGTGCGGCGGCTGCGGCCTCGGTGACGGCCTCGGTGAAGCGGACCGGGTTGCGCAGGTTGGCCACCCAGTGCTCGGCGTCGAATCGCGATGCGGGACCGGCCTCGTCGACGGTGGTGATCAGCGGGATGCTCGGGGTCGTCGGCGCCAGCCCGGCCAGGGCGGTGCGCAGTTCGGGCAGGATCGGGTCGATGATCGGGTGGTGCGAGGCGACGTCGACCTCGACCCGGCGGGCCAGCCGGTTCTGGGCGGCCACCTGGGCCACCAGTAGGTCGACCTGGTCGGGCGGTCCGGCGATCACGGTCTGGCGCGGGGAGGCATGTACGGCGACGGTGACCTCGGGATGGTCGGCGATCAGCGCCTCGGCGGCCTGGGCATCGAGCTCGACCAGGGCCATCGCGCCCTGCCCGGACAGCCGGGCCATCAGCCGGGACCGGGTGGCGATCACCTGCAGGCCCTCGGCGACGCTCAGGGCCCCGGCCACCACGGCCGCGGTGACCTCGCCCATCGAATGACCGATCACCGCAACGGGTTCCACGCCGTAGGAGCGCCACAATGCGGTCAACGCGAGCTGCATGCCGACCAGCACCGGCTGGATACGGTCGATGCCGACCACCGGCTGCCCGCCGGCCAGCACCTCGCGCAGCGAGAATCCGGCCTGCGCAACGAAATCCGGCTCGATCTCGGCGACGGCGGCGGCGAAGGCGGGCTCCTCGTCCAGCAGCTGCCTGCCCATCCCCGCCCACTGCGAGCCCTGCCCGGAGTAGACGAACACCGCGCCCGAACCGCGCGGCCGGTCGTGTGGGGCGACCTGGCCGGAGGCGATGGCCCGCAGACCCGTGACGGCCTCGGCGTGATCGCGCGCGCAGACGACGGCGAGTTTGGGGTGCCGGGCGCGATGGTGGTTCAGGGCGTCGGCGATGTCCGCCAATTGCGCTGCGGCGCCCGCATTCTCCAGCCAGTCGGCCAGCGCACCGGCCCAGGCGGCCACCCGTTCCGGGGTCTTGCCGGACACCGTCAGGATGTGCACGCCCGGTACCGCGGTGCGGCCGGCCCCGGTGGGGGCCTGTTCGAGGATCACGTGCGCGTTGGTGCCGCCGAGGCCGAAGGATGACACCGCGGCGCGGCGCGGACCCGAGCCGGCCGGATACGGCATGGTCTCGGTCGGCACGAAGAACCGGGTCGGGGTCGGGTCGATGGCCTGGTTCCACCGGGTGAAGTGCAGGTTGCGCGGGACGGTGCCGTGGCGCAGCACCAGGACGGCCTTGATGAAACCGGCGACCCCGGCGGCGGCCTCCAGGTGGCCGAGGTTGGTCTTCACCGATCCCAGCGCACAGGGTGCCCCGCCGCGGCCGTAGGTGCTTGCCAGGGACTCGAATTCGATCGGGTCGCCCAGCACGGTGCCGGTGCCGTGGGCCTCGATGTAGTTCACCGTCTCCGGCGCGACCCCGCCGATCCGCAGCGCGTCGGTGATCACGTCGCGCTGGGCCAGCACGTTCGGAGCGGTCAGCCCGTTCGACCGGCCGTCCTGATTGACCGCCGAGCCCCGCACCACCGCGAGCACCCGGTCGCCGTCGCGCACCGCGTCGGCGAGCCGCTTGAGCACCACCACACCGCAGCCCTCGCCGCGGACGAAACCGTCGGCGGCGGCGTCGAATGTCTTGCACCGGCCCTGCGGGGACAGCGCCGACCACTTGGACAGCGCGATCCCGGTGAACGGCGACAGGCTCAGCTGCACCCCGCCGGCCAGCGCGAGGTCGCTCTCCCGCAGCCGCAGGCTCTGGCAGGCCAGGTGGATCGACACCAGCGAGGACGAGCACGCGGTGTCCACCGCGACCGCCGGACCGCGCAGCCCGAGCAGGTAGGCGATCCGGCCCACCGCGGTGCTGTGCGGGTTGCCGGTGCTCACGTAGGCGTCGATCTCGGCCCGGCGTTCGATGTTGACGATGGTGTAGTCCCACGACGACATGCCCATCAGCACGCCGGTCCTGGTGCCGCTCAGCTCCTCCGGCGCGATGCCCGCGTGTTCGAGAGCCTCCCAAGCCACTTCGAGCAGCATCCGCTGCTGGGGGTCCATCGCCTCGGCCTCGCGCGGGGTGATGCCGAAGAAGTCGGCGTCGAAGCCCTCGACATCGGAGACGAATCCGCCCCACTTCGTGGTCATTCGGCCCGGCGCCTGCGGATCCGGGTCGTAGAACGCATCGGCGTCCCAGCGGTCCCCGGGCACCTCGCTGATCGCGTCGACGCCGTCGAGCAGCAGCCGCCACAGGCTCTGCGGACCGTCGACCTCGCCGGGGAACCGGCAGCCGATGCCGACGACGGCGATCGGTTCGGCCACCGAGTCGACCGGAAACACGGTTCCGGCTCGAATCAGCTCCTTGGCCAGCACCTCTCGCGCTTGCGGCGACATCTGGGCGGCACGGTCGGCGAGGCTCGTCACAGCTCGTTCACCCCCGTGGTCGCTTCCAGTTCGCTGGCTTCGACGAGGGCGTCGAGCAAGTCCATCTCCTCGTCGGACAGCGCCGGCTCCGGTTCGGTCTCGACGGCGGCCGGGCTGCCGGTCCCCATCTCGGGTGCCTCGTAACCCATCCGCTCGCACAGCGCACCGGCCAGGCCGCTGATCGTCGGGTAGGCCCACACCAGCGCGACGGGCAGGGTGATGCCGAGGCTGGCCTCCAGCCGGTTCCGAAGTTCCAGTGCCATCAGCGAATCCAGGCCCAGGGACTCCATCGACTGGTCGTGGTCCAGCGTCTCGGCCGAGCGCAGCACCGCCCGCACCTCGTCGGCGATCACCGCGGCCAGATGGGCCGGGCGCTCCGCGGGTGCGACGGCGTCGAGCTCGGCCCGCAGCCGGCCGCCGCCGCCCCGCTCAATGGTCGAGGCGTCCGCCAGGTTGGCGAACAGCGACGAGCGCTCCGCGGCCGGGAAGGACTGGAACCACTGCCGCGCGTCCAGGCTGAACACCCCGGTCTGGGCGCGGTCGGCGGACAGCACCAGCTCCATCGCGGCCATGCCCTGCTCGGCGGTGATCATCGTGAAGCCCAGGTCGGCGAAGAACTGGGCGCGGCCGACCTCCGCCCATGGGCCCCAGTTGATCCCGACCGCGGGCAAACCGCGGGCGCGGCGGTGTGCCACCAGGCCGTCGACCCATGCGTTGGCGGCCGCGTAGGCGCCCTGGCCGGGTGAGCCCAGCATCGACGAGGCCGAGGAGAACGTCATCCACCAGTCCAGGTCGAGATCGGCGGTGGCCTCGTGCAGCCACCAGCTGCCGGCGACCTTCGGGGCGAACACCCGCGTCGCGGCGGATTCCGACATGTTGAGCACGATCTCGTCGGCCAGCACGGTGGCGCTGTGCAGCACGCCCACCGGGGAGAATCCGGCGTCGCGCACCGCGCCGACCAGCCGGGCGGCGGTCGCCGGATCGGCGATGTCGCCGGTGACCACCTCGACCCGGCCACCCGCCGCGTTCAGCGCGGCGATCGCCGCCTGAACCTCGGCGTTCGGTGTCGAACGGCCGTTGAGCACAACGACTCCCGCGCCGCGATCCACCAGCCACCGGGCGAACACGAATCCCAGACCACCCATGCCGCCGACGACGATATAACCGCCGTCCGGGCGCACCAGTGGCAGCGGGGTGCTGGGCGCGACCGCTTCCAGGCGGCCGGTGGCCGGGACGGAGATGACGATCTTGCCGGTGTGGCCGCCGGACGCCATCAGCCGGAACGCGTCGGCCGCGTCGGCGATGCCGAACTCCGTCACCGGTAACAGGTTCAGCCTGCCCTCGGCGACGTGGCCGAGGATCTCGGTCAGCAGCCGGCCGTACCGCTGCGGCCGCAGCTTCATGTTCAGGTCCAGGTCGACGACGGCGAACGACCCGCTCATCTTCAGCGCGGCCAACCCCAGCGCGGCGTCGGCGTGCACGTCGCGCTTGCCGAGTTCGATGAACCGGCCGCCGGGCGCCAGGATCTGAACACCGCGCCGGATCGCCTCCCCGGCAAGCGAGTTCAGCACGATGTCGACACCGGCACCGTCGGTGGCGGCCAGGATCTCGTCGGCGAAGTCGAGGCTTCGGGAGTCGCCGACGTATTCCACGCCGAGCGCGCGCAGTTGTTCGCGTTTGGCCTCCGAACCCGCGGTGGCGTAGATGCGGGCCCCGACCATCTTCGCGATCGAGACCGCGGCCAGGCCGACGCCGCCGGTCGCCGAGTGGATGAGTACGCGTTCACCGGGTGCCAGCCGGCCCACCTCGCACAACGAGTGCCAGGCGGTGAGGTAGGCGACGCCGAAGGTGGCGGCCTCGGCGTCGGCCATCCCGTCGGGGACCGCGACGACCAGATCAGCCAGGGTGGTCAGGTGGGACCCGAAAGTGCCGGGGCCGAAGGCGATCACCCGCTGACCGACGGCGACCGAGTCGACCCCGGATCCGACGGCGGTGACGACGCCGACGCATTCCCCGCCGATGACCGGCGGCTGGCCGTCCAGGCCCGGGTACAGCCCCATGGCCTTGAGCACATCGCTGAAGTTCAGTCCGGCCGCGAGCACCCGCACCTCGACCTGACCGGCGGCCGGCGCGAGCCGCTTGACCGCGTGCAGGGCAAGGCCGTCCAGCCGACCGGGCTGGTCGACCTGCAGCCGGATCGCGCCGTCACCGGCGAGATCGACGACGGTGCGCCGGGTTTCGACGGCCAGCGCACCGGCGGCGGTGGTCGGGGCGGGCACCACCCGGTGGACGTAGCGCTCGCCGGCGCGCAGCGCCACCTCGTCGTGGGCGGCGTCGGCGAGCAGTTCGGCGGCCAGGGCGTCGGCCGAAGCGGACCCGGCGGGGTCGACGTCGACGACGGTGGGCCGCAGTTCGGGATGCTCGAAGGTCAGCACCCGTGCGATGCCGCGCAGTTCGGTCTGGGCCAGTGTGACGGTCTGGTCCGGGCCGAGTTGGGCCGCGCCGCGGGTGACGATCCACAGTCGCGGGCTGTTCCTGGTGCCGGCCTGCGACACCGTGCGCACGACATCGGCGATCTGCAGGGTGCGGGTGCGGGCCAGCTCGAGTTGCGCGGTGTCGCCGAGGGCCTCGTCCACCGAGCGGGGCGGGCACACGACGGCGATGGCGTCCCAGGAGATGTCCTTGCGGGTCACTGCCTCCCGCACCGCGGCGGCGTCGGCACCGGCCAGCACCTGGCGGTGGGTGGTCGCGGGCAGGCCGGACAGCAGCGAGCCGTCGCCGATCACCAGCAGCGCGCCGAGCGAACCCCCGGATTCGGGGAGCGGCAAAGGCTCCCAGCCGAGGGTGAACAGCCGGCCGGTGATGTCGTTGCCGGCGCCGGCGGGGCGCAGCACCATCGTCTCGACATCGTCGATCTCCAGCAGCACCCGGGCGTCGGGGCCGAGCAGGGTGACCTGCCCGCTGAAGCGGTCGGGCCGGGACGTGGGCCGCAGCGTGGCGATCGCCCGGGTGCCCTCGGTGACGTCACCGTGGATGCGGACCCCGGCGAGCCGGACCGGCAGGACCACCGCGGCCTCGCCGTCTCCGGCGGCCAGGTCGGTGGCCGCCGTGGTGGCGCCCAACGCCTGCATGGCGATGTCGACCATGACCGGGTGCAGCAGGAATCGCCGCGACCCCTGCTTGGCCGCCGCGGGCAGGACGATGTCGGCGCTGACCGTGCCCGTCGCGGAGACGGTCAGCCCGACGATGCCCTGGAAGGCCGGTCCGTGCTGCTGGCCGGCGCCGCGCAGCCGCCGGTACAGCTCCTCGGGGTCGAGTTCGGTCATCGGTTCGCCGCCGGTGGCCGGCGCCCGGGGCTCGGCCTGGTCGGCGCGCACCAGCATCGCGGTGGCGTGGGTGATCCATCCCGATGTGGTCGTGCGGGAGCGGATCTGGACCCGGGCGGTGGTCTCGTCCCCGGTCAGGGTGGTGACCACGACGGTGCCGTCGGTCACGTGCATCAGCTGGTCGAGGTTCAGTTCGCGGATGGCCCACGGCTGGTCCGGGTCCACGCCGAAGGTGTCGGTCGCGGCGGCCAGCGCGAGTTCGGCGTACGCGGTTCCGGGCAGCACGCAGGCCTCGTCGACCCGGTGGTCACCGAGCCAGAGCAGATCCGGCCCGATGGTGCTCTCCCACACCCGGACCCCGTTGGTCGGGTCGGTGACGCCGACGCCCAGCAACGGGTGCGAGCCGGCCGGACCGGCGGCGGGGGCGGTGATCCAGTGCCGGGTGTGCAGCCAGGGCGTGCCGGGCAGCCGCGGATGCGGTTCGGCCGGATGCTCGGTGTGCGGCGCCCGGGTGGTGTGCGTGGCGTTGAGGTTGGTGTGGAAGGTGACCGTGTCGTCGGTGTCCCGTTGCAGGGTGCCCAGGCTGTGGTGGTGCACCTCGCGCAGGGTGTCGTCGATCGCGTGGGTGAGCAGCGGGTGCGGGCTGACCTCAACGAAGGTGCCGTGGGTGGCGCCCGCGGCGGCGACGGCGTGGCTGAACCGGACCGGGTTGCGCAGGTTGGCCGCCCAGTACTCGGCATCCATCGGCGTTGCGGCGGAATGGTTTTCGATGTTGGTATCGATGGCCGTGCTGATCAGGGGGATCCGCGGCGGCTTCGGCGCCAGGCCGGCCAGTGCGGTGCGCAGTTCGGGCAGGATCGGGTCGATGATCGGGTGGTGCGATGCCACGTCCACCTCGATGCGGCGGGCCAGCCGGTCCTGGGCGGCCACCACCGCGATCAGCGCGTCCACCTGGTCGGGCGGTCCGGCGATCACGGTCTGTCGCGCGGATGCGTGCACGGCGAGGGTGACCTGCGGGTATTCGGCGATCAGTGCGGTGGTGGCGTCGGCGTCGAGTTCAAGCAGCGCCATCGCGCCCTGACCGGAAAGCCGTGCCATCAACCGGGATCGGGTGGCGATGACCCGCAGGCCCTCGGCGGGTGTCAGCGCGCCGGCCACCACGGCGGCGGTGACCTCGCCCATCGAATGGCCGATCACCGCGTCGGGTTCCACGCCGTGGGAACGCCACAGCGCGGTCAGCGCGAGCTGGATCCCCACCAGGACGGGCTGGATGCGGTCGATGCCGACCAGCGGCTCACCGCCGGTCAGGACCTGCTGCAGCGAGAAGCCCGCCGCGGCGACGAAGTCCGGCTCCAACTCGGCGACGGCGGCGGCGAACGCCGGCTCATCGGCCAGCAGGCGGCGGCCCATCCCGGCCCACTGCGAGCCCTGCCCGGAGTACACGAACACGGTTCCCCGCCCGCACGCTCCGTCGTGCGGCGCGACCAGCCCGATGCCCGGCTGGTCGGCGGCCAGCGCCCGCAGGGCGGCCGCCGCCTGCGCGGAATCCCGCGCGCACACCGTGGCGAACCGGGGGTAGGCGGTGCGGTGGTGGTTGAGCGTGTGGGCGACGTCGGCCAAAGCAACCTCGGCGCCCGGGCCCGTCAGCCAGTCGGCCAGCACCCCGGCCAGGGCGGCGATGCGTTCACCGGACTTGCCGGAGAGCACCAGGGTGCTCACCGGGTGGTGCGAATGTGTCTGGGACGCCGCGGTTTCCGGGGCCTGCTCGATCACCACGTGGGCGTTGGTGCCGGACACCCCGAACGAGGACACCCCGGCGCGGCGGGGGCGTTGCGGCCCGTCGGCGGAGCGCGGCCAGGGCAGGCCGTCGGTGGCGATGGTCAGGTTGGTCGCGGCCTCGGTGGCGTGCGGGGTGAGCTGTTTGAAGTTCAGGTGGCGGGGGATGTAACCGTGCCGCAGGCTCAGCACGGTCTTGATGAAACCGGCGACCCCGGCCGCCGCCTCGAGGTGGCCGAGGTTCGTCTTCACCGAGCCGAGCACCAGCGGCGCCGACTCGCCGCGATCGGCGAACACCTGGCCGAGGGCTTCGAGTTCGATCGGATCCCCGAGTGGGGTGCCGGTGCCGTGCGCCTCCACGTAGTCGATGTCGGACGGCTCGAGCCGGGCGGCGGCCAGCGCCTGGCGCAGCAGCGCCTGTTGGGCGGGCCCGTTGGGCACGGTCACCCCGCTGCTCGGGCCGTCCTGGTTGACCGCGGAGCCGCGCACCACGGCGAGCACCCGGTCACCGTCCCGTTCGGCATCGGCGAGGCGCTTGAGCACCACGACACCGCAACCCTCGCTGCGGACGTAGCCGTCGGCGCCGGCGTCGAAGGTCTTGCACTGGCCGTCCGGTGACAACATGCCCCACCGGGACAGCGCGATGTTGGTACCGGGGCTGAGCAGCAGGTTGGTGCCGCCGACCAGTGCGGTGTCGCTCTCCCGCGCCCGCAGGCTCTGGCAGGCCAGGTGGATCGCGGTCAGCGACGACGAGCAGGCGGTGTCGACCACCAGCGCCGGTCCGCGGGCGCCGAGGAAGTAGGACAGCCGCCCGGCGGCGAAGTTGGCGGCATTACCGGTCGGGATGTAGGCGTCGAGGTCCTCGGGTTGCAGTTCGGCCGACAGGCGCAGCATGTAGTCGTAGGCGGTGACTCCGATGAACACCCCGGTCTGGGTGTTGCGCAGCGCGCGCAGCGGAATCCCGGCGTCCTCCAGCGCTTCACAGGCGACCTCGAGGAGCAGCCGCTGCTGCGGGTCCATCGCCGCCGCCTCGCGGGGCGAGATGGCGAAGAAGTCGGCGTCGAACTCGTCGGGCTGCCATGAGGTGAGGAAGCCGCCCTCCCGGTTGCAGATCGTCCCGGGCACGGTGTGGTCGTCGGTGTAGTACTGCTCGGCATCCCAGCGTTCCTCGGGCACCCGGACGATGCCGCTGCGGCCGGCTTCCAGGAGTTCCCAGTACTGGTCGGGGTTGTTCACGCCGCCGGGGAAGCGGCAGCCCATGCCGACGACCGCGATGGGTTCGGTGCCTGCCTTCTCGGCGACCGCCAGGCGCGCGGTCAGGTCGTCGATCTTGTGCAGCGCATCGGTGATGATGGCGCGGGTGCGATCGGATGCGGGTGTGGTCACTTCGACGAACCAAGCCTCTCGGCGAGTTCTTGCAGCAGTTGGTCTTCGGTGAGTTCTGCGTAGGAATCCGCGGCGACCGGGCCGGCTCCGGATTCGAGGGGGCCCAGTTCCGGCAGTACCGTCACGAGGTGGTCGGTGAGGGCCTCCACCGTCGGGTAGTCGAACACCGTTGCGGGAGTGAGCGGTTCGCCGAGGCTGGCGCTGAGGTTACGGGCCAGTGTGACGGTCATCAGCGAATCCATCCCGAGCTGGAAGAAGCCGGCCGCCGGGTCGAGGACTTCCGAGTCGGGCAGTCCCATCACCGCCGACGCCAGCGCCCCCACGTGGTCGGCCAGCAGGTCGCGGCGCCGTTCGGGGGCGCTGTTTCGCAACGCCTTTCGGAACTCGCTCTCCGGCAGGGCGCGGATCGCGTCGTCGGCGTCGGCCAGCACGTCGTCGAGGATGCGCAGCGCGCCGCGGGTCCGGTACGCCGCGGCCAGCACCGGCCAGTCGGCGTCGACGACGCTGGACTGCACCGGCGCGTCGGGGCCGAGCACCAGCGACAGCGCCCCGATGGCCACCTCGTCGGCCATCGGCGCCATGCCGGTCTCCGAGGTCACCTGCCGGGTGTCGGCCTGCAGGTCGGCCAGCGACTTCCACACCCCCCAGTTCACCGCGGTGCCGGGCAGGCCGAGGTTGCGGCGGGCGGCGGCGAAGGCGTCCAGGAAGGTGCTCGTCGCCGTGTAGTGCGCCAGCCAACGGGAGCCGAGCAGACCCGAGATCGACGAGAACAGCAGGAAGTGCCGGACATCGGTGCGCAGCGAGAGGGTGTGCAGGTTGTCCAGCGCGTCCAGTTTGGGGCGGAACATGGTGTCGACGTCGTCGTCGGTCATGTCGGCCAGGGTCACCGGTCCCCCGGCGAAGGCGACCAGATAGATGCCTTCCAGGGCCGGCAGTTCGGCGCCGAAGCGGTCGAACAGCGCCGCCATGGCGGTGTGGTCGGTGGCGTCGGCGGCGACGGTGACCAGCCGGGTACCGGTCGCCGAGAGCCGCTGGGTCAGTTCGCTCAGCCGGTCGCCGGGGTTGCGCGACACCGCGACGATCGTGCCCGCCCCCATGTCGGCGAGCTGCTGGATCAGCTGGGGGCCGATGTGGCCGGTCGCCCCGATGACCAGCTGGCTGGCGTCGGCGTCGAGCGTGGCCGGCCCCGCCGTCGGGATCCACCGCTGCAGCCGGGGCACGTGGCGGACACCGGCGCGGTAGACGACCTGATCCTCGCCGTCCCCGGCGGCGGCCTCGGCGCGCAGGTGGCGGGCGGCCAGCACGGCGGGCACCGCTTCGTCGACGTCGACGAGGCCGCCCCAGATCTCCGGATGCTCCAGGGCGATGGTGCGGCCCAGCCCCCACAGCACCGCGTGCGTCGGGTTGGCCCGATCGGCATCGGCGACGGGCTGGGCGTTGCGGGTCAGGAAGAACAGCCGCGGCGGTGACGGCATCGCGATCAGTTGCCGGGCAAGGTCTTTGGCCTCATTGAACAGCGCATAGGCGGCGCTGAGATCACCGGCGGTGGCGGTCGGCGCGAAGAGCACGGTGTCGGCGTCGGTGAGCGCCGCTGCACCGAGTTCGCTCGCGAGATCGGGGTCACCGAGCACCAGCCAGCGACCGGACTCGGCGGCGGGCTGCGCCAGTGGGCGGGCGGGCCAGCTCGGCCGGTACAGCCAGTCCGCGGGGACCGGGAGGCTGCCGCCGGGCAACTGCTTTGGCGGCCTTTGCGCGCTTTGCAGCTGGGTCGCGGCGCCCGCGGGTGGGCTGTCGATCCAGTACCGGATGTGCTGCCACGGCGTGGTGGGGAGGTCGGCCTGCGGGCCGGCCGGGTGTTCGGTGTCCGGTGGCGCCGCGGTGTGGGTGGCGTTGAGTGCGGTGTGGAAGGCGACGGTGTCGTTGGTGTCGCGTTCGAGGGTTCCGAAGACGTGGTGGTGGGCGGCCGGATCGCCGGGCGCGCCGAGGGTGTCGGCGATGGCCCGTATCAGCACGGGGTGCGGGCTGATCTCGACGAAGGTGGTGTGGGAGGCGCCCGCGTTGGCGATGGCCTGGGCGAAGCGCACCGGGTTGCGCATGTTGGCCACCCAGTGCTCGGCGCCGAACAGTGCTGCGGGGTCGGCGTTCTCGACGGTGGTGATGACGGGGATACGCGGGGTGTTGGATCGCAGGTCGGCGAGTTCGGTGCGCAGTTGCCCGACAATGGGATCCATCATCGCGGTGTGCGAGGCCACCTCCATGTTCACCCGCCGCGCGAACACATTGCGCTCACCCGCGGCGGCCAACACCGCCTCCACCGCATCGGTCGGACCCGCCACCACCGTCTGACGCGGCGAGGAATACACACTCACCGACACCCCCGGATACCCCGCGATCAACGCCTCGGCCTCATCAGCGGGAAGCTCCACCAACCCCACCGCACCCTTATCGGCCAACCCCGCCATCAACCGCGCCCGGGTCGCGATCACCCGCAGCCCCTCCGCCGGGGTCAACGCCCCGGCCACCACCGCCGCGCTCACCTCCCCCATCGAATGACCGATCACCGCATCGGGCTGCACCCCATAGGACCGCCACAACGCCGTCAACGCCAACTGCACCCCGGCGATCACCGACTGAACCCGAACCGAACCCTCCACCGGCCGGCCCTCGGCCAGCACGTCATGCAACGAGAACCCCACCTCGGCGACGAACACCGGCTCCAACTCATCGACCGCCGCCGCGAACGCCGGCTCATCGGCCAACAACTGCCGACCCATCCCCGCCCACTGCGAACCCTGACCCGAATAGACGAACACCGTCCCGGACCCACACGCCCCGGAATGCGGCCCCACCACACCCACACCGGAGCGACCCGCCGCCAAAGCCCGCAACCCCGCCACGGCCTGGTCGCGGTCGGCCCCGCAGACCGTGGCGAACACCGGGTGCCGGGTGCGATGGTGGTTGACGGTGTGGGCGATATCCGCAAGCGGCACAAGGACTCCCGCGCCGTCCATCCAGTCGGCCAGCGTGGCGGCCATCGCGGCCACTCGCTCGGCGGTCTGCCCGGACACCACCAGCGTGCTGACCGCGGGCGTCCCGGTTGAGCCGGTCAACTCGATGGCGGGCCCCTGCTCGATGATCACGTGGGCGTTGGTGCCGCCGAACCCGAAGGACGACACCGCAGCCCGGCGCGGGTCGTCGGAGGCCGGCCAGGACACCGGTTCGGTGGGAACGAAGAACCGGGTGGGGGCGGCGTCGATGGCGGGGTTCCATCGGGAGAAGTTCAGGCTGGGCGGGATCCGGCCGTGCTGCACGGCCAGGGCGGCCTTGATGAAGCCGGCGATACCGGCCGCGCCCTCCAGGTGCCCGAAGTTGGTCTTGGCCGAGCCGAGCGCGCACGGGTGGGCGCCGCGCCCGTAGGTGTCGGCGAGCGCCTCGAACTCGATCGGGTCGCCGAGATTGGTTGCGGTGCCGTGGGCTTCGATGAAGTCGACGGTGTCGGCGGGGATGTCACCGGAGCGCAGCGCGTCGACGATCACGTCCCGCTGAGCCAGGGCGTTGGGGGCGGTCACCCCGTTGGACCGGCCGTCGGAGTTGATCGCCGAGCCGCGGATCACGGCGAGCACCCGGTCAGCGTCGCGCACCGCGTCGACCAGTCGCTTGAGCACCACCACCCCGCAGCCCTCGCCGCGCACGAACCCGTCGGCGTCGGCGTCGAAGGTCCGGCACTTGCCCTGCTGGGACATCAGACCCCAGGCCGACAGGGCGATCTGGCTCTCCGGGCGCAACAGCACGTTGGTCCCCCCGGCCAGCGCGAGGTCGCTCTCCCGCGATCGCAGGCTCTGGCAGGCCAGGTGGATCGCCACCAGCGACGACGAACAGGCGGTGTCGACCGCGACGGCGGGCCCGCGCAGGCCGAGCAGGTAGGACACCCGGCCCGCGGTGACCGCGTGCGCGTTACCGGTTGCGGTGTAGGCGCTGACCGACTCCGGGGTCTGCGCCGACATCGCCTGGTACTCGTTGTAGTAGACGCCCACCAGCACACCGGTGCGGGTGCCGGCCAGCGACTCCGGCCGAATGCCCGCGTGTTCCAGCGCTTCCCAGGTGACCTCCAGCAGCAGCCGCTGCTGGGGATCCATCGCCTCGGCCTCGCGCGGGGTGATGCCGAAGAAGTCGGCGTCGAACCCGGCCACGTCGGGCAGGAAGCCGCCCCACTTCGTGGTCATCCGGCCCGGGACCAGCGGGTCGGGGTCGTAGAAGGCCTCGACGTCCCAGCGGTCGGCGGGGACCTCGGTGATGCCGTCGCGGCCCTCCATCAGCAGCTGCCAGTAGCTGTCCGGGCCGTCGACACCGCCGGGGAATCGGCAGCCGATTCCGACCACCGCCACCGGTTCGGCTCCGGACAGCCGGGCCGCCTTGGCGAACTGATCGGACAGCGCGGTGCGCTGCTCACCGGTCATCGCCGAGACCCGGTCGAACACCGCCTTGGTCACCGGTCGTCACCCCAGCTCGGCACGGCGGCGTCCACCCCGGCCTCGACGCTGTCGAACAGGTTGTCGAGGACACCGAGGCCGGATTCAGCGGCGGGCGCGGGCTCCGACGAGGTCGACGGATCCGATTGCGGGCCAAGCTTTCCGGTGAGGAAGGTGGCGAGCGCGGACACGGTGGGGTGGTTCCACAGCATGGTCGCCGAGAGCTCCATGCCGACCAACTGCTCGGCCTCCCGGCGGATCGACATCGCCATGATCGAGTTCAGGCCGAGTTCGATGAACGGGCGGTCGAGCGGCAGGTCGGGTTCGGCGATCCTCAGCTCGCGGGCCAGGATGGCGCGCAGCCCCTCGGACACCTCGAGGTACACCTCGTCGGGGGACAGCTGCGACCAGTCCCGCCCGCCGCCGAGGTGCCGGGCGCCGCCCGGGATGTCGCCGTCGGCCACCGGGATGACGACCGCCTGGGCGACATCGAGGGTGGCGATGTGTTCCCAGGCCGCGAAGGCCTCGTCGGCCTCGACCGGCCGTGATCCCAGCCGTTCCAGTTCCGCGACGACCAGCGCCGCGTCGGCGCCGAAGCCCATATCCCGCCAGGCCACCCAGTCGATGCTCTGGGTGAGTCCGCCGGCCCGCTGCCGAGAGCGCGCCAGCGCGTCCAGGTAGGCGTTGGCGGCGGCGTAGCTGGCCTGGCCGGGAACGCCGAAAACGGTTGCCGCCGAGGCGGTCAGGAAGAGGAAGTCCACCGCGTCGGCCGGGAAGGCCTCGTGCAGGGCCGCCGCGCCGGCGATCTTCGGTGCCAGCACCGCCCGCAGCGAGGACTCGTCGAGATCGGTGAGCAGGCGGTCGCCGGTGATGCCGGCGGCGTGGACGACACCGCGGACGGGCGGCGCCCCGGAGTCGTCGCGGCGCTCGAGGAGATCCCGCACGGCGCCGGGCGCGGCGACGTCGAGAGTGGCCAGTTCGATTGCGACGCCGCGGTTTTCCAGGTCGCGGATTCCCGCGATGCGCGCGGCGTCGACCGGGTTGGTGACGGTGCCCCATTGCCGTCGCGGGGGCAGGGCGGTGCGCCCGGCGAGCACGATTCGCCGGGCGCCGAGGTCGGCGAGCCAGTTCGCGGTCGCCAGCCCGATCGCACCCAGACCGCCGGTCACCAGGTAGGCCGCGTCCCGGCGGCAGTGCAGGGCCGGGCGCACCGCGGCGGCCTCGAGTGGCGCGAGTTCGGCCGCCCGGACTTCGCCGGCGCGCAGCACCAGTACCGGCTTGCTCGGCGCCCCCAGTTGCCCGGCGACGGCCGGGACCCACTGCTCGGGTTCGGCGGCGCCGTCGACATCCATCAGCGCGCCCCAGATCTGCGGCTGCTCGGCGGCGATCACATTGGCCAGCCCCCACAGCGAACTCTGCGGCAGGCTCGACGGTTCGCCCTCCAGCACACCGCGGGTGAGCACCCACAACGTGGCTGGGCGGCGATCGGAGCGCTCGGTCAGGCGCTTCGCCAGCGCGGTCACGTCGGCGCAAAGCCGCACCGCGGCATCGAAGTCGGCGCCGGGCGGGTTGTCGGCGACGTACAGCACGAGTTCGGCGTCGTCGAGGTCGGCGGAGCGGTGGCCGCGGTCGCCGAGCAGTTGGCCCACCCGGGTGTCGGCCGCGAGGTCGGGCCCGACGACGGCGATGGTGGCCGAATCCGGCGGCGCGGCAACGTCTTCCCGCGGCAGCCAAGCGATGCGGTGCGCGAAGCGGTGGGCGTCGGTCTGCCGCGGGCCGGTGTCGGCCCGGGGTTGCGACGGCGCGGCGGTGGAGACCATCCGGCGCTGGGTGGTGGTGAACCAGTGGTCGCTGTGTTGCCAAGGCGCGCTGGGCAGTTGCGGGTGCGGCTCGGGCAGGTGCACGGTGCGCGGCGGGTGTTTGGTGTGCGCCGCGTTGAGGTTGGTGTGGAAGGTGACGGTGTCGTCGGTGTCGCGCTGCAGCGTGCCGATGCCGTGGTGGTGCGCAGGCGAGACGATATCGTCGATCGCGTGGGTGAGCACCGGGTGCGGGCTGATCTCGATGAAGGTGGTGTGCTGCTCGGCCGCGTTGGCGACCGCCTGGGCGAAGCGCACCGGGTTGCGCACGTTGTCGCACCAGTGGTCGGCGTCAAAGGTGGGCATGTCCTCGCGGCCGGCCGTGGTGACGATGACCGGCACGGTCGGGAACCCGGGCAACAGGTCGGCGAGTTCGGTGCGCAGTTGCCCGACAATGGGATCCATCATCGCGGTGTGCGAGGCCACCTCCATGTTCACCCGCCGCGCGAACACATTGCGCTCACCCGCGGCGGCCAACACCGCCTCCACCGCATCGGTCGGACCCGCCACCACCGTCTGACGCGGCGAGGAATACACACTCACCGACACCCCCGGATACCCCGCGATCAACGCCTCGGCCTCATCAGCGGGAAGCTCCACCAACCCCACCGCACCCTTATCGGCCAACCCCGCCATCAACCGCGCCCGGGTCGCGATCACCCGCAGCCCCTCCGCCGGGGTCAACGCCCCGGCCACCACCGCCGCGCTCACCTCCCCCATCGAATGACCGATCACCGCATCGGGCTGCACCCCATAGGACCGCCACAACGCCGTCAACGCCAACTGCACCCCGGCGATCACCGACTGAACCCGAACCGAACCCTCCACCGGCCGGCCCTCGGCCAGCACGTCATGCAACGAGAACCCCACCTCGGCGACGAACACCGGCTCCAACTCATCGACCGCCGCCGCGAACGCCGGCTCATCGGCCAACAACTGCCGACCCATCCCCGCCCACTGCGAACCCTGACCCGAATAGACGAACACCGTCCCGGACCCACACGCCCCGGAATGCGGCCCCACCACACCCACACCGGAGCGACCCGCCGCCAAAGCCCGCAACCCCGCCACCGCCTGGTCGCGGTCGCGGGCGGCGACGGTGGCGAACACGCCCTGCCTGGCGCGGTGGTGGTTGAGGGTGTGGGCGATATCCGCAAGCGGCACGACCGCGCCCGGGCCGTCCATCCAGTCGGCCAGCGCCTCGGCCCACTGCGCGACCCGGGCCGGGGTCTTGCCGGACACCACCAGCGTGGTCACCGGCGCGCCGGCGACCCGCAGCGGGGTGGCGGCGGGGGCGGGGGCCTGCTCGAGCACGAGGTGGGCGTTGGTGCCGCCGAACCCGAAGGACGACACCCCGGCGCGGCGCGGGCGCCCGGTGGACGGCCAGTTGGTGGCCTCGTCGACCACCTTGAGCCGCAGCTCGTCGAACGGGATGTGCGGGTTGGGCGCGTCGAAGTGCAGGTTGGCCGGGATGCGGGCGCGGTTGACGGCCAGCGTGGCCTTGATGAAGCCCACCACGCCGGCGGCGGCCTCGAGGTGGCCGACGTTGCTCTTGACCGATCCGATCAGCAGCGGGGCGTCGGGGGCGCGCCCGCGGCCGTACACCGATCCCAGGCCGCGGGCCTCGATCGGGTCGCCGAGCAGGGTGCCGGTGCCGTGCGCCTCGACGTAGTCGACCTCGAGCGGCTCGATGCCGGCATCGGCGCAGGCCGCCCGCAGCACGGCGGTCTGGGCGGCCGGATTGGGCGCCATCAGGCCGTTGGAGCGGCCGTCCTGGTTCATCGCCGAGCCCCGCACCACGGCCAGGATCCGGTTGCCGTCGCGCAGCGCCCCGGAGAGCCGCTTGAGCACCACCACCCCGCAGCCCTCGCCGCGCACGAACCCGTCGGCGCCGGCGTCGAAGGCGCGGCAGGCCCCGCTGCGCGACATCGCCTCGGCGGTGTCGAAGCTGCGGGTGATGTTCGGGGCCAGCACCAGGTTGACGCCGGCGGCCAGCGCCAGGTCGCTCTCCCCGAGCCGTAGGCTGCGGCAGGCCAGGTGGATCGCCACCAGCGAGGACGAACACGCGGTGTCGATGGTGACCGACGGCCCACGGGCGTCCAGGAAGTAGGACAGCCGGTTGGCGATGATGCTCAGCGCGCCGCCGGTGCCGGTCCATGCGTCGATGCGGGGCAGGTCGGCCGACGCCAGGAACCCGTACTCGCTGACGCAGGCGCCGGCGAACACCCCGGTCTGGCTGCGCTGCAGCGTCTCGACGGGGATACCGGCGTGGTCGAGGGCCTCGACGGCGACCTCGAGCAGCAGCCGCTGCTGTGGGTCGATGCGGTCGGCCTCGCTGGGCGAGATGTCGAAGTACTCGGCGTCGAACTCGGCGACGTCGGACAGGAAGGAGCCCCACTTGGTGGTGCGCGCCAGCACGGCCCGGGTCTCGGGGGTGCCGTCGTCGAACATCTGCCACCGGCCGTCGGGGACCTGGCCGACCGCCGAACGGCCGTCGGAGAGGAACTGCCAGAAGCCGTCGGGACCCTCGATGTCCGCGATGTCGCCGGGCAGCCGGCAGCCCAGGCCGATCACGGCGATCGGCTCGTGCAGCGAGCCTTCGGCCTGCGCGCCGGTGAGAACGGGTTCGGCGTCAGGGTTCAGCAGGCCGTGCGCCAGCGTGTTGATGGTGGGGTTCTGCCAGAACTCGACCGGCGAGACGGTCCGGCCGAGCTTCTCGGTGAGCTCGCCGGCCAGCACGACGGCGTCGCGGGAGCCGACCCCGAGTTCGTTGAGCGGCGCGTCGAGATGGACGTCCTCCGGGCTGCACCCGATGGTGGTGACGAGGTAGTGGACCAACCAGTTGCGGAGTTGGGCTTCGTCAACCCACGAGGTCATCCCGCGATGTCCATGTCCAGCCGCTGGAAGACGCCCTCGCGATACAGCTCGGCGCACGACGAACGACGGATCTTGCCGCTGGTGGTGATCGGAATCGAACCCGGCTCCACCAGCACGAGGTCATTGACGCGCAGGTTGTGCCACTTCCACACGGCGTTGGCGACCTCGTGCTTGACCGAGTCCAGTTGCGGGTTGCGCTTGACCTCGACTATCGCGACCAGGTTCTCCGACGCCTCGTCCTCGACGGCGATGGCGGCGACCCGCCCGCCGGTGATCTCGCGGATCGTGGCCTCGATGTCCTCCGGGTAGTGATTGCGCCCGTCGACGATCAACAGGTCCTTGAGCCGGCCCATGATGAACAACTCGCCGCCGGACAGCGCGCCCAGGTCCCCGGTGCGCAGCCACGGCCCGGCGGGGGTGCCCTCGGCGGGCTGGTTGATCCGCGCGCGGAACACCCGGGTGGTCTGTTCGGGCTTGTGCCAGTAGCCCAGCGCGACGTTGTCGCCGCGGGTCCAGATCTCGCCGATGGTCCCCTCGGGCTGCTCCAGACCGGTCTCCGGGTCGACGATGCGGACCGGGTAGGCGTTCGGCGGGCCGTAGCTGACCAGTTCGGTGCCGCCCTCCTGATCCGACTCGCAACGCCGGGCCACCCCGGCGGCCAGGTGCTGCAGGTCGAAGCGCGCGGTGCGGACGGTGTCCGAGATGGGCGGCGACGCGACGTACAGCGTGGCCTCGGCCAGCCCGTACGAGGGGCGGATGACCTTCTCGGAGAGGCCGAACTTCGCGAACCGGTCGATGAACCGCCGCACGGTGCCGTGGTGTACGCGCTCGGCGCCGCTCAGGATGCCGTGCACGCGGGACAGGTCGAGGCCCTCCATGTCGGCATCGGTGGTCCGGCGGGCGGCCAGCTCGAAGGCGAAGTTCGGTGCGCCGGAGAAGCACAGCGGGTGCTGTGCCATCAGCTGCATCCAGCTGGCCGGCTTGGCCAGGAACGCCAGCGGGCTGGCCAGCGCCCCGTCACAGCCGGTGACCAGCGGTGAGCAGACGCCCATGATCAGGCCCAGGTCGTGGAAGAACGGCAGCCAGGACACCACCGAGGTCTCCTCGGGCACGGTGCCGCCGTAGTGGATGAAGTAGTCGCGGACCACCTGCTCGACGTTGTTGATCACGTTCTGGTGCGAGACGATGACGCCGGCCGGGGTGCGGGTGGAACCGGAGGTGTACTGCAGATACGCCGGACCGGGGCGGGAGTTGTCGGTGGTGTCGAGCTCCCGGGTGGCGTCGACGTCGACCAGGTCGACCTCGACCACGGTCGGGGACGGGCGGCCGCCGTGCGGGTTGGCGTACTTGTTGATGTCGGCCACCGCCGCGGAGGTGGTCAGCAGCACCGTCGGGGCGCTGTCCTCCAGCGCGGACTCGGCGCGCTGGTCGTGCACGCCGAACATCGGCACCGACAGCGGCACCGCGATCAGGCCGGCCTGCATGGCGCCGTAGAAGGCCACGATGTAGTCCAGGCTCTGTGGGGCCACGATCGCGGCGCGATCGCCGGGGGCGGCGAATCGCCGCAGTTCCTCGGCCAGGGCCAGCACCCGCCGGTACAGCTGCGACCAGGTCAGACTCTCCGGATGTCCGGTCCCGAGGATGGCGCCGTCCATGAACGTGAAGGCGGTCGCGTCACCCTGGCTGGCGGCCCGCTCGCGCAGCAATGCCGGAAGCGAGATCTCGGTGTGGGGCATGGAAATGACCTCTTCGCGTTTCTTCGATATGTGGCTCGAGCCAGGCCGGAACGTCGGGCGCAGGTCCGGGACTATCCGGGCGTGCCAAGCTCCGCGACGGGTTCGGCAATGCGCAACCGCCGACCGCGTTTTCCCCAGACCCCTCGGCTCGGGACCGGAGCAAATTTATCAGGCACGTCAGGAACTATACGTGTAGCGGGCCCTCGGATACCACTTTCCGGTCGCTGCTCGACGGTTGTCAACTTCCTCTACCAGCCCCGCGCCCGGTCGCTTGATGTGCAAAAGTGGCCGATGAAGTGGGCGAATGCTGCCATTGTGCGATATCAAACCGAACGAACAATTTGTTATCGCATCGACCCGAAGATTTGCTGAGCAAATCCTCGCCCGGGCTGGGCTCAGCAACCGATCCGACCGACCGTCCGGGCGGTCGGCCGGCCGCCGCGGCTAACCCCGCACAGGCCGGTTTCGGTTGATCCGCAACAGTTCGTCCACCGACCACTGATCGTCGGCATGGGCCCCGTAGTGCACCGCCGCCAGCGTCCCGTCCGGGTCGATCAGGAAATCGGCGGGCAGCCCGAGATGGGTGGTGTCGTCGGACTCGCCCACCCCGGCCCAGCGCGGATCGGTGTGATGGGCCAGCCACTGCCCGCCGCCACGGACGGCGCCGGGCCAGGACCGTGGATCGAGCAGCGAGCGCACCCCGGTCTCCACCCCGAACCGCCCGTAGTGCTGCCGCCGCGGATCGGCCACCACCGCGAACGGCAGGTCGGCCTGGTAGCCGCGCAGGTGATCGGCGGCGGAGTGGAAGAACACCACCTCGGTGATGCCGGCCGCGGCCACCTCGGCGTGCCGGTCGGCGAACGAACGCAGGTGCCGGCTGCAGATCGGGCACCCGGCGAATCGGCGGAACTGCAGGTGCAGCCGCCCCGGGCCGGGCACCGAGACCGACGAGCCGTCGATCGCGGTGAGGCATGCGGTATCGACGACCGTGCCGACCGCCAGCCTCGTCACCTCAGGCGCTAGATCGGGATCAGGCCGTGCTTGCGCTGCACACGCTGAATCTGCTTGTCCCGCAACAACCGCAGGGACTTGCGCAGCAGCAGCCGGGTCTGGTGCGGTTCGATGACCGCGTCGACGTAACCCCGTTCGGCGGCGATGTAGGGGGTCGCCAGGTTGAGGTTGTAACCCTCGATGAAGTCGGCCTTGATCTTCTGCACCTCGGGCGCGGTGGGGTCGGGGAACCGCTTCACCAGAAGTTGGGCGGCGCCGTCGGCGCCGATCACGGCGATGCGGGCGGTCGGCCACACGAAGTTCAAGTCGGCCGTCAGCTGCTTGGAGCCCATCACCGCATACGCGCCGCCGTAGGACTTGCGCACCGTGATGGTCACCTTGGGTACGTCCGCCTCGACCACCGCGTAGAGGAACCGGCCGCCGCGCTTGATGATGCCGTTCTTCTCCTGCTGAACGCCGGGCATGAACCCCGGGGTGTCGACCACGAACACCAGCGGGATGTTGAACGAGTCGTTGAACCGCACGAAGCGGGCCGCCTTGTCGGACTCCTCGTTGTCGATCGCGCCCGCGTTGTACATCGGCTGGTTGGCGATCACGGCGACGGTGCGCCCGTCGACCCGCGCGTAGCCGGTGATGATGGCCTGGCCGGACTGCGCGGCGACGTCGAGGAAGTCGCCGTCGTCGAAGATCCGCAGCAGGATCTCGTGCATGTCGTAGGCCGCGTTGTCGTTGTCCGGAACGATCGAATCCAGTTCCAGGTCGTGCGGGGTGATCTCCGGCTCCAGGCCGGGATTGACCACGGGCGCGTCGTCGAAGGTGTTGGACGGCAGGAAGTCCAGGTAGTCGCGGACGTACTGGAACGCGGCCTTCTCGTCCTCCACCACCTGGTGGATGTTGCCGTAGCGGGCCTGATAGTCCGCGCCGCCGAGTTCGTCGAGGGTGACGTCCTCACCGGTGACGTCCTTGATGACGTCCGGTCCGGTGACGAACATGTAGCCCTGGTCGCGCACCGCGACGACCAGGTCGGTCTGGATCGGCGAGTACACCGCCCCGCCCGCGCACTTGCCGAGGATGATCGAGATCTGCGGGATCGTGCCGGACAGCAGCTCGTGCCTGCGGCCCAGCTCGGCGTACCAGGCCAGCGAGGTCGCCGCGTCCTGGATGCGGGCGCCGCCGGAGTCGTTGATGCCGATGATCGGGCAGCCGACCATCGCCACCCACTCCATCAGGCGGGCGACCTTGCGGCCGAACATCTCCCCGACGGTTCCCTGGAACACCGTCTGGTCGTGGCTGAACACCCCGACCGGGCGGCCGTTGATGGTGCCGTGCCCGGTGACCACGCCGTCGCCGAAGAGCGCGCTGGGATCGCCGGGGGTCTTGGCCAGCGCGCCGATCTCCAGGAAGCTGCCCGGGTCGACCAGCTCGTGGATGCGGGCGCGGGCGCTGGGGATGCCCTTCTTGTCCCGCTTGGCCGCGGCCTTCTCGCCGCCCGGTTCCTTGGCCAGTTCGAGACGTTCGCGAAGCTCCGCCAGTTTCTCGGCGGTGGTCGGGGCGTGGCTGGGAGTCGGTTCGGCCGTCACTTCCCCTCGCTCTCGATCCGGTTGATCGCCTCGCTCATGTGCGCGCCCACCTTCGCAATGTACGGTTCGTCGATCGCCTGGATGTGCTCGCCCCCGATCGCGACGATCTCCAGGTCGGAGACGAACTCGCCCCAGCCGCCGTCGGGCTGGCGGATCGCGTAGCGCGGCTCGAACATGATCGCGTCATCGTGGTAGCGGTCGGCCATGTACAGCGCGACGTGACCGTCGTACGGCTCGATGTGGGCGGTGTCCAGCGCCCGGTTGTCCAGATACGACGTGCGCTGGTGCTCGATGATGCCGCCGGGGATGTCCACCCCGGCCTCCTTGACGGCGTCCAGCACGAAGCGCACCTGACCCTCGTCGTCGAGCTGCTCGAGCTGTTCGTACGGGATCTCCGGGATCTCGACATTGAAGGTGCGCTGGGCGAACAGGGCGTAGCGGTCCCAGCGGGCGCGGATCTCCTCCTTGGTCTGCGGCACCTCCTCGCCGGCCCGCACGGTGTCGATCAGCCCGACGAAGCGGACGTCGCACCCGTTGCGCTTCAGGCCCACCGCGCAGGCGTAGGCCAGGGCGCCGCCCAGTGACCAGCCGGCCAGGATGTAGGGACCCTTGCCGCCCAACTCCATCAGCTTGGGCACGTACTCCGCGGCGCGCTCCTCGATCGAGCCCTCGACGCGTTCCAGGCCGTACACCGGGGTGTCCGCGGGCAGCCGCTTGAGCAGCGGCTCGTAGACCACGGTCGAGCCGCCCGCCGGGTGGAACACGAACACCGGGACGTGGTTCGAACCCTCTTTCGGCGCCCGCAGGGTGCGCACGAAGCCCTCGAGTTCGCCGGCCTCGAGGAACTCGCGGACGGTGGTGGCGAGCTGCTCGATGGTGTTCGCGGCCCGGACGTCCTCGACGGTGATCGTGCCCTCGGCGCGTTCGGAGAGCCGCTCGGCGATCTTGGCCGCGGTGGCGTCGTCGACGGCGGGCAGCTCGTTGAAGATGCCGCCCGGTGACTTGCCGGTGACGATCGCCCAGGTGGCGAACGTGATCCGCTCGGCCGCCTCGCGCGGCGGCACGTCGGCGCCGAGCGCCTCGGTGACGGCCTCCTGGGTCAGCACTTTGGCAGCGGCCGCGGCAGCGGCAGATTTCCCGGGAGCTGCGGCGGACTTCACCTCTCGCGTCGCTGCGCTCGCCCCGGCCCCGGGCCCGGATGGGTCCGTCGGCGGTGGCGGGATGTTCGGCCCGGCCGGGTTGGTGGGCGGCGGCGGGACATCGAGGGCTTCCACCGACTCGACGGCCTTCTCGTTGAGCTCGACGGCCTCCGGCGGAGCCTTGTGGTCCGCCGCGATGGGATGGCCCGACTCGGCCAGCTTGGCCTCGAGTTCGGCGACCGTGCTCGCACCGCCCATCAGCTCGGCCTGCTCGGCCGCGATCTCCTCGGCGGTCTTGCCCTTCTGCGCCTCAGCGAGATCCTCGACCTCGTCGCGGTGCTCGATGGCGTACTGGATCAGCTTCTCCACCGCGTACAGGTTGGCGTCGCGCACCGCGGTCAGCTGGATCGGCGGCAGGTCGAAGTCGTACTCGACCCGGTTCTTGATGCGCACCGCCATCAGCGAATCGAGGCCGAGCTCGATCAGCGGCACCTCCCACGGCAGGTCCTCGGGCTCGTAGCCCATGGCACCGCCGACGATGGCGGCCAGCCGGTCGTGCACGGTCTCGCCGGAGTCCGGCGTCCACTTGGCGAAACCGGCGGCCAGGCCCGCGCCGGCCGTCAGGTTGTCGGACAGGATCTCGACGTCCTCGTCCGGCTCGGCGGGTGCCGTCGCGGCCGAAACCGGTGCGGCGACAGCGACTCCCGTGGCGACGGCCGCAGGAAGGGCGGCCGCCGCGCCGGAGCGGCTCACGACCGCGTCGTAGACCAGGGTGAAAGACTCATCGATGCGGGCGTGCACCTGAACCGATGCGCCACCGGGGTGCCGGGTCAGCGTGGTCACCAGCCGGGCGCCGTCATCGGGCACCGCGCGCTGCTCGGAGGCGGTCAGCGTGGCCTCCGGAAGCACCTGCGCCGCAGCGGCTTTCACCAATGCGGCCAGGTCGGTCTGGCCCTGCGCCGCGTACTCCCAGATGTGCCTGCCATCCGGGGTGGCGACATGCGAGCCCGGGATCATCGACGAGCCGTCGGCGGAGAACTGCGCGTTGAGCCAATGCTCCTTGCGCTTGAACCGGGTCGGTGGGATGTCGGCGTAGTCGCCCGGCCCGAACAGACTCCGGACGTCGAGGTCGTGGCCGTGGACGTAGAGCTGCGCCATCGCGGCGACCATCGACTCGACCTCGTCCTGCTTCTTGGCCAGCGTCGCGATCAGCTGCCCGTCGTGCAGGCCCGCGGCAGCCGTCGTCAGCCCGACCTGCATGAGCGCCACCGGATTCGGCGCCAGCTCCAGGAACGTGGTGTGCCCGTTCTCGACGGCGTTGCGGATGCCCTGGGTGAAGTAGACGCTGTGCCGCAACCCCTTCTTCCAGTAGTCGACGTCGTGGATCGGCTCGCCGCCCGGGCGGATGTAACTGCCCTCGTGGACGGTGGAGAAGTAGCCGGTGTGCAGCGGGTGCGGGTCGATGCCCTGCAGTTCGGCGGCCAACTCGCCCAGCAACGGGTCCATCTGAGTGGTGTGGCTGGCACCCTTGGTCTGGAACTTGCGGGCGAATTTCCCCTCGGCCTCGGCCCGTTCGATGATCGCGTCCACCTGGGCGGGCGGGCCGCCGATCACGGTCTGGTTCGGCGCGGCGTAGACGCACACCTCCAGATCGGGGAAGTCGGAGAACACCGTCTTGATCTCGTCGGCGGAGTACTCCACCAGTGCCATCAGCCGGATGTACTCACCGAAGAGCATGGCCTCGCCCTCGCCCATCAGCCGCGAACGCGAGCAGATGGTGCGGGTGGCGTCGGCCAGCGAGAGTCCGCCGGCGAAGTAGGACGCCGCGGCCTCACCGAGCGACTGGCCGATCACCGCGGCGGGTTTGGCGCCGTGGTGCCGCAGCAGCTCGCCCAGCGCGATCTGGATCGCGAAGATCACCAGCTGCACCACTTCGATCGGGTACTGACAGGTCTCCTCGGTGTAGTCGACCGAGTCGTCGAGGATCAGTTCGAGGATCGAGTAGCCGCGCTCATCCTGAATGAGGCTGTCCACCTTGTTGATCCACTCGGCGAACACCTCGTCGCGCAGGTACAGGTTCTTGCCCATCTTGCGGTGCTGGGCACCGAACCCGGCCAGCACCCACACCGGGCCGTTGCTCACCGGCCCGTCGGCGCTGAACACCAGCGGGCTCTGCTTGCCGTCGGCGATCGCCCGCAGGCCCTTGACCGCCTCGTCGTGGTCGTGGGCCAGCACGACCGCGCGGGAGCGGCCGTGGTTGCGCCGCGACAGCGAACGGCCGATGGACTCAAGCGACGCCGCCCGGCCCGCCGGGCCGTCGATCCAGTCCGCGAGTTCGGCCGCGGTGGCGCGCTTGCGCGAGGTTAGGAATCCCGAGACGGTGATCGGCACAACCGGAACCGGCTTCTCGGCCGCCTCCCACTGGGCGCGCGCGACCTCCAGCAGTTCCAGCGCCGCCTCGGTGAGGCCGGGCAATTCCGGCTCGCCCTCCTCGGCGCGGTACTCGGCGGCCTCGTAGTCGTAGGCGCCGACGACCTCGTCCTCGTCCTCGTCGTCCTCGACCAGGACCCCACCGACATAGACGGCGTCGGTGGCCGGCATGGCCTGCTCCCCGAGGTGCTCCGAGTCAGGTTCGGGCTCAACGAGATCCGAGGGCAGCACCTCGCGCAATACCAGGTGCGCGTTGGCGCCGCCGAAACCGAAGCCCGACACGCCCGCGATCGCGTGGCCGCTGTAGCGCGGCCAGTCGGTGACGGTGTCGGCCACCTTGAGCCGAACACCGTCGAAGTCGATGTAGGGGTTGGGTCCGGCATAGTTGATGGACGGCGGAACCTTGTTGCGGCTCAACGACAGTGCCACCTTGGCCAAGCTGGCCGCGCCGGCCGCCGACTCCAGGTGTCCCACATTGGATTTCACCGCACCGAGCAGTGCAGGCTGATCGGCGGGCCGGCCGCGGCCGACCACCCGACCCAGCGCGTCCGCCTCGATCGGGTCACCCAGGATCGTGCCGGTGCCGTGCGCCTCGATGTAGTCCACGGTGCGGGGGTTGATGCCCGCGTCATGATAGGCCTTGCGCAGCACCTCGGCCTGGGCGTCCGGGTTCGGTGCCAGCATGCCGTTGGACCGGCCGTCGTGGTTGACCGCGCTGCCCGCGATCACGGCGAGGATCTCGTCACCGTCACGCCGCGCGTCGGCGACCCGCTTGAGCACCACCATGCCGCCGCCCTCCGAGCGGGCGTACCCGTCGGCGTCGGAGGAGAACGATTTGATCCGCCCGTCGGCGGCCAGGACCCCGCCGACCTCGTCGAAGCCCAGCGTGACCGCGGGGGTCACCAGGGCGTTGACCCCGCCGGCCACCACCACGTCGGCCTCGCCGGCGCGCAGCGCCTGCACACCGGAGTGCACGGCCACCAGCGAGCTGGAGCAGGCGGTGTCGACGGCAACCGAGGGGCCGCGGAAGTCGTAGAAGTAGGACACCCGGTTGGCGATGATCGAGCTCGCGGTGCCGGTGATGGCGTAGGGATGCGCGGTGCGCGGGTCCATCATCGCCAGATAGCTGTAGTCGTTGGTGGAGCTGCCGATGTACACCCCGACACTGCCGCCGCGCAGGCTGGACGCCGGGATGCGGGCGTTCTCCAACGCCTCCCAGGTCAGCTCGAGCGCCAGCCGCTGCTGGGGGTCCATATTGTCGGCTTCCATCTTCGACAGCGCGAAGAACTCGGCGTCGAAACCCTTGAGGTCCTTCAGGTATCCGCCACGGGTGCGGGCCTTGGCGATCCGCTCGGCCAGGCGCGGCTCGGCCATGAACTCCGACCAGCGTCCCTCCGGCAGATCGGTGATGGCGTCGCGGCCCTCCAGCAGCGCCTGCCACATCTCGTCGGGGGTGTTCATGTCCCCGGGGAACCGGGTGGACAGTCCCACGATCGCGATGTCGTCGACGTCGCGCCGCCGGGTCCAGTCCTCGTCGTCGTCGACCTCGAGCTCCGGCTCGCCCTCGATGATCACCGTCGCGAGCGCCTCGATGGTCGGGTGGCGAAACGCCACCGTCGCGGTCAGTGTCACGCCGGTGAGGTCCTCGATATCGCTGGCCATCGCGACGGCATCGCGCGACGACAGGCCCAGCTCCACCATCGGGACGGACTCGTCGACGGCGTCGGGCGCCTGCCCGGTGGCGTTGGCCACCCAGTTGCGCAGCCACTCCCGCATCTCCGGCACCGACATGTCGGTCCGGGCCGGGGTCAACTCCTTCTCGGGCGCCAGCGTGATCTCGTCGGGCGTCTCGGGCGTTTCGGGTGTAGCTGATTCAGACATGAGACCTCACGTCGTGCGAAGGGCGCCACGGCAGCGGCCGGTGTGTCGAACCGCACCCTGGTCCACTGAAGAACTTCCTTCTCGATGTCATTCCGATTCGTCCGGGAAGGCGTTGGCCACCTTCCCGCTGCGCAGGCTGCCGTCGAGGTACGCCGACCGGCAGGCGCGCCGGCCGATCTTGCCGCTCGAGGTCCGCGGGATCGCACCGGCCGGTGTCAACAGCACGTCGCGGACGGTGACGCCGTGGCGCACCGCGATCGCGGCGCGGATGGCGTCGGCGATCGGGTCGATCTCCATCTTGTGCGAGCCGGGTGCCCGCTCGGCCACGATGACCAACTGCTCGGAGGTGTCGTCCGGGTTGTGCTTGAGCCCGGAATGGGCGTTGGCGAACACCTCGTCGGGCAGCTGGTTGGCGGGCACCGAGAACGCGGCGACGAACCCGGTGCGGACCGCCTTGGTGGACTCCTGCGCGGAATATTCCAGGTCCTGCGGGTAGTGGTTGCGGCCGTCGATGATCACCAGATCCTTGGTGCGGCCGGTGATGTAGAGCTCGCCGTCGTGATAGGCGCCGAGGTCGCCGGTGCGCACCCAGGTCGCGTCGTCGGCGGCGCCCTCGGCGTGCGAGGGACTGGTCCGGGACTTGAGGATGTTCTGGAAGGTCTCGCGGGTGGCTTCGTCCTTGCCCCAGTAGCCGGTGCCCATGTTCTGCCCGCTGATCCAGATCTCGCCGATCTGGCCGTCGGGCAACTCGCTGGCGGCGTCGTTGTCGACGATCACCGCCCACTCCGCGATGCCGATCTTGCCGGCACCCGCCTGCGCCACCGCCGTCGGCGAATCGTCCGGCACCTGGACGAACCTGCCGTTGTTGAGCTGGTCGCGGTCGACGGAGATGATCGTCGGCTCCTCGGTCGACGGGGTGGTCGACACGAACAGCGTCGCCTCGGCGAGGCCGTAGGAGGGCTTGATGGCCTTGGGCTGGAAGCCGAACGGGCCGAACGCCTCGTTGAACCGGCGCACGGTGGCCGCCGAGATCGGCTCGCTGCCGTTGAGGATGGCCTTGACGTTGGACAGGTCGAGCGGCTCCTCGCCGTCCTTCGGGACCCCGCGTGCGGCGGCGTGGTCGAAGGCGAAGTTCGGAGCCACCGAGATGGTTCCCCCGGTTTCACCGGGCTTGCGGGCCAGTTCCCGAATCCAGCGGCCGGGCCGGCGGACGAACGCGGCCGGCGTCATGAAGGTGAAGTAGTGGCCGATCATCGGCGACAGCAGCGCCGTGATCAGGCCCATGTCGTGGAAGAACGGCAGCCAGGACACGCCTCGGTCGCCCTCCTCACCCTCCAGCGCCTCGATCACCTGCACCACGTTGGTGGCGAGGTTCAGGTGGGTGATCTGCACCCCGGTGGGGATGCGGGTGGAGCCGGAGGTGTACTGCAGGTAGGCGATGGTGTTCTCGTCGACCTCGTCGTAGTGCTCCCAGGTGGCGCCGACCTCGTCGGGCACCGCGTCGACGGCGATGACGCGGGGGCGGTCCTTGGCGGCGCGGGTGCGGAAGAACTTGCGCACGCCCTCCGCGGCCTCGGTGGTGGTCAGGATCGCCGCGGGGGCGCAGTCGTCGAGCACCGCGTGCAGTCGGCCGACGTGGCCGGGCTCGGATGGGTCGAACAGCGGCACCGCGATGCGGCCGGAGTACAGCGTGCCGAAGAAGGCGACCAGATAGTCCAGGTTCTGCGGGCACAGGATCGCGACCCGGTCACCGGGCTGGGTGACCTGCTGCAGCCGGGCGGCGACGGCGCGGTTGCGGGCCCCGAAATCGGCCCAGTGCAGATCGCGGGCGACGCCGTCGCGCTCGGTGGAGAAGTCCAGGAACCGATAGGCGAGCTTGTCGCCGCGCACCTTCGCCCAGCGCTCGATGTGCTTCACCACACTGGCGCCCTCAGGGAAGGTGATGCTTCCGTTCTTGATGAACGGGTTATGGAACGGCATACCACTCTCCTGTCGAAACACCTGCGGCTCGGACCCGGTGTCGCCGCGCCCGGCCCGGCACGTGCGTCTGTATGTGTGCGTCGCGCACCCTAAACCTCACAGATGGTACAGAGATCGGGCTGGCAGCCGCGGTGTCGCCACCGGTGCGCCCGGCCCGGCGATGACGCCCTGTTGCTCTTAGTTTTCTCTTAATGTTAGGCGCAATCGCGGTGGCTACCAAATCGCTGGGCCACCGGCGGTGTCCCTTCCTCAGCCGTGTTGCGGGTGCGGCGCGTTGTCGATGAGGCCCCGCGCCCAATTCAGTGTCCACGCTGTGGCGGGCTGGCCGTCCAAGCTCCAGAATTGCGGCGTGTTGTACAGCGCGTGAACCGGCTGTCCGGCCCCGCCGGCCAGCACTTCCAGGGTGCTGGGCAGGTTGGTGATGCTGAACGCGCCCTGCGGCGCCGCGCAGATCAGATCGCCGGCCCCGCAGATCTGGTTGGTGCGGTTGTTCAGCGCCCCGAACCCGCCCGGGCGCGCACCGCTCATCGTCAGTCCCAACTCGGACAGCACCGGCACCTCGTGCAGGGTGATCTCGGCGCCCTGCCCCGGCGGGTTCGGCCCGACGTCCTGGCCGACCCCTTCCTGGCGGCGGCCGTCGGCGATCAACGTCACACCCAGCACCAGGTCTTCGTCCACCGGCCCGCGGCCGTTGCCGATGTCGCTGGCGATGTCACCGGCGATCACCGCCCCCTGCGAGAACCCGACCAGCACGAAACTGGTCAGCGGGCAGCGGTCGTTCATCTCGGTGATCGCCCTGACCGCGCCGCGGGTGCCCTCGGCGCGGCTGTCGTTGTAGGACATCTGTTTGTCCGCCGACAGCGGGTTGTGGAACTGCGCGGTGTAGGGAACGGTGTAGATAAAAAAAGTAAAAATAAAAAAAAAAAAAAAAAGCGGCCCGGTGACGTTGCGCAGCAGCGCGATGGGGAACTGGGTGGGGTTCAGCGGGTCGTCGGTGGGGGAGGACTCCCAGGTGCCCGGGATGGCGATGAGGTCGACGTCCGGGCAACTGGCGTCCTGGAACTCCGGCCGCGGCTTCTTGCCGCCCGGCACGCTCGTCGGCGGGACGGCGGTGGGCGGCACCGCCGACGGCGGCGACACCGGCTTGCGCATCACCACCACGATGATGGCCAGTACCAGAGCGACCACGACGGCCATCGCCCCGGCCGCGATGAGGCCGAGGATGCGATGGCGCCGGCGCCGGTTCTGCGTGCTGGTTTTTCGGGCCATGTCGTCCTGCTAGCAGAGTTTCTCGGAGGCGATGCGGATGTAGTCGGCCGTGACGTCGTTGACCCGGATCTCGGCCGCACGCTGCGGGATGGTCGCCCGGAAGTCGGCGATGTCGCTGCGGACCTGCGGCGCGATGAAGTCCCATACCGCCTGCTCGCTCTGCCCGGCCGCCCGGGCCTGGCACACCGAGGACCCGATGCTCAGCGCGCTCAGCTCACTGGAGGGCCGGACGCCCGCCGTGGTCAGGGCAGACAGGTAGGCCTGTTGGGCGGGGCTGACGTCGAGCTTGCCGTTCTGCAGGTCGGGGCCCGGCGCCACGGACAGCGGCTGGCCCTCGGCCGAGGCGACAGCCTGATCGGCGGGCAACGCGACGCTGGTCATCAGGTCGTCGCCGGAGCCGCACGCGGTCAGCCACCACGTCGCGGGCGCCAGCAATCCGGCCGCCAGCAGCGCGGTTCTTCCGGTCGAGCGGCCGTCCGAGCGTTGCACGCTTCCACGGTACCGGCTGCCGGACGGTGCTCCGGGTGCCGAACCGGCAAACGTGGTTACCTGATGGCCGCCGCGATGTCGTTGGACATGGCCCCCAGCTGGCCGGCCCAGTTACCCCAATCGTGCTCCCCGCCCACCGGGAAGTCGAAGTGGCCGTTGCGGCCGCCGATCGAGCGGTAGTGCCCGTAGAAGATGCGAGCGCTGCCGGTGACCTGGTCGCAGTAGCCGGCCATCGCCGGCGGGTCGGCGCAGGTGAAGGTCTGCGGGCTCCACACCCACAGGCGGGTGTTGTTGTCGACCAGCAGCTGGGCGTGGACGTTCGGGTCGTGCCACTTCCACCGGCCGAGCTGGGCGGCGCCCCACATGGCCTGGGTGTTCACCCCGCCGAACTCGTTCATCCCGGCGGTGATGGCACCGTTCTCGAAGGTCCGCGACGGGGTCAGGAACGCCGACAGCGCGCCGGCGTAGCGGTAGCGGTCCGGGTGGAAGGTGGCCTCCATCATGGCTCCGGTGCCGCCCTGGGCGGCGCCGACGATCGCGTGGCCGCCGGGCGCGAGGCCCTTGTTGGCGGCCAGCCAGTTCGGCAGCTCGTCGGACAGGAACGTCTCCCACTGCCGGGTGCCGTCCGCCTCCCAGTTGGTGTAGAGAGTGAACGCGCCGCTGGCCGGCGCGACCACGGAGATGCCCTTGCCCGCGAGGGTGTTCATCGCGTTGCCCGCGGTCACCCAGTTGCTCACGGGGTCCCCGGCGTTGTAGGCGTCCAGCAGCACCACCGCGTGCGGTCCGCCGGCCAGGAAGGCCACCGGGATGTCGCGGCCCATGGCGGCCGACGGCACCATCAGGGTCTCGACGCCGGCGGCGGTGACCGTCGGGGCGGTGGCCCCCCAGATTCCCAGAGCCAGCACTGCGGCGAAGATCGCCCGGAACAGGTTCGACAGACTCCTCATACCCACCTCACGTCGACTCGTCGTGATCCTCGTGACTCCGCCCGCCCCGCACGTAGTGAATCACAGGTGGTGGCCGCAGGCTCCGGCTTTGGTCCGGATACGCCCAACGGCGACGACCCGTGCGGGCCGTCGCCGTTGACGTCAGATCGATCCGTCAGCCAGCGGGGGTCGAGGTGGCCGGGGTGGCCGGGGTGGCCCCGAGAACGCGCTGCATGTCCGGCTTCATCTGCTGCAGCTGCTGACCCCAGTAGGGCCAGTCGTGCACGCCGTCGGCCGGGAAGTTGAACACCCCGTTGGTGCCGCCGTTGGCCAGGTAGGTGTCCTTGAAGGTCTTGTTGGTGCGCAGCGTCAGGCCCTCCAGGAACTTCGCGTTGAACAGGTTGCCCGCGCTGACGCCCGAACTCAACTCCGACGGCTTGCCGTTACCGCAGTAGATCCAGATGCGGGTGTTGTTGGCGATCAGCTTGCCGATGTTGACCATCGGGTCGTTGCGCTTCCAGGCGCTGTTGGGGTCCTCGGTCGGACCCCACATGTCATTGGCCTTGAAACCGCCCGCATCGCCCATCGAGATGTTCACCAGCATCGGCCACCAGCCCTCGGAGAGGTTGAGGAAGCCGGACAGCGACGCCGCGTACGGGAACTGCTCCGGGTGCCAGATCGCCAGGGTCAGCGCGGCCGAGCCGGCCATCGACAGACCGACGGCGGCACTGCCGGTCGGCTTGACCTGACGGTTGGCGGCCAGCCAGCCGGGGAGTTCCTGGGTCAGGAAGGTCTCCCACTTGTAGGTCTGGCAGCCGGCCTTGCCGCACGCCGGCTTGTACCAGTCGCTGTAGAAGCTGGACTGCCCGCCGACGGGCATGATCACCGACAGCCCCGAGCCGTAGTACCACTCGAACGCCGGGGTGTTGATGTCCCAGCCGTTGAAGTCGTCCTGGGCGCGCAGACCGTCGAGCAGGTAGACCGCCGGGGAGTTGGCCCCGCCGCTCTGGAACTGGACGCGGATGTCGCGACCCATGCCGGCGGACGGCACGTCCAGGTACTCCACCGGAAGCCCCGGCTTGGAGAACGCTCCCGCCGTTGCGGAGCCGCCGACGACACCGATCAGGCCCGGAAGCAAGGCAGCTACTCCGGCTGCCACCGCGACCCGCCGCAACCAGGCGCCACGCAACTTCTCAACGAAACTCATGCAACTATTCCCATTCCTTTTCGTGTGTTTCGCACCGCAGGCGATCCGCGCGGCAGTGCCCGGGTAGTCAACCACAGAAGCTGTGGTGTCCCCGATTCGACGATCTCCCCCGCACCGGCGCCGGCCGGCCCGATTGTGCCGTCGAGGTGGGGTTTCGGCGCCAACGGAGCCGGCCGAATCCGGCGCGCACGGCAGTGGGGAGCATCGTGGTTCCGTTCGGCGGCATGGTGGCGTTACCGGTCGACATTGACCGGCGTCTGACAAATCCCCCGGTTCCCGACCTGGCTATCGCCCCGGATTGAACACGGCGTTACTGGGCGAAACCGGGCCGACGAACTCTTGCGCGAGCTACGGCCCGGTGGCCGGTAAGCCAGTGTAGGGCGTGCCGTCCAACGGCGGCTCCCCGAGTCCGCAGCGCCGCAGCTCGTACTGCGGCACCCGGTCGATGCGGTATCGGGTGAAATCCGCGGCGTGCAGCACGTTGGACAGAAACCGCCGCACCCCCAATGGTTTACGGATGGAGTCCAGCATCGCCTCGGTGGCCTCGCACTGCAGCGCCGCCTGCGCCTCCCGGATCCAGCCCTCGTCGAGATACTGCGGGACGTAGGGACGCTCCTTGAGCCAGGGCCCCTCGGCGACGGCCCAGTCCGGAAACAGGTTCTTGTCGTGGCCGATGCGGGCGTCCTCGAGGCGGGCGGTGTGCGCGGCCAGCGGGTTGGCCAGGCCGATCTGGTCGATCACCCGGGTGTTGAGGCCGACGTTCATGCCGACCATGCCGAGGTTGGTGAAAAAGACTGTGTGCGGGGCGATTTCACGGCGCCAACTCTCGGGGGACACCCCGGGCGGCGGGGGCGGCGGCGGGAAGGCCGGCACCACGTCCCAGACATCGTAGTTGCCCGACGGCAGCAGCAGGGCGCCGTCCGGAGTGTTGTTGATCGCCACGATCACCGCGCGCATGCGCGGGTAGTCCAGGTAGTCGGCGGCGG
>JAGQTU010000107.1 GCA_020438865.1 Mycobacterium sp.
GATCGCGATGAACACCAGTCCCACACTGGTGACGTCCTCGATGGTGCTGAGCACCGGCGCGGCGACTCCCGCCGTGGCCACGTTGGCCGCCGGCCGCACCGCGGTCTTGGTCAGGTGCACCACCAGCGCGGTCACCACGCCGATCGCGATCGGCACCCATTGGCCGGTGCGGGCGAACTCGCCCGGATCGGTGACTGCCGCGGTCTGCGCCGCGGTGCCCGAGCCGAACACGATGCCGCCCGCGGTCGGGCGAACGAAGGTCTGCACGGTGTCGTTGATGGAGTCCAGCGCCGGGATCTTGTCGGCCACGATCTCGACGAGCAGCAGCACCGCGACGATCCCGATCACCCAGCCGTTCTCCAGCCAGGCCCACCCGTGCGGCAACGTGATCAGGTGGGTGAACCGGCCCAGCAGGCCCATCGCGAGCAGCGGGATGTATGCGTTCAACCCCGCCGCGGTGGCCAGCCCGAACCCGGTCATCAACTCCACGCCGGTCACACTAGCCGGGCTACCAGGCCAGGGGGACCAATCGGTAGTGCACCTGCTGCATGTAGCCGCGATAGCCGGCCAGCTCGGCGAGCAGCATCTTCTCCTCGTCGAGGGTGCGGATGACCAGGAGCACCAGGGCCGCGGCGGTGACCAGCAGCGCCCAGTAGGAGCCCAGGGCCAGTGGTATCCCGACCATCATGACCACGCTGGCGGAGTACATCGGATGGCGCACAACGCCGTAGAGCCCCGTGGTGACCAACGGCTGGCCCTCCTCGACGACGATGTTGGCGGCCGCGTAGCGGTTCTGGAAGACCACCAGCATCGCCGCGCCCAGTCCGACCGCCACCATGACGTCACCGACGACCGACAGCGCAGTGGGCACGGCCGACCAGCCGAAGCGGTGGTCGAGACCGGCGATCACCAGCATCCCGGCGAAACACCCGATGATGCCGACCACCGCCGCCTTCTGGACCAGCCGCGTCTCGGCCGTCGGCCCGGCGTGCATCCGGCGTTCCACGGTCGCCGGATCGAGCCGGCCCAGGAACAGCGTCGGCACCAGCGACACCAACGCAAACACGCCGAGGAACGCCCAGCCCCGCCAGTACTGCAGTGTGCCCGCGGGCCAGAACAGCAACAGCATGAAGACGACGAAGCTCGCCAGCGACGATAGCGCCACCCGAAGTGCGTTCATTCCCAGCCCCTCATACGACGTCGCGGCGGCGGTAGAGCCACCCCGCGATCACGGTCATTCCTGCTGCGATCAGAGTCATGACGGCAAGGGCTGCAACGGAAATCGACGACGGCGCGGTGGTCCGGCTCACCGGTGAGGCGTCGATCAGCCAGCGCGGCAGGCGAAGCAGCGCACCCAGGTATAGCGCGGCGACCACGAACGTCACTGCCAGCCAGCCCAATCCGGGGCGGCGCAGCGCCACCCCGAGCGCGGCGACGGCGGCCACCACCGCCATGGCGGGCAGGAAGGCCAGCGCCGCGCCGGTCAGCCGCAGGATGGTGTGCGGTTCGTTCAGCGTCAGTCCGGCGCCCAGGCCGTTGCCCAGACCGGCGCAGCCGAGCAGCACCGCCGCACCCAGCAATGCCGCGCCCAGCGCGGACAGCAGCCACGCCCACCGCGACACCGACCCGGCCAGCACGGCCTCGCCCGCCCCGGACTCCTCGTCGCGGCTGATGCCGACGATCACGTTCACCACATACGCGGTGGTCGCCGCCGCCAGGAACTGCGTCATCGTGGTGTACACGCCGTCGGTGCCCTGCGCGGAGAGCATCCGCGCGATCAACTCGTTGTCGCGCGCGGCGTCCAGCAGCGACTTGGTCATCGACCCGAAGGCCGCGCCCGCGACCAGCAGGGCGATCGCCCAGCCCATCGTCAGCCCCCGGTGGGTCACCAGTTGCAGCCCGAACACCCCGCCGACCGGCCGCGCCCCGGGATGTTCGCCGGAGGAGGCCAGCACCGCATCGTCGTACTGCCGCCGGGTCTCCAGCACCGCCGCAACCCCGATCAGTGCCGCGGCCAACGCCAGCAGCAGGGCCAGCGGCCACCACCGCAACGCGACGAAGGCGCGCATCTGCTGCGCCCACGCGATCGGCGAGAACCAACTGAGCACGCTGCCGGAGTTGTCGATCACGTCACCGGCACCGCGGATCAGCACGGCCGCGGCCAGTGCCGCCATGGCGGCGCCGCTGGCGGTGCGGGCCTGCCGCCACAGCTGGGCGGTCACCGCCGCGAGCGCCCCGAACACCGAGGCCGCCGCGGTGATCCCGAGGCACATGGCCGCGGTGTCGACGAGCGCGAACCCGCTCGCGGCCATGCCCGCGGTCATGGTGATGGCCAGGACGACGTTCACCGCGACCATGACGATGACCGCGGCGGCGGTGCGGGCGTGCCGTCCTACCACCGAGGACAGCACGAGTTCGGCCGATCCGTTCTCCTCCTCGGCGCGGGTGTGGCGAATCACGGTGAGGATCGCCAAGATCGAAACCGCGACGATCAGCGTCAGCATCAGTTCGTTAGCCATCATGACGCCGAGGTCGGTCTCGTCGCCACCGAACATGGGGCCGCCCAACATGATTCCGGCTGGCGTCTTGAGCAGGTTGACCCGCGCCTGACGCTGGGCCTCCCCGGGGTAGGCCAGCTTGATCGCGTTGGGGGCGTACACCATCATCAGCGTCAGCATCGAGATCCACACCACCAGCCGGCGGCGGTCCCGGCGCAGGGCGAACCGGATCAGGACCGCCAGACCGGTGAACGGCGACGCGGACGCGGGTGCGTGGTGGCGTGGGTTTGCGGCGGTGGTCACGGCCGCGCGCCCTGGGAAGCGCCCCGGTACTCACGCAGGAAGAGGTCTTCCAGCGAGGCCGGCGCCACCGTCAGGTCCACGATGCCCAGCCGGGTGAGCCGGCCCATGGTGGCGCCGAGGTGGTCGCGATCCACCGACAATCGCAGTTCGCCATTGCGCGTGCCGGCGTCATGCACACCCGGCCAGTCCCATACCCCGGGGTCGCCGGCACGGGTGCGGGCCGTCACAGTGGTCCGCATCAGGTGGCGCAGCTGCTGCAGCGAGCCGGCCTGCACCGTGCGCCCGGCGCGAATGATCGTCACGGTGTCGCAGAGCTTCTCGACCTCGGCCAGGATGTGGCTGGACAGCAGCACCGCTGCCCCACGGCCGGACACTTCGGTGACGCACTGTTGAAAGGCTTTCTCCATCAACGGATCCAGGCCCGAGGTGGGCTCGTCGAGGATGTAGATCTCGGCGTCGGAGGCGAAGGCGGCCACCAGCGCCACCTTCTGGCGGTTGCCCTTGGAGTAGGTGCGGGCCTTGCGGTGCGGGTCGAGTTCGAACCGCTCGATCAGGGCGTCGCGGCGACGGTGGTCGGCGCCACCGCGCAGGCCGCACAGGAACTCGATCGCCTGCGCGCCGGTCAGATTCGGCCACAGCGTGACGTCACCCGGAACGTAGGCGATCCGCCGATGCAGTTCGACGGCGTCGCGCCAGGGATCACGGCCCAGCAGACGGGCGGTTCCGCCGTCGGCGCGCAGCAGTCCCAGCAGCACTCGGATGGTGGTCGACTTGCCTGCGCCGTTGGGGCCGAGGAATCCGGTGACGGAGCCGCGGGCGACCGTGAGGTCAAGGCCGTCGAGTGCGGTGGTGCGGCCGAATTGCTTGACCAGGCCCCGGATTTCGACGGCTGCGGCTTCAGTGCGCGACGACGTTGTCGTTGTCGTTGTCACGGTTGTCTCCCTCGCGTGCCAGGAACGCCTCGAACATCGTGGAATCAGTGAGCAAGCCCTGGGTGTAGAGCTCGAGCGCCGGTAGGACCATGTCGCGGCTGTAGTCGTGCAGCACCGCGCGCAGATCGGTCGGGTCGTCGTGCAGCTGCAGATAGAGCAGGAACGCCCCGCCGCCCACCATGGCGAGGTACTTCGCCCGGGCGGCGGGATCACGGCTGGGCTTGATGGTGCCGGCTCGGACGCCGTCGGCCAGATAGGCCTCGGTGTTGGTCACCATCGTGCGCCACAGGGCCTTGCCCAGCTCGCCACCGGTCTGCATGCTGCGCACCAGGTAGGCCATCATCGGCGCGAACGACTCGATATCGGCGATCTGCGCCAGCCAGGTGGCCGCGTCGCTGGACTGTAGGGCTTCGGACTTCTCGCTGCGGATCTCTGCGGCGATGTAGTCGTCGCAGGCCTTGCGCAGGCCCTCCTTGGACCCGAAGTGATGAATGATCAGACCGGGGCTCACCCCGGCCGCCTCCGCGATGGCGCGCACGCCGGTGTCGAAGCCCCGGGAACCGAACTGATCGATGGCCGCGTCGCGGATCCGGGCCACCGTCGTCAAGTCCGCTGAACGCATGTTTAGTATGCTAAACACTTGTTCAACCCGCGGTCAAGGGCGCACTACGGCGCGAGCGTGCGTGTCGGCACGTTGACACGCCGCCGCAGCGTGCAGGAAGCGCACGCTCGGCGCGACGGCGGTTCAGTCCCGGGCGGCGACCAGAATTCCGTCGCCCAGCGGCACCAGAACGGGCGTGAGCCGCTCGTCCTCGGCGATCAGGCGGGCCGCCTCGCGGACCGCGCTCACCTCGGCATCCGCTGCTCCCGGGTCGCCGGCGCGGCCCCCGAGGGCGGCCCGGTGCACGACGATGACCCCGCCGGGCCGCAGCAGCCGCACGCCCTCGACCACGAAGTCCGGCTGATCCGCCGGGGCGGCGTCGATGAACACCAGGTCGTAGGACTCGTCGGCCAGCCGGGTCAGCACCTCCTGCGCCCGCCCGGCGATCAGCCGGGTCCGGGACTGGCCCACCCCCGCCTCGTTGAAGGCCTGCTTGGCGATGCGCTGATGTTCGGGCTCGATGTCGATGGTGGTCAGCACACCGTCGTCGCGCATGCCGGACAGCAGCCACAGCCCGCTCACCCCGGCCCCGGTCCCCACCTCGACGACGGCCTTGCCGCCGGACAGCCGGGCCAGCACGCTGAGCAGCGCGCCGACCGCTGGTGTCACGGCCCCGGCGCCGGCGTCCACGGCTCGCTCCCGGGCGGCCGCGACGATCGCGTCCTCCGAGATCGACCCTTCGGCGTGCGCCAGGATCCGCTCGGCCCGGCTAGGCTCCTGCCGGCCCGGTGGGTCGTCGGTAGTGGCCATTCTCAGCAGCGTAGAGCCAACTCGATCGGGGCGGGAGCAGGCGAGCCCGACACGCCGACGACCGCCGGCATGCGTGGCCCGGCCGGTCCGGTATCGGCCCAGCGCACAAAAGGTAACGAAAGTATTTCTCAGCCAAAGTTCAGTTTGCTCATATGCCAGCCACACCGGGGTGGGGAACGGTTACCCGCATGGAACGCCAGGCCCGCCGAACGGGGAATACCCCCTGGGCCGCTCGTGTTGTCCCTCTCGTTGCGCTCAACGGCACCGAGCCGTTGGCGACCGATGACCAGGAGGATCCGACGACCACCACACTGATGGCGCCGAACACCATGTCGCATCTGGAGCAGTTCACCGATGCCGAATGGGTTGAGCCGTCCGACGAGTTGCAGGGCACCGCGGTGTTCGATGCGACGGGTGACCGGGCGGCCATGCCGTCATGGGACGAATTGGTGCGTCAGCACGCCGATCGGGTCTACCGACTGGCCTACCGGCTCTCCGGCAACCAGCACGATGCCGAGGACCTCACCCAGGAGACCTTCATCCGGGTGTTCCGCTCGGTGCAGAACTATCAGCCCGGCACGTTCGAGGGCTGGCTGCACCGCATCACCACGAACCTGTTCCTCGACATGGTCCGCAGGCGCGGCCGCATCCGCATGGAGGCGCTCCCCGAGGACTACGACCGGGTGCCGGCCGATGAGCCCAACCCCGAGCAGATCTATCACGACGCGCATCTGGGCGCCGACCTGCAGGCCGCGCTGGACTCGCTGGCGCCGGAGTTTCGCGCCGCGGTCGTTCTGTGCGACATCGAGGGGCTGTCCTACGAGGAGATCGGCGCCACGCTCGGCGTCAAGCTCGGCACCGTACGCAGCCGCATCCACCGCGGCCGGCAGGCCCTGCGCGACTACCTGGCCGCCCACTCGGGTCAGCTCGGCATCGAGGACTTCCGCGAATCGGCCTGACGCCGGATCAACCCGGGTCGCCGTCATGGGGTGTCGGTGCGCCGTCGGCGCGCTACATTCGACCTAGCGCAGCGAAAACTTCGACGCCATCTGGAGAGGAGCTGGTGATGGTCGACCGTGGGCCATTGTTCCGACGGGCGCTCTCCTGGCTCCCCGCCCAGTTCGCCTCCCAGAGCGACGCCCCGGTGGGCGCGCCGCGCCGCTTCGGCTCCACCGAGCACCTGTCCACCGAGGCCATCGCCGCCTATGTCGACGGCGAGTTGCGGATGAAGTCCTACCTGCGCGCCGCGCACCACCTTTCGCTTTGCCCGCAGTGCGCCGCCGAGGTCGATGGGCAGAGTCAGGCCCGCACGGCGCTCCGCGACTCCCGGCCGATCACCACCCCGAGCACGCTATTCCACCTGTTGGCGCAGATCCCGGAAGCGGCCCCCGAAGAGCAGGCCGCACCGGCGCCCGCCGTTGGTGACCAGTTAGCTGATGGCGCGACACCTCACCGGCGCAAGCGCCGGTAAGGTGGAGGCCAATTCGCGCTGCGACGTGCTCAGACCGGTAGTGCGTGTGTTCTCCCGAGCGCTTGGATAGAGGTTTGATTTGAGCTCCGACAAGGACAGTTCGGGCGGCGCCCACCGCCTGGCGCCGCGGCCCATCTCCCGTCCTCCGGTCGACCCGGTGGCCAGCCGCGCGTTCGGCCGGCCCAAGGGTGTCGACGGGTCGTTCGTGGCCGAGGACCTGCGCCCGGCGAAGTTCCGCGACGAGGACGTCTTCCGCGCCACCGATGCGAAGGCCGACCCGGTGCTGCAGGAGGCCTTCGGGCGGCCGGCCACCGCGGCCGAGTCACTGCAGCGCCACCCCGCCGACGCCGGGGCCCTCGACGGTGAGACCGAGGGGGCCGAACAGCCTGACGATCCCTGGCGCGACCCGGGCGCCGGCGTCGCGCTCGGCACGCCGGCGATCGAGAAGCCGGCGCCCGTCGCGGCGCAGGGACCAACCGGCAAGCTCGGCGTGCGCGATGTGCTGTTCGGCGGCCGCGTCTCCTACGTCGCCCTGGCCATCCTGGGCATCGTCGCGCTGCTGATCGGGATCGCCGGCGGCTGGGTCGGCCGCAAGACCGCCGAGGTCGTCGAGGCGTTCACCACCTCCAAGGTGACCCTGTCCACCAGCGGCGGCAGTGCGGTGCCCGCGGGCCGGTTCGCGAAGGTGGCCGCCTCGGTCGCCGATTCGGTCGTCACCATCGAGGCCGTCAGTGACCAGGAGGGCGCGCAGGGTTCCGGCGTCGTCGTCGACGGGCGCGGTTACATCGTCACCAACAACCACGTCATCTCCGACGCCGCCACCAACCCGTCGAAGTTCAAGACCACCGTCGTCTTCAACGATGGCAAGGAAGTGCCCGCCAACCTGGTCGGCCGCGACCCCAAGACCGACCTGGCCGTGCTGAAGGTCGACAATGTCGACAACCTCACGGTGGCCAAGTTCGGCGACTCCGACAAGATCCACGTCGGCGACGAGGTGATCGCCGCGGGCGCCCCGCTGGGCCTGCGCAGCACCGTCACCCACGGCATCATCAGCGCCCTGCACCGGCCGGTTCCCCTTTCGGGCGAGGGCTCGGACACCGACACCGTCATCGACGCCATCCAGACCGACGCCTCGATCAACCACGGCAACTCCGGTGGCCCGCTGATCAACATGGACTCCCAGGTGATCGGCATCAACACCGCCGGAAAGTCGTTGTCGGACAGCGCAAGTGGCCTCGGGTTCGCCATCCCGGTCAACGAGGTCAAGGAGACGGTGGAGGCGCTGATCAAGGACGGCAAGATCGCGCATCCGACGCTCGGGTTGTCGGCCCGCTCGGTGAGCAACGACCTCGCGCAGGGCGCCCAGGTGGCCAACGTGAAGGCAGGCGGCCCGGCGGAGAAGGCGGGCATCCTGGAGAACGACGTCGTGGTCAAGGTCGGCGGCCGCAAGGTCGCCGACGCCGACGAGTTCGTGGTCGCGGTGCGGCAGCTGAAGATCGGGCAGGACGCACCCATCGAGGTGATGCGCGACGGCCGCAAGGTCACCCTGACGGTGAACCCGACGCCGGACAGCTGAGCCGATGTTCGCCAACGTCGGGTGGGGCGAGATGCTCGTCCTGGTGGTCCTCGGTCTGGTGATCCTGGGCCCGGAGCGGCTGCCCGGCGCGATCCGGTGGACGTCCAACACCATCCGACAGGCGCGCGACTATCTCTCCGGCGCCACCAGCCAGCTGCGGGAGGATCTCGGCCCGGAGTTCGACGACCTGCGCCAGCCGCTGAGCGAGCTACAGAAGCTGCGCGGTATGTCACCGCGGGCGGCGTTGACCAAGCATCTTCTCGACGGTGACGACTCGTGGCTCACCAGTGCCTTCGAGGCGCCGCAGGAGATGAAGCCGCAGAGCGCGCCGATGCCGACGGCGCAGCCCGTCACCCCGACTCCGCCCGTCTCATCGTCGCTGCCGCCGGGCGCGCCGGCGCCGTTCGACGCCGACGCCACCTAGCGCCGCGTTGACACCGCACCCAGAGCGACGAACCGGCCTGATCTTCGCTCTGGTTGCGATCTCAATGCCGCTACTGGCGCCGCGCGGTGTCCAGGCCCAGCGACATGCCTGCCAGTCCACGCTTGCGGGCCGATAGCGTGTCGGCGATGGCGCGCAACTCCTTGCCAGCCGCGGAATCCGGGGCCGACAACACCAGCGGAACACCGCTGTCGCCGGCGGCCACCAGGGCCGGGTCCAGCGGAACCTGGCCGAGCAGCGGCACGTCGGCGCCGACCACCCGGGTCAGCCGCTCGGCGACCTGACGGCCGCCGCCCTCGCCGAAGATCTGCATCGTGGTGCCGTCGGGCATGAGCAGACCCGACATGTTCTCCACCACGCCGACCACCCGCTGCCGGGTCTGCAGGGCGATCGCCCCCGCACGCTCGGCGACCTCGGCGGCCGCGAGCTGGGGAGTGGTCACCACCAGGATCTCCGCGCCGGGAATCAGCTGGGCCACCGAGATCGCGACGTCGCCGGTTCCCGGGGGCAGGTCGAGCAACAGCACGTCCAGGTCGCCCCAGTAGACGTCGGCGAGGAACTGCTGCAGCGCGCGGTGCAGCATCGGTCCGCGCCACACCACCGGGGTGTTGCCCTGGGTGAACTGCGCGATCGAGATGACCTTCACGTCGTGTGCGATCGGCGGCAGGATCATCGACTCGACCTGAGTGGGCCGGTCTTCGGTGCCCATCATCCGCGGGATCGAGTGCCCGTATATGTCGGCGTCGAGGACCCCGACCGACAGGCCCCGCGCAGCCATCGCCGCGGCCAGGTTGACCGTGATGCTGGACTTGCCGACGCCGCCCTTGCCGGAGGCGACCGCGTACACCCGGGTCAGCGAGCCGGGCTGGGCGAACGGGATGACTGGCTCGGCTGATCCGCCATGGTCGCCGCGCAGCTGTTTGCGGAGCTCGGTGCGCTGCTCGTCGTTCATCACGTCCAGGTTCACCGTGACCGCGCCGGTGCCCGGGACGTCGGCGACGGCCTGCCGGACTCGGTCAGCGATCTCGGTCTTCTTGGGGCAGGCCGCGGTGGTCAGGTAGATGTCCACCTGCACCGCGCCGTCGTCGCCGACGGCGACCCCCTTGACCATGTTGAGTTCAGTGATGGGCCGGCGCAGCTCGGGGTCGATCACCTTGGCCAGGGCGGCGCGGATGGCGCTTTCACGCTCGTTGTTTCCAGACATATCACCGCCGAGTCTACGGTCGGGCGACGATGCGGGCCGGTTCGGCCCGGGGAGGAGGACGACGATCGGGCCGGGTCCTGCTCGGGCAACGATGCGGGCCGGCTCGACCCGTGCGGGGCGGCGCTCGGCTAGTTGGCCGGGCCGGGCAGGGCGCCGTGCGTGGGGGGCAGGGGTGCTGCGGTGGGCTCGGGCGCGGGTGCCGGCGGGGCGGGTGCGAACGGTGCCGGCGGGGCGGGTGCGAACGGTGCCGGCGGGGCGGGTGCGAACGGTGCCGGCGGCACCGCCGGCGCGGGCGGCCAGGGCAGGCCGGGGAGGGTGTTCGCGGGCTCGGCGGGACCCGACTCCGGCGCCGGTGCGGGCGGCCAGGGCAGGCCGGGGAACATACCGGTGTTGGCCGGCTCGGTCGTCGCCGGCAGGGGAGCCTGGGCGCCGAGGCAGATGACCTCGCAGGGGTACAGCGCGCTCGTCGGTCCCGGCAGCGGACCGGTCGCCAACTGTCCGGCCAGCTCGCTATTGCCCAGGTTGAGCAGTGGGTCGGTGGATGGCAGCCCGATGGTGTTCAGCGGCATCCCCGGCCCGAGGCCCTGCCGGGTGTCGAGGTGGGCCTCGAGGTGGGCGTCGCCGATGGCGGGCACCGGGCCGGTGATCGCCGGCAGGTCGACCGGCTGCACGCCGGTGGCGTAGGCGGCGGCCCAGCCCAGCACGTTCTGCGCGTAGGCCATCGAGTTGTTGTAGCGCAGAATCGCGGTCAGCACCTGCGACTGGTTGCGCAGGTTGAGCCCGCCGCTGCACAGGTAGCGTGCGGCGGCCAGCGTCGAGTCGAACACGTTCTGCGGGTCGGCCTTGCCGTCGTGGTCGCCGTCCGAGGCGTACCGCGACCAGGTTCCCGGCAGGAACTGCATCGGACCCAGCGCTCGGGCGTAGACGGCGCGGCCGGCCTGGTTGGACTGCACGATGATCTCGTTGCCCGGCAGCGTGCCGTCCAGCGCCGGGCCATAGATCGGGCGGACGGCGGTGCCCGCGGAGTCGGTCGCGCCGCCGTTGGCGTGCATCGACTCGATCCGGCCGATACCGGCCAGCAGGTTCCAGCTCACGCCGCAGTTGGGCGCGCCGGCGGACATGATCTGCTCGGCGTTGCGGTAGGCGGCCAGGGCGATGGCGGGGATGCGCATCGAGCCCCCCGAGTTGACGACCACCGCGGGCGGGGGAGCCGAGATCAGTGGCGCGGCGAAGTGAAAGTTGCTCGGGGCCTGGTTGAGGGCCACCACCACGGCGCCGTCGGCACCGCTTCGGGACGACGAGACCGACGCCAGTGGCGTGACGTCGGCGTCACGCATCGGGGCACCCTGCTTGCCGGGGCTGGCCGCGACGGCGCCAACCAGCATGATCGGCGTGATCACCGCAATGCCAAAGGCAGGGGTGCGTAGCACCCGGCCGACCCGGTCCCCTAGGCCCACTCGTCCGTCCTCAACAGCTAGCCCGTTTTGCGCATGCGAACTCCGCCACCATACATACTGCTGTGACCCCAGTGGTATGCAATGGTCACCTTGGTCACGAACTGAGTTTCTTTGCTCGCCGTTCGGTGCCGTCCTGTTTGCCCGATTTGCCGCCCGCCGGCTTTTCCGGCTGCACCGCGGCCAGCAGTTCGCGAATCTCCTCGAGTTCGCGGCGCAGGTAGTCGCGGGTGGCCACTTCGCCGACGGCCAGTCGCAATGCGGCCAGTTCGCGGGCGAGGAACTCGGTGTCGGCCTTGGTCTGCTGGGCCCGGCGGCGATCCTCCTCCAGCGCCACCTTGTCCCGGTTCTCCTGGCGGTTCTGGGCCAGCAGGATCAGCGGCGCAGCGTAGGCGGCCTGGGTGGAGAACGCCAGGTTGAGCAGGATGAACGGGTATGGGTCCCAGCGCCAGCGGACCGCCACCAGGTTAAGCGTGATCCATACGATGACGACGATGGTCTGCCAGAGCAGGTAGCGACCGGTGCCGAGGAAACGGGCGATCGATTCGCTGAACCGGCCGACGGCCTCGGGATCGAGGTTCAGCACCGGCCCGCGCGAGGTGCGGGGAGTGTCGAGGCGCTGGCGTGCGGACAGACCGCTCACGTCACCTCCTCCATCGCGTTGCCGTACGGCGGGTCTTCGAAGCTGTCCCGCCAGTCATGCGGCAGCAGGTGGTCGAGCACGTCGTCGACGGACACCGCGCCGAGCAGGTGGTTCTCCTCGTCGGTCACCGGACCGCAGACCAGATTGTAGGCTGCGAAATAGCGGGTCACCGCCCCCAGCGGGGTCTCCGGCGTCAGGCTGGGCAGGTCGTCGTCGACGATGCCGCTGACCAGGTTGGCCGGCGGTTCCCGCAGCAGCGCCTGCAGGTGCACGCAGCCCAGGTAACGCCCGGTCGGGGTGGCGGTCGGCGGCCGCACCACGAATACCAGGGATGCCAGGGCCGGGGTCAGGTCGGGGTTGCGCACCCGTGCCAGTGCCTCGGCCACCGTGGTGTCGGGCGCCACCACTACCGGCTCGGAGGTCATCAAGCCGCCAGCGGTGTCGGGCGAGTGGCTCAGCAGCCGGCGCACGTCCTCGGAATCCTCGGGATCCATCCGGCGCAGCAGCACCTCGGCCTCGGTGGGGTTGAGCACCCCGAGCAGGTCGGCCGCGTCGTCGGGGTCCATCGCCTCGAGTACGTCGGCGGCGCGGGCGGTGTCGAGTTGCATCAGCAGTTCGGTCTGGTCGTCCTCGGGCAGCTCCTGCAGGATGTCGGC
>JAGQTU010000108.1 GCA_020438865.1 Mycobacterium sp.
AAACACTGACCTCGATGATCTACCTGTGCCTAGGAGGACTGCACGTCACGCTCCCCACGAGAACCTGAGGAGCCGCACATGAGTTCGAATAGATGCTGTGCGGTGGGCGGAGCAGGGGGTCCGGGTCGACGACGGGGCGTTGCCCGGTCTGCAACGCATCGGGTTCGTGCGCACCGTCCGCACGCCGGAGTTCGAGGGGGTCACGTTCCACGAGGTGTTGTGTAAGTCCGCGCTGAACAAGATCCCCGCCGCCGCCATGCTGCCCTTCCGCTTCACGGTCAACGGCTACCGCGGTTGCGCGCATGCGTGCCGGTACTGCTTCGCCCGGCCCACCCATGAATACCTGGAGTTCGATCCGGGGGCGGATTTCGACAGCCAGATCGTGGTCAAGACCAATCTCGTCGACGTGCTGCGCAGGGAGTTGGGCCGGCCGTCCTGGCGGCGCGAGACCGTCGCGCTGGGCACCAACACCGACCCCTATCAGCGCGCCGAGGGTCGCTACGAGCTCATGCCCGGCATCATCGACGCGCTCGCCGGTTCCGGGACGCCGCTGTCGATCCTGACCAAGGGCACGCTGCTGCGCCGCGATCTCCCACTGATCGCCGCGGCGGCACAACAGGTTCCGCTGTCGGTCGCGATATCGCTGGCGGTCGGTGACCCGGATCTGCACCGCGACGTCGAGCCGGGCACCCCGTCGCCCCGGGCGCGGCTGAGCCTGGTCACCGCGGTGCGCGATGCCGGCCTGCCCTGCCATGTGATGGTCGCCCCAGTGCTGCCGCACCTGACCGACTCGGCCGAGCACCTCGACTCGCTGCTCGGCCAGATCGCCGCGGCCGGTGCCACCGGCGTGACGGTGTTCGGACTGCACCTGCGCAGTTCGACCCGGGGCTGGTTCATGTCCTGGCTGGCCCGCTCGCACCCCGAACTCGTTCCCGCCTATCGGCGGCTGTACCGCCGAAGCGCCTACCTGCCCGCCGACTACCGTGCGATGCTGCGCGGGCGCGCCGCACCACTGGTCGCCCGGCACGGCCTCGGCGGGGACCACCGCCGCTTCACCCCGGTGGCGTCGGCGCCCGGCGCGCCGGCCCCAGAGGCGCAACTGAGCCTGTTCTGACTGCGACTGTGGGGGGCTGTGCAGGGACATTTCCTCCGAAAAGCCCTGCATAGCAACCACCTTCGGCGGCGGCCCCTAGGTGCGGCCGCGCTTGACCTGGTTGAACGGCACGCCCTTGTCCGCGGCGTACTCCCGGGGGAAGCCCAGCACCCGCTCGCCGATCACGTTGCGGCCCACCTCGGTGGTGCCGCCGCCCAGCGAGGCGGTCTGCCGGGACAGGTAGCGCTCGCCCAGGGCGAACAGCCCGTCACCTTCGTCGACCACGCCCGCCGTCCCGGTGATCGCCAGCGTGGTGTCGAGTTCGAGGTTGATGTTCTCGGCGTGCGAGATCCGGATGATCGAACCGGCGGCCGGGGGCAGCGATCCGTCGTTGACCCCGTGGTAGACGTGGTCGATCAGCTGCTGTTGGACGGCGCGGTGCACCAGGGCCCGGCCGGCCAGCTCCTGCAGCCGCTCGTTGTCGGGCTGGCCGACCTGCTCCAGCAGGGCGGCGTAGTCGGTCGGCTTGTCGGTCTTGCCCTCCGCGCCGATGCCGCTGGCGAACTCCGAGCCGCCGCCCACCGCGCGCCGCTCGTGGTAGAGCTGCCGGGACGCCACCGCCCAGCCGTCATTGACCTGACCCATCACGGCGTCGTCACCGAGTTCGAGGCCGTCGAAGAACTCCTCGCAGAACTCGATGGACCCGTTGACCTGCTTGATGCGCCGCAACGTGATACCCGCTGCATTCATCGGCACCAGGAACATGGTGAGGCCCTCGTGTTTGGGCACATCCCAGTTGGTGCGGGCCAGCATGGTTCCGTAATCGGCCGCGAAAGCGCTTGTGCTCCAGGTCTTCGCGCCGTTGATGACCCACTTGTCGCCGCGGCGGTCGGCGCGGGTGATGACTCCGGCGAGATCGGAACCGCCGTTGGGTTCGGAGAGCAGCTGCACCAGAACCTCGTCACCGCGCAGCACGCCGGTGATGTGCTTACGCTTCTGTTCCTCGCTGCCCATGTCGAGAATCGTTGCCGCACAGATGGTGAACGTCGGTGTGTTGAGGATGATGGGCATCTCATAGCAGCGCGACTCGATGTCGAAGGCGCGCTGGTAGGCGATCGGCAGGCCCAAGCCACCGTACTCACGCGGGAAGCAGATGCCGGCGAAGCCGCCGTCCCACAGTTTGCGCTGCAGCTCGCGGGCCCGCAGCCACGGAGCCTCCTCGCCGCGGTCGGCGTCGGGTGGGTCGTCGGGGTCGATGGACGGCATGTTCTCGGCCAGCCACTTGCGCGCCCTGGCGGCGAACTCGTCGACCGACTCGGTCTGCGTTGCCCTGGTGGTGGTTTCGGTCATCAGGCGGACTCCAACTCTTTGGTCATCCGGTAGACCCGCAGGTTGTGTTCTTCCGGCGTACCGAACATCGAGCGGTACAGGGTGGCCCGGCGCAGGTACAGGTGCAGGTCGTGTTCCCAGGTCACCCCGATGCCGCCGTGTAGTTGGATGCACTGCTGCACCATGCCCGGGGCGTACTCGGCCACATAGGATTTCGCGACGCTGACGGCGTGGTCGGCATCGGCGGCGCGGTCGGCGACCTTCGTCACGGCGGCTTTGGTGGTCGCCCGGCAGGACTCCAGCTGGATCTTCAGGTCGGCGTAGATGTGCTTGAGGGCCTGATAGGAGACCAGTGGACGGCCGAAGGAATGCCGGTCGAAGCCCCATTGCACGGTGAGGTCGAAAACGGTGGACAGGATGCCGACGGTCTCGGCGCACTGCAGTACCAGCGCGATCTGGCTCTGTCGGGCGATCAGCGCCGGGGTCTGTTCGGCTGAGCCCACCACCGCCGACTCGTCGACCTCGACCCCGTCGAAGCTGACCCTGGCATAGGTCTTCACCAGGTCGATGCTGAGTTGGGTCTCGACCTGCACCCCCGGCACGTCGGTGCGCACCAGGAACTGGCGGGGACCGCCGCCCGCTTCGGCCACCACCAGAAGCAGGTCGCTGTCCGCGCCCGCCTCGACGCGGTCCTTGGCCCCGTCGATCCGGAAGCCGTTGGCCGTTGCCGTCGCGGTCACCGCGGGCTGCAACGGATTCCACCGTGTGCCGGGTTCGTAGACCGCCCAGGAGGCGATAGCCGCACCGGAGATCAGCGACTCGATGACGTCGGTGTGCCGGTCGGCGTCCTCGGCGTCGGCCAGCCCGGCGAGCACGGCGCTCACCGGGTGCAGGGGCCCGGGTGCCACCGTCTTTCCGGTCTGCTCGGCCACCAGGGCCAGGTCCGCCACCCCGTCACCGGACACGCTGCCGCCGCCTAGTTCCTCGGGCACCAACAGGCTCGCCCAGCCCAGTTCCGCTGCGCGCTGCCACCACTCGCGATCGAAGGCGATGCCGTCCCGATGCAACTCACGCACCCGGGTCAGCGGAACCTCCTTGCCGAGGAACGACTCCGTCGTCGAGGCGAACAGTTGTACTTCGGGGGAGGCCGCCGCGGTCATGGTGCCGTCCTCGCTTTCGCTACACAGTGGGCGTGCGCACCGGTGTCCCGGCACGCACGCCCATCTTGGTCGGATTCGGTCAAGCGATGACCAGTGCCGGTACGCCGGGCTTGTGGACGATCTCGTTGGGCACCTTGAACAGGTCGACGAGGTTGCCGCCCATGACCTTTCGCTGGCCTTCTTCGTCAAGGCCGTGGGCGGCGAGGTCGTCGACCAGGTTGACCGGATTCGCCAGGCCCTCCGGATGCGGCCAGTCCGAGCCGAAGATCACCCGGTCGACGCCGATCAGGTCGGCCATCCGCTTGAAGTCGTCCTCCCAGAACGGCGCCACGTACACCCCGCGCTTGAAGTCCTCGACCGGATCGGCCGCGAACTCGTTGGGCAGCTTGGCGTAGACATCTTCGAACTGGTGTAACAGGTAGGGCACCCACGACGCGCCGTTCTCGACGGAGAGCACCCGCAGCTCCGGGTTGCGGTGCAGCGCACCGTGGCACACCATCGCGGCCATGGTGTCCTCGATGGGCCGCTTGCCCATCGCGACCATCCGGAACGCGGTCGGCTTGAACGGCAGGTATTCGTCCGCCGGTTCCCAGTCGTCGAGGTACTGGGCATAGCCGCTGTCGGAGGCGTGCATGCAGACCGGGATGCCGGCCTGCACGCACGCCCGCCAGAACGGGTCGAACTCGGGCAGGCCCATCGAACGGGTGCCGCGGAAGCCGGGCACCGGGGCGGGCCGCACCAGGACGGTCTTGGCGCCACGAGCCAGGCACCACTCGAGTTCCTCGAGGGCGCGGTCGACGATACTCAGGTTGATCACCGGGGTGGAGAAGATGCGCCCCTCGTAGTCGAACCGCCAGGTCTCGTACATCCACTGGTTCAGCGCGTGGATCATGTCGAGGATCAGTTCGGGGTCGTCCTTCATCCGCTCCTCGACCAGGCTGGCCAGCGTCGGGAACATGATGGTGTAGTCCAGCGCCAGCCCGTCCATCACCTCCAGGCGCGCCGCCGGATCGCGGAAGGCCGGGATGGACTTGATCGGTTTGCCCATCACCTCGCGGTAGGACTTGCCGTGGGCGCCGGAGCGGAAGTACTCCTCCTGGGCGCCCGGGCGGGCGACCACCTCGAATGTCGGGTTCGGGATGTAGTCGGTGATGCGCTTGCGCACCACGATCTTGGTGCGCCCATTGATGTCGATGTAGTCGACCACACCCTTGCGGTGATCAGGCACGAACTGGGTCAGTGCCTCTTTTGGCTCGTAGAAGTGGTTGTCGGCGTCGAACACCGGATAGGGAAGCTCGCGCGAGGGCATGCCGCCTCCTGGGGAGTGCTGATTCTGCGATTGCGGTAATGACGTTACCACGCGATTAGCAGCGGAAACACCCTCCGGCTTCGGGTCCCCGCACGACCGCTTCTACCTGCGCGAACGACTTACTTCGCGGAGCCGGGAAGCAGCCCGCGCACGCAGAAGTCGTAGATGTGATCGGCCTCGATCGGGATGCCGTTGAGTTCGGCGCCCAGGCTGCGCAGGCGCATGGCGCCCAGCACCGCCTGCATGATCAGCGCGGCGGTGGTCTCGATCTCGAGATCGGCCCGGAAGGTGCCCTCGGCGACGCCGCGTTCCAGGATGTCCTGGATCAACCGATGCAGCGGCGAGAGCACCCGGGCGTACTCCTGCGGCAGGGTCTCGGCCAGGTGGTCATTGTAGAACGTCAGCCCGCGGTTGATGCTGTCCTGCTTGGTGGTCTCGGCCGGCGTGCAGATGCGGTCGAGCAGCAACCGCATCGCCGCCAGGGCGGGCAGGTCGTCGGTGGCTTCGCGCCACTGCTTGGTCGACTCGGTCATGATCGTATCGATCAGCGCCAGCAGCAGTTCGTCCTTGGTGGTGAAGTGCTGATAGAACGAGCGCAACGAGGTCTTGGACCGTTCGACGACCTCGAGCACGGTGAAATCGGTGCGCCCGGTCTCGGCCAGGATCGACAGCGCCGAGCGCATGAACCGGTCCACCCGCGATTCCGGATCCGCGCGGACGGCGTCCGGCGAGGGTCCGGCGGCGTCGGCCATGGGTCCACCCTATCGGTCGGGCTACAGTGCGAGAATGACGTTACCGTTTCCGCAGAACCCGCAGGGGCTACTCGCGCGGACCGACAGGACGAGGTGAGGGACAGATGACCGCCGAACCGCAGCAGGGCAACTGGACCCTGGGCCTCCTGCTCGACCTCTTCGACGTCGAACCCGGCGGACCCGATCGTTTCATCGGCAAGTCGGGCCACAGCGCCGGCGATGATGAGCGCCAGGTCGTCGAGGGCACCCAGGTGCTCGCCCAGGCCATCGTCGCGGCGGCCAAGCGCTTTGCGGGCAAGTCGGTGCGCTCGGTGCACGCGGTGTTCACCCGTGCCGTGCTGGTGGGCCCGCCGATTGTCCTCGACGTCGACGTGGTGTCCGAGGGGCGCAGTACCGCCACCGCGATCATCACCGCCAGCCAGAACGACAAGCGTTGCATGACGTTCACGGTGTTCACCGACGTGCCGACCCCCGACGTCATTCGCCACCACCTGCCCAAGCCGGACGTCGTCGGCCCCGGCGGCGCCAATGCGTGCGAAATGCCCATGGCGGGAAGGCAAGTCAGGATCGTCGACGTCATCGACATCAACAGCCCCGACGAGATCGGCCCGCCCGAGGTGTACGCCTGGCTGCACTACGAGCCCATCCCGACCCGCGAGGAGATGGCCAAGGCGCTGATCGCGTATTTCACCGGGCACCTGGGAATCTCGACGAGCATGCGCCCGCACGAGGGCATCGGTACCGCGCTGTCCCACATCACGGTGTCGACCGCGCCGATGACGGTGACGGTGAGCTTCCACGAACCGGTCCGCTGGAGCGGATGGCTGCTCTACACCCACGAGAGCACGCAGGTCGGGGCTGGGATGTCCTACATCCGCGGCACCGTGCACACCGAGGAGGGCGAACTGATCGCCTCGTTCACCCAGGACGCGATGATCCGCCCGATGCGGACCACCGACACCTCGATCGCGGTCGAGGCCAGGCTGTAGCGGCGATGAGCCTGGTCGCCGGGCGCGGTCCGCTCGGCCCGGAACGGGCCGGCTGGTTCTCGCCGCCGGTGGACGGCGCACTGGTCTACGTGGAGCCGCATCCGCGCCGGGTGCAGGCCTTCCGGGACGGCGTCGCGGTGATCGACACCGAGCACGCCCTACTGGTGCACCGGGCCGGCGAACCGTTGGGCTACGCCTTTCCCGCATCAGCATTTCCCGCCGGCGAGATCGACTGCCTGCCAACGACATTTGAGCCGGCCGCGCCCGGCTACGTCCGGGTGCCGTGGGATGCGGTCGACAGCTGGGTGGAGGAGGGCCGCGAACTGGTGCACTACCCGCCCAACCCGTATCACCGCGTCGACTGCCTGCCGACCCGGCGCCGGCTGCGGGTCACCGTCGCCGGGACCACCCTGGTCGACACCGATGAAACCGTGATCGTCTTCGAGACGGCGCTGGCACCCCGGCTGTACGTCGCACCCCACCTGGTGCGCACCGACCTGCTGCGGCCCGCCGAGACCTCGACCTACTGCAACTACAAGGGCTACGCCGGCTACTGGGCGGCCGTCGTCGGCGAGACCACGGTGGCCGATGTGGCCTGGAGCTACGCCGACCCGCGACCCGAGAGCGCGCCGATCAAGGGGTTCTTCAGCTTCGACCCCGAGCGGGCCGAGGTGATCGCCGAACTACCCTCGGCCTAGCCCAGATTCCGCGCGCTGAAGGTGTCGCACTGCTTGGGGTCGCCGCTCTGGTAGCCGATGGTGAACCACTTCTGCCGTTCGGCCGACGAGCCGTGCGTCCACTGTTCGGGGTTGATCCGCCCGGTCGCCTGCTTCTGGATCCGGTCGTCGCCCACCGATGCCGCCGCCGAGAGCGCGTCGGCGATGTCCTTGTCGCTCAACGGCTCCAGGTACGTCACATTGGTGCCGGGCTGTTTGGTGATCGCGGCGTAATGCGCCCACACCCCGGCGTAGCAGTCGGCCTGCAGTTCGGTGCGCACCCCGTTGCCGGTCGCGCCCTGCGCGCCCTGCTGCGCGCGGCCCAGTACGCCGAGCAGGTTCTGCACGTGGTGGCCGTACTCGTGGGCGACCACGTACTCCTGCGCCGCGGCGCCGTCGGACCCGCCCATCCGCTTGAGTTCGGCGAAGAAAGTCGGATCGAAGTAGGCGGTCTTGTCGACCGGGCAGTAGAACGGGCCGACGTCGCTGGTGGCCGGGCCGCAGCCGGTCTGCACCGAACCCTTGAACAGCATCATCTTCGGCCGGCTGTAGCCGCGCAGCAGCTGTTCCCACACCCCGTCGACGGAGTTGCCGGTTGCCACCACCCGGCAGTCGACGTACTTGTTGGCGTCGGCGCCGGTCTTGCACTTGGAGAGGTCCACGCCCGGGCCGGACTGGGTTTGGGCCTGGATGGGCTGCTGGCTGATCACCTGGCCGGGGTCGACACCGAGGAACAGGGCGAGCATGACGATCACCAGGCCGCCGACGCCGCCGCCGATGGCGATGCCGCGCCCGACGCCACCGCCACCGGTGCTGGTCGTGCTGGTGTCGATCTGCATGCCTTCGCTGAAGGTCATCGTCGCTCCTTGAAGTTCCTTCGCCGCTGGTACCGGCGGAGTTCAGCTTGCCACACTACGATTCAGACGTGTCCGTCGTCGTCGAACCGTCGACCGTCGTGCACACCGCTCACGGCGCCCTGCGCGGCACGACCGAGGGCGGGGTCGGTGTCTGGCGCGGCATCCCGTACGCCGAGCAGCCGGTGGGCGAGCGCAGGTTCCGCGCCCCCACACCACCGACACCGTGGCCGGGTGTTCTCGACGCCCTCGAGCACGGGCCGGTGCCCCCGCAGGGCCGCTCCTTCGTCGGCGGCGGGCGTGACGATCCCAAGATCCGCGACGAGGCCTGCCTGACCGTGACCGTGTGGTCACCGCCCCGTGCGGTGGGCACCGCGCTGCCGGTGATGGTGTGGATTCCCGGCGGCGCGTTCGTCTACGGCGCCGGCCAGTTGCAGCTGTACAACGGCTCGCGGCTGGCCGCCAACGGCAACGTGGTGGTGGTCAACGTGACCTACCGCCTCGGCGTGTTCGGGGGTTTCGAGCTGGGCGGGCTCGGTGCCGGGTTCGACGACAACCTGGCTCTGCGCGATCAGATCGCGGCGTTGCGATGGGTTTCCGACAACATCGCCGCGTTCGGCGGTGACCCGCAGCGGGTGACCATCTTCGGTGAATCCGCGGGCGCGACGTCGGTGCTGGCGCTGCTGGCCAGCCCCGCGGCCGCCGGCCTGTTCGCCCGGGCGATCGCCCAGAGCCCGGCGTTGCCGCTGATCGCCGACCGGGTCACCCGGGCCAGGCGGGCGCACGAGTTCCTCGAACTGCTCGGTGCCGGCCCCGCCGAACTTGCCGCGTTGCCGCAGCGGGCGCTGCGACGCGCCGCCGGCGAGGTGCAGCGGCGCAGCGCTGCCACGTCGCCCACGCTGGCGTACGGCCTGACCCACGGTGTCGAGCTGCTGCCGCAGCACCCGATCGAGGCGGCCCGCACCGGTGCGCTCAACAGGGTGCCGCTGATCATCGGCACCAACAGCCACGAGGCCTCCATGTTCGCCTGGTCCAAGCCGCCGATGTTGCCGACCACGACGGCGGGCATCGACGGCTACTTCGCGCGAACCGCGCCGGACGCCCGCGAGCGCGTGCTGGCCGCCTACCCGGACTATCCGCGCCGGCGGGCACTGCTCGCCATCGGCGCCGACGCCATGTTCGGCGCACCCACCTGGGCGTTCGCCGACGCCTACAGCACCCACGCGACCACCCACGTGTACCGGTTCGACCACGCGGCGTGGAGCCTGCGGCTACTCGGGCTCGGCGCCACCCATGGCAGCGAGATCGTGCACATCCAGCACAGCTACGGCTCGTATCTGGGCCGCAAACTCCATCCGCTGGGCCGGCGGGTGCAGCCCGGGGTGGGGCGCCGGATGCAGCGCACCTGGCTGCGGTTCGGCACCGGCCTGCCCCTGGCGGACTGGCCGCGCTACGAGACCGCCCGGCGCCGCACCCGGGTGATCCGCTCGGCGCGGGACGTCTGCGTCGATGACCCCGACGCGGCGCGGCGGCGCGCCTGGGCGGGCATCAATTAGCGCTGTCGGCCGTAACGCTGATCGGTGTAGCGGCGCAGGTTGGCCAGGAACCACCTGAACGACAGGTTCATCAACGGCCGCCCGAGCACCAGGCCGAGCCGGGCCGGGCCGGCGGGGCTCTGGGCCACCGTCCAGGTCAGCCGGCAGCCGCCCGGGGTCTCGACCACCGTGTACTCCTCGGCGAAGGCGGCCACCGCCTTGTTGGAGCAGGTGTTGAACCGGAACGACACGTAGGTGTTGGGATCCCAGGCCAGGAACTCCTCGTCGCCGATCAGCCCACCGAGCATGTCGACGGTCCGGGTGGTGCCGACACCGTAGGGCGGCGGACTGGTCCAGGTGACCCTGGTGATCACCTTGGCCCACTTCGGCCAGGCCTCGGCGTCGGCCAGCACCTCGAAAAGCTGCTCCGGGGTGATCGCGAGGTCGACGCTGTTGGAGAACCGGAACGGCGCGGTCTTGATCCAGCCTTGATCGACGCGCTCGCAGGGATACATCGTGGTCATCGGCCCACCTCCGCGCCGACCGTACCCCGAGGCGTCGACCGTCGGGTGGTGGGCACCTCATAGACTGGCGGCTCGCCACCGTTCCGATTCCCAGGGAGTATTCAGTGCTGCGCAGTCACGCCGCCGGTTCGTTGCGGGCCACCGACGCCGGGCGGACGGTGACGCTGGCCGGCTGGGTGGCCCGGCGCCGCGACCATGGCGGCGTGATCTTCATCGATCTGCGCGATGCTTCCGGCGTTTCCCAGGTGGTGTTCCGCGAAGGGAACGTGTTGGCCCAGGCGCACCGGCTGCGCGCGGAGTTCTGCGTCGCCGTCGAGGGCGTCGTGGAGGTCCGCCCGGAGGGCAACGCGAACGCGGAGATCCCCACCGGCGAGATCGAGGTCAACGCCACTGCGCTGACAGTGCTGGGGGAGAGCGCGGCGCTGCCGTTCCAGCTCGACGAGCCCGCCGGCGAGGAAGCCCGGCTGAGGTACCGCTACCTCGACATGCGCCGTGACGGCGGTCCGGGCGACGCCATCCGGCTGCGCTCGCGCGTCAACGCCGCCGCCCGCTCGGTGCTGGCCGCCCACGACTTCGTCGAGATCGAGACGCCGACGCTGACCCGCTCCACCCCGGAGGGCGCGCGCGACTTCCTGGTTCCGGCCCGGCTGCAGCCCGGGTCGTTCTACGCGCTGCCGCAGAGCCCGCAGCTGTTCAAGCAGCTGCTGATGGTCGCCGGGATGGAGCGCTACTACCAGATCGCGCGCTGCTACCGCGACGAGGACTTCCGCGCCGACCGCCAGCCGGAGTTCACCCAGCTCGACGTGGAGATGAGCTTCGTCGACTCAGACGACGTCATCGCGGTCGCCGAAGAGGTCCTGGCCGCGCTCTGGGCGCTGATCGGCTACGACCTGCCGCGGCCCATCCCGCGGATGACCTACACCGACGCGATGCGCCGGTTCGGTTCGGACAAACCCGATCTGCGCTTCGGTCTCGAGCTCGTCGAGTGCACCGAGTACTTCGAAGGCACCCCGTTCCGGGTGTTCCAGGCCCCGTACGTCGGGGCGGTGGTGATGCCGGGGGGCGCCTCGCAGCCGCGGCGCACCCTGGACGGCTGGCAGGAGTGGGCCAAGCAGCGCGGCGCCAAAGGTCTGGCCTACGTGCTGATCGGCGAGGACGGTGAGCTGGCGGGGCCGGTCGCCAAGAACCTCTCCGACGCCGAACGGGACGGCCTGGCCGCCCACGTCGGCGCGAACCCGGGGGACTGCGTATTCTTCGCCGCCGGACCGGTGAAGGCGTCGCGGGCACTGCTGGGCGCCGCGCGCGGTGAGATCGCCCGGCGGCTGGACATGATCGACCCGGACGCGTGGGCGTTCACCTGGATCGTCGACCCGCCGCTGTTCGAGCCGGCCGGCGATGCGACGGCCGCCGGTGACGTCGCGGTCGGCTCGGGGGCGTGGACGGCGGTGCACCACGCGTTCACCGCGCCCAAGCCCGAGTACCAGGGTTCGGTCGGCACCGACCCCGGCGCGGTGCTCGCCGACGCCTACGACATCGTCTGCAACGGCCACGAGATCGGTGGCGGCTCGATCCGTATCCACCGCCGCGATGTCCAGGAGACGGTGTTCGCGGTGATGGGCATCAATCGCGACGAGGCGCAGGAGAAGTTCGGATTCCTGTTGGACGCCTTCACCTTTGGCGCACCGCCGCACGGCGGCATCGCGTTCGGCTGGGACCGGATCACCGCGCTGCTGTTCGGTGCCGACTCGATCCGCGAGGTGATCGCCTTCCCGAAGTCCGGCGGGGGAGTCGATCCGCTGACCGATGCGCCCGCGCCGATCACCGCGCAGCAGCGCAAGGAATCCGGAATAGACGCCAAGCCGGAGTAGCTTGAGAAGTCATGGCGCTGAACCCGATAGACCGATAGACAAGCCACACCTCACCCAGGCTTCTCCGCACATCAGGACGACCCGCCTGTTGCCAACGTCGGCCCAGAAGCACCGAGGCCGCGATCCCGGCTCGTATTCGCGGGGCCGAAACTTGTCGGTGGCCGCTGTGATGATGGGGTCATGTCCTCGTCGTCCACGTCGATCGCGCCGCAGCA
>JAGQTU010000109.1 GCA_020438865.1 Mycobacterium sp.
GAGCCCGGCGACACCCGCTATCTGCGTGGTGAGCAAGTCGATCGCATGCGGGTGGCGGAAGAGAACCAGCGTTGCGTGACGCGCAATGAGGAGGGTGCCAAGGCCGACTCGGTGCTGATGGGTATCACCAAGGCGTCGCTGGCCACCGATTCGTGGCTGTCGGCGGCGTCGTTCCAGGAGACCACCCGAGTGCTGACCGATGCGGCGATCAACTGCCGTAGCGACAAGCTCAACGGTCTGAAGGAGAACGTGATCATCGGCAAGCTGATCCCGGCCGGTACCGGCATCAGCCGCTACCGCAACATCCAGGTTCAGCCGACCGAGGAGGCCCGGGCCGCCGCGTACACGATCCCGTCCTACGAGGATCAGTACTACAGCCCGGACTTCGGCCAGGCCACCGGCGCCGCGGTGCCGCTGGACGATTACGGCTACTCGGATTATCGGTAGGACTACCGCTATTCGCTGACGAAGAAGCCCCCGGGTTCACCCCCGGGGGCTTCTTCGTTGCGCCGATGAGTTCGGCCGGCGGCCTCTCGCGAGCAGACGCAGAATCGCATGAATTCGGCTCTCGCAGTGCGATTCTGCGTCTACTCGCGGCTTCATCCACAGCAGCACCAGCCGCCTGAGTGCGCAGACCGCCAGGAAGGCTCAAGCTGGGCCCGTGGATTCGCGCACTGCCGCACTGATCGAACAGTTCGGCAACTACCCCACGACCGCGCAGTTGCTGAAGGTCATGACGCGTCAGCAGCTTGACGTCCATGTGAGCAACGGGCGGCTCACGCGAATCTGGTACGGGGTGTACGCGACAGCTGAGCAAGATCTGCGCGGCAGATTGGCGGCGCTGGATGTGTTCATGGGCGGTGGTCCGGCGATCGCCTGCCTCGGGACAGCGGCCGCGCTCTACGGATTCGACAGCGAGAACACGGCGGACATTCACGTTCTCGACCCCGGTGTCCGAATGCGCCCCACCAAAGGGCTTGTTGTACATCAACGCTGGGGTGCACCGTTGCAGTTGATCGGGAGCAGACCGGCAACGGCGCCGGCGTGGACGGCGGTGGAAGTGGCCCGGCGTCTGCGTCGGCCCAGAGGCCTGGCGACGCTCGACGCGGCCCTGCGATCGACATGGTGTACGGAGGTCGATCTCGAGCAAGCCGTTCGGGACCAACGTGGCAGGCGCGGCATCGTGGCAGTCCGTGCATTGTTGGCGCACGCGGACCCGCGAGCGGAGTCAGCGATGGAAAGCGAAGCCCGCCTGGTGATGCTCGACCACGGCCTTCCGCGCCCGGAATTGCAGTACACCGTCATGGGGCGCAGCGGGGAACGCTGGCGAGTCGACTTTGCCTGGCCGCAAGCAAGGGTTGCCGCCGAATACGAAAGCGTCGATTGGCACGCGGGCCGAAGCGCCATGCTCCGTGACAAGAGCAGGTTCAGCGGTGTCCAGGATGCGGGCTGGACGATCATTCCCATCGTTGTCGATGACGTGCGGCGAAACCCGGCCAGGTTGGCAGAGCGAATCGCCCGCCAATTGGACCGTTCACAACTGGCAGGCTGACGTTGAGCAGACGCAGAATCGCACGCTCGGCGTGCCCCCAGTGCGATTCTGCGTCTGCTCGCGTGCGCGGGGCTGGCGGTCGGAGCCCGCGCCTAGACTGGCCGTCGTGCTCATCGGTTCCCACGTCCGCTCCGACAACCCGCTGCTCGGCGCGCTCAACGACGACGCCGACGCGGTCCAGTTCTTCCTCGGCGACCCGCAGAGCTGGAAGAAGCCCAAACCGCCCCGCGAGGACGCCGACATGCTGCGCCGCTCGCCGATCCCGCTGTACGTGCACGCGCCGTATCTGATCAACGTGGCCTCGGCCAACAACCGGGTGCGCATCCCGTCGCGCAAGATCCTGCAGGACACCTGCGACGCGGCCGGCGAGATCGGCGCCACGGCGGTGATCGTTCACGGCGGGCACGCCGACGACAACGACATGGAGGCCGGCTTCGAGCGCTGGGTCAAGGCGCTCAACGCCCTGGAGACCGACGTCCCGGTCTACCTGGAGAACACCGCAGGCGGCGACCACGCGATGGCCCGGCACTTCGACACCATCGCCCGGCTGTGGGACCGCATCGGCGACATGGGCATCGGGTTCTGTCTGGACACCTGCCACGCCTGGGCCGCCGGGGAGGAGTTGATCGACGCGGTCGACCGGATCAAGTCCATCACCGGCCGCATCGACCTGGTGCACTGCAACGACTCCCGCGACGCCAAGGGTTCCGGCGCCGACCGGCACGCCAACTTCGGCACCGGACAGATCGATCCGCAACTGCTGGTCGCCGTCGTCGATGCCGCCGGCGCGCCGGTGATCTGCGAGACGGCCGACGAGGGCCGCAAGGACGACATCGCGTTCCTGCGGGACAACGTGCCCTCGTGACGGGCCGGTCGCCGGGAACGCTGCTGAGCCAGGAGCCGGTGCACACATCGATCGCCGGCGCGACGGCCCGGCGGATCCGTTACCTGTCCAGCGATGTCAACGACGCCATCCACGAGGTCACCGGCCTGCCGTCAAGGGTTTCGGCGGCGCCGTCGATGTCCGGGAGTACCCGCACGACGACCACTTCTCGCTGCCGCAGAGCAGCATCGCCGAAGCCCGGGACTGGCTGTCGAAGTTGCTGCGCTGAGGCTCGCTAGGTGAGATAGACCTTCCGCAACGTCTCGGTGACCGTCCACACCGTCTCGGTGCCCGCCGTCAGCCGGACGACATCGCCCGGACCGAGGGTGAGCGGCGCGGTGCCGTCGGCGAACTCGACCGTCGCCGCCCCGGACAGCACGACGAACACCTCCTCGGCCTCGACGTCACGCATCACCCCGGGAGTCATCTCCCAGATCCCCACATCCAGTCCGCCGAATCGGCCGAGCTCGGCGACGCCGGTGCTCGGGTCGCCGGCGATGGACTGCTCTGCGGCCACCGGCTCGAGCTCGAGGCGGTGGGCGGTGGCGTGCACGACGGCGTTCGGTTTCACGGCAAGCAGCATGCCACATTACGCATCTTGTGCGGTTGTCGGAAAAATGTAACAGTGGTGGGATGCCGGACACCCACGTCGTCACCAACCAGGTCCCACCGCTGCTCGACCACAACCCCGCCACCTCGCCGGTGCTCGTCGAGGCGCTGATCCGCGAGGGCGGCCAGTGGGGCCTCGACGAAGTCACCGAACTCGGCGCGATCTCGGGCGGCGCCCAGGCGCAGCGCTGGGGCGAACTGGCCGACCGCAACATCCCGATCCTGCACACCCACGACCGGTACGGGCACCGGGTCGACGAGGTCGAGTACGACCCGGCCTATCACGAGCTGATGCGCACCGCGATCGCGCACGGGCTGCACGCCGCCCCCTGGGCCGACGACCGCCCCGGCGCCCACGTGGTCCGCGCGGCGAAGATGTCGGTCTGGACCCCCGAACCGGGACACGTCTGCCCGATCTCGATGACTTACGCCGTCGTCCCCGCGCTCCGGCACAACCCGGAGCTGGCCGCAGTCTACGAGCCGCTGCTGACCAGCCGCGAATACGACCCCGAACTGAAGCTCGCCACCACCAAGGTCGGCATCACCGCGGGCATGTCGATGACCGAGAAGCAGGGCGGCTCCGACGTGCGGGCCGGCACCACCGAGGCCACCCCCAACGGCGACGGCAGCTACACCCTGGTCGGCCACAAGTGGTTCACCTCGGCGCCGATGTGCGACATCTTCCTGGTGCTGGCGCAGGCTCCGAGCGGGCTGAGCTGCTTCCTGCTGCCGCGGATCCTGCCCGACGGCAGCCGCAACCGGATGCGCATCCAGCGGCTCAAGGACAAGCTGGGCAACCACGCCAACGCCTCCAGCGAGATCGAGTACGACGGCGCCGTCGCCTGGCTGGTCGGCGAGGAGGGGCGCGGGGTACCGACCATCATCGAGATGGTCAACCTGACCCGGTTGGACTGCACCCTGGGCAGCGCCACCAGCATGCGCAGCGGGCTGACCCGCGCCATCCACCACGCCCAGCACCGAAAGGCGTTCGGCGCCTACCTGATCGACCAGCCGCTGATGCGCAACGTGCTGGCCGACCTCGCCGTCGAGGCGGAGGCGGCGACCATCGTGGCGATGCGGATGGCCGGGGCCACCGACGGCGCGGTGCGCGGCGACGAGCGGGAGACCCTGCTGCGCCGCATCGGGCTGGCCGCATCCAAGTACTGGGTGTGCAAGCGCGCGACCCCGCACGCCGGCGAGGCGATGGAATGCCTCGGCGGCAACGGATACGCCGAGGAATCCGGCATGCCGCGGCTGTACCGCGAGGCGCCGCTGATGGGCATCTGGGAGGGCTCCGGCAACGTCAGCGCCCTGGACACGTTGCGCGCCATGGCAACCCGGCCGGAATGCGTGGAGGTGCTCTTCGACGAGCTGGCGATCACCGCGGGCCATGATCCGCGCCTGGACGCCCACGTGCAGCAGCTGCGCGACGACCTCGCCGACCTGGAGAGCATCGAATACCGCGCCCGCAAGGTCGCCGAGGACATCAGCCTGGCCCTGCAGGGCTCGCTGCTGGTGCGGCACGGCCACCCGGCCGTGGCCGAGGCGTTCCTGGCCACCCGGATGGGCGGTCAGTGGGGCGGCGCGTTCGGCACCCTGCCGACCGGGCTGGACCTGGCGCCGATCCTCGAGCGCTGCATGGTGAAGGGGTGACCGAGCTGTCTCGAGTGTGCATTCTGATACGTCCCGGGCGGCGTGTCGCGTACGAAACCGCACACTCGGCGCGGGCGTGAGCGTGGAAACCCTCAAGACGATGACCTACGAGGTCACCGACCGGGTCGCCCGGATCACGTTCAACCGCCCGGAGAAGGGCAACGCGATCGTCGCCGACACCCCGCTGGAACTGGCCGCCCTGGTGGAGCGCGCCGACCTCGACCCGAACGTGCACGTGATCCTGGTGTCCGGGCGCGGCGAGGGCTTCTGCGCCGGCTTCGACCTCAGCGCGTACGCCGACGGATCGGGCTCCGCCGGTGACGGAACTGCCCGGCGCGGGACGGTTCTCGACGGCAAGACCCAGGCGGTCAACCACCTGCCGAACCAGCCGTGGGACCCGATGATCGACTACCAGATGATGAGCCGGTTCGTCCGCGGCTTCGCCAGCCTGATGCACGCCGACAAGCCGACGGTGGTCAAGATCCACGGCTACTGCGTGGCGGGCGGCACCGACATCGCCCTGCACGCCGATCAGGTGATCGCGGCCGCCGACGCCAAGATCGGCTATCCACCCACCCGGGTGTGGGGGGTGCCGGCCGCCGGGCTGTGGGCGCACCGCCTCGGCGACCAGCGCGCGAAACGCCTTCTGCTGACGGGGGATTGCATCAGCGGCGCGCAGGCCGCCGAGTGGGGACTCGCGGTCGAGGCGCCGGACCCGGCGGACCTCGACGAGCGCACCGAGCGGTTGGTCGAGCGGATCGCGGCGGTCCCGGTCAACCAGCTGATCATGGTGAAGCTCGCCATGAACACCGCGCTCTACCAGCAGGGCGTGGCGACCAGCCGAATGGTCAGCACGGTGTTCGACGGTATCGCCCGGCACACCCCCGAGGGCCACACCTTCGTCGCCGAGGCCCGCGAGCACGGCTTCCGCGAGGCCGTGCGTCAGCGCGACGAACCGTTCGGCGACCACGGCCGCACCACCTCCGGGGTCTGAGGAGTGAGCGAGCCGATTCGCCGGATGACCGCGCGATCGGTGGTGCTCAGCGTGCTGCTCGGCGCGCACCCGGCGTGGGCCAGTGCCGGTGAATTGGTGCGGCTCACAGCCGATTTCGATATCAGGGAGCCGACGTTGCGGGTGGCTCTGACCCGGATGGTCGGCGCCGGTGACCTGGTGCGCTCGGCGGACGGCTACCGGCTCTCGGATCGCCTGCTGGCCCGCCAGCGCCGCCAGGACGCGGTGCTCAACCCGCGCACCCGGGCCTGGGACGGTATCTGGACCACGCTGGTGATCACCACCGTCGGCACCGACGCCCGGTCCCGGGCGGCGCTGCGGAACACCCTGTCCGACCGGCGATTCGGCGAACTGCGTGAGGGAGTCTGGCTGCGCCCGGCCAACCTGGACGACACGTTGCCCGGCGACATCCTCGACCGGGTCCGGGTGCTGCACGCCCGCGACGACGACCCGGCCGGGCTGGCGGCGCGGCTGTGGGACCTGCCTGGCTGGTCGCAGACCGGGCATCGGCTGCTCGACGAGATGGCCGCCGCCACGGACATTCCCGGGCGGTTCGTCGCCGCCGCCGCGGTGGTGCGCCACCTGCTCACCGACCCGGTGCTGCCCGACGAGTTGCTGCCCGATCAGTGGCCCGGAGCCGCGTTGCGGGCGGCCTATGAGAACTTCGCCGCGGAACTGAATGCCCGGCGGGACGACGAGTTGATGGAGGCGAGATGAGTTCGGTGCGGGTCGAGAAGAACGGCGCGGTGACCACGGTGATCCTGGACCGCCCGCACGCCCGCAACGCCGTCGACGGACCCACCGCGATGGCGTTGTTCGAGGCGTTCACCGAATTCGACGCCGACGAGTCGGCCTCGGTCGCGGTGCTGTGGGGTGATCACGGAACATTCTGTGCGGGAGCCGATCTGAAGGCCATCGGCACACCGGACACCAACCCCATCCACCGGCCTCGCGTGGGGGTTAGCGCCCCGGGACCGATGGGCCCGAGCCGCATGGTCCTCGCCAAGCCGGTCATCGCCGCGGTCAGCGGATACGCCGTCGCCGGCGGCCTCGAGCTCGCGCTGTGGTGCGACCTCCGCGTCGTCGAGGAGGACGCGGTGTTCGGGGTGTTCTGCCGGCGCTGGGGTGTGCCGCTGATCGACGGCGGCACGGTGCGGCTGCCGCGGCTGATCGGCCACGGCCGGGCGATGGACATGATCCTGACCGGCCGGGCCGTCGCGGCCGAGGAGGCGCTGGCCATCGGGCTGGCAACTCGGGTCGTGCCGAAGGGTCAGGCCCGCCAGTCGGCCGAGGAGCTGGCCGCCGAGCTGGCCGCGCTGCCACAGGGCTGCATGCGGTCCGACCGGCTCTCGGCCATCCACCAGTGGGGGCACTCCGAGGCCGAGGCGATGGACGTCGAGTTCGGCAGCTTGTCGCAGGTGTCCGCCGAGTCGCTCGAGGGCGCACAGCGTTTCGCCCAAGGCGCGGGCCGCCACGGATCCAAGGCCTAACCGGCGCCGGTCACGACATCCGCCACCGTTCCCACGCGGCCTGCTTCGAAGTCCCCGATATCTCCGCCACCTGACTCCACGAATTCGACGCCGCCAGCAGTCGGGCCGTGTCGCCGACCCGCTCACCGACATACGCCACGATGCGGAGCAGTTCGGCGAAACCCTCCCGGGTGCCGCGTGCACTCAGTTCGTCGGTGATCCGAAAGATGAGCGCCGCCATCTCACTCTCGCTCAACCGGTCGAGGGACAGCGCGGGTTCTTCGGCCATCTGCGGATTTTAGCGGCGTCAGGCCGCCGGGAGGTCAAGGCGCACTTCGGCGTCCAGCGATTCGAACGACCGAGTCCAGGTGGTGCCCGGCCATCGATAGTGCACCTCGCCGGAATCGGGTCGATAGTCGGCGGTGTAGAGGGTGCCGAATCCGTTGGCGTAGTCGTAGCTGCGCAATGGTTCGCGCAAGAACTCCCGGGCGACAACGTCGGGGTGTGGCCGACCGGCCAGCAGTCCGAGGAGATGGGTCTGACGCTCGAGGCTGCGAAAACGCTTCGCGTGCGCCGGGTCGTCCGGGTGATCGAATCGGTGGTTGGTGGCCACCGGCACTGCTCGCACTTCCACTGCTCGACCCGATGCCACGTAGGCCGTGCAGGTCTCGCCGCTGCGGTCGGTCAGGGTCAGGTTGTAGGACATCGAAATCGGCAGTCGGGACAGTATTCTCACGGCCTCTGCTGTGGTCCCCGCGACTTCCAGGAGATAACGAACGATCAGCGGGATACCGAAACCGGGCCCGGCGCCTTTGGCTCCGCCGAACGTCAGGGACACGGCAAGTCCGTCGGAGTTCATTCCATCCAGTAAGCCCCAGAGACAATCGCTGGTACCCAGCACGGCGCGGTCGGCGAACCGGGTGGACATGACGACCTGTTCGAACAGGTCGGGGTGGTAGTCGTAGTTGCGGATCAGCGCCCGGGTACCGGTGTCGACCACGACCTGCGAGCACGCGGGGGCGAAGGCGGGCATGTTCCAGTGCGTGAGCATGGCCGCGGTTGTCGAATCACCGCCCGCGAGCGCGACCAGGTGCCGCCAGATCGGATGCAGTTCGGGCATGTGCCTGCGCAGGGCCGCTTCTGCTTCCTCGACGGTGGGACGCCGGCCGGTATCGGGACGGAGATACCACTGTCGGTACTGGCGCCACGTCGCGTCGTAGAGCGCGCGCCATCGCCGACCCGGGATGTCCTCGCGGAAGGCGTGCAGGCTGATCGACTGAACCGTCATGCGTCAAGATTTACCTGACGAATCGGTTCGCGTCAAGAAAGCCTTGACGATGGACCGGTCCCTGCCGTGGGACCGTCGTCAGCCCTTGTTGATCGTGTTGCCCGAGCCCAGGTTGTTGACCTTCGGGTCGCCCGCCTTGTAAGTGACTGTGTTGTTCAACCCGACGACGGAGAGTTCCTTGCCGATGTTGTCGAAGACGATCTTGTTGTCGGCGCCGCCGATGTTGACCGACGCGCACGTCCCCTTCACCGTCAGGGTGTTGTTCGAGCCGCCCACGTTCAGCGACTTGCCGTCGGCGCAGTCGATGTCCGCGGTGGTGCCGAACGAGCCGTAGTTGATGGTGTTGCCCACCTCCACCTGGGCGCCGGACTTGCCGGCCGTCGCGGTCGGTGAATTGGTGTCGCTGCTGTTGGAACCGCAGCCCGCCAGGGCGGTCGCCACCGCGACCGCGCCGATTCCGGCCACCAGGGTGGGGGCGTGCATCCGCATGTTGTCCTCTGCTTACTCTCGGGCGTTCCTACGCCGGAACGCGGTCGATCCGATTGGTCATGCCCAACTCCCGGCGATCGCCGTCGTCTGAGCCTACGTGCGAACGCGCCGGCCACGGGAGGACTTCCGGGGCGGACGACGGGGAACGGGCGCGGCGGGCCCACCGGCGCGTCAACTAGTGTTGTTTGCCGATCAACACTGCGGTCAACGCTGGGACACAGTTTCGGAAAGGCGACCCATGACAACTCGGCCGGAAGCGGAGTCGGCCGGCGGCCGCACCCGCGCCCCCGGCCGGCCGTCGGCCCGGTCGTCAAAGCTCAGTCGCGACGTCATCGTCAACGCGGCGCTGAGCTTCCTGGACCGCGAAGGCTGGGACGCGCTGACCATCAACGCCCTGGCCACCCACCTCGGCACCAAGGGCCCGTCGCTTTACAACCACGTCGACAGCCTCGACGACCTGCGCCGGACGGTGCGCATGCACGTCATCGACGACATCCTGCAGATGCTCAACGCGGTCGGGCAGGGCCGCACCCGCGACGACGCCGTGATGGCCATGGCCAGCGCCTACCGCAGCTATGCGCACCACCATCCGGGCCGCTATTCCGCCTTCACCCGCACCCCACTGGGTGGTGACGACGACCCCGAGTTCACCGCGGCCTCGCACGCCGCGGCCGCCCCGGTGATCGAGGTGCTGGCCTCCTACGGCATGGACGGCGACGACGCGTTCTACGCGGCCCTGGAGTTCTGGGCGGCGCTGCACGGCTTCGTGCTGTTGGAGATGACCGGGGTGATGGACGAGGTCGACACCGACGCCCTGTTCTCCGACATGGTGCTGCGGCTGGCCACCGGTATGGCGCACCGCAACGCGGGCGGCTGACGGCCCGGTTGGGGAACCCACGCTGGCATTCACGCGTTGACCTGCAGTAAGGCCTCGTAAAAGCCCCGTACACCGGGTTTGGTCGGGCGTGTGCAGCCTGGTATTGTGAAGGCTCGTGCCTGGCCGATAAGGCGCTTGCGGGTTACCCATGCGCGCACGCCGGGCCAATTCGCATGTCGTGATCCACGGGAAATGCAACGGATTTTCCTGGGCCGCGGTGCGTGCGACACGCCCGGTCGCGGGGGACACGACGGGGCGAAAACTGCAGTACAGAGACTTGAAAACGCTGAACGACGACGAGAGACAGAAAGCCGGTAGATGCCAACCATTAACCAGCTGGTCCGCAAGGGCCGCCGGGACAAGATCGCCAAGGTCAAGACGGCGGCCCTGAAGGGCAGCCCGCAGCGCCGCGGGGTGTGCACCCGCGTGTACACCACCACCCCGAAGAAGCCGAACTCGGCGCTTCGGAAGGTGGCGCGCGTCAAGCTGACCAGCCAGGTCGAGGTCACGGCCTACATTCCCGGCGAGGGTCACAACCTGCAGGAGCACTCGATGGTGCTGGTGCGCGGCGGTCGTGTGAAGGACCTTCCGGGTGTGCGGTACAAGATCATCCGCGGCTCGCTGGACACCCAGGGTGTCAAGAACCGCAAGCAGGCACGCAGCCGTTACGGCGCCAAGAAGGAGAAGAGCTAATGCCGCGCAAGGGCCCCGCGCCGAAGCGTCCGTTGGTCAACGACCCGGTCTACGGGTCGCAGCTGGTCACGCAGCTGGTCAACAAGGTGCTGCTCGACGGCAAGAAGTCGCTGGCCGAACGCATCGTCTACGGTGCGCTGGAGCAGGCCCGCGACAAGACCGGAACCGACCCGGTGGTCACGCTGAAGCGCGCCCTGGACAACGTCAAGCCCGCCCTCGAGGTGCGCAGCCGCCGCGTCGGTGGCGCCACCTACCAGGTGCCGGTCGAGGTGCGGCCCGAGCGCTCGACCACGCTGGCGCTGCGCTGGCTGGTCAGCTTCTCCAAGGCCCGCCGCGAGAAGACCATGGTCGAGCGGCTGGCCAACGAGATCCTCGACGCCAGCAATGGCCTGGGTGCCGCCGTCAAGCGGCGCGAGGACACCCACAAGATGGCCGAGGCGAACCGGGCCTTCGCGCACTACCGCTGGTGATCACAGCGCCGGCCGTCCCGATGGCGCGGCGGCTGGGCGAACAGCAGATCAGCGAACTACGAAGCGAGAGAGTGGATTAGCCGTGGCACAGGACGTGCTGACCGACCTGAACAAGGTCCGCAACATCGGCATCATGGCGCACATCGATGCCGGCAAGACGACGACGACCGAGCGCATCCTCTACTACACCGGTATCAGCTACAAGATCGGTGAGGTGCACGACGGCGCCGCCACCATGGACTGGATGGAGCAGGAGCAGGAGCGCGGGATCACCATCACCTCCGCGGCGACCACCTGCTTCTGGAACGACAACCAGATCAACATCATCGACACCCCCGGGCACGTCGACTTCACCGTCGAGGTGGAGCGCAGCCTGCGCGTGCTCGACGGCGCGGTCGCCGTGTTCGACGGCAAGGAAGGCGTCGAGCCGCAGTCCGAGCAGGTCTGGCGGCAGGCCGACAAGTACGACGTCCCCCGCATCTGCTTCGTCAACAAGATGGACAAGATCGGCGCGGACTTCTACTTCTCGGTGAAGACGATGGAAGACCGCCTGGGCGCCAACGTCATTCCGATCCAGCTCCCGATCGGCTCCGAGGGTGACTTCGAGGGCGTCGTCGACCTGGTCGAGATGAAGGCCAAGGTCTGGCGCGGCGAGACGAAGCTCGGCGAGAAGTACGACGTCTTGGAGTTGTCGAGCCTTCCTGACGATCTTCAACAGAAGGCCGACGAGTACCGCACCAAGCTGCTCGAGGCCGTCGCCGAGACCGACGAGGCACTGCTCGAGAAGTACTTCGGTGGCGAGGAACTGTCCATCGAGGAGATCAAGGGCGCCCTGCGCAAGCTGACGATCAGCTCGCAGGCCTACCTGGTGCTGTGCGGCAGCGCGTTCAAGAACAAGGGCGTGCAGCCCATGCTCGACGCGGTCATCGACTACCTGCCCTCGCCGCTGGACGTGCCGCCGGTGGAGGGGATCCGCCCCCGGGACGGGGAGAGGGAAGCGCGGCAGGCCGACGAGTCGGAACCGCTCTGCGCCCTGGCCTTCAAGATCGTCTCGGACCCCTACGTGGGACGCCTGGCATTCGTCAGGATCTACAGCGGGGTGCTCAAGGCGGGCGGCGTGGTCCTCAACGTGGGGACCGGGAAGAAGGAACGGGTCAACAGGATCCTCCAGATGCACGCGAACAAGCGTGAGGAGATCCAGGAGGCCCACGCGGGCGAGATCGTCGCCTTGGTCGGCTTCAAGGAGATCCGCACGGGGGACACCCTGAG
>JAGQTU010000110.1 GCA_020438865.1 Mycobacterium sp.
CGATGGGCTCATTGGCAGCAATACATGCATGACCAGTGCCAGCGTGCGAAGGACGGGTCTTTGGTCATCCCCGCACATTTAGCAAAGCGTTGGCAAACCCAGATCGAGACGCCCTACAAGGACCTGAGCGATTCGGAGAAGGATAGTGATCGTGAACAGGTAAGGCGCTACTTGCCGATCATCGGTGCGGCCATCAAGGCGCCCGATGCGGACGGGTAGGCGCGAGCTATCCGACAGACTCTTGCGCGTCGAAGCGGCAGAGAAGCGTCTGGGGTCCGCGGATAGCCGGGTTGTTTCGCCAGCTTGGGCCGGCGCGCAGAGCGCAGGTCGGCGACCTAGGACTTTCTGGAGGGTGGCGAATGGTGCGAGTCCAGCCCCATCAAGCACTTACCTTCACAGACTGTATGGGGTCGTGACACACGGTCCGAGCGTCTCGTGAGACATCAAAATTTCGCATAAAAGCCGGATCGGCGGCCACGGTGTCCAGCGGGGCGGGGATGAAGGTGTGGACCATACGGTCGGCTAGCCAGTCGGGGGTGTAGTACTCGCCGAGTTTTTCGCGGACGTTTTTGGTGATGACCGATTCGTAGAGGACTTTCAAAACGTCGTGTTCGACTGCGCTCCAATCGAATCGGGCGATTCGGCGGCCGAGGTTGCGTACAAAGGATTCCCCGGCGGGGGTGTCGGTGACCCAGTCGAAGAAGTCGGCTTCGACCACGCCGCGGATGCGGGCGTTGGCGAACTCGGTTCCACTGGTGATCTGACGGGCGGTCAGGGTTCCGGTGGGGCCGACGTCGAAGTTGAGCACCGCGTGGGCGATGAGTTCGGCGGTGGTCACCAGCAGGGTGTGGTTGATGAAGAGTTCTTCGGAGTCCACGAACTCCGCGCCCAGGGCGGTGCGCAGCAGTTTGGCCCATAGTTGGCGTTTGAGTTGGACGTCTTTGTCGTCGGCGTGGGCGGCGTAGATGGCGTGCAGCTCAGCGGCGTCGAGCTGATGGGCGGGCGAGCCAGCACCGAGACGGTGTTCGATCTCTTCGGGCAGTGGTTTGATCGCCGTCAGGGTGGACATCACCGATTCCAGCCAAACCAGCAGTTCGCCGGTATCGGGGGCGTTCTTGTTCAGCTGATGGACCGACACGAGCTCCAGGGCATCCCCGCGCAGGTGATACAGCCGCCATTGCGCGCCGTCGGTCAGGATGCCGACGTAGCGGCCCAACACCTCGGAGCGCTGCTGGACATAGCCGGCGAGCTGTTCTTCGGCTTTTTGGAGAACAGTGCTGGTCAGGTTCTTCTTGACCTCGATCACGCACTGACCGATTTCGACATCGATCCTCCTGCCGCCTTCGACCGGGGATTCCGTTTTCACCGTTTCGTCGTTGAGCCCAATGTTGGCGGCGATCAGCAGCGCGTAGATGTCGGCCTGGATCGTGGCTTCCGGCCGCGACGGCTGGCTGGCCAGCCTGGAAACAATGCTGTCCAAATCTATGGCCGCCACGCACCGAAGCGTATCGGCGGCAGGCTTCCAGCCCCGGTCAGCAACGTACGAGTCTGTTAGTAAACGTTGCGACGACGAACTGGCCGCTGGCGACGGTCAGCGCCCACTTGACCGCCACGACCGAGACCGCCCCTGATCACAGGCTGAGGTCGTAGCCGTCGTCGCGGCTGCGATGGCGGTCGCGGTCGCGGGTGCGTTGTTGGCTGCGGTAGCGCTCGATCTGTTCGGCGATGGCTTGTTCGGCGTCGTGGTGGGCGGTGATGAGGCTGGTGTGGGCCTGCACGAGCCTCCCGACAACCGTGGTGGCGGCCTGGTGGCCGGTGTCGACGGTGTGGTGGAGGTGGTGGGCGGCCCAGGGTGCGGCGGCGGCGAGGGTGTCGGTGAGGTGGCGTTGCGGGCCGGGGTGGGTGCTGTCGGTGATGAGCACGAGTTTGAGGTCGTGTCGGGCGGCGATGTTCAGCCACCACGTCAGGCTCTTGGTGGTCAGGTGGTCAGCGCCGTCGAGGACGATGCGGCTGCCCGGTGGGGGTTTCCAGGTTCGCCGGTACAGGGTGTCGGCGGCGGTTTTCCCGTCGAGCAGGTAGCGCTGGTACGGCAGGTCGGCGCCCTGGCCGACGGTGGTGGGTCCGATCGGGATGACCGCCATCTGAACCCCGGGGCCGCCGGTGCGGGCCAGCGCGGCGATCACGGCGGCTTTACCCCGACCCCCGTCGTCGTTGCTGGTGTGCAGGTCCAGGGTGTGCACCGCGGTGGGGCTCAGCGCGATCCGCTGCACGGCCCGGCGAGCGTCGAGGTCGTCGGCCAGGACCGACTGGGCCGGTCGGCGGCCGATCACAGCGGGGCTGCGGTGCTCAGCAGCGGTGGTCAGGGCGTGGCGCAGCGGGCGGGGCAGCTCCTCCTGACCGGCCTGCACGCTGTCGACGCCACCAGCCGGGTGGGCGGCGGTCCAGGCCGCGGCGCGCTCGACGATGCCCGGTGTCGGCGGGGTGGGGCCGAGGTGCTGAGCCCACGGCAGGCCGGCCAGGGTGTCGGTGAGGTCCCGGCTGGGCCCGTCGGCGGCGGGGTCGCTGAACAGCAGCAGTTTGGTGTTGCTGGCCCCGGCGCGCAGGCATAGGGCGGTGAGCGCCTCGGTGGGCAGCGCCTCGGCGTTCTCGACGATGAGGACCCCGCCCACGTGCAGCTTGTTCTCCCGGCCGGCCATCGCGGTGAGGGCCTCGGCCGGATCCATCACGCTCACCCCAGCCCGCTGACAGGCGGTCTCAACCTCCTCGGCCGTGGTCGTGGTCCCGGTCTGCGCCAGCCATGTCGGGTGCCCGGACTGACCGGCGGCGGCGGCGACCGCCTCGATGATCGCGGCGCGCTGCCCGGGATCGGCGCCACGCAGCGGGTGCACCGAGCGGATGCTGGTGGTGACCGCGGCGATCGCCTGGCGGGTGGACTCATCCAGGCCATGGCCAGCGGCCGGGTCGGCGACGGGGTTGGCATAGCCGGTCCCCCCGCTGCGTGCCCCGGCGGCGCAGACGAAGGCCTCGACCGCGGCCTGCAGATCGGCGGTGCGCTCGACCAGCACCGCAGCGGTCTGCGCCCGGGCTGCCGCCTGGGTGTGCTCTACGTGGGCGGCCCGCACCCCGGCCAAGGCCCGGGTACGCGCATCGAGCAGCTCGACGACCGCGGCGGGCAGCCCGGCCCGGTCGGTGCCGGCGGCGGTGGCGCCGGCGGTGCGGCCCGGTTCGTCGCGGCCAAGCAGCTCCAGCAGGGTGGTCGCGGCCTCGGCGGCGTCCCCCCGCCGGGCCGGATGCACCCCCACTTCGGGGGTGGGGGTGTGTTCGTGATCCTGCTCGCCGGCGATCTGCTCGCAGAGGTAGACGTGGTTGGCCTGGCGGCCGCGGGTCATCGCCACATACGCCGACGACCGCCGGCCGCCGGCGGCGAGTACGGCGTGGCAGCGATCGGCGGTCGTCCCCTGGGCGGCGTGCACCGTGATCGCGTAGCCGTGGTGGACGTGGCGGTGCAGATAGTCACCCGTGAACACGCTCAGCGCTTCGTCGCCGATGCGGCGCACCGCGATCCGGTCCCCGTCCGGGTCGATCTTCTCGACCCGCCAGCGTTGCCCGTTACGCACCGGGGCGTCGGCGAGCGGGGCGACCTTGCCGCGCCCAGGTCCGCCGGCGTACACCTCGATGGTGGGGTCGTTGCGGCGGCTGATGACCACATCGCCGACCCCGATCCGACACCGCCGCGCCCCGCCCACGGTGGGGGCGTCAGCGGCCACGGTGTCGCGGTGGATGCGTTCGTTGAGCGCATCGGCGATCTCCCACCGATCCGCGATCAACAGGCTGTCCACCCCGCCGTCGCGGTCGGCGGTCCAGGCGGCCAGCGCGTCGGCGGCCATCGTGACCGGATCACCGGTGTGCAGCCGGCCCGCATCGCGATACCAGCCCACCGCCCGGGCCAGCTGCGCGCCGTCCCCGTCGCGGATGGCCAGGGAGGCGTCCCGCTCACCGGGATCGGCCATCCGCCACACCGCCGACAGATGCTGCGCCCAGGGCAGGTCGGCGACCAGCTCGGCGAACATCCCACCGCGGGACCGCACCGGGGCCAACTGGTGGGCATCGCCGACCAGCACCGTTTTCGCCCTCGCGCCCGTGGCCGCGGCCAAAATCTCCCGTAGCGCGGGGGTGCCGACCATGCCGGCCTCATCGACCAGCAGCAGCGTGCCCGCGTCGAGTTGCCCGCGTCCTTGGCGCAGGTCGGTCAGCGCCGCCGCGACTGTGGCTCCGGTGTCGGCGGCACCCTCGGCCAGGGCGACGTCGACCGCCCGCCCGGTCGGGGCCACCACCATCACCCGCCCGATCCCCCCGGCGTGGGCGGCCTCCCGCAGCGCCCGCAGCGAGGTGGTCTTGCCCGCCCCGGCCGGGGCGGCGATCACCTGCACCAGCCACGGCGAGGCAGCCACCGCGGCGACCGCGCGCGCCTGGTCCTCCGACAGACCGGCAGTATCCACAGCTGCGGTGTCGATGACCGCGGCCGCGTCGCGGGCGCCGATCATCTCCCACACCGCGATCTCCTCGGCGATCATCGGCGCCGCGGTGTAGCGCTCATGGCCTTCCCGCTCATGGGACGCGCGCGGGCCGTTGACGCGCACCGCGGCCCGCTCGGCCAGCGCTTCCACCAACTCCAGCGGATCAGCCGGGGCGGCCTCCACCATCACCGGCAGCCGCGCCCCCAACGCCTCGACAAGATCCGCACGGGTGAACGCCGAACGCGTAATCCCACCGACCGCCGCAGCCACCACCTCGGTGGCGCTCACCCGGCCGGCGGCCACCCGCGCCTCCCGCGCCACTGACTGCGCGACCGGGTCGACCACCACCTCCCCGAACCGGCCCGCCCACTCCTCACGCAGTTCCGCCCAGGGCCGGTGTTCGGGCTTTTTCGGGCGGGTGGCTTTCTGCGCGCTGGCCAACTGCGCGGCCGTCACGCTCTCCCCGACCACCACCAGATGTTGGGTGGCCCACTGATGCAACTGGGTGGAACGCTGCGACGCCGCGGCCAACACCGACCCGTCCACCCCGGCGATCTCCGCCATCCCCGAATGCGGATCAACGGCGTCCCATTCCAGCCCGGCCAGCTCCCACACCCGCCGACGCAGCGTCGCCTGATAGATCACCCCCGCCGCCCGGGCCTCATGCCACAACGAATCCGAATCGATCGCCACCAGGGTGCCGTCGGCGCGCGGCTGACGATTGGGCACCAACACATGGGTGTGCAGATGCGGATCACCCGCCCGCGACGTCTCATGCTGATACGCGGCCGCGATCAGCCCCGGCAGCCGCTGAAGGTCCTTCATCCCCGTCACCGGGTTATGCACCCGCGTGTAGCCGGCGTGGCGGTGCAGATACTCCAACGCCGCCGCGATCCCCGCCGTGTGCGCCTCAGCCACCGCCTTGGACACCACCCCCGTGGTGTCCACCGCCCGCAACACCGACACCGACTTCGGCGCGCAAAACGTCAGATCGAAACCGTGGTTGTGCCGCTCGGCGAACCGCCGGCCCGACGCCCCGTTCGGGGCGATCCCGTCATCGAGCCAGCGCGCCACCGCATCCAAATCCGCCACCCCGCCGGCGCGCTGCTCATCGCTCAACCCCACCAAACCGGCCACCCGCTCGGCGTCCCCGGCCACCATCCACACCGCACCCCGGGTCTCCCCCTCGGTGTAGTACTCCCCCAACCCACCATTAGCCGACCGGCGATCCATCGCCGCGCTCAGCGCCGCCCGCGACGTGTCGTTGTAGTACCGCACCGACCACTGACGCAGCTTCGCGATCGTCAACATCAGCCACCACCTCCCGCCACCCAGCGGCCAAACCAGGCCACACAGGGGTGCGCCCGCCAGGCGCATCCCAGCCTCGCACAATCTGTGCAAATGTGCCAAGTGCTTAAAGTGGTGGTTAGGGTGGCCTTGGTTTTGGGACGGGGTGGCTGACGGAAGAAGGCATGTGTGTGGATCGGGAAGGCGTGTTTGTTGAGAAGGGCGGTGCGAGGAAGTAACTGGGGCAAGGAGGCCGGTGATCGAAAAGAAGGGGCTTGGTTGTCAGGGGGCGGGGGGTAGGCCGCGGGCGGCGCGTACCGCTGCGTCCAGGCGGGCGGTGTCGGCGGCCGCCGCGCTGGTGCGCCGGGTGAGCGCGCGGGTGTGCGCCTCGGCGGCCGCCCGCAGTGCCGCGGCCCGCCCGCTCCCGGTGAGTGCGGCCTGTCCGGCGGCGCGGGCGGCGGCGGCCCGCTCCCGCTCAGCGAACTGTTCGGCCATCCGGGCGCGGGCGGCGGCGAGCTCGGCGGCTTCGCGCGCCATCTCCGCGGCGGCCGGGCGCACCGCTGGGTCGCCGTGCCAGGCCAGCATCGCCCCGAGCAGTCCGATCGCGGTGTGTGGATTGTCGGGCACCCAGCCGTGCACGCCGGCCCAGTCGGCGATCAACGCGTCAAGGTCTTGCGGTACCCAGCCATGCGCCGCCGGGGCGGCCAGCACGCCGGCCCACGCATGCACGCTGTGCCGCCTGGCCCACGGCGGAGCGTGCGGATCGCGCCGCCACGCTGCCGCCAACCCGGTCCCCCCGCTGTCAGGGCTTGCGCGGCGCTTAGCGCCGCGACGACCGGCGCCCGTAGGGCGGCGGCTGGTAGTGAGTGGAGAAGAACAAGAGAGTGAGTTCTTAGAAAGAGACCCTTCGGGATGGGGTGACAGCGCTGTGATCGCGCGGGCTAACGCGGCGTCGTCGTGCAGCGCCCACACCGAGGCCCAGCCGCGTCCCCGGTCGCCCACCCGCCACGACGCGAGCCGCTCGACGCGGGTGCGCTGTCTGCCGCGCAGCACCTCGGTCGCAACCCCCAACAACCGCAGCGCGGCATCCGCGCGCTGGACGGTGCGCACCGAGAGCCCGGTGTCGGCGGCCAGACGCTCGTTGGTGGGCCGGCAGTGGCGGCCGGTGGCGTGCTCGGCGTAGCCGGCCCGCGCGCCGGCCACCGCCAACACTGCCGCACGGCTGACCTGATTGGCCCCGAGCGCTGGGCGCACCGCGGTGTTGTAGCGCAAGTCGTAGGCGATCGGCACCGTGAACCGCGTCCACCGCTCGCCACGCCCAGCCCAACACCCGACACCGGCCCACACCCCGGCCTCGAGCTCCAAAACAATCGCCGGCGATTTCTTCGCCGGGGCATAACCGCCGGCGGCGATGCCGCTCCCCCGCTCACAGGCCGCCTGGGCGATCCGGACCGCCCACGGTCGGGTGCGGGCCACCCCACGGCGGCGCAACATTGGGCCACACCCGCGGTAGCCGACCGGGCGAAGATCACTATTTGATAGATCACGGTGCGTCTCGTCTAGAACTGCAGACAGGTGTGCGCTACCGTGAGACGAGTCCAGCAAGACACGTCCCTTTCAAGGGGCAACGGGTGCGGACCCGGAACCGAGCTGGTAACTCGGTTCAAACCCTTCAGACGAGGCCCCGCTGAAGCGGGGCCTTCGTCATGTCACGGGTTCGTCCACACCGCTATGGATTTGTCCACATCTGCCCGACCGCACAACGACCGGGCCGCGGTGCTACATCGCCAGCGGCAGAACCTCCCTATCGCCAAGGTCGCGAACGAGGTCGGCGCGTCCGACGTGAGCGGCCAGCACGTCGGCGATGTATTGGCTGATGCTCATTCCACGTTCGGCGGCGGCCGTGTGGACGTCAGACCACACCGGCCGCGCCAAGCGGGTCACTGTGACTACCCGGTCACCTTTGTTCGGCTGTGCCATGTGCCCGAGTCTGCCGCTGCGGCGCGTATCTGAAACGACGACACGCCGCAGCGGCCCCCACTCTCTCTTCCGCCGGCCGGAGCGAGGATGTTAAGGAGAGCCGCGCATGCGCGTACCCGAAGAAAGAGGGCCAATGGACGAGGATTCGCGCCTCTGCGCCGCGCTGCGGGCCTCCCTGCTCCGTGTCGCCTCTCCCTGCGCCGTGGAGTGGGTCGTCACCGGACGCTGGCCCGCACCTTCAGCACCGCGGGTGGAGATTCAGTGGCCGACCATCGGCACCGAAGGGCGGGGACTGTGACTGCTGCTGCGATGACGCTCCTCGACCTTGAGGCGTCGATCTACGCCGCCTATGCCCGCATGGTGCGCTTCCCTGCCGGCTGGACCCACGACCAACGCAACCAGTACCTCAGTGACCACGCCGGCTCCCTCGTTGATTGGGTGCTTGACGAATATGACGATCTCCTCGGCGACGGAATCATCACCTGTAGAACATCTGGCGACGACGATTTCGACGAGATGTGTGCGCGGACCAAAGACAATCGCGAATTTGTGCTGCGCCAAGCCCTCCACCTCCTGCCCGCCCAGATGCAGACGCCAGACGACAGTTACTTCGACTGAAATCTCTAGTGCCACTAGTGACGGAAACAGGGCCGCAGGCCGGTACTCCCGATAGAGAAGACGCGCCGCAGGGCGGCCTCTGCACCCCGGCCCTGTAAACCGTTGCGTGTTCTCCCATAAAGGGATAGGCGGCTGGTGATGTTGGCCCGCGCGGAGGAAAGGACGACCAGAGATGGCTGGCCGCATGAATGGGATTGAGCTGTTCGTCGATGAATCCTGTCGGACTGACTATCTGCTGTGCGCGGCGGTCGTCCCGGTTGGAGACATCACCGCGGCCCGCAAGATGATGCGCGAGCTGAAACCGAAGAACCGCGACCGCCTGCATATGAAGGCGGAGACCCGCAATCGCGGCCAGATCATCAGCAGGTTCATGGCCGCTCGCCCGATCAGCCAAGCGCACATCTTCACCGGCCACCTGCGCGGTACGAGCCGCACGCAGCGCGAAGTCCGCACCGAATGCCTACACGCCTTGGCCACTTACGCCGCCGATAACGCAGCCACGCGTATCTTGGTCGAGTCATGCTCGCAGGACAAGCAGGATCGCGACGCTCTAATAGGAGCGCTAGCGGCCAAAGGGGCCAGCGACCGCGTCCGGGTCATGCTCGACAAACCGACCGCGCACGAACTGCTGTGGGCGGCCGATCTTGTGGCCTGGGCATACGGTGTTGGAGGTGCAGCTCGCGAGGCGGTGAGTCCGCTGGTCACAGTCCACACACTGCTCTGACCAGGAGGAACGCGAAAGCCGGGCGACCAAGCAAAACGTGCTGGCTCCCGGCTTCACTTCCCCGACTCTTCGCCGAGGCCCCTTCAGCCTACCCGCTGATCAGCATCGCCACCAGGCATTGGTGTCCCGCGCCGCAGGGCGTTTAGCCCTGAGCGGGAAGGTCGAACACGGCGTTGAGCTCTGAGCGGTTGCGGACGTAGTCGAGGTAGCCGGCTTCGCGCTCGTCGTCAGTGTCGTAGTAGTCGCTGTACCGCTCCAACCAGCGGGTTTTGTCAGCTGCGTTCATGGTTCCCACGGTACGTCTCCGTTCTGACATTTTAGGTCTCGGTTTCCTTCATGACATGCCCTTCCTCGTACCGGCCGTCTTTGTGCGTGGTGGTGGTGGCTGTCAAGGCTCGACCGTGGTCGACCGCGTAGCGGCCGTAGGGCCTTGACAGCCACCACCACCACGTTCGCCACAATTGCGGCCGAGGAAGGAACGACCCGGCACAGACCTAACGGGCGGATGCGGCAATCGCGTCGGTGACCTGGTCGGCTAGAGCTTCGTCGGCCAGAAGCCGATCGACGAGTGCAGCCAAGACAGCCTGCCCGGTCACGCGCGCTAGTCCCAGGCGTTCGGCGGCCTGGCTTTGCCAGGCGTCGAGGGCGCGGTGTGCTGCTGGGGATAGGTCGACGGTGCGCCGCACGTGCTTTTGACGGACGGTGGCTGGCGGGGCGATAGGGGCTGTCGCGCGGGGTGCGGCGGTGTCATCGGTGGACGAGGCCGCCGGCGCTTTCGCGCGAAGCCGTTCAGCGTTGGCTTTGATCTTGTCGGCAGCGGTGCTCACCTGGTGTTCTCCCTGTTCGAAATACATCTACGCATGTCCGTATGTCCGTATGTCCGTATTTACTGGCCGTATTTACTGGGCGGCAACGCCGAGCAGTTCTGCCGCAATGTCGCCGTAAGCGGTAGCAGCCGCGTGCGTGATCGGCAGCCCAAACGCCTGGGCGTAGCGTTCGAGCCGGCCCACGGTTGGTCCGAGGACACGTACGCCGTCGTCTGCGAGCATCTGCCGGTATACGTCCGTGCTGGCCGCGTTCGGGACGGTGCGGGTTAGAACTACGGCCAATTGGGGTGGCTCGCCCGCGGCCAGGGCCGCGGCTTCGTCAACCAAGTCGCGGATCGCGGGCACTCGCGCGTATTCCATTCCCGTGGGCGCCATCGGCACCAGCACGTGCGTGGCAATCCTGATGGCCGACGCGACCACTCCCCGGCGTTCCTTCATGGGTGGCGTATCAATCACGACGGCGTCATAGCGGTCTCCCGTCACGCCCGGCAGCTTCCGATGTAGATCAGAGACCGGCATGCCGATGACCGGGACCGACCACTCCCCGGCTTCTGACCACGCAAGCAGGGATTCATTCTCGCCGTCAGCATCCACACCAATCACCGATAACCCGGCTTCTGCGAGTGCGTGCAACACGAAGGCAGCGGTTGTGGTCTTGGTTGACCCGCCTTTGAGATTGGCCACCACGATGGTCAGGACCGGCGACATAAGAGGGTCTCGATTCCGTAGTTACTGATGTACGGGTATCAGCATATCCGTACATCAGCAGATGAGCACGGACGCCGCGCGCTCGGCCCAGCATTCAAGTTAGCTACTCCGTAACTACGGATATACGGATTTACTGATCTATTCCGATGCTGCCAGATAGCGGTAGGCGGTGGCCCTGCCGATTCCGAAGGCTGCGGCGAGTTCTGTGACGGGTTCACCGGTGGCGGCTAGTCGGCGCAGCTGGTCTTGCCGCGCCGCGCTGAGCTTGTGCGGTTTGGTCACCGGTAGTTGGCGTGCCCGCCGAGCAGCCCGGGCGGCTGCCCGGCGTTCGCGGCCGAGTTCCAGCTCAAGTTCGGCCAGCGTGGCCATGATCGCTGCGACGGCGCGCCCCGTTGGGGTGGCGGTGTCGATGCCTTCGCGTAAGGCGCGCAACAGAATTTTCCGGTCCCCGAGATCGGTGATGGTGCGAGTGACCTCCGCGACGGATCGCCCGAGGCGGTCGATAGCGGCGACGATCACGGTGTCGCCATCGCGGGCGTAGGCCAGCAGCTTGGCCAAGCCCGGTCGGTGTGTGCCGGCTGCCCCAGAGAGGGTGTCGGTGAAAACTCGGGATGGATCGACCCCGGCGGCGGTCAGTGCGTCAAGTTGGGTGTCGAGGTCCTGGGCGGTCGTGCTGACCCGTGCGTAGCCGAGTGTCGCTGTCATGGCCGGCACTGTCTCATCGAGCACCGACAGCGGGGATTCGGGATAAGCGGCGTGAGACAACAAACGAGACGGCGCGAACTGGATCGACGGGGGAGGTATTCGGGCGTGAAGGCCCTGTCCCTTTTCTCTAGAAATGGGACACCACACCCCGCGCTTGCCGCCCGACGCCGCAAGGCGGCTAGACGGCTCACCGAGCAGCAGGATTTGTCAGTGCCGCGACGTAGCCTGGAGCCATCGCTAGCTGAATTCCTGCAGGAAGGATTGGAGCTCTATGCACATCCGCGTTCACGAACTTGCCCAGGAGTTGGGAATCTCCTCTAGGCGGCTGCTTGAGAAGTGCTCCGCACGTGGCGAATTCGTAAAATCGGCGAGCAGCACGCTACCTCCATCTTTAGTACAGGCATTACGCGAGGAATGCGCTCCCAAGAAACCTGAGAACGATTGTTCTGACTATGGCCTTGGCCGGAGCCGAAATAGCCTGTCCAACAATGATGACGGTGGCTTTGCAGAAGCGTTCGCGCGCGCCCAGCGGGCAAGTCGACGGCCCGGTCATCACAGGGGTCTGCTGCAGGAACAGGTGACATCTGAGTTGGCTTGCCCGGGAGGGTGGGC
>JAGQTU010000111.1 GCA_020438865.1 Mycobacterium sp.
GTAGGTGACCTCGGCCATCGACGGGTCGAAGAACAGCGTGAGGTACACGCCGGTCAACAGCAGCACGATGAAGCTGTACAGCGCGACCTCGCCGAGCAGGAACGACCAGTGGGTCGGGAACACCTTGTTCAGCTGACGTCGCACCGCCGCCGAGGGGTGGTAGCGGGAGTCGATCTCATCGCCCTGCTTGGCCAGGCGTTCGGCAGTCGTTGAACTCATGATGTGCGCTCCCAGAATGCGGGTCCGACAGGTTCAATGAAGTCGCCGTTGGCGACCAGATAGCCCTCTTGATCGATGGTGATCGGCAACTGTGCCAGTGCGCGTGCGGCCGGCCCGAAGATCGGACGCGCGAAATGCAGTGCGTCGAACTGCGATTGGTGGCACGGGCACAGGATGCGGTAGGTCTGCTGCTCGTACAGCGAGGCCGGGCAGCCCAGGTGCGAACACACCTTGGTGTAGGCGAACAGCTCACCGAAGTTGAAGCTCTCCTGGCCCTGGCGCTTGACCAGCCGCGGCATGTCGACCGGCTTGATGCGGATCAGCATCACCGGGTTGCGCACACCCATCGCGATCTCGGAGAGGCGCTCGTGCGATTCCACGGTGGTGCCGTCGCCGTCCGACTCCCGCCACGGGAACACCGTCTCCATGGCGCCGGCGTCGAGATCCTCCGGGCGCATCTTGACGAACGGTGAGTTACCCGGCATGCCGGTCGCGCGGGCCAGGTAGATGGTCTCGCCGGTGAACCGGGGGGTCCAGCCCGAGGTCCACAGGACGGCCTTCTTGCCCTCGGCGGTCGGCACGACCGGCTTCCACGGGTTCTTGATCATCCCGCCGATGAACGCCACCAGGGTACCGACGCCGAAGGCGCCCAGCCCGATGCCCAGCGACAGCCCGATCATCTTGCGCCGCTTGAGGGTCGAGCCCTCCAACGCATCGGTCAGGTTGGCGGCGATGGTCTTGCGGTCCAGTTCCGAGGACCGCCCATCGTGGCGCTCCTGGATGGAGATCTCCTCCGGGATGAACCGCTTCTGGTAGAGCACCGCGCCGATGCCGATGGCCAGGATGGACAGGCCGAAGGTCAGGCCGTACATCGGGGTGGCCAGGGTGTAGAGGAAGTTGCCCTTGACGCCGTCCGGCTTGTACTCCCACGGCCAGAACAGGAACACCAGTAGCAGCGCCAGGCCACTCAGCCCACCGATCAGCAGCCACAGCGCCACGCCACGCTCGGCGCGCTTCTCGGCGCGGGTGCCCTCGACCGGCCAGCGGTCCTCCTTGAAGACGGTCTCGACACCGTCGAGCCGGCCGCCGAGTTCGACGAGTTCCTCGCGGGACATGTCTGCCAGCTGCTCGTCGGTCGGTTTACTCATGTCGCTCATGCGCGATCCGCCTCCGCTTCTCGCTCGTCACTCATGCCCTCGCCCCGATCCACAACGCCACGCCGATGACGGCGACCATGCCGATGATCCAAATCGCCATCCCCTCGGGTGCGGGGCCGAAGCCGCCGAGCCCGTAGCCACCCGGGTTCGGGGTGTGGGCCGCCATCCGAACGTAGGCGACGATGTCCCGCTTCTCCTCCGGCGACAGCTGCCGGTCGGAGAACTTGGGCATGTTCTGCGGGCCGGTCAGCATCGCGGTGTAGATCTCGGTGGGGTTGGCGTCCGTCAGGCCCGGCGCGTACTTGCCGGAGGACAGGGCGCCGCCCTTGCCGGTGAAGTTGTGGCACGACGCGCAGTTCAGGCGGAACAGGTCGCCGCCGCGGGCCAGGTCGGTACCGATCAGCGACTTGTTGGCGACCTCGCCGTTGGGGTCGCGGGGAACCAGCGGACCGCCGCCGTGGGCCTGCACGTAGGCACCGAGCGCGTCGATCTGCGGGCCGTCGAAGGTCGGCGCCTTGCGGGGTGCCTGCGCTTCGCCACGCATCGCCGGCATGCGGCCGGTGGAGACCTGGAAGAACACGGATGCCTCGCCGACACCGATCAGGCTGGGCCCGCGGCCCTGGACACCCTGCAGGTTGGCGCCATGGCAGGTGATGCAGGCCGTCTCGTAGAGCTGCTGGCCGGTGCGCAGCAGCGCTGACTGCGACTGGTCGGCGACCGCGACCTGCGGCGCCGGCGTCAGCGTGGCGGCCAGGCCGCCCGCGACACCCAGGCCGACCACCAGCAGCGCCGCCCCGGTCAGTCGGCGACGAAGCCGCCGACGCGACTTGTCGCTCATTTCGCTCATCGGAGATCCGAACCGGCCCATTTTCTTGAGCATCGAACCCCTTCTCATCAACGGATGAAGTAGATGGTCGCGAACAGCGCGATCCACACGATGTCGACGAAGTGCCAGTAGTACGACACCACGATCGCCGCGGTGGCCTGGGCCGGCGTGAACTTACTCATCCGCGTTCGGAGGAGCAGGAACACGAAGGCCACCAGACCGCCCGCCACGTGCAGACCGTGGAACCCGGTCGCCAGGTAGAAGACGCTGCCGTAGGCGCTGCCGGGGATCGTCGTGCCGTGCGTCACCAGGTGGAAGTACTCGTAGGCCTGGCCGATCACGAAGAACAGGCCCATCAGGAAGGTGATCACGTACCACCGGCGCAGGCCGAAGACGTCGCCGCGTTCGGCGGCGAAGACGCCCATCTGGCAGGTGAACGACGACGCGATCAGCACCAACGTCACCGGCACCGCCTGGTACAGGTTCAGTTCGGTGGGCGGCGGCGGCCACACACCGTTGGCTTGGGCGCGCGCGGTGAAGTACATCGCGAACAGTCCAGCAAAGAACATCAACTCACTGGAAAGCCACACGATGGTGCCAACACTGACCATGTTCGGTCGGTTCAGCGAATGCACGCGCGACGTGATCGCAGTTCCTGAAGTGCCTACAGCGCTCGTCACAGGTAGAAGTATGACGCTTTGTAGTTGTTGAGGTACACCCAGGGGCCGAATTGGTCACAACTGATCTGTCGGCGCCTTGGGCCGGGGGTCCCGATCGTGGGACCATCGCCCGGTGACATCGCCGCTTTCCGGGCCCGCCGCGGGCCCATCGGATTCGACATGGCCGCAGGTCCTGGGCCGGTTGACGGCTGGATCGGAGCTCGCGCCGGGACAGGCGGCGTGGGCGATGGACCAGATCATGACGGGGGCGGCCACCCCGGCTCAGATCGCCGCCTTCGGCGTGTCGATGAAGATGAAGCGGCCGAGCGCCGCCGAGGTGCGGGAACTGGCCGACACCATGCTGGGCTACGCCCTTCGGGTGCCGACCGACGTGATCGGCACCGACACCGTCGACATCGTCGGGACCGGCGGCGACGGCGCCAACACCGTGAACCTGTCGACGATGGCGGCCATCGTGGTCGCCGCCGCCGGTCTGCCGGTGGTCAAGCATGGCAACCGGGCGGCCTCCTCGCGCAGCGGCGGCGCCGACATGCTCGAGGCGCTGGGGGTCCGCATCGACCTGGGGCCCGACGAGGTGGCCCGCTGTGTGGCCGAGGTCGGTATCGGGTTCTGCTTCGCGCCGGTGTTCCATCCGTCCTACAAGTACGCCGGGGCGCCACGGCGGGAGATCGGCGTGCCGACGGTGTTCAATCTGCTTGGGCCGCTTACCAATCCGGCCGGCCCACGGGCCGGTCTGATCGGGTGCGCGTTCGGCGACCTGGCCGAGGTGATGGCCGGGGTGTTCGCGGCCCGGCGGTGCAGTGTGCTGGTGGTGCACGGCGACGACGGCCTCGACGAGCTGACCACCACGACCACCAGCACGATCTGGCGGGTGCAGGCCGGCACCATCGACAAGCTGACGTTCGACCCGCTGGGTTTCGGCTTTCCGCGGGCCCGGATCGAGGAGTTGGTGGGCGGTGACGCCGACTTCAACGCGGCCGAGGCACACAGCGTGCTGGCCGGGGCGACGGGCCCGGTCCGCGACGCCGTAGTGCTCAACGCCGCGGGGGCGATGGTCGCCCACGCCGGGCTAGCCAGCCACGCCGAATGGCTGCCTTCGTGGGAGGACGGGCTGCGCCGGGCCGCCGAGGCGATCGACTCGGGGGCGGCCGAGCAGCTCCTGGCGCGTTGGGTGCGGTTCAGCCAGCAGCTCTGATTCGGCCCGGGCCGCCTGCTCGGCGGCCAGCCGCGCCGAGCGGGCGGTGGCGGCCCAGGACGCCCAGCGTCCGGTCGAGCCCAGCGGAGAGGCGAACCCCGTTGTGGCGCTGACGATTCGGACGTTCGGTGCGGCCAGCCAGCGGGCGATCAGCCCGGTCTCCTCCAGCAGCGCGCCGCCCAGCGGCGCGGGCTGGGGCAGCACCACCTGGGCGCCGGCGCGCAGCGCGTCGACCACCGGCATCGGCGGCACCCCGCGCCGCGCCGAGCCCGCCGCGGCCAATTGGCCGTGCCGCACGATCGCCAGCTGCCAGCCCCCCGCACCGTCGGGCGCCGCCGCCACCAACTCCTCGACGGCGGCCAGGGTGTGCAGCCGCTGGCCCCGCCACAGCACGTCGATGGCCGCCGAGGTCTGGTCGCGCAGCCGGGCCGCGCTCTCGTAGCGCGCCCCGGCTGCCAGGTCCGCCACCCGTCGCACGGCCGCCGCGAGCGCGCTGTCGTCCGCGCCGTCGATCAACTCCGCCGCCCGCCGGGCCGCTTCGGCGTAGTCGGCGGCCGACACCCCGCGCGGCGCCGGGCAGGGTGACACCTCACGCTCGGGACAGGCCGGGCCGTGCGCACCGTCGCGGGCGATGCGGGCGGTGCAGGTGCGCAGCCCGAGGAACCGGGCCAGCAGTTCGGCGGTGTCGGCGGCGTCGGTGCGCGAGCGGAACGGGCCGATCACGCGGTCGTGGCGGGGTGCGCGCACCGCCGAGAACCGCGGATAGGCCTCGTCGGTCAACACCATCCACCACCACCGGCGCGGAAACCGCGACCGGCGGTTGTACGGCGGCGCGTGCGCGGCCAGCAGGCGCAGTTCGCGGACCCCGGCCTCCAGGGCGTGCGCGCATTCGACGTGGTCGACCGCGGTGGCCAGCGCCACCATCTCCTTCATCCGGCTGCGCGGGTCGGCGCCGTTGAAGTACTGGCCGACCCGGCGGCGCAGGTCGGTCGCGGTGCCGACGTAGAGCACCTCGCCGGTCGGCCCGCGGAACAGGTAGACCCCCGGGCGGTGCGGCAGTCGCTGCGCCAACACCCGCTTGCTGCGCTGGGCGCTGGTGACGTTGGGCAGGTAGGAGCGCAGCTCGCGGTAGGTGTGGATGCCCTGGTTGCCGACCCGTTCGATCAGGGCGTGCAGCACGTCCACGGTGGCCCGGGCGTCGTCGAGGGCGCGGTGCGTCGGCCGGGTCGCCGAACCGACCAACTGGGCCAGGGTGCCCAGCCGGACGCTGGGGGCCTCCTCGCGGGTGAGCACCCGGCGGGCCAACCGCACCGTGCACAGCACCGGCGGCCGCGGCCAGGGAATACCGCACTGTTCGGCCGCGGCGCGCAGGAATCCGGTGTCGAATCCGGCGTTGTGGGCCACCAGCACCGCGCCGCGCACGAACTCGAGGAACATCGGCAGCACCGCGGCGATGGTCGGGGCGTCGTGCACCATCGCGGTGGTGATCCCCGTGAGCCGGACGATCTGCGGGGGGATGCTGCGCTGTGGGTCGACCAGGGTGGCGAACTCGCCGAGCACCTGCCCGCCACGGACCTTGACCGCGCCGATCTCGGTGATGGCGTCGGCCGGGGCGCCGGGGCCGGCGCTGGCGCGTCCGCCGGTGGTCTCCAGGTCGACGACGACGAAGGTGGTGTCCCGCAGGGACAAGTCGGTGGCCGGGTCGACGTCGGCGAAGCTCAACTGTGCATCTGCTGGTGAGCCGGCCACAGCTGACGACGGTAGGCATGGGCACCGACAGCGGGCGGGCGCCACTCCGTCGGCGGCCGAACTCGGCCCGGCGGAACTTGTCGGGGGCCCCGGCTAGCGTGCGGGCAGGCCGTACGAGAGGAGACCCGACATGGGACCCGACATGGGAGAGGCCCGCGACCCCGACCCTGTCGTCATCGACTGCGACGACTGCGCCGTGCGCGGACCGGGCTGCCGCGACTGCGTCGTCAGCGTGCTGCTTGGTGCGCCCGAAACTTTGCTCGCCGATGAGCGGGCGGCGCTGGAGGTGCTGGCGGAGGCCGGGCTGGCGCCGCGACTGCGGCTGGTGCCGATCCACCGACCCGGGGGCAGCGGCCTGGCGAGCTAGCCGCCTGATACGTTTGAGCACACGGTGTGACTGGTGTTGCCACTGTGACGAAGTCGTCTGTTAAATCTTTGTCTTACGTTGGACAACGCCGATGCCATTTCGTAACCTGATCGAGACCTAAGGCAGATCGACGGCGCTCGTCGACGGCACTTTAAGGATGTTCAATCTTGAAGTTTGACCGCACGTTTCTGATTGAACGCGTTCTTCGCCGCCCGGCAGTAAGTGTGGTTGCGGGCATCACCGTCTTCGCGGCCGTTATGTCCGGCTCTGTGCACGCCGACCCCGCAGAGGACGGCGTGGCAAAGCTCAACGAGCTGTCCCGACAGGCCGAGCAGCTCACCGAAGCCATGCACTCCGCCCAACTCGATCTCAACAACAAGCTGCAAGCGCAGGCCGCCGCGGAGCAGAAGCACTCCGACGACCTCGCCAGGGCGGACGCCGCCAAGAGTCAGCTGGCAACCTATCAGGGCGCGGTTGACAAGTTTGCTGCGGCCGTTTACATGGGCGGCCGCACCGATGGCCTGAACGCCATCCTGACCGCGGAGTCCCCGCAGGGCCTGATCGACAAGATGGCCGTGCAAAAGGTGATGGCGACCGAGATGTCGGCCCAGATGCAGAACTACCGCCGGGTCAACGAGGAGGCGCTGCGGGCCGAGGCGGACTCGGCCAAGTCGGCCGCCGACGCCAAGACCGCCGCCGAACAGGCCGCCGCGGTCCGCGCCGACCTACAGCGCAAGCAGTCGCAACTGCAGGTCCAGATCGCGATCGTCAAGTCGCGGTATGCGACCCTGACCCCCGACCAGCGCACCGCGCTGGCCGCCCCCGGGCCCGTACCGCCGGTGGCGATCCTGGCCGCCCCGGCGCCCGACGCGCTGCCGAACCTCGACGCGCCGCCGGCCGAGGCGCCCGCACCGGTACCGGAGGCACCCGCACCGGCTCCGGAGGCCGTGCCGCTCGCGGCCGTGCCGTCGACCGGCGGTGGCAGCGGTGAAGGTGCGATCGCCGTACAGGCCGCGCTGACCCGCATCGGCGACCCCTACGTCTGGGGCGGCGGTGGACCCAACCAGTTCGACTGCTCCGGCCTGGTCATGTGGTCGTTCCAGCAGGCCGGCATCTTCCTGCCGCATTCCAGCCAGGCGCTGGCCGCCGGCGGCCAGCCGGTCTCGATGAGCGACATCCAGCCCGGTGACGTCATCAACTACTACTCCGACGCCTCGCACTCGGCGATCTATATCGGCGACGGGATGATGGTGCATGCGTCGACGTTCGGCGTGCCGGTGCGGGTGGCGCCGATGAACAACGCGCCGATCTACAACATCCGGCGCTACTGACCTACCGGCTGCGCCGCCGGCTCGCGGCGATCCTCGCGGTGGTCCTCGTCGGGCAACTGCTGGCCGCCGCGATCCTGCTCGGCGCCGGCCGGCACCGGCCGCCACAACCCCCGGCCGCGGCTCCCGCGGCGGCGCCCCTGGCGGTCGGCGACGGCCGCACCGTGCGGCTGATCAGCCTGGGCGGAACCCGGACCGACGAACTGCTCACCCGGATCGAGGCCCAGATCGGTGGCGCCGTCGCCGCGGTGGAGAAGTTCTGGGGCACCGACTGGGACCGCGAGATCGTGGTGATCGCCACCGCGTCGGACCCGCAGTTCATCGCCCAGGCCGGGCTGGACCCGGGCCGGCAGTGGGCCGACATCGCCGCGGTCGCCGTGGCCGATCACGTCGATCCCGAGCGTCACCTGGCCGACGGGCAGCGCATCGTCTTCGCCCCGGGCGCGTCGGCGATGAGTGCGGAGTCACTGCGAATCGTGTTGACCCACGAGCTCTTTCACCTCGCCGCCCGCGCAGACACTGCCCCCGACGCACCGCGCTGGCTGGTCGAGGGTGTGGCCGATCTCGTCGCCCGCCCGCCCGCACCGCTGCCCGCCGGCGCCGCCGCGGATACCGCGCTACCTACCGACGCCGACCTCGACGCGGCGGGCCCGCGCCGGGCGATGGGCTACGACCGCGCCTGGTGGTTCGCCCGCTTCGTCGCCGACGACTACGGCGTCGACGCGCTACGCCGGCTCTACCTGCTGGCCGCCGGCCCACACCACCGGGACTTCGCCAGCGCGGTGCGCGGCGCACTCGACACGGACCTCACCGGGCTGCGCGTGCGCTGGGCGGCGTGGCTGACCGGATAGCGTGGACGGCGATGACGCGGGTTCTGCTGGTCACCAACGATTTTCCGCCGCGCCGCGGCGGCATCCAGTCCTACCTCGAGCAGTTCGTGGTTCGGCTGGCCGCCACCAGTGAGCACGCGATCACCGTGTACGCCCCGCAGTGGAAGGGCGCCGAGGACTACGACCGCGCCGCACCCGTACAGATCGTGCGCCACCCCGGCACGTTGATGTTGCCCGAACCCGGGGTGGAGCGCCGGATGCACGACCTGATCATCGCCGAGGACATCGAGGCGGTGTGGTTCGGTGCGGCCGCGCCACTGGCGCTGCTGGCCGGCCGGGCCCGCAGGGCCGGCGCGCACCGGATCCTGGCCAGCACACACGGCCACGAGGTGGGCTGGTCGATGCTGCCGGTCGCGCGTTCGGCGCTGCGCCGGATCGGCGACACCACCGACGTGGTGACCTTCGTCAGCCGCTACACCCGTGGCCGGTTCGCCTCGGCGTTCGGCCCGCGCGCCTGCCTGGAGCACCTGCCGCCCGGCGTCGACGCCGAGCGATTCCGACCCGACCCGGCCGCGCGGGCCGAACTGCGCGCCCGGTACGGCCTTGGGGAGCGTCCGACCGTCGTCTGCGTCTCGCGGCTGGTACCACGCAAGGGCCAGGACATGCTGATCAAGGCCCTGCCCGACATCCGCCGACGCGTCGACGGCGCTGCGCTGGTGATTGTCGGCGGCGGGCCCTACGAGCACGCCCTGCGGCGGCTGGCCCAGCGGTTCGGCGTCGAACCGGAAGTGGTGTTCACCGGCGGGGTGCCCGGCGCCGAACTACCCGCGCACTACGCCATGGCCGACGTGTTCGCGATGCCGTGCCGCACCCGCGGCTCCGGCCTGGACGTCGAGGGACTGGGCATCGTGTTCCTGGAGGCGTCGGCGGCCGGGGTCCCGGTGGTGGCCGGACGCTCCGGCGGCGCGCCGGAGACCGTTCGGGACGGCGAGACCGGGCGGGTCGTCGACGGCCGCAGCCAACGGGAGATCATCGACGCGATCGCCGGCATCCTCGCCGACCGCGGCCTGGGGCTGCGGATGGGTGAGGCGGGCCGGCGCTGGGTGCGCCAGGACTGGAGTTGGCCCAGCCACACCGCGCGGCTGTCGACACTGCTGGCCGCCGGTGGCGAGGGGACCTCGGGATAGTTCGCCGCGCGCGGCCGCCGAGCGTGTGAATATGTGCCGATGCACCTACCCCGTGTCCTGGCCGCGGTGGTCGCGGCCGCCCTGGTCGGGACCGCGGCCGCCGTCGGCGCGCCGGCTGCCCCGGCGCGCGCCGACGATTGCCCCGACGTCGAGGTGATCTTCGCCCGCGGTACCGGCGAGGCCCCCGGCGTCGGCCGGGTCGGCCAGGCCTTCATCGACGCCCTGGCGCCGCAACTGGGCGGGCGCACCCTGGACAGCTACGGCGTCAACTACCCCGCCAGCCTGAACTTCCTGGCCGCGCAGTCCGGTGCCGCCGACGCTGCGGCCCACATCGCCGACATGTCGGTGCGATGCCCACGGACCACGCTGGTGCTCGGCGGGTTCTCGCAGGGCGCTGCCGCGGTCTCGATGTTGGCCGGGGTGCCCCCGGTCGGCGACCGGATCGGCACCATCGGGTCCGCCCCGCCGCTCCCGGGCGCCGGCGCCGCCCGGATCGCGGCGGTCGCGGTGTTCGGCAATCCGGGCGCCCGCTTCGGGACCCCGCTGTCGGTCGCCGGGACGTTCGCCGGCCGGGCCGTCGACATCTGCAGTGTCGGCGACCCGATCTGCTCGGCGGGCCGCGACCGCGCCGCCCACAGCGCCTACGAGTTCTCGCCCTACCCGGAGCAGGCGGCAAACTTCGTGGCCGGGCTGGTGTAGCGGCTCAGGCTGCTCTTGGTTTCGGCGGGTATCCTCGCGCCGGTGTTGCTGACGCGCGAGGCTGACCAGGGCCGCCGCACCCACGTCGCGGCCCTGACCGGGCTGCGTGCGGTGGCGGCACTGCTGGTGGTGGGCACCCACGCGGCCTTCGTCACCGGCAAACTCAGTTACGGCTACCTCGGCGCCATGGCGGCCCGGCTGGAGATCGGGGTGGCCATCTTCTTTGCGCTCTCGGGTTTTCTGCTGTTCCGGCCGTGGGTGACGGCGGCCGCGGCCGGCTCGGACGCCCCGTCGGCGGCCCGCTACGCGCACCGGCGGTTGCGCCGGGTCATGCCCGCCTATCTGGCGACGGTGCTGCTGGCCTACGGCGTCTACTCGGTCTTCTCGGCCGGGCCGAACCCGGGGCAGAACTGGGCGGGCCTGCTGCGCCACCTCACGCTGACCCAGATCTACACCGACAATTACCTGATGACCTACCTGCACCGGGGGCTCTCGCAAACCTGGAGCCTGGCGGTCGAGGTGGCGTTCTACGCCATCCTGCCCCTGCTGGCCTATCTGCTGGTGGTGGTGCTGTGCGGCGACCGGTGGCGCCCGGCGCGGCTGCTGGCCGGGCTGGCCGGCCTGGCGGCGATCGGCCTGGGCTGGCAGGTGGTGCTGGTCGCCACCGACTGGCTGCCCAACTCGGCCGGGATGTGGCTGCCCGCCCATCTGGCGTCGTTCGCGGTGGGGATGGGGTTGGCCGTGCTGGCCGAAGCCGGGGTGCGTTGCCCGGCGACGGTGACGCTGCCGCTGGCGTTCGGCGGCTTCCTGCTGGTCTCCACGCCGGTGGCCGGCGCGGTGGCCATGGGCCCGGTGCGGGTCTGGGAGCCGCTGATCAAGACCGTGCTGTATGCGGCGGTCGCCGCGCTGGCGGTGGCTGCGGCGGGCCTCGACGACCGCGGCCTGGTGGACCGGATGCTGGCCAGTCGGCCCATGGTTTGGCTGGGGGAGATCTCCTACGAGGTCTTCCTGCTGCACGTGCTGGTGATGGCGGTGGTGCTCGGCGAGGTGCTGCGCTGGCCGCTGTTCACCGGGTCGATGGCGGGGCTGTTCGCCGCGACCCTGGCGGTCACCCTGCCGCTCGCCTGGCTGCTGCGCAGGCTCACCGCGAGGGTCTACTTGGCGTAGATCGCCTCGATCTCCTCGGCGAACTTCTCGGCCACCACGTTGCGCTTGACCTTCAGCGTCGGCGTCAGCTCCCCGGTGAGCACCGTGAAGTCGCACGGCAGGATGCGGAACTTGCGGATCGACTCGGCATGGGAGACATGGGTGTTGGCGTCCTTGATCGCCAAATCGATCTCGGCCACCAGGTCCGGGTCGGTGCGCAGGTCGGCCACCGAGTCGCCGGGCGCCTTGCCGTGGTGCTGCTTCCACACCTCGAACGCCTCCGGGTCGATGGCGATCAGGGCGCCGATGAAGGGTTGCTTGTCGCCCACGGCCATGGCCTGGCTGATCAGCGGATGCGCGCGCAGTGCGTCCTCGAGCACGGCCGGTGCGACGTTCTTGCCGCCGGCGGTGACGATGATCT
>JAGQTU010000112.1 GCA_020438865.1 Mycobacterium sp.
TCGGGCGGCAGGCCGCTTTCGCGCATCATCTGTTCGGCCCACACCAGGCACAGATCGGAGAGCAGGATCGCCGCCGAGGCGCCGAACCGCCACGCCGACCCGGACAGGCCGCGCTCGGCATGCCAGTCGCCGAACTGGACGTGCGCGGCGGGGCGACCGCGGCGCAGTGGCGAATCGTCCATGACGTCGTCCTGCAGCAGCGCAAACCCGTGCAACAGTTCCAGGCCGGCCGAGGCCCGCAGGGCCGCATCGTCGGGTTCGGCGCCGCACAGCCAGCCCAGGTACATGAACGTCGACCGCAGGCATTTGCCACTGCTGACGAACTGCACCAGGACATCGGCCGCCAGGTCGACACCGGTGCGGGCCAACTGCGCGGTGCAGTGGGCGTCCACGAAGTCGCCGACGTGGGACAGCGCGGCCTGACGGACGCCGTTGCGCCACACCTCGAACTGGGCGTCGGGGGGTTCGACCGCCATTCGGGCTGCGGACGAGGGCGCGCCGCTACGCGTTGCGGCATCGAATGCGCGCAATGGCCGCTCCTTCCCCGATCGGGCGCGGCAACGCCCGTGACCAACGATGAACCTCTTTGCTCATTCAAGGCGAGGCGACGGCCATCCGCCGACTCGGGCGGGACATGGTCACGCTCGCGTAATTTTTACCCGCCCCGCCGCAAGGTGTCCCCGCAAGCCTTCTAGCTGCGGATTCCGAACTGATCGCACTGTAGTGGACAACGCGTCGCCGACGCGGACGGTCGGGGCGACGATGGCCAGGGTCGGGACCTTGGTCAGTCTCGCCGCCATGCCGCATTCGGCGGCCCACGTCACGGTGACGGTTCCCATATCCCCTCCGGAATCCCCGGCCCGCGAGTGATTATCGCCCGTGCCGCTGACCGACCGGTAGGGGTTGGCCGAAATTCGCCCGGCCGGGGTGTGCGCCGGCCCGCGACCTGACATCCTCGAAACATGAAGACACGCCTGCCCGTTCGTCGACACTCGTCCGCGGGGAACGTCGCGGTGTCCGGGTCGACCGCCACCGTGGGCAGCGCCGCGGTGGCCGGGTCGATCGCGACCGCCGGCAGTTCCGCGGTCGCCGGATCGATCGCCACCGCCGGAAGTTCCGCGGTCGCCGGGTCCATAGCCACCGCGGGCAGCGCCGCGATCGCCGGATCGGTCGCGACGGCGGGCAGCGCCGCCGTGGCGGGCAGCGCGGTGACGATTCTGTCGGTGCTGCTCGCCGGGTGCGTGGCGTGTGTCGGCTGTTTCGCTTGTCGGCGCTGCGTGGGTTGCGTGGGCTGCGGCCGGTGCCGCGACTGCATCGGCTGCGTGGGGTGCTACAACTGCTCGGGATTGCGGAACGCGGTGGGCGTCCGCAACGTGCACCAGTAGTCGAGGCAGCCGGGCTCGGTCCGGCGGAAGGGTCGGGCCGTGACGCAGTTGAGCGGGAAGGTGGCCCTGGTGACGGGCGCGTCGTCGGGATTGGGTGCGGCGGTGGCGCAGGTGTTCGCCGAGCGGGGGGCGTCGGTGTTCGGCATCGCCCGCGACGCCGAGCGGATGGCCGAGGTGTTCACCGCGGTACCGGGCGGGGTCTACTCATCGGTGGACATCGCCACACCGGAGGCCTGCCGGGACGCGGTCGCCGCTTGCGTGCAGCGGTTCGGCCGGCTCGACGTCCTGGTCAATGCGGCCGGCTTCCACCAGATGCGACACACCACCGCGGTGACCGACGAGGACTGGGACTACGACCTGGCGGTGAACCTCAACGGCCCGTTCCACCTCTGCCGCGCCGCGCTGCCGCACCTGCTGGAGACCGCGGGCAACATCGTCAACGTCGCCTCGATCGCGGGCGTCGAGGGCGAGGTGTACTCGGCCGGCTACTGCGCCGCCAAGCACGGACTGGTCGGTCTCACCCGGGCGCTGGCCATCGAGTTCACCAAGGAACGGCTGCGGGTCAATGCGGTGTGCCCGGGCGGGATGCTGACCCCGCAGGTCACCGAGTTCGCGGCGCCGGAGAACGCCGACTACAACCTGATCATGCGCATCGCCGCGCCGCGCGGGATGATGGCCCCGGTCGACGTCGCCAAAGTGATCGCGTTTCTGGCCAGCGACGACGCCGCCACCGTGCACGGCGCGGTGTACAACGTCGACAACGGCAAGACGGCCGGCTAACCGGCTAGGCGCCGGCGAAGTGCCGCCGGATACCGGCCAGCATCTCCTTGTGCGCCGCCACGGCCTGCCGAACGGTGAGCGCCAGCAGGGGCCGCGGCGCGATGATCTCGATGCGCTCGGTGAGCCGGGTGCCAGCGGGTACCGGATCGAAGGACACCACGGAGTTCAGTCGCACCGCCGGGAACTGACGGGCCTCCGCCGTCACGGGCCCGTCGTCGGGGACGCGCAGTCGCGCCGTGTAGGTGGTGGGAAGTATGAACGGCCCCAACGGAATTCGGTCCTGGACCCGCCACGTCTCGGTATAGCCGTCCGGGGTCTCGTCACGCGACACGCTGTGCACCGACACCACGAGGGGATGCACGAGGACGATGTTGGTGAGGTCGACGTAGTGCTCGAGCACCTGCCGCGGCGGAGCCGGGATGTCGTCGGCGACGCTCTGGTGATCGCGCGCGGTCAGGACGGCCACGTCGGGTCGGCGGGGGTGCTACTGCACAGAGGCTCGCTGGAGCACGCCGATCTGCTCCGGGCAGTAGGCGGCGATGGCGAAGCCGAGGAACTGCAGCGCCTGGCCCTGGTCGGTGCCCCGGGGCAGGTTCTTGTGCAGGAACGCCGCCGAGGCGTAGGCGTCGCCGTCGAGTCCGGTCCAGAGCCGCTTGCAGGCGATCTTCCCCAGCCAGGCGTTGTAATCGCGGGGGCCGTAGATGCCGACGGTGTGCAGCTGATTGGCGAAATCGGTGTCCACATCGGCGTGCGATGGCGCGGCCAGGACAACCGGTGCCGCCACGGCCACCACGGCCGTCGCGATCAGCTTCATTACCTTCATGGGAAACGATTGTAGGCCCGTCCCCGACGAGCGGACACCCGAACCCAGCAAACCCGCTTCGCGGCGCCCAGGATCGGCCGGCGCGGCCGGTCGCCGGATCGCACTCGGCGACCAGGCCCGCCGGCTGTACGGCGGGCACCTTCGGGCGCCGGGAGATCACGGACGCGGCTCGCGGGCAGGTATGTTCGATCACCTAAGTAAGCTAATCTCTCTAGTTAAGTGGGCTAATCTGTCGCGGCGGCGGCGGACGGGTTCAGATGGCGCGGACGGGCAGCTGAGGCGGGTCACGGGGAAGCAATGGTCAAGACGCTGAGACGGGCATGGCTCCCGCTGGTCATCCTCGTTGTGGTGGCCATCGCCGTGCTCGGCGTCTACCGGTTGCACGGGGTGTTCGGGAAGACCGAACTCACCCGGCAGGGCAGCGGCCTGGCCAACGACACCAAGCCGTTCAACCCCAAAGAGGTCACCTACGAGATCTTCGGCCCCGGCGGCGCGGTGGCGACCATCAACTACCTCGACCTCGACGCCCAACCGCAAATCGTGCGGGACACCACGCTGCCCTGGTCGCTCACGCTGACCACCACCGCCCCGGCGGCCAGCGCCAACATCGTCGCCCAGGGTGACACCGACACCATCGGCTGCCGGATCCTCGTCGACGGCGTGCTCAAGGACGAGAAGACCACCAGCGGCGTGAACGCCCAGACCTTCTGTCTGGTGAAGTCCGCATGAGCCGCAGACAGGGAACGAACCCGCTGATTCCCCGGTTCGTCCGGATGTTCTCGGTGCCCATCGTGCTGTTCTGGTTCGGCCTGGTTGTCGTGCTCAGCGTCGCGGTGCCGCCGCTGGAGCAGGTGAGCCAGGAGCACACCGTCTCGCTGTCGCCGACCGACGCGCCGTCGATGAAGGCGATGCAGCGGGTCGGCAAGGACTTTCAGGAGTTCGACTCCAACTCCTCGGCGATGGTGCTGCTGGAGGGGGACCAGCCGCTGGGCGCCGAGGCGCATCACTACTACGACGGGCTGATCCAGAAGCTGCGGGACGACCCGAAGCACGTCGAGCACGTCCAGGACTTCTGGGGCGACCCGCTGACCGCGGCCGGCTCGCAGAGCGCCGACGGCAAGGCCGCCTACGTCCAGGTGTACCTGGCGGGCAACCAGGGCGAGAGCCTGGCCAACGAGTCGGTCGACGCGGTGCAGAAGATCGTCAACGCCAATCCCCCGCCGCCGGGGCTGAAGGTCTACGTGACCGGACCGACGGCGCTGAGCCACGACCAGCACAACGTGGGCGACTCGGCGGTCAAGGTGGTCGAGGCGGTCACCATCGGCGTCATCTTCATCATGCTGCTGCTGGTCTACCGCTCCGTGGTCACGACCGTGCTCGTGCTGGTGATGGTGTTCCTCGAACTCACCGCGGCCCGCGGCATGATCGCCTTCCTGGGCAACGCCGAGGTCATCGGGCTGTCGACGTTCGCGGTGAACCTACTCGCGACCCTGTCCATCGCCGCGGCCACCGACTACGCGATCTTCCTCATCGGGCGCTACCACGAGGCCCGGCTGGACGGTGAGGACCGCGAAACCGCCTACTACACCATGTATCACGGCACCTCGCACGTGATCCTGGGCTCCGGGCTGACCATCGCCGGCGCCACGTTCTGCCTGCACTTCACCCGGCTGCCGTACTTCATGTCGCTGGGCTTCCCGCTGGCCATCGGCATGCTGGTGGTGGTGTTCGCGGCACTGACGTTCGGACCCGCCGTCATCACGATCGGTAGCCGGTTCCGGAACATCTTCGAACCCAAGCGGAAGATGAACACCCACCTGTGGCGGCGGGTGGGCACCGCGGTTGTCCGCTGGCCGGCGCCGATCCTGGCTGCCTCGACGGCGCTGGCGTTGATCGGACTGCTGGCCCTACCCACCTATACGACCAACTACAACGACCGGAACTACCTGCCGAAGACCATCCCCGCCGCCGCCGGCTACGCGGCGGCCGACCGGCACTTCCCGCAGGCCCGGATGAATCCCGAACTGCTGCTCGTGGAAACCGACCACGATGTGCGCAATCCGGCCGACATGCTGGTGATCGACCGGATCGCCAAGAACATCTTCCACATCCCCGGCATCGGCCGCGTGCAGAGCATCACCCGCCCGCTCGGCACGCCCATCGAGCACACCTCGATCCCGTTCATCATCAGCATGCAGGGCACCACCCAGATGATGAACATGTCCTACATGCAGGACCGCATGCGCGACATGCTCACGATGGGCGACGACATGCAGGTCACCATCGACACGATGACGCGGATGTACGCGCTGACCAAGCAGCTCACCGGCGTCACCCATGAGATGGTGCTCAAGACCAGGCAGATGGTGGCCGACACCAACGAGATCCGGAACAACCTGGCGAACTTCGACGACTTCTTCCGTCCGATCCGCAACTACCTGTACTGGGAACCGCACTGCTTCGACATCCCGGTGTGTTGGTCGCTGCGTTCGGCGTTCGACGCCCTGGACGGAATGGACGCGCTCAGTGACGATCTCGAGGCCATGATGAAGGACATGGACAAGATGGACGTCCTGATGCCGAAGCTGGCCGAGCTGATGCCGCCGATGATCGCGACGATGACGTCGATGAAGCAGATGATGCTGACCATGCAGTCCTCGATGAACGGACTGCAGGATCAGATGCAGGCGATGATGGACGACGCGACCGCCATGGGGCAGGCCTTCGACGCGTCGAAGAACGACGACTCGTTCTACCTGCCGCCGGAGGTCTTCGACAACCCCGAGTTCAAGCGCGGCCTGAAGATGTTCGTCTCACCGGACGGAAAAGCGGTGCGGTTCATCATCTCTCACGAGGGTGACCCGGCGACGCCGGAAGGCATCTCGCACATCGACAAGATCAAGAACGCCGCCTTCGAGGCCATCAAGGGCAGTCCGTTGGAGGGTTCCAGGGTGTACCTGGGCGGCACCGCGTCGGTCTACAAGGACCTGCAGGAAGGCGCCAACTACGACCTGTTGATCGCCGGCATCGCGGCGCTGTGCCTGATCTTCATCATCATGCTGGTGATCACCCGAAGCGTGGTGGCGGCCGCGGTGATCGTGGGCACGGTGGTGCTGTCGCTCGGTGCGTCGTTCGGGCTCTCGGTGCTGCTGTGGCAGCACATCCTGGGTCAGCCGCTGCACTGGCTGGTCATCGCGATGGCGGTGATCATCCTGCTGGCGGTGGGATCCGACTACAACCTGCTGCTGGTGGCCCGGTTCAAGGAGGAGATCCACGCCGGGCTCAACACCGGGATCATCCGGTCGATGGCGGGGTCCGGTTCGGTGGTGACCTCGGCCGGCCTGGTGTTCGCGTTCACCATGGGTTCGATGGCGATCAGCCCGCTGAAGGTCGGCGGTCAAGTGGGCACCACGATCGCACTCGGCCTGCTGTTCGACACGCTGGTGGTGCGTTCGTTCATGACCCCGTCCATCGCCGCACTGATGGGCAAGTGGTTCTGGTGGCCGCAACGGGTGCGCCAGCGCCCGGTGCCCCAGCCGTGGCCCGCCCCGGGGCCGGATTCCGATACGGCACAACCGGATTCCGACTCGACCGATCGGATGACGGTGACCGCGGGTCGGCCCGACTCGCCGTGACCGCCACCTCACGTTCGGCACAAGTTCAGCTGCCGTTGCCCCATCGGCCACTGCGAGCATGACTTTGTCGCCATCCTTGACGCACCCAGATTCAGGAAGGACTGCGATGTCACTGCAGCCGCGATCCGTCATGCCGTTGTCGATCGGCGCCGCCGCCGTGTCGATCGCGTTGGCCCCGTCGGCGGTGGCCGACCCGCCCAACATCCCTGAGCCGGGCTCGGAGTCGGCCGCCGCCACCATCGGCGATCTGGATTCGGCCGGTTACGATGTGCAGGTGCAGTACGAGAACGGCGCCCCCAACGTCCCGCTCTCGCAGTGCACCGTGACCGACATCAACACCGCGGGCTCGGCGGGCGCCCAGGGCATCGCCTACGTGACGATCAGCTGCCCCAAATGACCGTCCCCCCGGTTCTCGAGCGCTGGTTCGAGATCATCGAGTCCGACGGCGGCGGAGATGTCGAGGAATTGCTCGCCGAGGATGCGGTGTTCTACTCCCCCGCGGTGTTCACCCCGCAGCGGGGTCGCGCCGAGGCGGCGGCGTACCTGCGGGCAGCGCAGAAGTTGTTTGCGGGCGCGAACTTCCGGTATGTCGGCAAGTGGTTCGACGCCCATTCGGCGGTCCTGGAGTTCGCCGCCGAGATCGACGGGCTCACCGTCGAGGGCATCGACATGATCCACTGGAACGCCGACGGCGAGATCGTCTCGGTCAAGGTGATGATCCGACCGCTGAAGGCCCTGCAGGCGATCGTCCCCAAGATGGCCGGCCTGCTGCAGGGCTGAGCGTTCAGCCTGAAATCCTTAGTGCCGCTACGGTTTCGAGTTCATCAAGGGCGGTCACGGCACGACGCAGGCCCTCCAGGGCGATGCCGTCGTCCTGCAGGCCACCGAGGCCCGCGGTCGTCAGCGCCGACAGGTACGGGTGCACGACGGCCTGCCGGTAGCGGGTCCACAGGTCATCGGCACCCAGCGCGGGGCCGCCCTCTGCGGCGAGCGCCTGTCGGTAGCCGTCGAGCAACTCGCGCTCCACCGCGTGGCGATCCGAACCCGGGGTGCCCAGGACGATCGCGTAGGCCAGGTCGCGGGACGGGTGCCCGCGGCGGACCACCTGCCAGTCCAGCAGCCCCGCCTGTCCGTCGCGGAGGTAGGTGTTGCCCGGATGCGAGTCGCCGTGCAGGACGGTGTGCGGCCCGCTGTCCACGATGGCCGTGGCCCGCGCGAAGTTCTCCCAGATGTAGCGGCCGTGGTCGACCGGGATGGTCGTCGATGCCGCGAGCCGCCTTGCCGACATCTTCATCACCGACGGGGTGAGCAGGTTCGCCGGATCGGAGGACGGGCTCCGCAGCCAGCCGAATTGACCTGGGCCGCCGGGCTTCTCCGGCAGCCGACCCCAAAACGCCGCATGCAGGTGGGCCAGCACCCCCAGCACCTGAGCCAGCTGGTCGGTGCGCAATGGGTGCAGGGTGTCGGGGAACTGGCACTCGGAGACGGCCATGTCCTCGAGTACGACGACGTAGCGGCCGGTCAGCGGGTCGAAGGCCGATCCGTGACACCGGGGCAGGCCCCGGCGCAGTTGCGGGGCCAGTTCGCGGTAGAAGCGTGCCTCGGTCTCCCCCAGTCCGGCCAGCTCACCCAGCATCCGGATACCCGCAGTGCCGGCCGACATCTTGACGAACACCGACTCGGGAACGTCGTCTCCGGCCAGAGCCAGCCGAGCCCGGCTCGAGGTGCCGGCGGTGGCGTCCAGCGGCGTGATGGCAGCCACCCGGCCCCCGATGATCTCCGACAGGGACCCGGGGGTGAGGTCGGTGACTCGACGCGGGAATCGCCGCCTGCCGCCCAGCAGCGCGTCGGCCGCCAACCGTCGCACTCCGCGGCCGACGTGGGCGCCGAAGCGCATTACCGAACGCATCGGGCCACCATACCGCTGCGTCGCACGGAGTAGTTACAAATCAGTGCGCAAGTGTAAACTGCGCTGACTGCGGACAAGAAGGGCAACGTAATTGGGCATCGTGACCACGAGTTCGGAGACGGCCTTCACCCACTCCGCCGAGACGCTCTACGACTTCGTCACCAACCCGGCCAACTGGACCAAGACCTATCCCGGCAGCAACTACGTCGGCAAGCTGGACAAACTTCCGTTGCAGGTCGGCGACACCTGGGAGGAGGGCGGCCCCGACGGCGAGCGGATCTTCACCTGGCATCTCGCGATCGCGGAGCGGCCACGGCTGTGGGTGTTCACCTCGGTGGGACGGCTCGGTCACGACCGGCAGGGCAACGGCGGGATGGCCGGCCGAATCACCGTCGAATACCGCTTCACCCGGCCGGGTGCGGGTGTCACGCTGTTCACCAGGACGATGACCGTCGAGGCGCCGAAGGAGTCCCCGATGCCCGACGGCTTCTTCCGAATCGTCAACCCCGCCAACATCGACCGCTACCACGCCGCGATCGCCCGGGAGTTGCACCGCTGAGCTCTCAGCGTGGGGGATCACCACGCCACATGAAGCTGTTGACGTACTTGCCCATGTCCATGGCCAGTTCGAGGTTGGCCCCGGAGGGGTGGCCGGGACCGAAGTCGCGGGAGAACCGGCGGAACGGGCCCACCGCCGAGGCCACCAGCGCGTAATCGTTCTTGATCGCCGCCAGCACCAACACCCGCAGCCGGGTGAACCGCGAGTCGGGATCCTGCGGGTACACGTCGGCGGCCACGCCGTATCCGAGCTGGTAACCGACTGTGGCATTGGGGATCTCGTACTTGATGATCGCGTCGGGGTAGCTGCGTTTGAGCAGCTCGTCGACGATCTGCTTGGACGAGCGGCCCATCGCGGGCTGCCCGAACAGTTCCATGGTGCCCTTGTCCCCGGCGGTGTAGTCGAGCACCACCCCGTTGGGGTCGCTGTCGACCCGGTACGAACTGCCCGGTGCCGGGTAGGACACCGAGAATTCGCCGTTGGCGGCGAAGAATCGGGGGTTGGCGGCCACCGGCACCCCCATCGGGGGGCGCCCGCAGTCCGGTGGGCAGTTGTACACCTGACCGGTCGGGCTGATCGCCACCGACAGTGAAAAGGCCAGCACCGCTGCGACTCCCATGCCGACGCCGACCGTGACCGGTATCCGCCACGGCCGGACCCGGCGCACCGGGACGGCCGCGTAGGAACCGGGGGGAAGCGCGTAGCCCGGGTGCGACCGGGACCGCGATCCGGTGTCGTCGGCGCCGTCGGCAGCGGCCGCGACCACCACCGCGCGCCGCGCCCCACGCGATGACCGCGATGTCGCGGCCGCGGCGACACCGCAACTGGGGCAGAACGCCATGCCGGGCACGATGTGGTCGCAGTGTGCGCACAGCACCGGTCCGGCCGGGATCTCGCGGTGCGCCTCGTGCAGCACGGCGGCCTGGATGGCGATTCGCAGGATGAACAGCGCCAACGCGCTGATCGCCAGGTGCAGCGCCAGGTGGATGTCGTCGGCGACCGGGAGCAGTTCCGAGAGCCCCATCCCCGCGTACAGCAGCATGGTCAGCAGGATCGCCGGCCCGGCGATACGGGTGGCAGGTCCGCGGTCGGGGCCACCGGCTCTGCCGTTGAACCACAACGCGATCCCCACGAGACCGCCGGTGGCGGCCGCGGTGAGCGGCATCGCCAGCCCCCGGATGCCGGCCTCGACGAGCGTCGCGCTGAGCGGTTGGCCGTCGGTCAGTGGGCCGGTCGCCAACTGCGGCGCCAGCCGGGCCATGGTGGTCGCGGCGGTGAAGGCGGTGGCGCCGAGCAACCCGATGCTGAACCCGTCCAGCGACTCGCGGTCCCCCGAGCGGGCAGCCCGGGCGAGCAGGGCGGGAACCAGCATCAGCAGCGCGCCGGCGACCGGGATCGTCAGGCCCCGCACCAGGACACCGCCCGGGGTGAGGCCGGTGTCCAGCCCGACGTCGGTCCCGTCGGCGACGATGCCCCCGCCGATCAGACCCCAGGCCACACCCAGTGCGATTCCGGCACCGGCGGTCACCAGCAGCCACCGGGTGGACAGATCGCGCCTGGCGTCGATGTGATGCAGATAGGACAGCACCACCGACGGGAAACCGAGCACACAGGCCGCGATCAGCGGCGCCTGCCAGCCGGCCAGCGCGAACGCGGCGAGGACCGCGACGAACACGAGCACGCCGAGCCAGAACGGCCTGCGCGACCGGGCGGGAAGCTGCGGGAACAGGGTGCTGGCCGGAGAGACTCCCAGCAGGCTCTCGCGGGGTTCCGCGACGTAGTGCCGCACCCGCAGCCGGCCGCGCCCGTCACCGGCCTCGGCGGTGAGGTCGGCCCCGCAATCCCCGCAGTAGGCGCCGACCGGGACATCGCGGGCGCAGGCCGGGCACCGCACCGTCCCGTCGCCGCCCATGAGTCGCCTCCCGTTGCCGACAAGATGGTGCCACAGGTTCATGCCGCACGGCCCAGGCCGTAGGTTGGACCCATGAAGTACCTTGACGTCGAAGGGGTCGGCCGGGTCAGCCGGATCGGGCTCGGCACCTGGCAGTTCGGCTCGCGTGAATGGGGCTACGGAGACCAGTACGCCGAGGGCGCCGCGCGCGACATCGTGCAACGGGCGCTGGCGCTGGGAGTCACGCTGTTCGACACCGCCGAGGTCTACGGGTTCGGCAAGAGCGAGCGGATTCTCGGCGAGGCGCTGGGCGACGAGCGCGCCAAGGTGGCGGTGGCCAGCAAGATCTTCCCGGTCGCGCCGTTCCCCCCGGTGATCCTCCGGCGTGAGCGGGCCAGCGCGGAACGCCTGCAGCTCAGGCGGATTCCGCTCTACCAGGTGCACCAGCCCAACCCGGTGGTGCCGGACTCGGTGATCATGCCGGGGATGCGCAGTCTGCTCGACAGCGGCGCGATCGGCGCCGTCGGTGTTTCGAACTACTCGCTGGCGCGGTGGCAGAAGGCGGATGCCGCGCTCGGGCGGCCGGTGATCAGCAATCAGGTGCACTTCTCGCTGGCCCACCCGGGCGCACTGGACGATCTGGTCCCGTTCGCCGA
>JAGQTU010000113.1 GCA_020438865.1 Mycobacterium sp.
GACGTGTTGCCTGCCACCGCCGCCGAACAGCATGCGAACGAACGGCAGGTATGAGTAGATCGGATGAGCGTCAGGTAGGGGGACGGGGCAGATTTCGGTGGCGTCCCGTAGGCGCCGGGCCAGCTGAACGTGCCCAGCCCGCCCGGGCCGAACAGCGGCGCGGACTTGACCGGATCGGTGATCACCGACAGATTCAGACCGAAGCCGCGGCCGATCCAGTACGGCATGCCCAGGAACGGCTGGCGCTTCTGCTCCTCGGTCAGCCGATCGGTGCGCATCAGCCGGACCGATTCCTCCGACAGCACCCGCACACCGTCGACTTCGCCGCCGCCCAACAGCATTCGCACGAACCGCAGGTAGTCGTCGACGGTGGACACCAGGCCGGCCCCGCCCTGACAGAAGCGGGGTTCGGTGACCGGGATCGGGCCCATCGCATCGTCCCGCAGACCGCTCTGCTCGTCGAGCCGGTACATGGTCGCCGTCCGGCCCCTCTTGTCCGGGGAGATGAAGAAGCCGGTGTCGGGCATGCCGAGGGGTTCGAAGATCCGCTCGGAGAGCACGGCGTGCAGCGGCTTGCCCTCGATGCGGGACAGCGCGATGCCGAGCACCTCGGTGGCATGGCTGTAGGTCAGCCGCTCGCCGGGCTGGTGCACCAGCGGAAGCGCGGCGACCTCGGCAAGCCAGTGGTCCTGGTCCTGGCGCAGCGAGAGCTGGCCGTAGGCGCGGCCGAGCGGCCCGAGAACGGAGAACACGTAGGCCAGCCCGCTGCGGTGGGTCATCAGGTCGTCGATCGTGATCGGCCGCTGCGCCGGCACGGTGCGGTCCAGCGGGCCGGTCGGATCGACCAGGACCCGCACGTCGGCGAGTTCGGGCAGCCACCGGGTGACCGGATCGGACAGCGCGAGCTTGCCCTCCTCGACCAGGCTCATCGCGGCGGCCACCGTCACCGGTTTGGTCATCGAGGCGATCCGGAAGATCGTGTCGCGCTGCATGGGCAGCTTGGCCTGGACGTCCCGGTGGCCGATCTCGTTGACCTGCAGCACTTTTCCGCCCTGCCACACCAGGGTCACGGCGCCGGCCAGCAGGCCGGCCTCCACCGCCTGCACGATCGAGGCGCGGTTGTCCGCGAGATTCACCGGGAGGAGTCTACTGGCCTGCGTTCGGCGGTCACGAACCAGAAGGACATCTGGTCGTCGGCGCCGTCGCCGGGCCGGTGCACCGTCACCGGTTCCAGCGTGGCGACCGTCCACCCGCCGCCGTCGAGGGCCGCGCGCAATGCGGACTCGCCGACGCCGATCTCGCGGTCCGGGTCGGCGTCGGAGAAGCACGTCATCAGCAGCCGGGCGCCGGGCCGTGCGGCCCGATGGGCGGCCCGGAGGTAGGCGGTCTTGGCCCAGTCGGCCAGGCAGTGGAACATGCCGCTGTCGACGATGGTGTCGAAGTCGTCGTCGTAACCGGCCAGTTCGGTGGCGTCGGCCACCGCGAACTTCACCTCGACGCCGGCGTCGTGGGCGCGCCGTTCGGCGGTGATCAGCGCGGTGGGGGAGATGTCCAGCGCGGTGACTCGGTGGCCGTGGCGCGCCAGATAGATGGCGTTGTCACCCAGGCCGCAGCCGATGTCCAGCACGTCGCCCCGGATCAATCCCTGTTCCTGCCAGGTGATGACACTCTCCTTGGGTGCCTTGGAGTCCCAGGGCACGCGGTGGACGGCGGGCACTCCTTCGGCCGGGCTCTCGCCTCGGTAGAGGGCATCGAAATCCCAGCGGTGCGGTTGCGGCGTGGTCACCACATCCACGCTAGCGCGGCCGGACCGGGTGCTAAGCTGCCCGACAGTTCGACATCCTTTAACGAGCCGTCCAGCGAGGCGGAGAAGGAGGTCAGGGTCGCCTCATGGGCTCGCCAGGCGCCGACCGGGAGCTGATGTCCGCAGCGGACGTCGGCCGAACCGTTTCCCGTATCGCTCATCAGATCATCGAGAAGACCGCGCTCGACGGTCCGGACGCGCCGCACGTCATCCTGCTCGGAATTCCCACCCGCGGCGTCACGCTGGCGAATCGGTTGGCCGCCAAGATCAACGAGTTCTCCGGGGTCACCGTCGCGCGCGGCGGCCTGGACATCACGCTCTATCGCGACGACTTGGACTTCAAGCCGCCCCGTGCGCTGGAGGAGACGTCCATCCCGGCCGGCGGCATCGACGGTGCGCTGGTGATCCTCGTGGACGACGTGCTCTACACCGGGCGCTCGGTGCGTTCGGCGCTGGACGCCCTGCGCGACATCGGCCGGCCGAAGGCGGTGCAGCTGGCGGTGCTGGTGGACCGCGGCCACCGTGAGCTGCCGCTGCGGGCGGACTACGTCGGCAAGAACGTGCCGACCTCGCGCAGCGAGAACGTCAAGGTGCGCCTGCTCGAGGACGATGACGTCGAGGGGATCTGGATCGCACCGGAGGGCGGACCCGCCCGATGAGCGCTTGCGCGAAGAGGAGATGGCGGCGATGAGCGCTTGCGCGAAGAGGAGATGGCGGCGATGAGCGCTTGCGCGAAGAGGAGATGGCGGCGATGAGCGCTTGCGCGAAGAGGAGATGGCGGCGATGACGATCCGGCATCTGCTGTCCGCCGCGGACCTGAACCGCGACGAGGCCACCGCGATCCTCGACAACGCCGACCGGTTCCAGCAGGCGCTGCTCGGCCGCGAGGTCAAGAAGCTGCCGACGCTGCGCGGACGCACCGTGATCACGATGTTCTACGAGAACTCGACGCGCACCCGGGTGTCGTTCGAGGTCGCAGGCAAGTGGATGAGCGCCGATGTGATCAACGTCAGCTCGTCGGGGTCCTCGGTGTCCAAGGGCGAGTCACTGCGCGACACCGCGCTGACCTTGCGCGCCGCCGGCGCCGACGCCCTGATCATCCGCCACCCGGCGTCCGGGGCCGCCCAGCAGCTGGCGGAGTGGACGCTCGAGCCCGACGGTTCCGGGCCCAGCGTCATCAACGCCGGTGACGGTACCCACGAGCACCCCACCCAGGCGCTGCTCGACGCGCTGACCCTGCGCCAGCGCCTCGGCGACATCGAGGGCCGCCGGGTGGTGATCGTCGGCGACGTCCTGCACAGCCGGGTGGCCCGCTCCAACGTGACCCTGCTCGACACCCTCGGCGCCGAGGTCGTGCTGGTCGCGCCGCCCACGCTGCTGCCGGTGGGGGTCTCGGACTGGCCGGTGACCGTCTCGCACGATCTGGACGCCGAACTGCCCGCCGCCGACGCGGTGATGATGCTGCGGGTGCAGGCCGAGCGGATGAACGGCGGGTTCTTCCCGTCGACCCGCGAGTACTCGGTGCTCTACGGGCTCTCCGACAAGCGGCAGGCGCTGCTGCCCGGGCATGCGGTGGTGATGCACCCCGGGCCGATGCTGCGCGGCATGGAGATCGCGTTCTCGGTGGCCGACTCGACGCAATCTGCGGTGCTGCAACAGGTTTCCAACGGTGTGCACGTGCGGATGGCGGTGCTGTTCCATCTGCTCGTCGGCACGGACGAGGCGGTGACGGTATGAGTGGCGGTGTGCTGATCCGCGGTGTGCGGCTATACGGCGAGGGCGAGCAGGTCGACGTGCTGGTGGCCGACGGCCAGATCGCCGGGATCGGCCCCAAGCTCGACGCTCCCGACGACGCCGACGTCATCGACGCCACCGGTCAGATCCTGCTGCCCGGTTTCGTCGATCTGCACACCCACCTGCGCGAGCCGGGCCGGGAATACGCCGAGGACATCGAAACCGGTTCGGCCGCAGCGGCTCTCGGGGGATACACCGCGGTGTTCGCGATGGCCAACACCGACCCGGTGGCTGACAGCCCGGTGGTGACCGACCACGTCTGGCGGCGCGGCCAGCAGGTCGGCCTGGTCGATGTGCATCCGGTCGGCGCGGTCACGGTGGGGCTGGAGGGCAAGCAACTCACCGAGATGGGTTTGATGGCGGCCGGAGTGGCCCAGGTGAAGCTGTTCTCCGACGACGGCATCTGCGTGCACGACCCGCTGGTGATGCGCCGGGCGTTGGAGTACGCCAACGGGCTGGAGGTGCTGATCGCCCAGCACGCCGAGGAGCCGCGCCTGACGGTCGGGGCGGTCGCACACGAGGGACCCAACGCCGCCAAGCTGGGCCTGGCGGGCTGGCCGCGGGCGGCCGAGGAGTCGATCGTGGCCCGCGATGCGCTGCTGGCCCGCGACGCCGGCGCGCGGGTGCACATCTGCCACGCCTCCACCGCGGGGACGGTGGAGATCATCAAATGGGCCAAGCAGCAGGGGATTTCGATCACCGCCGAGGTGACGCCGCACCATCTGCTGCTCGACGACAGCCGACTGGTGAGCTATGACGGGGTCAACCGGGTGAACCCGCCGCTGCGTGAGGCCGCCGACACCCAGGCGCTGCGCCGGGCGCTGGCCGACGGTGTGCTCGACTGCGTGGCCACCGACCACGCCCCGCACGCCGAGCACGAGAAGTGCTGCGAGTTCTCCAACGCCCGCCCCGGCATGCTCGGCCTGCAGACCGCGCTCTCGGTGGTGGTGCAGACCATGGTCGAGCCGGGCCTGTTGGACTGGCGTGGCGTGGCCCGGGTGATGAGTGAGAACCCGGCCCGCATCGTCGGTCTCGACGACCAGGGCCGTCCCCTCGAGGTGGGGGAACCGGCCAACCTCGTCGTCGTCGACCCCGACGCCACCTGGATCGTCCAGGGCCGGGAGTTGGCCAGCCGGTCGGCCAACACGCCGTACGCGTCGATGACGCTGCCCGCCACGGTGACCGCGACGCTGCTGCGCGGCACGGTGACCGCGCGGGACGGGAAGAGCCCGGCGGCATGAACACGCCCACCGTCGTCGCCTCGTTCGTCTTCGCCTTCGTGATCGTGCTGATCATCGGCGCGGTGATCCGGCGGATGCTGCGGGGCTGGCGGCACCGCGCGCAGCGCCAGGCCGAGCTGGTCGGCGAGGCGCCGGCCATGCCGGACCTGCTCGGTGCGGCCACCGTCGCACCCACCCGGGGCCTGTATCTCGGCAGCACCCTGGTCAGTCCCAATGCCCTGCGGGAGCAGGGCGAATCCCCGGACTGGCTGGAACGCATCGCCGTCGGTGACTGGGGCCACCGGTCCAAGGCGGTGCTGACCCGGTATCCGGAGGGCATCCTGCTCGAACGATCCGGGGCCACCCCGATCTGGATCCCCCAGGACGCGCTCAGCGCCATCCGCACCGTGCGGGCGCTGGTCGGCAAGGTGATGCCGGGGCGCAACGGCGGAAAGCTTGAATCGTCCGGCGGCATTCTGGCGATCCGGTGGCGGCTGCCGTCGGGCACCGAGATCGACACCGGGTTCCGGAGCGACGACCGCCGCGACTACGCGAGATGGACAGGAGAAGCAGCGTGACGGGGACAGCCCATCTCGTGCTGGAGGACGGCCGGATCTTCACCGGCACCGAGTACGGCGCCGTCGGCGAGACCCTCGGCGAGGCGGTGTTCTCCACCGGGATGTCCGGCTACCAGGAGACGCTGACCGACCCGAGCTATCACCGCCAGATCGTGGTGGCCACCGCCCCGCAGATCGGCAACACCGGCTGGAACCACGAGGACGCCGAGAGCCGCGGCGACAAGATCTGGGTGGCCGGCTACGTGGTGCGCGACCCGTCGCCGCGGGCGTCGAACTGGCGGGCCACCGGGACGCTCGAGGACGAACTGCGTCGCCAACGCATCGTCGGTATCGCCGGTGTCGACACCCGCGCGGTGGTGCGCCACCTGCGGGATCGCGGGTCGATGAAGGCCGGCGTGTTCTCCGGGGCGGCACTGGCCGACCCCGACGAACTGCTGCGCCGGGTGCGCAGCCAGCCGTCCATGCTCGGCGCCGACCTGGCCGGCGAGGTCAGCACGGGCGAGACCTACCTGGTGGAACCCGAAGGGCCGCACCGGTTCACCGTGGTGGCGCTGGACCTGGGCATCAAGACGAACACGCCGCGCAACTTCGCCCTGCGCGGCATCCGTACCCACGTCCTGCCGTCGTCGACCGCCTTCGAGCAGATCGCCGCCATCAAGCCCGATGGGGTGTTCCTGTCCAACGGGCCGGGCGACCCGGCGACCGCCGACCAGGTCGTCGCGGTCACCCGCGACGTCCTCGGTGCCGGGATCCCGCTGTTCGGCATCTGTTTCGGCAACCAGATCCTGGGCCGGGCGCTCGGCCGGTCCACCTACAAGATGGTGTTCGGCCACCGCGGCATCAACGTGCCGGTGATCGACCACGCCACCGGCAGCGTGGCGATCACCGCGCAGAACCACGGATTCGCCCTCGAAGGCGAGGCCGGGGAACGCTTCGACACCGACTTCGGCCCGGCGGTCGTCAGCCACACCTGCGCCAACGATGGCGTCGTGGAGGGCATCAAACTCGTCGACGGCAGCGCGTTCTCGGTGCAGTACCACCCCGAGGCCGCCGCCGGCCCGCATGACGCCAACTACCTTTTCGACCAGTTCGTCGAGTTGATGGAACGGAAGAAATGACGCATCTCGCGGCTCACCCCGCCGCGAGCGTGCGTGTCGGCTCGCGACACGCCGTTGACATCGGGTCGTTCGCGCACGCTCGCGCCGGAGGGAACTAATGCCACGCCGCACCGACCTCAACCACGTGCTGGTCATCGGCTCCGGGCCGATCGTCATCGGGCAGGCCTGCGAGTTCGACTACTCCGGCACCCAGGCCTGCCGGGTGCTGCGCGCCGAGGGCCTGACCGTCAGCCTGGTCAACTCCAACCCGGCCACCATCATGACCGACCCGGAGTACGCCGACTTCACCTACGTCGAGCCGATCACCCCGGCCTTCGTCGAGAAGGTGATCGCCCAGCAGGCCCAGCGTGGCAACAAGATCGACGCCCTGCTGGCCACCCTGGGTGGTCAGACCGCGCTGAACACCGCCGTCGCCCTCTATGAGAACGGGGCGCTGGACCGCTACGGCGTCGAGTTGATCGGCGCCGACTTCGAGGCCATCCAGCGTGGTGAGGACCGGCAGCGGTTCAAGGACATCGTCGCCAAGGTGGGCGGTGAGTCAGCGCGGAGCCGAGTGTGTTTCACCATGGCCGAGGTGCGTGAGACCGTCGCCGAACTGGGCCTGCCCGTGGTGGTCCGCCCGTCGTTCACCATGGGCGGGCTCGGGTCGGGGATGGCGCATTCGCTCGCGGACGTCGAGCGGATGGCCGGTGACGGGCTGGCCGCCTCGCCCAGCGCGAACGTGCTGATCGAGGAATCCATCTACGGCTGGAAGGAATACGAACTCGAGCTGATGCGCGACGGCCGCGACAACGTCGTCGTCGTGTGCTCGATCGAGAACGTCGACCCGATGGGCGTGCACACCGGCGACTCGGTGACCGTCGCGCCGGCCATGACGCTGACCGACCGGGAATACCAGAAGATGCGAGACTTGGGCATCGCGATCCTGCGCGAAGTGGGCGTCGACACCGGCGGCTGCAACATCCAGTTCGCGGTCGATCCCCGCGACGGCCGGCTGATCGTCATCGAGATGAACCCGCGGGTGTCGCGCTCGAGCGCGCTGGCCTCGAAGGCCACCGGCTTCCCGATCGCCAAGATCGCCGCCAAGCTGGCGATCGGCTACACCCTCGACGAGATCGTCAACGACATCACCAAGGAGACCCCGGCCTGCTTCGAGCCGACCCTGGACTACGTGGTGGTCAAGGCGCCGCGGTTCGCCTTCGAGAAGTTTCCCGGCGCCGACCCGACGCTGACCACCACGATGAAGTCCGTCGGCGAGGCGATGTCGTTGGGCCGCAACTTCATCGAGGCCCTCGGCAAGGTGATGCGCTCGCTGGAGACCACCCGGGCCGGGTTCTGGACCGGGCCGGACGACGACGGCTGGGTCGAGGACGTGCTGAGCAGGCTGCGCACCCCGACCGAGGGCCGGCTCTACGACATCGAGTTGGCGCTGCGGCTCGGCGCCGGCGTCGAACAGGTCGCGGAGGCCTCCGGTGTGGACCCGTGGTTCGTCGAGCAGATCAACGGACTGGTGGCGCTGCGCCGCGAGCTCATCGACGCCCCGGTGCTCGATGCGCAGCTGCTGCGCCGGGCCAAGCACAGCGGCCTGTCCGACCGCCAGATCGCCGCACTGCGACCGGAATTGGCCGGCGAGACGGGGGTGCGCGCGCTACGCAGCCGGCTGGGCATCCACCCGGTGTTCAAGACCGTCGACACCTGCGCGGCCGAGTTCGAGGCCAAGACGCCCTACCACTACTCCAGCTACGAACTCGACCCGGCCGCCGAGACGGAGGTGGCCCCGCAGGCCGACAAGCCGAAGGTGCTGATCCTCGGCTCCGGCCCCAACCGGATCGGGCAGGGCATCGAGTTCGATTACAGCTGCGTGCACGCCGCCACCACGCTCAGCCAGGTCGGGTTCGAGACGGTGATGGTCAACTGCAACCCGGAGACGGTGTCGACCGACTACGACACCGCCGACCGGCTGTACTTCGAGCCGTTGACGTTCGAGGACGTGCTTGAGGTGTACCACGCCGAATCCCAGTCCGGCCAAGGCGGTCCCGGCGTCGTCGGGGTGATCGTCCAGCTCGGCGGGCAGACCCCACTCGGGCTGGCGCACCGGCTGGAGGAGGCGGGCGTGCCGATCGTCGGCACCCGGCCCGAGGCGATCGACCTCGCCGAGGACCGCGGACGCTTCGGTCAGGTGCTGACCAACGCCGGGCTGCCGGCGCCGAAGTTCGGCACCGCGACCAGCTTCGAGCAGGCCCGCGACATCGCCGCCAGGATCGGCTACCCGGTGCTGGTGCGGCCGTCCTACGTGCTCGGCGGGCGTGGCATGGAGATCGTCTACGACGAGAAGACGCTGCACGGCTACATCACCCGGGCCACCCAGCTCTCACCGGAGCATCCGGTGCTGGTCGACCGCTTCCTCGAGGACGCCATCGAGATCGACGTCGACGCGCTGTGCGACGGCACCGAGGTCTACATCGGCGGGGTGATGGAGCACATCGAGGAGGCCGGTATCCACTCCGGTGACTCGGCCTGCGCGCTGCCGCCGGTCACGTTGGGCCGCAGCGATATCGAGGCGGTGCGCAAGGCCACCGAGGCCATCGCCCACGGGGTCGGGGTGGTGGGCCTGCTCAACGTGCAGTACGCACTCAAGGACGACGTGCTCTACGTGCTGGAGGCCAACCCCCGCGCCAGTCGGACCGTGCCGTTCGTGTCCAAGGCCACCGCGGTGCCGCTGGCCAAGGCCTGCGCCCGGATCATGCTGGGCGCCAGCATCTCCCAGCTGCGCGAGGAGGGCATGCTCGACCGCGCCGGCGACGGCGCCAACCCCGCCCCGCGGGTGCCGATCGCGGTCAAGGAGGCGGTGCTGCCGTTCCACCGGTTCCGCCGGGCCGACGGCTCGGGCGTCGACTCGTTGCTGGGGCCGGAGATGAAGTCCACCGGCGAGGTGATGGGCATCGACCACGACTTCGGCAGTGCGTTCGCCAAGAGCCAGACCGCGGCCTACGGGTCGCTGCCGATCGACGGCACGGTGTTCGTCTCGGTCGCCAACCGCGACAAACGATCGCTGGTGTTCCCGGTCAAACGGCTCGCCGACCTCGGATTCCGGGTGCTGGCCACCGAGGGCACCGCGGAGATGCTGCGCCGCAACGGCATTCCCTGTGATGTCGTGCGCAAGCACTTCCAGGAGCCGGGGGAGGGCAGGCCCGCGATGTCGGCGATCGACGCGATCCTGGCCGGCGAGGTCAACATGGTGATCAACACGCCCTACGGCAACTCCGGCCCCCGCATCGACGGCTACGAGATCCGGTCTGCGGCGGTGTCGATGAACATCCCGTGCATCACCACCGTGCAGGGTGCCTCGGCGGCGGTGCAGGGTATCGAGGCCGGGATCCGCGGCGACATCGACGTGCGCTCGCTGCAGGAGCTGCACGCGAGCCTCGGCCATGACTGAGGGTTTCGGCGCCCGGTTGAGCACCGCGATCGCCGCGCGCGGCCCGCTGTGCGTGGGCATCGATCCGCATCCGGAACTGTTGCGTGCCTGGGACCTCCCAGTCAGCGCCGACGGGCTGGCCCGGTTCTGCGACATCTGCGTGCAGGCCTACGCCGGGTTCGCGATCGCCAAGCCGCAGGTGGCGTTCTTCGAGGCTTACGGCTCGGCGGGTTTCGCGGTGCTGGAACGCGCCATGGCCGCCCTGCGGGACGCCGGGGTGCTGGTGCTGGCCGACGCGAAGCGCGGCGACATCGGTTCCACGATGGCGGCCTACGCGCAGGCCTGGGTGGGTGACGGACCGCTGGCCGCCGACGCCGTCACCGCCTCGCCCTACCTCGGATTCGGTTCGCTGCAGCCGCTTCTGGACCTGGCGGCCGCCAACGGGCGCGGGGTCTTCGTGCTCGCCGCCACCTCCAACCCGGAGGGGGCCAGTGTCCAGCGTGCGCTCAGCGGCGCGCGCACCGTGGCGCAATCGGTCGTCGACGACGCCGCGGCGGTGAACCGGGCGGCCCTGCCGCAGCCCGGATCGGTCGGTGTGGTCATCGGAGCCACCCTCGAGCAGGTGCCCGACGTCAGCGACCTCGGCGGCCCGGTGCTGGTGCCCGGCGTCGGCGCCCAGGGTGGCCGGCCGGAGGCGCTGGGCGGTCTCGGCGGCGCCCGGCCCGGTCAGTTACTTCCCGCGGTTTCCCGCGAAATACTGCGCGCCGGACCGGATTTCGCCGCGGTCCGGCGCGCAGGGGAGGAAATGCGCGACGAGGTGGCCTACCTCGCCTGAAGGCTGCCTGAGTTCTAGGCCTTCGCCTTCTCGATCTCCGGATGGTGTGACCGGCCGACGTGGGCCTCGGCCCGCATCCGGTCGACCATGTGTGGGTAGTGCAGCTCGAAGGCCGGCCGCTCGGAACGGATGGTCGGCAGCTCGGTGAAGTTGTGCCGAGGCGGCGGGCACGAGGTGGCCCACTCCAGGGAGTTGCCGTGGCCCCACGGGTCGTCGACGGTGACGACCTCGCCGTAGCGCCAGCTCTTGAAGATGTTCCAGGCGAACGGGAGGAGCGAGATACCGACGATGAACGCGCCGACCGAGGAGATGATGTTCAGCGTGGTGAACCCGTCGGTGGGCAGGTAGTCGGCGTAGCGGCGCGGCATGCCCGCGTCACCCAGCCAGTGCTGCACCAGGAAGGTGACGTTGAAGCCGATCATGGTGAGCCAGAAGTGCAGCTTGCCCAGCCGCTCGTCGAGCATCCGGCCGGTCATCTTCGGGAACCAGAAGTACACGCCGGCGTAGGTGGCGAACACGATCACGCCGAACAGCACGTAGTGGAAGTGCGCGATCACGAAATAGGTGTCGCTGACGTGGAAGTCCAGCGGCGGGCTGGCCAGCAGCACGCCGGACAGGCCGCCGAGCAGGAAGGTGACCAGGAAGCCGAAGCTGAACAGCATCGGTGTCTCGAACGTCAACTTCCCTCGCCACATGGTGCCGATCCAGTTGAAGAACTTGATCCCGGTGGGTACCGCGATCAGGAACGTCATGAACGAGAAGAACGGCAG
>JAGQTU010000114.1 GCA_020438865.1 Mycobacterium sp.
AACCGGAAATCCCTGGCCACTGGGCCATGTTACGTCGCGGCGGGCGTTTGGCGAACAGTCCTTCCGGGCATTCCAAGCCGTCATCGCGGTCCCGGCGTGCCGGCAAGCGACACGAGTTGAGGAGCCTGACGATGAGCGCCCCGAGCGTCGGTGTGGAGGAGGAGTTCCTCCTCGTCGACCCCCGGACCGGCGAACCCGTTCCCCGCAATGCCGAGGTGGCCCGGCACGCGGCCGAACGCGGTGTCGACCTCCAGCTCGAGTTGACGACCTGCCAGGTGGAGACCGCGACCGACAAGGCGGACACCAGCACCGGACTGCGTGAGCAGATCACCCGGCTGCGGCGGCGCACCGCCGAGGCCGCCGAGGCGGCCGGCGCCACCCTGCTCGCGGTCGGCCTGCCCCCGACGGTGCCGCACCATTTCCCGATCACCGACACCCCGCGCTACCACCGGATCGCCGACCGGTTCGGAATGATCGCGCACGAGCAGGGCATCTGCGGATGCCACGTCCATGTCGAGGTGCCCGACCGGGAATCCGCGATCGCCGTCACCAACCGGCTGCGGCCGTGGCTGCCGCTACTGCTGGCGCTGACCGCCAACTCGGCGATCTACCGCAACGCCGACACCGGCCATGCCAGCTGGCGCAGCGTGCTGTGGGCGCGCTGGCCGAGCGCGGGACCGCCGCCGCATCTCGACTCCGCCGCGCACTACGACGCGGTGGTGGCGATGATGCTCGAGTCCGGGGCGATGCTCGACGACGGGATGGTCTATTGGGATGTGCGGCCGTCGTCGAAGTTCCCGACCCTGGAGGTCAGGGTCGCCGACGTCCCGGCCACCGCCGCCGAGACGGTGCTTTTCGCGACGCTGGTGCGGGCGGCGGTGATGACGGCGCTGGCCGGCCATCGCCGCGGCGAGCCGGCGCCGCGGGTCGATGATCACGCGCTGCGCGCGGCCTACTGGAAGGCCGCCCACGACGGGCTCGAGGGGCAGGTGATCGACGTCTTCGACCGCTGGGCCCCCGCCCCGACCGCCCGGGTGCTCGGGCAGTGGCTGGCCGCGTTGCAGCCGGCCCTCGATGAACTCGGCGACGCCGAATGGGTGCACGCCGAGTTCGGGCGGATCCTGCAGGAGGGCAATGGCGCGATGCGCCAGCGCCGGGCCTGGCGGGAGCGCGGCGACGTCGCCGACGTGCTCGCCGAGGCGGCGGCCGCGACGCTCAGGTGAGCGGCAGTTCGGCGACGACCTGTCCGGTCGGCTGGGTGGAGCCGGTTCCGGGTTCGACGGTGAACTTCAACGCCTTGGAATTGCCCAGATCGTTGAGCACCGCCGTGGTCGACGGCGACACCGCCTTGTCGTCCATGGTGCCGGCCGAGGTCTCGCCGGTGTCGCTGACCAACCACATCTGGTACACCGTGCCCGGTGATGGCGGCGGGACGTTGTTCATCACCAGCACGCCGGCGTTCTTGTCGCGGGAGAACACCACGGTCGCGGTGCCGCCGCCCGGAATGCCACCGGAGATGGTGTGCACATCGGGTGCGGCGAACACCTGTTGCGCGGTCGAGGGCTGCTGCGGCGCCGGCCGGTTGGCCAGCCCGATGCCCACCGCGACGAGCCCGACCACCAGGGCGGCCGCCGCGGCCAGCACCGTCGCGCGCCAGCCCCGGCCGGTCGACTCGGGCCGGGCGACGGGCAAGGTGCGCACGTTATCGTCGGCCACGGCGGCGAGCAGTCGCCGACGCAGGTCGGCGGGCGGCTCCGCGGCGCTGACCGCAGACACCGCGGCCATGGTCTCGCGAACCGCGCGCACCTCGTCGTAGAACGCATCGGCGGTCGGCAGGCCGGCGTGCACCAGCCTGCTCTCGATGTCGTCGCGCTCGGCGTCGGACACCGCGTGCAGCGCGTAGGGGACGGCCAGCTCTATCAGCTCGCCGCCCGTGGAGTCCTCGCGTGGTTGTGTCATCGCTGCACCCTCACCGCACACCCAGGCAATTGCGCAGCCCGCGCAGGGCATCGCGCATCCGCGACTTCACTGTGGCCAGGTTCGCCGACAGCCGCTCGGAAACCTGCACATACGTCATGCCCCGGTAATAGGCCAGCTCGATGCACTCGCGCTGGACGTCAGTCAGGCCCTCCAGGCAGGACGCCACCTGACGCTGTTCGTCGCTGCTGATCACCGCGTCGCTGACCTCGTCGGTCGCGGTCTCCACCGTCGCCGCGCCGTAGCGGGACTCGCGTTGGCTGGCGGCCTGCTCGGAGCGCACCCGGTCGACCGCGCGACGGTGCGCCAGCGTCAGCAGCCAGGCCAGCGCCGTCCCGGAGGCCGGGTCGTAGCTTTCCGCCGTCCGCCACACCTGCAGATAGACGTCCTGGGTGGTCTCTTCGCTGTAGCCGCGGTCCCGCAGCACGCGGGTGACCAAGCCGTACACTCGGGCGCGGGTGGCGTCGTAGAAGGCGGCGAACGCGTCGGCATCGCGCTGGGCCACCCTGCGCAGCAGCGCGTCGAGGTCGGCGGTCGTCACCGTCGAGGTCCTGTCGTTGTCGCTGGCATCGAGCCGTAGCCTAGCGGGCTGCGAAACCGGCGGGTCAACCACACATGTCACGAGGGCATCCACGAACGATTCTTTGCCGCCCAATTCGGACCGGCCGCCGCGACCGTCATCGGCTGGCGCACCCGCTCGTTCTGCGGGGCGGTCGTCCGCGGCACCGTCGGGACACCACGCAGCCGCAGGATCATCGCCTGTGCCCGCATGCTCAGCGCCGCCATCTGCGGGGCCAGCGGCGTGGTCAACTGCAGCCGCAGCACCTGCCCCACGGTGGCGCGCCGGCGAGAACCACGCCACGTGGCCACCAGCGCCGGCTGGTTCTCGCGGTGCAGCGACATCGTGACGTCGAGCGCCTCCGCGGGCCGGGGCGCACGGACCAGGTAGTAGCCTTCGACCCCGTTGAACGGCGAGGTGGAGAACTGGTTGACCGCCGCTACCGGCTGGTCCTCGTCCGGCGGCAGCAGGTAGGCGTACCGGTCACCCTCGAGGTTCTGTACCTCGGCGATCACGCAGCGCAACACACCGGTCGCGTCGTGGCACCAGAACAGGCTCAGCGGGCTGAAGGCGCGGCCCAGCACGCGTGGCATCAGCAGCGCGGTGACCTGTCCGCCCGGAAGCCGGATGTCGTGGCGGGCCAGGAACGTGTCCACCCGCTGGCGCAGCGTGTCACCGGGGGCGCCGTCGAAGTGGTCGACGGCCTCGAACCGGGCGAACGGGCGCAGCCAGCGCGGCAGCCGGGGGAGGCGGTCGATGTCGACGTACCAACTGTAGCTGCGGTGTTCGGCGTAGTGATGCACCGGAGACCGCCGCAGATGGGTCACGCGAAGGGGATACAACGCGGGCGTGAGCTCTGGGTTCATCGTTTCCACACCAACTATTCGGAGCACCGGCCCGGGTGGATGGGTGTGGCTTCCGATCAACCCGGCCAGGCGTGCGCCGCGGCCACCAGACCCCGCACCAGCAGGGAGGTCGCCGGCGAGAGGCCGTCCTCACCGGGTAACTGGCTGCGTGGGCTGATCCCGCGCACCCGCGCGGAGAGTTCGAGCTGGGCGCCGCCGCCGCGCGCCCGGTTGACGGGGTTGTCCGGATGCAGGCCCCGCAGCTCGGCGGGGATGGCGTCGAGGTCGGTCACCACCTGGTAGCCGGGCACGTCGATGTGCCGGGCGAGATGCTGCGCCAGGGCGCGATTACCGCCGCCGGCCAACAGCTGGGTGCTGCGCCCGATGCGGCCGTAGCCGTGCACCGAGACCACCACGTCGACGTGTTCGAGGAACTCGGCCAGCCGGGCCGAACCTGCGGCGAGATAGCGGGCCGACGGTAGATGGTGCGGATAGCCCTCGGGGTGCCGCAGCAGGTAGACCGACGCCCCGGCCGCATCGGCGGCACGCTCGGCGATGACGTCCGTCATCTGCTCCAGACCGCCGCCGTGGATGGCCAGGAAGCCGAACCGGGATCGCAACCGGCTGAGCTCGATCACCGCCGGATCGGCCAGCAGCTCCGAAAGTGTTTGCGGCGCAGCGCCATCCGATGCCCTGTGGGAGTGGGGCCAGTGCGCGGGATCCCAGCGGTGCAGGAAGTCGATCCAGCGATGCGGCAGCCCGTGGTGTCGGGCGCCGTCGATGATGCGTTCCAGATAGCCCGGCCGGGGCGGGCCGGGTTCGACCCGGGGATCGACGTACACCCACGCCGGGGACGGGCCGTCGTCGGTGTGCACGATCAGCCGGTCGCGCCGATAGCGCACCGGCACCCCCTCGGCGCTGTCCAACGTGGCCAGGTCGTGGTCGGACACCCACCACAGCACCCCGTGCACGCAGCTGCCGGTGAACGGTTCGACGGTGGCGACGCCGCGTTCGTTGATCAGCCAGTCGTGGTCGCACAGTGTGGCCGGCCTGGGGTCGGTGGCGTCGGGGCAGCGCAGCGCCATCTGCTCGATGCACAGATTCGACCCGTAGGCGAAGTACGGGTGCCGCGGCCCGGTGCCCATCAATCGAAGCCCATCAGCCGAGGCGCATCAGCGCACGGTCAGGTAGATCAGGCCCACGTTCAGCAGAATAATGACCACTCCCACCGCGGTGCCCAGCGTGGAGGTGATCCGGTGGTTGACGTCGGCGCCCATCAGCTCCCGGTTGGCGGTCAGCCGCACCAGCGGCACCAGCGCGAACGGGATGCCGAAGGACAGCACCACCTGCGAGATGACCAGCGCCCGGCTCGGGTCGACGCCGACGGCGAGCACCGCAAGGGCCGGCACCAGCGTGACCAGCCGGCGCAGCAGCAGCGGAAAGGTCTTGCGCAGCAGCCCTTCCATGATCATCGCGCCCGCGTAGGCACCGACCGACGTCGACGCCAGCCCGGAGGCGAGCAGCCCGATCGCGAACAACAACGCGACCGTCGGGCCCAGGGTGTCGCGTACCGCCGCGTGCGCCCCCTCGATCGAGGCGGTGTCGTCGCGACCCTGCAGGTTGGTCGCGGCCACCAGCAGCATGGCCAGGTTCACCGCCCCGGCGACCAGCATCGCGATGCCGACGTCCCAGCGGGTGGCGCGGAGCAGCCGGTGCCGGGGCCCGCCGGCCGCGGGATGGCCGTGCCGGTCGCGGGCCAGCCCGGAGTGCAGGTACACCGCGTGCGGCATCACGGTCGCCCCGAGCATCGCGGTGGCCAGCAGCACGCTCTCCGCGCCGTCGAACCGGGGAACCAGGCCCGCGACCACCGCGCCAGGCGGCGGGGTGTTGACGAACAGGCTGGACAGGAAGCCGATCGCGATGATCAGTAGCAGGCCGGTGATGACACGTTCGAAGACGGCCTGCCCGCGGCGGTCCTGCACCACGAGCAGCAGCAGCGACACGGCACCGGTGATCGCACCGCCGAGTAGTAGCGGCAGGCCGAACAGCAGCCGCAGCGCGATCGCACCGCCCACGACCTCGGCCAGGTCGGTTGCGATGGCCACCAGTTCGGCCTGCACCCAGTAGCCGATCCGGGTCGGGGTCCGGGTGTGATCGCGCACCGCCTCGGGCAGGGTGCGTCCGGTGACGAGCCCGAGCTTGGCCGACAGGTACTGCATCAGGCCCGCCATCGCGTTGGCCGCGACGATCACCCACACCAGCAGGAACCCGAACTGCGAACCGGCGCTGATGTTGGCCGCGACGTTGCCCGGGTCGACGTAGGCGATCGCCGCGACGAAGGCGGGCCCGAGCAGGGTCCAGCCCGCCGCGCGGGGGGCACCGGTCTGCTGGTTCAGCGACCGCTCCAGACACCCAGCAGACCGGTGCCGAACCCGCCGTACATGATGGGGAACGGGTCGGTCAGCGCGGCGCTGGGCGTCGTGGTGATCTGGGTGTGCCCGGGCTTCTGACAGATCCTGGTGGTGGGTCCGGGATCGACACACTCCGGCAACGCCGTGGCCGGGGCGGCCAACAGTACGGCCGCCAGCGCGGCGACCAACGGCGGTGCGATGCGGGCGATCACGGTCGGCACGGCTGCCCCCTTCGAGCCCGCAGGCGATCTGCCTCAACCCGCAGCGTACAACCCCTTGCCGGTGATCAGGGGCAGGTCGATCGTGGTGCAGATGCCCGCGGGCGCGGCGATGACGGCGGGAATCGCGTTGACGATGCGCATGGCGGTGGCCAGCACCCCGGCGTGGTTGTGGTCGCCGTTCGGGCTGGACAGGCAGAGGTCGAGGGCGTAGCAGGGCTCGCCGGTGACCTCGATGCGGTAGTTGCCGCCCTCCTGCGCGGGCTGCGGCCAGTGCGGGCACAGGTCGTCGCGGAGCCGGGTGACGTGCTCGAGCACCACCGCGGGTGCGCCGTCCACCAGGCCGATCACCTCGAAGCGCAGCGCGGCCGCGGTGCCCTTGGCGATGTGCCCGCTGGCGATGTCGAAGTCCTCGGGCGCCGGCTCGCGGACGTACATCTCCTCGAGGCCGTCGAGTTCGAGACCGAGGCCCGCGGCCAGCTGGCGCACCACCGAGCCCCAGCCGATGCTCAGCACGCCGGGCTGCAGCAGCATCGGAATCTCGTCCATCGGCTTGCCGAAGCCCATCACGTCGAACATCACCGTCGCGCTGTCATAGGTCGCGTAATTCACGATCTCCATGCAGCGCAGCTGCTCGATGCGCTGGCAGGTGCCCGCCAGCGCCAGCGGTAACAGATCGTTGGCGAACCCGGGGTCGATGCCGTTGACGTAGATGCTCGAATTACCTTCGCGCGCGGCATCTTCCAGCGGTTTGATCATCTCGTCGGGGATGACCTGCCAGGGCCACTGCAGGAAGACCGGGCCGCTGCCGACGATGTTCACCCCGGCGGCCAGGATGCGGCGATAGTCCTCGAGTGCCTCCATGAGCCGGTTGTCGGCCATGGCGTTGTAGACCACGCACTGCGGTTTGGTGGCCAGCACCTCGTCGAGGTCGGTGGTCGCGATCACCCCGGTCGGTTCGCTGTGCCCGACCAGTTCGGCGGCGTCCTTGCCGGCCTTGGCATCGGATGACACCCAAACACCGGTGAGCTCGAAATCCGGATTGGTGATCAGCGCGGTCAGCGCGTGGGCGCCGACGTTGCCGGTGCCGATCTGTGCCACACGGATGGCCATGGGTCTCCTTACAGGTCGGGGATCGGGAGATCGAGGTTGGGAACGATGAGGCCGCCGTCGACCTCGAGCGTCTTGCCGGTGAGGAAGCTGGCCGCCGGCGACGCGAGGTACACCGCCGCCGCGGCGATGTCGAGCGGGTCGCCCAGCCGGCGCAGCGGGGTGGCCTGCTCCATCGGCGCGCGCAGCTCGTCGTTGGACGCGACGATCTCCAGCGCCGAGGTGAGGATCGAGCCGGGGGCGATGGCGTTGACCCGGATCCGGGGGGAGAGGTCCAGCGCGGTCAGTCGGGTGTAGTGCGCGAGTGCCGCCTTGGCGGTGCTGTAGGCGGCGAAGCCGCGCCCGGCGAGGCGGCCCATCGTCGAGGTGATGTTGATGATGCTGCCGCCGCCGGAGTGCTCCAGCATCAGGGGCACGGCCGCGACGGTGAGCGCGTGGGCGGTGAGCACGTTGAAGGCGAAGGCGTCCTTCATGTCCTTGACGCTGGTGGTCAGCAGGGTGTTGGGCATGGTGCCGCCGACGTTGTTGACGACGATGTCGAGCTTGCCGAACGCCTCGACAGCCTTCCCGGCCAGTTCGGCGGTGGTCTCGGGGTGGGCCAGGTCGCCGACGACGATGTGCGCGCGTCGGCCCGCCGACTCGATTTGCTCGGCGACCGCCTGCAGTTCGGACTCGGTTCGCGATGCGATCAGCACATCGGCGCCGGCCTCGGCGAAGGCGAGCGCCATCGCGGCGCCCAGGCCGCGACCGGCCCCGGTGACTACGGCAACTTGATCATCAAGGCGAAATCTGTCGAGGATCACGAGTCTCTCTTCCCTTGTCGGCGGCCACCGTAACAAGATGCCGGGACCGCATGGCACCCGATTTCGAGCCTAATTGGAACACGTTCTCGTTTGGTCATTTCTCCGCCCGGGGTCAGTTGCGCCGCCCCGCCGCATGCGCCCGTCCCCGCGGCCCCGTCGCGATGGCTCCGGGCGGGGTAACTGACGGTCGCGTCATTTGCTAATGTTCCCGGATCGGTCGGGGGTTTTTTCGATTTGCGCCGTTCGCCGGCAGTAGCCGATCCCGCACGAATATGTTCTAGGGAACCCGATGTCGGGATCGGGTGAAGGGTTAGGGGTTGGTCGTGGGGACCGTGATTCGCATCCGCGCCAAGTTCGTCGTCGCCGTCGCGATCGTGATGACGGCGCTGCTGGCATTGCTGTCGCCGGTCACCCAGATCGTCGTCAAGCTCACCGCGACGGCGCTCTACATGGGCGGCACCGGCTCGCCGCTCAGCACGCCGCCGCAGAGCCAGTCCTTCATCTCGACCTACATCGACCGCGCCTACAACAGGTACGTCTCGCCGTCCGGCTTGTGCAGCGGTGGAAGCGCGGGCTGCACCCCGGTGGCCGTTTACGGACCGGAGCAGCTGTGGCCCGTGACCGGCCTGTTCGACATGAGGTTCGATGTATCCCGTGCGCAGGGCGTGCAGAACCTCGACAACTGTCTGCGGGGCAACGTCTGCACAAGGACTCTGCAGCCGTTCACCAATGGCAGCACCGGACAGGGGACGCTCAGCGACTCGGTCTTCACGGTGTTCGGCTATTCGCAGAGCAGTGCTGTCGCCAGCACGGAGAAGGCCAATCTGATCACGAATCCGTTGGCCGACGTCGTCAACTTCGTGATGCTGGCGAACCCGAACCGGCCCAATGGAGGCATCCTCGCCAGGTTCGCCGGACTCTCGATCCTCGGCATCACCTTCAACGGCTCGACGCCCACCAACTCCGATCCGAACAACCCGCTGACCACGGTTGACATTACGCGGCAGTACGACGGCATCTCGGACTTCCCCTCCAATCCGTTCAACCTGCTCGCGGTCCTCAACGCCGTCTTGGGCGTGGCGTTCCTGCACTCCGGCTACAACACCGCCCAGGAAACGCCGCTACTGCAAGGGCAGTACCAGGACACCACCTACTACATGATTCCCACGCCGACCGTTCCCCTGCTGATGCCGCTCAACATCATTCCCATCATCGGGCCGCTGGTGGCGACGGCACTGGACCCCTTCGTCCGGGTGCTGGTGGAAGCCGGCTATTCACGGACGGCGAATCCCGGTGCGCCCAATCCGCCGTTCTACTGGCATCCGCTCCAGACACTGATGAACTTGGTGGCGGCGATACCGGTCGCGATCGACAACGTGCTGTCCTACATCACCGGTAATCCGAACTTTCGGCCGTTGGGCACGTTGAGTGCCGTGAACAACCCGTACGGCGCCGGCGGACCTCCGGTTGATGCCGGCGCCGTCGACCCGTACGGGGGCCCCACTCCCGCCTTGATGGCGGCGGCACCCGAGCCGATGATGTTCTCGGCTCCGCTCTCCGGATCCATCGAGGAGGAGGCGAACACGCCGCTCACGGCGTCGATGTCGATGTCGCTGTTCTCGGTCGAACCGGATTCCTCTGTGACTCAGTCCGAGCCGACGACTTCCGATCCGACGACTACTGAGCCGACGACTTCCGAGCCGACACCCTCGGTGACGACGGATCCGACGCCGACCGCCACGACCGAACCGACACCGTCGGCGAGTACGAATCCGGCCCCGTCTGCGTCGTCCAGTCCGTCGCCATCGGCGACGACAGAACCGTCGACGTCCAGCAGTTCGGATTCAACCTCGTCGAGCAGTACTGGTTCGACGAGCACGAGTAGCACGGGCACGAGCAGTACTGGTTCGACGAGCACGAGTAGTACGGGTACGTCGTCGAGCGACACTGGTTCGACGAGCACCAGTGGTTCGGGCTCGACGACGGGTAGCTCGACCACGTCGGGGTCTACGACGTCAGGCAGCTCGACTGGTTCCGGCTCGACTTCTTCCGGCTCCACGTCCTCGGGTTCGACGTCGGGTAGCTCGGGATCGTCCTCCGGCCCAACCTCGGGTGGCTCGTCCGGCTCGACCTCGGGCGGTTCCTCGGGTGGCTCGTCCGGCTTGACCTCGGGCGGTTCCTCGGGTGGCTCGTCCGGCTTGACCTCGGGCGGTTCCTCGGGTGGCTCGTCCGGCTCGACCTCGGGCGGTTCCTCGGGTGGCTCGTCCGGCTCGACCTCGGGCGGTTCCTCGGGTGGCTCGTCCGGTGGTTCGAGCGGCTCCGCAGCAGCCTGAGACCGGCTACTTCTTCGCGGCGGCCTTCTTGGCCGGGGCCTTGAGCGCCGCAGCCGTCTTCGCGGGGGCTTTCTTCGCCGGGGCCTTACGAGCCGGCGCCGTCTTCGTCGCGGCCTGACCGTCGGTAGCTGCGTGGCCGGACTCTCCGCGCCGCTTGCGCACACTGGCCTCGAGTTTGGCCAGGAGGTCGGAGACGTCCTCGGTCTCGTCGAGTTGGGCGGGCTGGTCCTCGGTACTGAACGCCTCGCCGCCCTGCAGCTTTGCCTCGACCAGTTCCTTGAGCTGTTCCTGGTAGGTGTCGGTGAACTGCTCGGGATGGAAGTCGTCGGCCATCGACTCGACCACCTGGCCGGCCATCTTCAGTTCGGCCGGCTTGATCTCCACCTCCTGGTCGAGCCCCGGGAAGTCGGGGTCGCGAATCTCGTCGGGCCACAACAGCGTGTGCACCACCATGACGTCGCGCTTGGAGAAGTCCTTCACTCGCAGCGCGGCCAGGCGCGTCTTGTTCCGCAGCGCGAAGTGCACGATCGCGACCCGATCGGTCTCGGCGAGCGTCTTCGCAAGCAGCACATACGATTTCGATGACTTCGAGTCGGGCTCCAGGAAATAGCTACGGTCGTACATCAGCGGATCGATCTCGCTGGCGGGTACGAACTCCAGCACCTCGATCTCGCGGCTGCGCTCCTCGGGCAGCGTCGCGATGTCCTCGTCGGTGATCACCACGGTCTGGCCGTCGTCGGATTCGTACGCCTTGGCGATGTCGCGATACTCCACGACCTCACCGCACACCTCACAGACGCGCTTGTAGCGGATCCGGCCGTTGTCCTTGGCGTGCACCTGGTGGAACTTCAGGTCGTGGTCTTCGGTGGCGCTGTACACCTTGACGGGAACGTTCACCAGACCGAACGCGATCGAGCCTTTCCAAATGGAACGCATCAGTCCAGTATGCCCAGCGCGCGGACCGATATGCCGTCTCTCTCAGTTCGCGAAGGGCAGCACGGCCGGCGGCGTGGGTCCCAACGGAAGGTTCTGCGGTTGGTGGAGTGGCACCGGGCCGAGGGGAAGGACCATGGGAAAGTTGAGGGGAAGTACCGTGGGCGGGATGTTGGGATTCGCGCCCGGAAAGGCGCCGGGAATGCCACCCAGCGCCTCCAGTGCGCCGCCAACCACAGCCTCCTCCGGTTGAGGCGCGCATTCGCCCGGATCAGCCACCTGGCCCGAGGTGCAGCCGGGAACCAGGTCCTGCGGATCGGCCG
>JAGQTU010000115.1 GCA_020438865.1 Mycobacterium sp.
AAGAAGACTGCCGAAGAGACGAAGGAGGGCTCGGAGTAGTGGGCCAGAAAATCAACCCCCACGGCTTCCGGCTCGGTATCACCACCGACTGGAAGTCCCGGTGGTACGCCGACAAGCAGTACGCCGACTACGTCAAGGAAGACGTGGCGATCCGGCGGCTGCTGGCCACCGGTCTCGAGCGTGCCGGCATCGCCGACGTGGAGATCGAGCGGACCCGGGACCGGGTTCGCGTCGACATCCACACCGCGCGTCCGGGCATCGTGATCGGCCGCCGGGGTACCGAGGCGGACCGCATCCGCGCCGACCTGGAGAAGCTGACCGGCAAGCAGGTCCAGCTGAACATCCTCGAGGTGAAGAACCCGGAGTCGGTGGCGCAGTTGGTCGCCCAGGGTGTCGCCGAGCAGCTGAGCAACCGCGTGGCGTTCCGTCGCGCGATGCGCAAGGCCATCCAGTCGGCCATGCGCCAGCCCAATGTGAAGGGCATCCGCGTGCAGTGCTCCGGCCGCCTCGGCGGCGCGGAGATGAGCCGTTCGGAGTTCTACCGCGAGGGCCGCGTGCCGCTGCACACCCTGCGCGCGGACATCGATTACGGCCTGTACGAGGCCAAGACCACCTTCGGCCGGATCGGCGTGAAGGTCTGGATCTACAAGGGCGACATCGTCGGTGGCAAGCGTGAGCTGACCGCCGCGGCGCCCGCGGCTGACCGTCCGCGTCGTGAGCGTCCCTCGGGCGCCACCCGGCCGCGTCGCAGCGGGGCGTCGGGCACCACCGCGACCAGCACCGAGGCTGGCCGCGCCGCCAGCGAAGGCACCGCGGAGACCGCCGAGTCGGCTGTGCCGGTGACCGCTGAGGCACCCGCCGTCGAGGCGCCGGCCGCTGAGAGCACGGAGAGCTAGATCATGTTGATTCCCCGTAAGGTCAAGCACCGCAAGCAGCATCACCCGCGCCAGCGCGGGATCGCCAGCGGTGGTACCAGCGTGACGTTCGGTGACTACGGCATCCAGGCACTCGAGCACGCCTACATCACCAACCGGCAGATCGAGTCCGCGCGTATCGCCATCAACCGGCACATCAAGCGTGGCGGCAAGGTGTGGATCAACATCTTCCCGGACCGTCCGCTGACCAAAAAGCCGGCCGAAACCCGCATGGGTTCGGGCAAGGGCTCGCCGGAGTGGTGGGTGGCCAACGTCAAGCCCGGTCGCGTGCTCTTCGAGCTGAGCTACCCGGACGAGAAGACCGCGCGCGAGGCCCTGACCCGCGCGATCCACAAGCTGCCGATCAAGGCACGCATCGTTACTCGAGAGGAGCAGTTCTGATGGCAGTGGGCGTTGGCGCCGGTGAACTGCGCGAGCTGACCGGCGACGAGTTGACCGACAAGCTGCGCGAGTCCAAGGAAGAGCTGTTCAACCTGCGCTTCCAGATGGCCACCGGGCAGCTGGACAACAACCGTCGGCTTCGCACCGTTCGGCAGGAGATCGCGCGCATCTACACGGTGCTGCGCGAACGTGAACTGGGCCTGGCTTCCGGGCCCGATGGTGAGGATTCGTGATGGCTGAGACAAAGAAGGCGGCCGCGCAGGCCGGCCCCAAGCACACCCCGCGGACCGAGAAGCCGCGTGCCCGGCGCAAGACCGCCATCGGCTACGTGGTGAGCGACAAGATGGAGAAGACCATCGTCGTCGAGCTCGAGTCGCGCGTGCAGCACCCCAAGTACGGCAAGATCATCCGGACCACCAAGAAGGTCAAGGCGCACGACGAGAACGGCATCGCCGGTGTCGGCGACCGGGTCTCGTTGATGGAGACCCGTCCGCTGTCGGCCACCAAGCGCTGGCGGCTGGTCGACATCCTGGAGAAGGCCAAGTAAGCACCGCGGAATCACGCCCATCGCCGATCACGGCGGTGGGCGTTTTTTCCTTCGTCCGTCCTGCACCCGATTCGGAATCCGTACGCTTTAATTACCTCGGCGAGGATTTTTATCGAAGGTGGTCAAGTAATGCGTAAGGACTGTGCAATGGGGTTGTCTTCACTGCGCACAGTCATCGCGCTTATCGCCGCTCTCGCCACGTTGCTCGTTCTGGTGCCTTTCGCCGATGCTGATCCGCCCGATGATTCGCCTCCGCCCGCTGGCGGGGCTGTGATCGATTCGCCGACGCTATCGCTCGCTGATCTGGGTGAGAACCAGAATGTGACCTTCTACGGCGGGCCTCAGACCTTTCAGGCAACGTTGACATTCCCAGTGCCGCCAGGATTGGCGCCCGTCGCCCTGAACGCCTCGCTTCAACTCCCCGTCAATCTCCAGTCCGGTAACTTGACGGTCACTCAAGGCGAGCGCACGATCAGCCGGATCGACTTGCCGCTCGCGGGCCAGGTCCCGATTGTCATCCCTCTCGTTGGTACCGAAGTGAGCGATGAAACGGCCGCTATCTCGATGGTCGCGACCATGATTCCTGCCGGCGACTACTGCTGGGACCGCGTTAATCCCCTGCAGTTGACAGAGGGCTCCATCGCGTTTTCCGGGGTTGAGCAGGTGCCTGCCACGGTTGCCGCATTCTTTCCCCCGGTCTTGCGACAATTGACGATTGCACTGCCTCAGCGACCGTCGCAGGCCGAATCGAACGCGGCCGTGCAACTGGCAGCGGCAGTGGTGTCGAAATACCGTGGGCAGAATATCGGTGTTCTGGTCGTTTCCCTGCCTGCGGAGGCGGATACGTTGGTTAATCCCTCGTCGCCACTGGAACGCCAAGTGGTGGTCAAAGAGGGCGCCGATGCCGGCCTCTCGTTGCGGGGGGCGGGTGTTCCTGCTCTACGGATAAGCGGTCAGGGCGCAGAGTTGACCAATCAAGCGAGGCTGCTCACGGACAGCTCTTCGAGTCTTGCGCTGGGTCCGCGCGTACGGGCCGGTGCGCTGCAGTACCGAACGATTCTCGCCGCCGGTCAGGCGACACTTGCGCAACTCGATCAGCCCCAACTCGTCGCCGCGGCTTTGTGGCCGCAGGTGTCGATTGCGATCGACCAGTCGCGATTTGGACGTGCCTTGAGTGGGGTCAAGATACACCTGCAAGGTTCGTACACTCCGGTGCCCGCCAATTTCGGTGGTGCCGTAAAGGTGACGGTGGGCAATGAAACCATCGATCGATGGCCCAGTGAGCCAAGTGGTGTGATCGACCGCTGGGTTGAGGTTCCCGATCGGCTGCTGGCTCGTGTCACGAGTGTGAATGTCACGGTCATGACCACCGGTTACCACGGTCAGTGCGGCGACTACCTCCCGATTCAGCTGGAAATCGGCGGCGACACGTTAGTGCAAGTCAGTCCGGCGAATCCCCCGATCCCAGCGGGCTTCCAATCGCTTCCCCAGACTCTGATGTCTCGGACTCAGGTGGGTATTGGCGACGCGGACACATTCATGGATACGGTGCGCGCGGTGCAGATTGTGGCGGGACTGCAGAAACTGAGCGCCGCCGCCCTGTCGACGAATGTCACGACGATGAAGCAGGCGATCAGCGGCGGTGATCCGGCGATCTTGATCTCCGCCGACGGCTGGAGCGACAAATCCATCCGGCTACCAATCAACTCGGACAAGGGTCAGATCTCCGTTGACGCCAATGACCCCGATGGCAATCCCACAACGCTGACTGTGGACCCCGTCGTTCAATTCGGCTCGCTGCAAACGATATTCGATGGAAAGCGAAGTTTGTTGGTGGCAACTTCAAACGGCGCGCCCGGTCAGGTCGACGCGCTACTGCAGTGGCTCTCCGCCGAACCGAGACGATGGGCGGATTTGGACGGCAAGGCGGCCGTGTTGGTGGCGGGTCAATTACCCGTCATGGTGCCTACCGAATCCAACGACGGTAGCTTCGGTCAAGACGCGCAGTTGACTTCTGTGCGCCAGCAACAGGGCAGCGCGGGGGCGTGGTGGGTCGCCGGAGGCGTTGTGGCTATTGCTGTCGCTGGGATCCTGGCGATCGTAATGACTTCACGTCGGAAAGACTCGACCCGCACCCGTTTGTGACCGCCCGTTGAATTCTCAGCTCGGCGCACCTCGTCCAGGGGCGAGCGCCTGCGAGCCGGGGAGTTCGGCCGCTCGGCCGAACTGGTCAGTGAGCCGCCTTGGTGCGCGTGTGGAGTTGCTGTCAATGCTTCGCCAGGGCGTCGACGATAGGGGAGAGCGTGGCAACTGAGTTCAAAGGCAAGATCGAGCTGGACATTCGAGACTCCGAGCCGGACTGGGGGCCGTTTGCAGCGCCCAGCGCGCCGCCGAACGCGCCGAACGTGCTGTACGTCGTCTGGGACGACGTCGGCATCGCGACGTGGGACTGCTTCGGCGGGCTGGTGGAGATGCCGGCGATGTCGCGCATCGCCGAACGCGGCGTGCGGCTGTCGCAGTTCCACTCCACCGCACTGTGCTCACCGACGCGGGCCTCGCTGCTGACCGGTCGCAACGCCACCTCGGTCGGCATGGCGATGGTCGAGGAGTTCACCGAAGGCTTCCCCGGCATCAACGGACGGATCCCGGACGAGACCGCCCTGATCTCGGAGGTGCTCGCCGAACGCGGATGGAACACCTACTGCGTCGGCAAGTGGCATCTGACCCCCATCGAGGAATCCAATCTGGCTGCCACCAAACGGCATTGGCCGCTTTCCCGCGGATTCGAGCGGTTCTACGGATTCCTCGGCGGGGAGACCGACCAGTGGTATCCCGAGCTGGTCTACGACAACCATCCGGTCGAGGCGCCGGCCACCCCCGAGCAGGGCTATCACCTGTCGAGCGACCTGGCCGACAAGGCCATCGAGTTCATCCGGGACTCCACCATGGTCGCGCCGGACAAGCCGTGGTTCACCTACCTGTGTCCCGGTGCCGGCCACGCTCCCCATCACGTGTTCGCCGAGTGGGCCGACCGCTACGCGGGCAGGTTCGACATGGGCTACGAGCGCTACCGCGACATCGTGCTGGAGAACCAGAAGAAGCTCGGCATCGTGCCGCCGAACACCGAGCTTTCCGGGGTGAACCCGTACCTGGACGTCACCGGGCCCGGCGGCCAGCCGTGGCCGCTGCAGGACACCGTGCGGCCGTGGGACGGACTGTCCGACGACGAGAAGCGGTTGTTCGCCCGGATGGCGGAGGTGTTCGCCGGGTTCCTGTCCTACACCGACGCCCAGATCGGCCGGGTGCTGGACTATCTCGACGAATCCGGTCAGCTCGACAACACCATCATCGTCGTGATCTCCGACAACGGTGCCAGCGGCGAGGGCGGCCCCAACGGTTCGGTGAACGAGGCCAAGTTCTTCAACGGCTACATCGACACCGTGGAGGACAGCATGCGCTTTCTCGACGAGTTGGGCGGTCCGTCCACCTACAACCACTATCCGATCGGCTGGGCGATGGCCTTCAACACGCCCTACAAGCTCTACAAGCGCTACGCCTCCCACGAGGGGGGCATCGCGGACACCGCAATCATCTCGTGGCCCAACGGGATTGCGGCACACGGCGAGGTCAGGGACAACTACGTCAACGTCTGCGACATCACCCCGACCGTCTACGAGCTGCTCGGCATCGCCGCGCCGGAGGCGGTGCGCGGTATCCCCCAGAAGCCGCTGGAGGGTGTGAGTTTCAAAGCGGCACTTGATGATCCGGGCACCGAAACCGGCAAGAACACCCAGTTCTACACCATGCTCGGCACCCGCGGGATCTGGCACGACGGTTGGTTCGCCAACACCGTGCACCCCGCCGCACCGTCCGGCTGGTCGCACTTCGACCAGGACCGCTGGGAGCTCTACGACATCGCCAACGACCGAAGCCAGTGCCACGATGTGGCCGCCGAGCACCCCGACAAAATCGCCGAACTGCAGGCGCTGTGGTTCGCCGAGGCGCAGAAGTACAACGGCCTTCCGCTGGCCGACCTCAACGTGTTCGAGATGGTCGGCCGCTGGCGGCCGTCGCTCGTCGGCGACCGCACCCGGTTCGTCTACTACCCGAACACCGCGCCGGTCTCGATGGGTGCATGCGTGATGATCGCCGGGCGCTCCTTCTCCGTGCTGGCCGAGGTCGATCTCGACGGCGCGGACGTTCAGGGCGTCCTGCTCAAGCAGGGCGCCGGGCACGGCGGCTACGTACTGTTCGTCGCCGACGGCCGACTGCAGTTCATCTACAACTTCTTCGGCGAGTTGGAACAGCGGGTGGTCGCGCCCGACCCCCTGACGGCCGGCAGGCACATCCTCGGCGTCGGCTACACCCGCACGGGTGTTGTCGAGGGCACGCACACCCCGGTCGGCGACGCCACCCTGTACCTCGACGGCGCCGAGATGGCCACGCTCGGCGGGGTCAAGGCCCACCCGTTCACATTCGGGCTGGCCGGCGGCGGCGTCAGCGTGGGCCGCAACCTGGGCCAGCCGGTGTCGAATGCCTATCGCGCCCCGTTTGAATTCATCGGCGGCACCATCAAGCGGGTGATCGTCGACGTCTCCGGCACCCCGTACCGCGACGCCGAACGTGAACTGGCGGCGGCGTTCGCCAGGGACTGAGGCCGCACCGAAACCTCGCATCGCACCACCTGGCAACCGCCATACTGGTCCGGTGAACCGGCTGGTGTGCGGCGCCCTGACCGTGGCGCTGCTGTGCGGATCAGGCCTGACGGCCTGCGCGCGCAGCAGCGACGGGACGGCACAACGTGCCACCGAGGTGGCGTCGACCACCTCGGTCACCAGCACGAGCGCCCCGTCGACGACGACGTCGACGCCGACTGCCACCGATGCGCCGGAGTCGGCGCAGCCGGGCGTCTTGGAGACCACCCGGACACCGCGGCCGCCGAACGCGATCGTGTGCCCGTCACCCCGGCACGGGCCGACCGCGCTCGCGACGGTCTCCGACCCGAGCGCCCCGCGGATCACGGTGTCCCTGCCGGACGGGTGGTCGTCGGCGCCCGGTTCCGGCGACGTCGGCGCGGCGCTCAGCGGGCCGGACGGGATGGTGGCCCAGGTGTCGATCACCCCCACCTCGCTCGATGCGGCCGCGGCCTTCAGCCGGTACTCCAATGACGTGATGGCCAGGTATCCGATCAGCACATTGAGCATGCTGCCCGCCGAGCTGTGCGGCTTCAGCGGCCAGAAGATGATGGGCACCTGGGCCGACAACCCCGATCGCTCGATCGCCTACCGCGACCGGATCGCCCACATCTGGACCAACTCGAAGGACTACCTGGTCGCGATCCACGTGCAGGCGCCCTCGGGCACCGCGGGTTTCGACGCCGCGGCCGACCAGATCACCGGCGACTTCGGCATCGGCCTACCCTGAGCCGATGCTCACCGAGTTGGTGCCCGTCCCGGCGGGATCGTTCCGCATGGGGTCGACGAGTTTCTACCCGGAGGAAGCGCCGATCCACACCGCGACGGTGGGCGCGTTCGGCATCGAACGGCACCCGGTGACCAACGCCCAGTTCGCCGAGTTCGTCGACGCCACCGGTTACGTCACCGTCGCCGAGAAGCCACTGGATCCGGCGTTGTACCCCGGGGTGGCCGAGGCCGACCTGTTGCCGGGCGCGCTGGTGTTCCGGCCCACTCCCGGCCCGGTCGACCTGCGCGACTGGCGGCAGTGGTGGGACTGGGCGGGCGGCGCCAACTGGCGTCACCCGTTCGGCCCGGGTAGCGACACCGCCGGCCGCGAGGACCACCCGGTGGTGCAGGTGGCCTACCCCGACGCCGCCGCCTACGCCCGTTGGGCCGGGCGCCGGCTACCCACCGAGGCGGAATGGGAGTACGCGGCGCGCGCGGGCAGCACCACCACCTACGCCTGGGGTGAGGAGCCCACCGTCGGTGGCGCGCTGATGGCCAACACCTGGCAGGGGCGGTTCCCGTACCGCAACGACGGCGCCAACGGCTGGGTGGGCACCTCGCCGGTGGGGGCCTTTCCGCCGAACGGGTGGGGCCTTGTCGACATGATCGGCAACGTGTGGGAGTGGACCACCACGCCGTTCTCGGCCTACCACCTCCCGCCACAGCAGAACTCCTGCTGCCCGCCGCCCGCCGACCCCGACCCGAGCGTCAGCCAGACCCTCAAGGGTGGTTCGCACCTGTGCGCACCGGAGTACTGCCACCGCTACCGCCCGGCCGCGCGCTCGCCGCAGTCCCAGGACAGTTCCACCACCCACATCGGCTTCCGCTGCGTGGTCGATCTCGACTGATGGGGGCGAGCAGACGCAGAATCGCATTCGGGAAGCTGTACCGGTGCGATTCTGCGTCTGCTCGCGGCCGCCGGGCTCGACTGACTTCGCAGGTCGGCGGTGATTTGGAGGTTTGCCGGTCCTCACCTAGACTCTAGGGGTTGCCTCGGGCAGACCTCGGTCGGCGTTCGCGTCGGCCCCGCGTGCCCATCGGGTGACAAAGACCGCGCACGTCAGGTTTCGTTTGGCCTGCCCACTTCGGGTCAGGCGGATCCCGCCGTGCACACAGTTACCAGATCCAAGGAGATCTAGTGATTCAGCAGGAATCGCGGCTGAAAGTCGCCGACAACACGGGCGCCAAGGAGATCTTGTGCATCCGTGTTCTGGGCGGCTCGTCGCGGCGCTACGCCGGCATCGGCGATGTCATCGTGGCCACCGTCAAGGACGCGATCCCCGGCGGCAACGTCAAGCGCGGTGACGTGGTCAAGGCCGTCGTGGTCCGGACCGTCAAGGAGCGCCGCCGCGCCGACGGCAGCTACATCAAGTTCGACGAGAACGCCGCGGTGATCATCAAGGCCGACAACGACCCGCGCGGCACCCGCATCTTCGGCCCGGTCGGCCGGGAACTGCGCGAGAAGCGCTTCATGAAGATCGTCTCGCTGGCCCCGGAGGTGCTGTAAATGAAGGTCCACAAGGGCGACACGGTGCTGGTCATCTCCGGCAAGGACAAGGGCGCCAAGGGCAAGGTGCTGCAGGCCTACCCGACGCGGAACCGGGTGCTGGTCGAGGGCGTCAACCGGATCAAGAAGCACACCGCGCAGTCGACCAACGAGCGGGGCGCGTCCTCGGGCGGCATCGTCACCCAGGAGGCGCCGATCCACGTCTCGAACGTGATGGTGGTCGACTCCGACGGCAAGCCGGCCCGCGTCGGCTATCGCGTCGACGAGGAAACCGGTAAGCGCGTCCGCATTTCGAAGCGCAACGGCAAGGACATCTGACGATGACGACTGTAGAGAGCACCAAGGTGCAGCCCCGACTCAAGACGCGCTACCGCGAAGAGATCAAGGGCGCGCTGAACGAAGAGTTCAACTACGCCAACGTGATGCAGATCCCGGGCGTGGTCAAGGTCATCGTGAACATGGGCGTCGGTGACGCCGCCCGCGACGCCAAGCTGATCAACGGCGCGGTCAACGACCTCGCGCTGATCACCGGCCAGAAGCCGGAGATCCGTAAGGCCCGCAAGTCGATCGCCCAGTTCAAGCTGCGCGAGGGTATGCCGATCGGTGCGCGGGTGACCCTGCGCGGCGATCGCATGTGGGAGTTCCTCGACCGCCTGGTCTCGATCGCCCTGCCGCGTATCCGGGACTTCCGCGGCCTAAGCCCCAAGCAGTTCGACGGGCACGGCAACTACACCTTCGGGCTCGCCGAGCAGTCGGTGTTCCACGAGATCGACGTGGACTCCATCGATCGGCCCCGCGGCATGGACATCACCGTCGTCACCTCGGCGACGAACGACGACGAAGGTCGGGCGCTGTTGCGGGCGCTGGGCTTCCCGTTCAAGGAGAACTGAGCAGATGGCAAAGAAGGCACTGGTCAACAAGGCCAACAAGAAGCCGAAGTTCGCCGTGCGGGCCTACACCCGCTGCAACAAGTGCGGTCGTCCGCACGCCGTGTACCGCAAGTTCGGCCTGTGCCGGATCTGCTTGCGGGAGATGGCCCACGCCGGCGAACTGCCCGGCGTGCAGAAGTCCAGCTGGTAACGACAGACACCCCTTACAGAACAGGTGCGCAGCAGGCCCCGGCGGGAATCGATCCCGGGGGAACCGTTGCGAGGAAGGTAGACAGGCCCAGTCATGACCATGACGGACCCGATCGCAGACTTCTTGACACGTCTGCGCAACGCCAATTCGGCGTATCACGACGAAGTGACCCTGCCGCACTCGAAGATCAAGGCGAACATCGCCGAGATCCTCAAGACCGAGGGCTACATCAACGACTACCGCACCGAGGATGCGCGGGTGGGTAAGTCGCTGGTGGTGTCGCTCAAGTACGGCCCCAGCCGGGAGCGAAGCATCGCCGGTCTGCGCCGGGTGTCCAAGCCCGGCCTGCGGGTGTACGCGAAATCCACCAATCTGCCGCGGGTTCTCGGCGGCCTGGGCGTGGCCATCATCTCCACGTCCTCGGGTCTGCTCACCGACCGCCAGGCGGCCCGACAGGGCGTGGGCGGCGAAGTCCTCGCGTACGTCTGGTAGCGGGATAGGAGACGTAGAACTATGTCGCGAATTGGTAAGCAGCCGGTGGCGGTGCCCGCCGGAGTGGACGTGACCATCGACGGTCAGAACGTCTCGGTCAAGGGGCCCAAGGGCACGCTGCAGCTGGCGGTCGCCGAGCCGATCACGGTGGCGCGCAACGACGACGGTGCGATCGTGGTCAGCCGTCCCGACGACGAGCGGCGCAGCCGCTCGCTGCACGGGCTGTCGCGGACCCTGGTGTCCAACCTGGTCACCGGTGTCACAGAGGGCTACACCACCAAGATGGAGATCTTCGGTGTCGGCTACCGCGTGCAGCTCAAGGGCAGCAACCTCGAGTTCTCGCTGGGTTACAGCCATCCCGTTCTGATCGAGGCCCCGGAGGGCATCACCTTCGCGGTGGAGACCCCCACGAAGTTCTCGATCTCCGGTATCGACAAGCAGAAGGTCGGCCAGATCTCGGCGAACATCCGCCGGCTGCGTCGCCCGGACCCCTACAAGGGCAAGGGCGTGCGGTACGAGGGTGAGCAGATCCGCCGCAAGGTCGGAAAGACAGGTAAGTAAGCCATGGCTCAAGCACAGACCGCCGCCCCCGAGCGTAAGCCGGTCGGCCAGACCGCTTCGGCCGCGCGCCGGGTGTCCCGCCTGCGTCGCCACTCGCGGCTGCGCAAGAAGATCGCCGGCACCGCCGAGCGGCCCCGCCTCGTGGTCAACCGCTCCTCGCGGCACATCCACGTGCAGCTGGTGAACGACGACACCGGCACCACCGTCGCCGCCGCGTCGTCCATCGAGGCCGACGTGCGCGCGATCGAGGGTGACAAGAAGGCCCGCAGCGTGCGGGTCGGACAGCTGATCGCC
>JAGQTU010000116.1 GCA_020438865.1 Mycobacterium sp.
CCAGTTCTGGTTCATGCCCGGACTGCTCGGCGACCTCCAGGTCTGCCTCGGGATTCACGGCCAGATGGTGCTGGTCGACCGGGCGACGCGCACCGTGTCGGTGAAGTTCTCCTCCTGGCCCACCGCCCAGAACCCGGCCCACCTGCTCGACACGGTGCGGGCCTTCGTCGCGGCCGGCCAGTACGCGGCCGGGCTGGCCAGCGCCGGGCACCACCGCGCCAACCTCAGCGGACCGATCGGGGTCGTCGAGGGCCGCGAGCGCGGCCACAGCTGACCGGAAAGCGTTACTTCACGCCTATTTCACGTAGCCGATCGGCACCACCGCCGGCGGCTCCACCAGTGGCTCGCTCTGATACATCCCGCGGATTCCGTCGATGTAGTTGCGGCACCGGGTGGTGAGCCCCTCGGAGGTCTGCATCCGGCCCTTGGTCACCAGAACACCCAGGTCGGCGCCCTTGAAGCGGTAGTCGCCGGGGCCGTAGACCCGCATGTAGAAGCACTCGTCCTCGTGGGTGACGTCGTGCCAGTCGTTGGTCACGCCGACGAAGGCCAGCGTGCCGTCCTCGGCCAGCCGGTACCGCCCGGTGGGCGGTGCGGCGAGGATGCGCTCGACGCCGTCGTTCGGCTCCTTCATGATCAGCTGCGCCCAGACGTCGACGGCGGCGAGTTCCCGCCAGCGCTCGTTGATGTCGTCGACGTCGACGGTGTAGTCGACGTTCATGAACTCCAGCAGATGGAACAGGAACAGCGGGATGTCCGCGTAGGCGCCCGCGGTGACGTTGGTGATCGACGACGCTCCGGAGATCCTCGGGTTGAGCTCACCGAGATAGACGTCGTCGCTGTCGAGGTCCACCAGGACGTCGACCTCGAAGAAACCCTTGTACCCCTCCTTGCGCAACCGGTCGCCGAGCCGTTGGACATGGCCGATGGCGGTGCTGCGGTGCGCCTCCGAAAGGGCCTCGGGGAAAAGGTCGTTGCCGCACCAGCCGCCCCGGTAGGGGGTGAGTTCCGGGTAGCCGGTGAGGTCGGTCATGAACGGGCCGACGACGGTTCCGTGCCGGGTGTTGACCGCCTCCACCGCCACGGCATGGTTGTTGATCCGCTTCATGATCTTCAGGTCCTGGCCGACGATGTCGTCGCAGTCGCGATCCCACTCGGCCTGGCTGGTGATGAAGAACGTGGTCTTTCCCGAGTCGCCGTACGGGGTCTGCACGACCAGGTCCGAACCCAGGCCGGCGCCGGTCGCCTTGGCGGTCAGTTCCGCGTAGGAGTTCGCGCGGTCCAGGACGTTGGGTACCGAGGGGGCACCGGCCTCCTCGCCGAGTTTCGTCGTGACGATCTTCGAATCCAGATGGCGACGCAGCGAATCGGACGGCAGGATCAGGTCGTAGTCGAGTTCGGCGCAGATCCGCTCGGTCTCCTCGTCGAAGAACACCATGGCGACCATCGGGCGCACCTTGTGTGGAGCGCACCGCGACTCGATGAAACTCTGCACCTCGGCATCGCTCAGCAGGTAGTTGTTGATCTCCTCGCTGCTGGAGAACTCGACGAACGGCTTGCTGGCCGGCGTGAACACCCGGGGATGGGCTCCGTCCCACGAGTCGTAATAGACGATGTATTCGAAGCCGCGGACCCAGCGGTCGATTCCGAGCAGGTTGAATGCGGTGGGGCCGATGAAGAAAATCGGCTGCTCGTTGGTCCGGAAGAATGTCCGGATCTCCGAGATCCCCTTCAGCCCGCGGGATCCGAAGACTCTGGATATCAAGCTTGGTCGTTCGCTCACAATTGCCTCGCGGCGAATTGTGCCACGGCGACGGCGATCGTGAACGGGAAACGGATGATTGGAAAAAGGCCGATCGGCACGGTCCGTGACGCAGTTCCCGAGGCCGCCCGAGCCAGGCCGCGCAGTTGATTCGCGTCCATGAAAAGGCCTGTGGGCCAGCCTATTCCAGCCGAATGGCGGTGATCGTCACCGGTTTGCTGGGCCGCCCGTCCTCGGGGTCTCCGCTGCTGCCGGCCGCCGCGATCCTGTCGATTGTCGCCAGGCCGGTGTCATCGATCCGCCCGAACACCGTGTATGTGGGCGGCAGCAGTGAGTCGCGGTAGACGATGAAGAACTGGCTGCCGTTGGTGTCCGGGCCGGCGTTGGCCATCGCCAGCGTGCCGCGCGGGTAGTTCAGCGCCTGCTTCAGGCTCGGATCGAACGGGCGGTACTGGTTGGTCGGGTACTCGTTGGCGAACCGGTAGCCGGGCCCACCGGTCCCGGTGCCGGTCGGGTCGCCGCACTGCAGCACCGCCAACTCCGCCGCGGCGGTGAGCCGGTGGCACGGGGTGCCGTCGAAGTACCCCTGCTGGGCCAGGCTGACGAAGCTGTTGACGGTGCACGGTGCCTTGCCGTTGTCGAGTTGCAGGCCGATCGTTCCGTCGTTGGTGGTCATGACGGCCCGCACCATGGCCGGGACGGTGGGCACCGCCCCGGTACGCGGCGGGGTGGCCGGCTTGTCGGGCGGGGTGGCCGTGGCCAGGTAGGTGCAGTTCGAGCCGAGGCCCGCCGGCGGCTGGAACGGCGGCAACTCGTCGCTGATGGGAGCGGCGGTGGTGTGGTCGGGGATCCAGGCGTCACCGGGGTCGTTGGAGTCCCGAAATCCCTTGACCATCAAGGAGAAGAACACCACACCGACGATCAGCCCGATCACCGTCAGCACCGTCACCAGATAGCCGATCACCAGACCGGCGACCGCCAGGCCGCGGCCCTCTTCGCCGGTCCGCTTGATCTGCGAGAGGGAGATATGGCCGAAGACGATGCCCAGCGGGGCGAACAGCAGCGCACCCACCAGCGCCGCGATCGCCATCGTGTTCGTCGGCGGCGGGGACGGGTAGCGGTACCCCCCGTACGGGTACGGCGGCGGCTGATTCGGCGGCCGGGTCGGTGGTTGGGTCGGCGGAGGGGTCGATGGTGGGGTCATAGCCCTCAGTCCAGGAGCACCGACTTGATCTTCACATCGGTGGCCGGCTTGCCGTCGGCGCCACCGCCGGCGACACCGGCCGCCGCGATCTTGTCCAGCGTCGCCAGGCCCGTCTTGTCGATGGTGCCGAACACGGTGTAGTTCGGGGGCAGCTGGGAGTCCTTGTAGACCAGGAAGAACTGGCTGCCGTTGGTGTCCGGTCCGGCGTTGGCCATCGCCAGCGTGCCGCGCGGATAGGTCACCGGCTGCTGCAGGCCCGGATCACCGGCCGGGTACTGGTCGGTGGGGTACTCGTTGGCGAACTGGTATCCCGGCCCGCCGGTGCCCTGCCCGGTCGGATCGCCGCACTGCAGCACGGCCAGCGACGGTGACGTCGTCAGCCGGTGGCAGGGGGTGTCGTTGAAGAACCCCTTCTGCGCCAGGCTGGCGAAGCTGTTGACCGTGCACGGCGCCTTCGCGTTGTCCAGCTGCAGCCCGATGTTGCCCTGGTTGGTGGCCATGCTGGCGCTCACCGTGGCCGGTTCGGTCGGCACCTTGCCCGCCTTGGGCGGGTCGACCTTCTTGCTGGCCGGCTCCGGCGAGGCGGGGTACTGGCAGTTGGCCCCCAGGTTGGCGCCCGCCTTGAACGCCGGCAGACCGCCGGTGGCCGGCGGGGCCGTCGGCGGGGCGGCGGTGTCGGACGGCGCACCGCCGGCGGCCGTGCTCGACTGCTCGGAGCCCTTGTGGTTGACGACCAGGGTCACCACCACCGCGATCGCGGCGACGGCCGCCACCGCGGCGCCGATGATGGTGAGCAGCCGGCGCCGCTTGGCCTGTTGGGCGCGGCGCTCCAGTTGCCGCTCGAGTTTGCGCTTGGCCGTTTCGCGTCGCTGTTGGTTGGTGGGCACCGCGGGCGTCCTCCGGTGAGTCGTCGATGAGTCGGCACCGAGTGTGCCAGTTGATCCTGGAAGCGGGGGCCGCAACCCACCCGAAGCGGCGGGTGGGAAACTGGACGGCGTGTTGCTCACCGGGTTCCCAGCAGGCATGTTGGCGTGCAACTGCTACGTGCTGGCCCCGCGCAAGGGGGCGGACGCCATCGTCGTCGACCCCGGTCAGCGCGCGTTGGGCACGCTGCGGCGCATCCTCGACGAGAACCGGCTGACCCCGGCGGCCGTGCTGCTCACCCACGGGCACATCGACCACATCTGGTCGGCGCAGAAGGTGGCCGACAGCTACGGCTGCCCGGCGTTCATCCACCCCGAGGACCGCCACATGCTGTCCGACCCGATCCGCGGGTTCGGGCCCCGGATCGGCCAGCTCGCGCTCGGCGCGTTGTTCCGCGAGCCCAAGCAGGTGGTCGACCTCGATCACGACGGCGCCGTGCTGGACTTCGGCGACTTCGCGGTGACCGTCGACCACACCCCCGGGCACACCCGCGGATCGGTGGTGTTCCGGGCGGACGCCGGCGGGCAGGCGCGCAGCGACGCGGGGACGGGCCCCGTGGTCTTCACCGGCGACACATTGTTCAAACAATCGGTGGGCCGCACCGACCTGCCCGGCGGCAGCGGCAACGCGCTGCTCAACTCGATCGTCGGAAAACTGCTCGTCCTCGACGACGACACCCTGGTATTGCCGGGACACGGTGAACCCAGCACCATCGGCGCCGAGCGTCGCACCAACCCGTTCCTCGAAGGCCTGACCCTGTGAGCGAATTCCAGGCACCCAAGGGTGTCCCCGACTACCTGCCGCCGGAGTCGGCCGAGTTCGTCGCGGTCCGCGACACCCTGCTGGGCGCCGCGCGCCGCGCCGGCTACGGCGACATCGAACTGCCGATCTTCGAGGACACCGCGCTGTTCGCCCGCGGGGTGGGGGAGTCCACCGACGTGGTCTCCAAGGAGATGTACACCTTTGCCGACCGCGGCGACCGCTCGGTCACGCTGCGCCCGGAGGGCACCGCCGGGGTAATGCGCGCGGTGATCGAGCACGGCCTCGACCGCGGCGCGCTGCCGGTCAAGCTCTGCTACGCAGGCCCGTTCTTCCGCTACGAACGCCCGCAGGCGGGCCGCTACCGGCAGCTGCAGCAGGTCGGCATCGAGGCGATCGGTGTCGACGACCCGGCGCTGGACGCCGAGGTGATCGCGATCGCCGACAGCGGGTTCCGCGCCCTGGGGCTCGACGGCTTCCGGCTGGAGATCACCTCACTGGGTGACGACACCTGCCGGCCGCAATACCGCGAACTGCTGCAGGAGTTCCTCTTCGGTCTCGACCTCGACGAGGACACCCGCCGGCGGGCCCAGCTCAACCCCCTGCGGGTGCTCGACGACAAGCGACCCCACATGCGCGAACTCACCGCCGACGCGCCCGTCATGCTCGATCACCTCTCCGATGTCGCCAAGGCGCACTTCGAGACGGTGCTGGCGCACCTGGACGCCCTCGGGGTGCCCTACGTGGTCAACCCGCGGATGGTGCGCGGCCTGGACTACTACACCAAGACCACGTTCGAGTTCGTCCACGACGGGCTGGGCGCGCAATCCGGGATCGGCGGCGGCGGGCGTTATGACGGGTTGATGCGCGAACTCGGCGGACAGGACCTTTCCGGCATCGGGTTCGGCCTCGGGATCGACCGCACCATGCTGGCGCTGCACGCCGAGGGCAAGACGGCGGGTGACACGACCCGCTGCGAGGTCTTCGCGGTGCCGCTCGGCGAGCCGGCCAAGCTCGAACTGGCAAAACTGGCCGCCGCGCTGCGGGCCGCGGGCGTGCGGGTCGACCTCGCCTACGGCGACCGGGCGCTGAAGGGGGCGATGCGCGCCGCCGACCGCTCCGGTGCCCGCGTCGCCCTGGTGGCCGGCGACCGCGACGTCGAGGCGGGCACCGTCGGCGTCAAGGACCTGTCCACCGGGGAGCAGGTCGACGTCGCGGCCGGCGCGGTGGTCGCCGAGGTTCTCGCGCGGCTCGCGTAACGGGTTCGCCCGCCGGCGGGAGGAACCCGCGGTGAACTCAGCGAATTCTCAACCGATTCTTGGTTGTTGCTTTGCTGAGCCGGGAACCGAGCCGGGCACGCCGAGCGTTTCTCTGTTCATGACCACCCAGATGGGAGCGGACCTCATCGAGAGCTATCTGCGTGCCCGGCACGTGCGGTACTTCCGCGGCCACCACGATGATGAGTTCTTCTTTCTCGTCAACGCCTACCACGGGCGGCTGCACGTTCACCTCGAGCCGTCCGGACCCGATCGCGAGTCGGTGACCATCCGCGTCACCGCCGAGCGCTACTACCCGGCCGCCGAACGCCCGGCGATCGCCGCGCTGGCCGACCGGTGGAATCAGGCCCACCCGGCGTCGCGCGCCGTCGTCTTCTCATCGTGCGACCCGCGGTTGGTCGGCGTCGCCGCCGAGAGCCGCCACCGCTACACCGGTACCGACGGCGACTCCGGTTTCGGGGAGTTCGCCGACCAGGCGATCCAGGGCGCGGTCGACCTGTTCGGCCGGCTGCATCTCGCGGTCGGGCAGGGCCGGTCCGGCGACGGTCAGCGGCTGCTCGACGCGGGCTGAGCCGCCGCGCCCGGCGAGCGCCGGCGGCGCAGGATCACCCACGTCGCCACCGCAGCCAGCACCGTGATGACCGCGACCGTCGCGGCGACGGGCACCCACACCGGGGTGTCGTCCGATTCGCCGGGGCCGCCGATCACCGGCTGAAAGGGCTCGTCGGACGGCGCCGGCCCGAACGTGAAATCGTCGGTGATCGAGGCCGGGTCGGGGATCGCCGTGGTGATCCGGGTCAGGTAGGGGTTGGCTGCGCTCAGCGCGGTCAACGTCTCGTCGGTGGTGCGGCCGGCGATCGAGCCGGCGAAGTCCACCGCGACGTTCTGCCGGGCGGCGTCGGCGTCGGTGCGCTGCATCCGGTGCTCGCCCAGCGCGTAGATCACCACCCGCTGCGGGTTCTTGGCGGCCGCCGACATTCGCATCGGGTACACCAGCCGATCGGAGGCGAACTCCAGCTTCACCGGGTCGATCTGCCCGTTGAGGGGCTTCTCGCCGGTCAACCGCATCGCGACGAACGACCAGCCCTGCCGCAGGTAGGGATCCAACTGCGCGCTGACCTCCGGGCGCAGGCGGTAGCCGTGCGAGTCCAACCACTGCCGCACCCCGGTGAGATCCCCACCGGTCAGGGTGGTGGCCTCCAGCGGCCCGAGTTGCACCCGGGCGACGACGACCGGCGCGGTGCCGGGAGCGGCGGCAACCCCGTCGAGGTCGGTGTTGTTCCGGCCGGACCGCATCCGCGGCGCGCTCAGCCGGGCCAGTTCGTCGAACAGAGCCGGCTTGGCCTGGGCCGCCGTCGCCGGGGTCGGGGTGGGGATGATCAGCGCGGCGTTGTCGGCGACCGACTCCAGGTCCAGGCGCATGACGACGGTCTCGGTGCCGTCGTGGGTGGCGATCAGCGCCTGCTCCCCGGTCACCCTGGCGTCCTGGTCGTGGCTGACGATCCCACCGCAGGCGCACGCGCGCGCCGGATCGCCGGGAGCCACGAACAGCATTCCGGTCGCCAGCGCCGCCGCAACCGTCAGGCGCACCACATGCATCTCGCCATGATGCCTCAGCGCGACCCACCGTGGACGGCGGTTGTCAGGACCGCGTCCAGGTCGCCCAACCCGCCGGTGAAGGGGTTGCCGCGCAGCAGCACAAACGTCCCGACCGGCGTCTGCGCGACGAGTTTGGGTGAACTTGACCCCAGTTGCATCCGGCGGTGGAAGGTGACCGCGGCCAGCGGGGCCAGCGCGCGGCCGTCGCCGTCGAGATAGACGCCTGCCGCCCGGTCGAAAACCGCTATCAGCCTGAAGTCGCGCAGTGAAATCCGCCGCGTCCGGCGGATGCCACGGACCGTGGCCAGGGCGATCGCACCCGCCGCGACCCCGACCCCGAACAGGGCGGCACACACCGGCAGGGGCACAGCGGTGCCGTGCCCGATCGCGGCGGCGGTCAGGGTGGCCACGCCGAATCCGCCGAAAACCAGGGCGAGGACCCCGGCCACGAATGCCAGGATCGCCGGCGGGCCGTTGCCGCGGTCCACCACCAGCACCAGCGGGCCGCTCTCGGCGATCACCAGGCCACCCACCTCCCGCAGAATGCGCGGCTCGGCGGAAGACATGGCCCAGAGTCTGCCAAGGTTTCCGTGATGACCGACGGCGGGCTGGCTCGAACGCCTCCGCGAGAATCCCGGACCGGTGTTGTCGTGGGCGGGAAAGGGCGGATCACCACGGCGTTTGTCGGCACGGACTCGCTACGGCCCGGGTCGTCGTAACGGTCTCGGTAGCCTGGTCGATATGGCCGATATGCGACAACTGACAACAAGGGTGGCTGCGGCGTTGATGCTGGCGTCCGCCGGTGTGGCGGTCACGGGCGCCACGGCCGGCGCCGATCCGGCCGCGCCCGCAGGCGCGCACCAGGTCCGGTACACGCTCTCGTCCGGGGGAACGGCGAACTTCGACCTCTACTACCTGGTGGCTCAGCCGCCGAGCAAGGCGGCCTACGACGCCGACGCGTACTCCTACCTAAAGAAGGAGAGCGTCACGGTCGGCCCGGATCAGCCCTGGGTGTTCGAGACCTCCCTCGCGGACCCGAACTGGGCGATCCTGACCGTCAGCAGCACCACGCACGGTGGCCAGGCCGCCCCGAATCCGCACTGCGAGATCGCCGTCGACGGCCAGGTCGCCGTTCAGCAGGACGCGCCGTACAACCTGCAGTGCCAGCTCAAGCAGTGGTGAGGAGCGGCTGACGGTCAGCAACGCAATTCTTGAACGAATTGTGCGATCGCCCTGCCGATTTCCTCCGGGCTGTCTTCCTGGATGAAGTGCGTGCCCGGCACGGTTACTTCCCGCAGGTTCGGGAAGGTCCGCGCGTACTCTCGGACCGCCCCGCGCATCAGTGAGCCCGGCTCGGCGTTGACGAAAAGCTTTGGTACCGTGCTGGTTTCCAGCCAGGCGCCGTAGTCGCGCACGATCGCCGTGACGTCGGCCGGCTCGCCGTCGATCGGGATGTTGCGCGGCCATGACAGCGTGGGCCGTCTGTCTTCGCCGGGCCGGGCGAACGGTGCGCGGTAGTGCTCCATCTCCTCGTCGGTGAGCGTGCGCATGATCGCCCCCGGCAACACGGCCTCGACGAACATGTTGTGCTCCAACACCATCTCCTCACCCGCTGGGGAGCGGAAGCCCTCGAATACCGGCCGCACCCGGCGCGGGAACTCATCCCAGGTGATCGGCTTGACGATGCCCTCCATGAAGGCGATGCCCGCGACCCGGTCGCGGTGCTGGTTGGCCCAGTCGAAGCCCAGTGCCGATCCCCAGTCATGCAGGACCAACACCACGTTGTCGCCGAGGTCGAGGGCATCCCACAGGGCGAAAAGGTGGTCGCGTTGTTCGGCGAAGTGATAGCGGCCGGGCCCGGAGTCGGGAAGCTTCCCCGACGACCCCATGCCGATGAGGTCGCAGGCGACGAGGCGACCCAGGCCCGCCAGGTGCGGCATGACATTGCGCCACAAGTAGGACGAGGTGGGGTTGCCGTGCTGGAAGACGATCGCATCTCCGTCACCCTCGTCGATGTAGGCCATCGGGGTGCCGAGGATGTCGATCTGCTTGAGCCGTCCGAAGGGTTGGGTACCGATCATGGTCGCTCCCAGTGCTGATGGTTGTCGTGGTGGTCCGCGAACGTCGCGGCGGTCTGGCGCGCGATGCGCAGGACGCGATCGGAGAACTCGGCGTCGGGCACCGCCCGGGCCAGCGCGATGCCGCCGAAGCAGATGATCGCCAGGGCGATGGCATCGTCCATCCGCTCGTCCGATTCCTCCCCGTCGCAGACGGCGGCGAGCGACTTCATCAGCTCGCGCTGATAGCCGGCGCGGAAGCTCTGCGGGGCGCGGGCGGCCTCCGAGCCCAACGCGGCGAATCCGCAAGCCGTGCCGAGATCGTCGCGATGGGCCGCCGTGAGGTAGCGCTTCGCCAGCCGCTTGAGCCGGTCGCTCCAGGCCTCCCTGGGGCCCGGCTTGATCCAATGGGAGCGGCCGGTGGTTATCGCGTGCGTGAACGCGGCGTCGGCCAATTCCTGTTTGGTGTCGAAATGCGCGTAGAACGCGCCGTGGGTCAGGCCTGCGTCGCGCATGACGGGGGCGATCGCCGCGCCGTCGAGACCCTCTTCCCGCAGCCGGCGGGCAGCCGCGTCCAGGATCCGGTTCAGCGATTGTTGCTTGCCGAGACGGCGGGTGGTGGCCGGGGCTTTTCGCATGATGTGCATCATACTATTTGCATGTCGATCATCATGCCACCTTGGCGGATGGCATCCTGACCTGGTGGGCCTGATAATCCGGTTGGCCGAGTTGCTGCTTATCCTGGTGCCGCTGGTCGGTGTCATTTTCGCCGCTGTGAAGGGGATCTCGGCCGCCACCAAACGCTCGGCCGAGCGGGACGGTGAACTGACCGCCGACGGTGATCCGGTGCAGCCCCGGGTCCGGTCGGCGAAAAGCCAAGCGGCGCAGTGGCGCACCATCACCCGGGTGCTCGATGAGCATCACCGGACCGACTCGCGCTGGCTGTCCTACGAACTCGATGCCGCCAAGCTGCTCGACTTCCCAGTGATGACCGACATGCGCGATCCGCTGACGACGGCGTTCCACCGCGCCAAGCTGCGGGCCGATCTGCTCCGGCCGGGCAGGGCCGAGGACCTGCTCGACGACGCCGACGCAGCCCGGGAGTACCTGGATGCGGTCGAGGCCTACGTCACTGCGTTCAACGCCGCGGAGGCAGAGGCGGTCCGCCGGCGTCGCAGCGACTTCTCCCGCGAGGATCGGCAGCGGCTGGCGCGGGCGCAGAGCCTGTTGCGGGTGGCCGGTGATGCCGCGGCCACCCCGCAGGAGCGGGAGCGCGCCTATGCGCTGGCGCGCAACGAACTCGAGGGCCTGGTGGTGCTGCCCGAACGCGCCCGGGCCGCCTTGGAGCGAGGGATCGCGGGTGAACTCGACGACTGAGTCATCGTTGACAGACTATCGAACATGAGTGGCGCTCCTAGACTTTTCGTGGGCGCCATTTTCCCTGTTCAGGGATGTTTTTGGTTGAGCGGCAACGCTATCGGC
>JAGQTU010000011.1 GCA_020438865.1 Mycobacterium sp.
TCGGCAAGCTGCCGCTGATGGTGTTGCTGTTGATCACCACCACGACCATCCTGATGTTCCTGGCATTCGGATCGCTGGTGCTGCCGATCAAGGCGGCGTTGATGAGCGCGCTCACGCTGGGTTCCACGATGGGCGTGCTCACCTGGATGTTCGTCGACGGGCACGGCTCCGGGCTGATGAACTACACCCCGCAGCCACTGATGGCGCCGATGATCGGCCTGATCATCGCGGTGATCTACGGGTTGTCCACCGACTACGAGGTGTTCCTGGTGTCCCGCATGGTCGAGGCCCGGGAGCGGGGGATGTCGACCACCGAGGCGATCCGGATCGGCACCGCGACCACCGGCCGGCTGATCACGGCTGCGGCGCTGGTGTTGGCCGTCGTCGCCGGCGCATTCGTGTTCTCCGACCTGGTGATGATGAAGTACCTGGCCTTCGGCCTGCTCATCGCGCTGCTGCTGGACGCCACCATCGTCCGGATGTTCCTGGTGCCGGCCATCATGAAGCTGCTCGGTGACGACTGCTGGTGGGCGCCCCGCTGGATGAAGCGGCTGCAGAACAAGCTCGGCCTCGGCGAGATCCACCTGCCCGACGAGCGCAAGCGGCCCGCGGTTCGCGAACCCGACGAAGCCCTCGTCGGCGCCGGCGCGCCGGGCCGCCGCCCGGTACACGACCCGTCCCATCCCGGTGGGGAGGCCCGGCCCCGGCCGCGGACCGTCGGGCGCACCGCCCCGCCGGCACCGCAGGAGCCGCCGTCGGCCGCGGGCACCGCGCGGATGCCCGACCCGACCACACCCGACCCGCAACTGGCAGCCGGCGGGCAGGAGCGCAACGACCCGGGGTTGGCGGCCGGCGGGCAGGAGCGCAGCGACCCGGGGTTGGCGGCCGGCGGGCAGGAGCGCAGCGACCCGGGGTTGGCGGAAGCGCCGACCACCCGGTTCGCGGTGGCGCGCAACGCCGTCAAGAATGCCGTGAACAACGCGGCCGCCGCAGCCCAGCGCCGGGTGGAGCCCACGCCGCCGCAGCCGGACCGTGAAATCGAGTCGTGGCTCGGTGAGCTGCGCGGCAAGCCGGCTGCATCGCCGGACACCCCCGCACCGGCTTCCGAGCCGACGGCGGAGGACGCCACCACCGCGATCCCCACCCAGGCCGAGCCGGTCGCCGCCGAGGGCGAGACGGCGCAGATCTCGGCGGAGCAGACCCGGGCCATCCCGGTCAGCAGGCCCGAGCCCGCCGACAACGAGGTGGCCACCGAGAAGCTCAACGCCCGCGGCAAGAACGCCGGGGACGACCGTCGCCGGGGCGGTGGGGTGAGCGCCCAGGATCTTCTGCGCCGGGAAGGCCGGCTCTAACCGTCAGCCGGACTCGGTCACTCGTCGCGCTTGGCGGGGACCACATCCGGTTCGGACTGCATGATCACGCCGTCGTCGCTGGCCTCCAACTCGGCGGCTTCCTGCGCCGGGTTCTCCGCGACCAGCACGCGGATGGCGCTGTTGAGCACCGCGAGCAGGGGCACCGCCAGCAGGGCGCCGACGATGCCCGCCAGCACGCCGCCGGTGGCGATGGCCAGCACGATGGCCAGCGGGTGGATGGACACCGCCCGGCCCATCACCAGCGGCTGCAGCACGTGTGCCTCCAACTGCTGCACCGCGATGATCAGTCCCAGCGTGATCAGGGCGTAGACGAACCCCTTGGCGAGCAGCGCCACCACCACCGCCAGGAAGCCGCTGAGCACCGCACCGACCAGTGGGATGAACGCGCCGAGGAACACCAGCGAGGCCAACGGCAGCGCCAGCGGTATGCCCATGATCGCCAGACCGGTGCCGATGCCGACCGCGTCGACCAGGGCCACCAGGAACGTCGCCCGGACGTAGCCGATCAGCGAGTGGAATCCGGCCCGGCCCGCATCCCGCACCCGTTCGCGGGCCCCCGTGGGCACGATCCTGGTGACGAACTCGTAGATGTTGCGTCCGCCGTGCAACAGGAAGATCAGCGTGAACAGCATCAACAGCGCGCCGGTCACTATCTCGGTCAGCGTCGCCGCGGTGGACAGTGCCCCGGTGGTCAGTTTCTCCTGGTTGTCCCGCAGCGCCTTGATGGCGGTGTTGCCCGCGTTGTCGATCTGCTCCCGGCTCAGGTGTGCCGGTCCCTCGATGAGCCAACCCCGCAGGTTGTCGATGCTTCGAGTGACCTGCTCGACCAGGCTGGGCAGGCCCGACACGAACTGGCTGACCACGAAGGTCAGGATGCCGCCGAAGATGGCCGCCCCGCCGAGCAGGACGAGGGCCACCGCGCCGCCGCGCGGCGCGCCCCGGCGATCCAGCCAGTCCACGGCGGGCACCATCAACGCCGCGACCATGGTGGCCAGCGCCACCGGGACGACGATGACCTGCAGGCGGCGCACCACCCACAACAACACGACCACCGCCAGCACGATGACCAGCAACCGCCAGGCCCAGGCGGCGGTCTTGCGCACCAGGGGAACTACCGAATCGTCGTCCAGAGCGCGGCTCGCCGGCATGCGGCCAGCGTAACCGGCGCGGTCGGACATCCCGCGGGGAAAACCGTCCGGAGCCCCCTGCACCGTTACCCTGAACTGCGTGTCCCACGACGCGCCGGCCGATGCCGCCCGCGAGGAACACGGATCCTCGCCGCGCCGGAAGTACTGGTGGGTGCGCTGGGCGGTGATCGGTGTCGCCCTGGTGGTTCTTGCCATCGAGGCGAGTTTGGTGTGGGACCAGTTGGCCAAGGCCTGGATGAGCCTGCTCTCGGCCAACTGGTGGTGGGTGCTGGCGGCGGTGTTCGCGGCGATGATGTCGATGCACAGCTTCGCCCAGATTCAGCGGACCCTGCTGCGTTCGGCCGGTGTGGTGGTGCGGCAGTGGCGTTCCGAGGCCGCCTTCTACGCCGGTAACGCGCTGAGCACCACCATGCCCGGCGGGCCGGTGCTGTCGGCCACCTTCGTCTACCGCCAGCAACGGCTGTGGGGCGCCTCACCGGTGGTGGCGTCCTGGCAGCTGGTGATGTCCGGGGCGCTGCAGGTGGTGGGCCTCGCGCTGCTCGGCCTTGGTGGCGCATTCCTGTTGGGTGCCAAGAACAATCCGTTCTCGCTGCTGTTCAGCCTCGGCGGATTCATCGCCCTGCTGCTGCTGGCGCAGGCGGTCGCAACCCGTCCCGAGCTGATCGACGGCATCGGCGTGCGGGTGCTGTCATGGATCAACTCCGCGCGCGGCAAGCCGCCACACACCGGGCTGCAGAAATGGCGCGAGACGCTGATGCAACTCGAGTCGGTGCGGCTGAGCCGACGCGAACTCGGGGAGGCGTTCAGCTGGTCGCTGTTCAACTGGATCGCCGACGTCGCCTGTCTGGCGTTCGCCGCCTACGCCGCCGGCGGCCGCCCGTCACTGGCGAGTCTCACCGTCGCCTACGCGGCCGCCCGGGCTGTCGGCTCGATCCCGCTGATGCCCGGTGGGCTGCTCGTCGTCGAGGCGGTGCTTGTGCCGGGCCTGGTCTCCAGCGGGATGACGCTGCCCGACGCGATCTCGGCGATGCTGATCTACCGGCTGGTCAGCTGGATCTTCATCTCCGCGATCGGCTGGGTGGTGTTCTTCTTCATGTTCCGCACCGAGTCCCCGCTCGACCCCGACGCCGTCGTCGACGAACTCACCGGAGAAGACCTCGAGGACCTCGACAACCGTAGGGCACCCGACAACCCCGCCGAGACCGCTCTGCAAGGCCCGCTGCCACCCGATCCGGCGCCGGACGACGAGGACGGTCGCTAGCCCGAGCGCTGTGCTTGGATCAACGCATGCAGCGCACTGTCCCCGCGGCGGTACTCACCGACCTCGTCTGCGTGATCCTCTTCTGTGCGATCGGCCGCCGCAGCCACGCCGAGGGGTTGACCGCCGCCGGCGTCGCCGAGACGGCCTGGCCGTTCCTGTCCGGCGCCCTCGCCGGTTGGCTGATCTCGCGGGGCTGGCGCCACCCGACAGCGCTCGTTCCCACCGGTGTCACCGTGTGGGTGGCCACCATCGTCGTCGGAATGTTGTTGCGCCGCATCACTTCCCAGGGCACAGCGGTGAGTTTCATCGTGGTCGCCTCGCTGGTGACGGCGCTGCTGCTGCTGGGCTGGCGCGCCGTCGCCGCGCTGGTGCTCAAGCGCAGCGGCTAGGACTCCCCCGCGCCGCCGACCTGTTCGGGGGTGGTGGACACCGTCAGCCGGGCGCGCAGCCCGCCGAGCGGTCCGTCGGACAGTTCGACAGCCCCGCCGTGCAGTGCCGCCTGCTGGGCCACCAGCGCCAGGCCGAGACCCGAACCACCCGGGGCCGCGGTGCTGCCCCGGGCGAAGCGCCCCAGCACCTTCTCGTGCTCGTCGGCGGGCAGACCGCGGCCGTTGTCGTCGACGGTGATCGTCAGGGATTCCCCCTGTCGGGCGGCGGTGAGCAGCACGCGGGTGGCCGCGCCGTGAGTGACGGCGTTGCGCACCAGATTGTCGACGGCCAGCCGCAGCCCCGCAGGCCAACCCCACACCGTGCCCGCATCGTCGGCCTCCACCGTGATCTCGACCCCGCTGCCGGGCCGGGCGTTCTCCCGGGCGACCCGATCGAGCATCTCCGGGACGTCGATCGGCTCGCGATCCTCGATGCGGGCCAGCTGACCGGACGCCAACTGGCCCAGCGCGGTGATGGTCGCCTCGATGCGGCGTTGCGCGCGGGCCAGATCCTGCACCACTTCGTCGAACTCTTGGGGCGGTAGGTCGTGCAGGCGCAGGGTGTCCAGATCGGCCCGCATCGCCGTCAGGGGGGTGCGCAGTTCGTGGGCCGCATTCGCGGCGAAGTCCTGGGCGGCCTGCAGCGAATTCGTCGTCGCCAGTTGGGCATCGGCGAGCCGCCGCAGCATCTGCGCCATGGCGTCGGAGAGATCCTCGGCCTCGCGTGCGCCGTGGACCGCTTCGATCTGGTCGGTGTCCTTGCCGAGTTGCCGGGTCTGTTCGGTGAGCCGGCGCAGCGGTCGAACCGCCGGACCGGCCAGCAGCCAGCCCAGGCCGCCGGCTACCAGCACGGCCAGCGCACCGATGAGCAGATAGAGCGGAATGCGCGCGCGGCTCAACAGGATGCTGTCGGCGCGGATGCCGATGGACACCAGGATGCCGCCCGACTGCTCGAGCGGAATGGTCCGCACCCGGTAGTCGACGCCGTTGACGGTGACCGTCGAGGACCCCGGCGGCAAAGACGGCAGCTGAAAACCGCGCTGAAAGACGACCTGTCCGGTCGAGCGGGACCGGCCGGTGGTCAGCACGCCGTGGGTCGGGTCCTGCAACTGCTCGGGGTACATGCTGGCGTCGACGATGGAGTCCAGGCGCCGATCCAGTTGCTGCGCATCGTTGTTGGCGAGCACCACCGAGGTGAGCACCACCAGCAGGGCGACCACGATCGCGGCCGCCAGCGCCGCCGCCACCGCGACCCGGCTGCGCAGCGACGTACTCCTACCCGGCCACCTCACGGCGCTCGTCGCATGGTCGCCGTCGTCACGGCTCCGGGCCGCATGGTCGCCGTCGTCACAGCTCCGGGCCGCATGGTCGCCGTCGTCACGGCTCCGGCCGCAGGACGTACCCGATCCCGCGCACCGTGTGAATCACCCGCGGCACGCCGTCGCGCTCGAGCTTGCGCCGCAGGTAACTGATGAACACGTCGGCGACGTTGGTGTCGACGTCGAAGTCGTACCCCCAGACCAGTTCCAGCAGCCGTTGCCGGGACAGCACCACCCCGGCGTTGGCGGCAAGCACCGACAGCAGGTCGAACTCGCGCTTCGTCAGGTCGGCCCGCTCGCCGTTGACGAACACCAGCCGCCGCGCGGGGTCGACCATCAGCGGGCCGACGGTCACCGCGCCGGACCCCTCACCGGAGTGCGCCGCCCGGCGCAGCAGCGCGTGCAGGCGCGCCACCAACTCGCCCAGGTCGAACGGCTTGGTCAGATAGTCGTCGGCGCCGGCCTCCAGACCGGCGATCCGGTCGTTGACGGTGTCGCGGGCCGAGAGCACACAGATCGGGATGTCGTTGCCGAGCGCGCGCAATGCGGTCACCACGGCCACGCCGTCGAGTTCGGGCATCTGGACGTCGAGAACCAACGCGTCGTGATTCTCGCTCGAGAGCAGCCGCAGCGCTTCCTTCCCGGTCGCCGCGACCCGGACGTCGAACCCCGAATGGCGCAGTCCGCGCGCCACCGAGGTTAGGACGTCCGGATCGTCGTCGACCATCAGGACGGTGCGGCCGGAGCTATCCGGCGCGGGCTGCTGCCCTGCCGGCACTACTACTGGGGCAGGTCAGAATTGCCGCAGCGGGTCTTCAGGTCGATCAGCGGCTGACGGATGCCCTGCAGGTCCGCCTTGGTCTGCGGGTTGGCGTCGAGGTACTGCTGGACCTGGGACCGGATGGTGTCGCGCGGCTGACCCTCCAGCCCGGTGAAGAAGTTGTTGACGTCCGGGTGGGTGAACAGGTAGGCCGACGTCGCCGCCGACACACCCGCGGCCACGCCGGCCAGGTCGGCGGCGGTGCAGTTCGGCGGCGCAGCGACCGCCGACGGGGCGGTGCCGACCACAAGTGCGCCGGCAACAGCGCCCATGCCGATCGCTCCGACGACCGCGCGACGGGCCAGACGGGCATTAAGCAACATGCTCGGACTCCTTTGAGGTAGTGAGGCCGTATCAGCGACTGATACTGACACCGAAAGCTAAGCAGACTTGGCCCTGACTTTCTTGCCTTGGCCGCAACCCGTGTCGACAAAAGTCGAAAAATTGCTGCTCGATCGATCACCGGAGGTCTCGGTGTGCCGAGACGCTCGGGTCAGCGCCGAGTCGAAGCGGCCGGACCGGGCAGCGGTCCGCCACCGGCGGCGGCCGGCGGCGCCGGGGTCCCGGCAGACACCGCCGGGTTCTGGTTTGCCGTCATGGCCTGTGCCGCCCCCGCCGGGCCGCCGGACTGCGACGACTGCAGCAGGGCGAGCAGCTGCGGCAGGCTGACCGGCAGCTTGCATTGCGTCGACAGGCCCGCCAGCGGCTGCTGGATGGCCTGGAGGTCCCTGCCGGCCTGCGGGTTCGCGTCGAAGTACGTCTTGAGGGCGGCGAGGCTCTGCGGCCCGGCCTGCTGCTGGGCGATGGTGGTCAACGCCTGGTTGGTCTGCGGATGGGTGTCCAGGTAGCTGCCGGTGTTGGTGGCCACGGCGCCCACCGTCCTGGCGATCTGGCTGGCCGCGCAGGGGTCGGGCGCGGCGCCGGCCGCGGGCTGGGTCAGCACGGCCGCGGCGGCGCCGCCTAACGCGGCGAGCAGGAGGACGGTACGCAAACCGCTGCGGCGCCCGCCGAGGGTGCGCACGGTGGGCCAGGTCATGGGTGACTCCTTCGGGGTCCGCGGACGCCTGAGGGCGCCGCAATGTCGTCGATAACGGCAAAAATCCCCGACCCGGCACGAAGCCAACCGCCATCCTGCCATCGCCCATCGGGCGCGGCCACTTCACGCGGGGAGCGCAGCGCGGGCGCGCGGTCCGGCTACCGCCAAGACCGGCGGCTATGCCCGATGAGCGCACAGTTGGCTGGGGTAGGCTCGCAGCCACGCAGTCCGGGGAGAATGCGGGGAGATAGCCATCCAGCAGTTCATGATGCGCCTCAGCAGCTACCTGCGCAGATTTCGCTGGGTGGTATTCGCGTGCTGGTTGCTGGCGCTGCTGCCTGCGCTGTATCTGGCGTTCACCCAGTCCAACCACCTCACCGGTGGTGGCTTCGAGGTCGCCGATTCGCAGTCGCTGCACGTGCAGTACCAGCTCGAGGACCACTTTCCCGATCAGGGCGCTTCGCCCCTGGCGCTGGTGGCCGCGCCGCGCGCCGACGCCACCTATGCCGACATGAACGCCGCCGTCGCACAGCTCGAGCAGGTGGCCAAGCAGGTGCCCAGCATCTCGGTGGTGCCCAACCCGGCGCAGCCCGCCCCGGCCCCGGACCGGCCGTACGTGGTGTCGCTGCGACTGGACTTCAACAACACCGGCGCGGTGGATGTGGCCCGTCAACTGCGGCAGAAGATCGGGGTCCAGGGCAACCAGCCCGGCCAGACCGAGAACGGCCGGGTCCGGCTGTACGTCATCGGCCAGGGCGCGCTGGGGGCGGCGGCGCAGACCAGCACCAAGCACGACATCGCCGCCGCGGAGCGCTGGAACCTGCCGATCGTCCTGATCGTGTTGATCGCGGTCTTCGGGTCGCTGGCGGCCGCCGCGATCCCGCTCGTGCTCGGGATCTGCACGGTCGCGGTCACCATGGGCGTGGTCTACCTGTTGTCCACGTTCACCACGATGTCGGTGTTCGTCACGTCCACGGTGTCGATGTTCGGCATCGCGCTGGCGGTGGACTACTCGTTGTTCATCCTGATGCGGTTCCGCGAGGAGTTGCGGGCCGGCCGGGACCCCCGCGAGGCCGCCGACGCCGCGATGGCGACCTCCGGGCTCGCGGTGGTGCTGTCCGGCCTGACCGTGATCGCCTCGCTGACCGGGATCTACCTGATCAACACCCCCGTGCTGCGGTCGATGGCCACCGGCGCGATCCTGGCCGTCGCGTTCGCGGTGCTGACCTCGATCACCCTGATCCCGGCGGTGCTGGCTACCTTCGGACGGGCCGCCGCCCGGCGCTCGTCGCTGCTGCAGTGGTCGCGGCGTCCCGAGGCCACCCAGTCCCGGTTCTGGACCCGCTGGGTCGGATGGGTCATGCGCCGGCCGTGGGCGTCGGCGCTGGCGGCGACGATATTCCTGCTCCTGCTCGCCGCGCCGGCGTTCTCGATGGTACTGGGCAACAGCATGCAGCGGCAGTTCCCGGCGACCCACGAGGTCCGCGCCGGCGTCTCGTCGGCCGCGCAGGCCCTCGGCCCCGGCGCGCTCGGGCCGGTGCGGGTGCTGGTCACTTTCCCCGACGGCAACGCCGCGTCGGCGCCGGCGAAGGAACCCCTGCTGGACGCGGTACGCCAGGAGATGACGAAGGCCCCCGACGTCATCTCGGTGTCGCCGCCGGTGTTCGGGAACGACTACCGCACCGCGCTGCTCTCGGCGGTGCTGTCGGTGGACCCGGAGGACCTGGCCGCCCGGAACAGCATCGACTGGCTGCGCGCCCACCTGCCCCCGGTCACCGCACCGGCGGGCGCGCGGATCGACGTCGGCGGCCCCACGGCACTGATCAAGGACTTCGACGACCGGGTGTCGAAGACCGAGCCCCTGGTATTCGGCTTCGTGGCGCTGATCGCCTTCGTGATGCTGCTGATCTCCATCCGCTCGGTGTTCCTGGCGTTCAAGGGTGTGGTGATGACCGTGCTGTCGGTCGCCGCCGCCTACGGCAGCCTGGTGATGGTGTTCCAGTGGGGCTGGCTGGAGGGCCTCGGCTTCGAGCCGATCACCTCGATCGACAGCACCATTCCCCCGCTGGTGCTGGCGATGACCTTCGGCCTGTCGATGGACTACGAGATCTTCCTGCTCACCCGGATCAGGGAGCGCTATCTGCAGTCCGGTGACACCCGAGACGCGGTCGCCTACGGCGTCTCGACCAGCGCGCGCACCATCACCAGCGCGGCGCTCATCATGATCGCCGTCTTCATCGGCTTCGCCTTCGCCGGCATGCCCCTGGTGGCCGAACTCGGCGTCGCCTGCGCGGTGGCGATCGCCGTCGACGCGACCGTGGTGCGGCTGGTGCTGGTGCCGGCGTTGATGGCCATGTTCGATCAGTGGAACTGGTGGCTGCCGGGCTGGCTCGCCCGCATCCTGCCGTCGGTCGACTTCGAGAAACCGTTGCCGAAGGTCGACCTCGGCGACCTGGTGATCATCCCCGACGACATCTCGGCGCTGGTGGCGCCCAACGCCGACCTGCGGATGGTGGTCAAGAACGCCGCCCGGCTGCGCGACCTGGCGCCCGATGCCATCTGCGTCGCCGACCCGCTGGCCTTCAGCGGCTGCGGGTCGGGCGACCTCGCCGGGACGGTGCAGGGCGGCGACGATGCCGCGGCGACCACGCACCCGTCGGCCCGGATCGGGGCGAGCATCGGGCAACCCACCGAACGCAGGCCGCTGCGGTCCTACCGCGTCAGCCGGGCGACCGGGCCGCGGCCGATCCATCCGGTGACGATGTGGCGCGGCCGGCTGTCGGTGGCACTGGACGCGCTGGAGAGCGAGCCGGACATCACCGACACCGGGGTGGAACGGCTCAGCCCGGTCGAGACGACCAATGTGCAGCTACCGACCGGTGACCGGCTGCAGATTCCGACCGGTGCGGAGACGCTGCGGCTCAAGAGCTACCTGATCATGTGCCGCAACAGCCGTTCGGACTACGCGGAATTCGCCGACCTCGTCGACTGCATGGACACCCCGACCGCCGCGGTTGTGCTCGCCGGAATCGACCGGTACTACGGTTCTAGGGAGTCTGAGCGACAATGGGTGGCGACCCAACTGGTGCGCCGGCTCGCCGATCCGAGACCCACCGACGTCGACGACGACGGCGACCGTTGGACCGGGCCGGAAGCGGCCGACGAATGGGAGAGGATCAGACAGCGTTGCCTGGCGGTGGCAGTGGCGATCCTGGAGGAGGCGAGGTGACGGTGATAGCGCAACCACACCGCGATCCCTCATCCCGATCCGACACGTCTCTTCAGTTCGACGACCGTCCCGTCGAGTTCTGGCCGACCGCGTTGATCCGCTCCGCGCTGGAGACCGGCGACGTCACCGTGTGGCAGCGCATCGTGGTGGCCATCAAGCGGGACCCGTACGGCCGCACCGCCCGCCAGGTCGAAGAGGTGCTGGAGCACTCCCAGCCGTACGGAATCTCCAAGGCGCTCACCGAGGTGCTGGTCCGGGCCCGCAACCACCTGGAGGCCAACGAACGGGCGGAGGCGGCCCGACACGTGCGGCTGCTGCTGGACCGCTCCGGTCTGGGCGAGCAGGAATTCGCTTCGCGCATCGGCGTGCTGCCCGACGACTTGACCGGGTACCTCGATGCCGCTGTCAGCCCGCCGGCGTCGCTGATGATCCGGATGCGCCGGCTGTCGGACCGGTTCGCCAAGATGCGCGCCCAGCAGTCGTCCGACGACTGAGGTGTTCACCAACCCCGATCCGGTTGAGCTGCAACGGATTCTGCGCGACACCTGCACCGTCGCCGTGGTGGGCGCGTCGAACAACCCCGCCCGCCCCAGCTATGGGGTGTTCGACTACCTGGTCCGCTTCAGCGACTACCAGCTGTATCCGGTGAACCCGAACATCGCCGAGATCGACGGCATGCCAACATATCCGAGCCTCGCCGAGCTGCCCGTGGTGCCGGACATGGTCGACGTGTTCCGCCGCCAGGACGACCTACCGTTGGTGCTGGCCGACACCCTGGCGCTGCATCCGCGCCCGAAATGCCTGTGGCTGCAGCAGGGTCTATGGAGCGAGCCGCTCGCCGAGGCGGCCCAGGCCGGCGGGTTGCGGGTGGTGATGGACCGCTGTCTGAAGGTCGACCACGCCCGGCTCAGCGGGCGTTGAGCGGGGCCACATCATGCACCAGCCAGTGGTCGTCCTGCTTTGACAGTGTGACCCGCAGTGCGAGGGCGGCGATGCTGGGCGGTTGCCCGGGGGTGTTCTGGGTTCCGCGCATGACCACCGCGACGCTGGCGTCCGAGGGACCCAGCGCCTCCAGGCCCGCCGAGATGGTCTGCGCCTGCGCGGACACGTTGCGCTTGGCCAGGTCGGCGGTGGCCTTGCCGAACTCGGCCCGGAACTGCTCGGCCCGGTCGGGCGCCATGAACGAGGCCGCCCGGTTGAGCGACGAATCCGGGGCGGCCGGGACGAAGGTCGCGGTGGCCTCGGACACCGCGGTGGCGATGCGCACCACCTCGGCGGAGTCGCGGGTGAAGTCACGGTCCGGCTGGGTCCAGCGGGTGTAGCCCACGACGACCGCGGCGACCACCGCCGCGGTGCACACGCCGACCACGGCCAACCGCAGGCCGGGCCCGTCGTCGTCGGTGCCGACCGTGACCGAATCCCGCCGGTAGAGAACCAGGTTGACGATGACGCCCTCGACGATGAGCAGGCACAGCATCGAGCACACCGAGACCCACCACAGCGGCCAGTCGAGCATCATGCCGATCGCGAGCAGCGCCGCGATGGCCGCGAGTGGTGCGGCGATGTCGAAGGCCAGTACCCGGCCCAGGTTCCTCATCGCAGCGACTCCAGCCGCGAGATCATCAGCTTGCCGTCGACGTCGGAGACGCCCAGGCGCAGGTTCCAGCGCACCGTGGTGGGTTTGGCGGCGGCGTTCTGGCTCACCGAGGTGGCCACGACCAGCACGGTGTCGGTGCGTGCGGCCAACTCGGGGGGCAGCGCCGGCGGCGCGGGTGGACGCTGTCCGGGCTGTGCACTGAGGTCGCGGTGCACCGCCTCGATCGATACCGACTCGATCTGCCCCGTGGTGCTGGCCTGCAGCTTCTTGACCACCTCACGGTAGGGCGTGATCGAGGCGTCGAAATCGGTGTTGAGCTCACCGACGGTCTTGTCGCGCAGCTTTTCCAGGCTCGCGTCGACGTTGTCGGTGTTCATGTTGATCAGCACGCTGGTCCACTCGGCGGCGGACTGCAGAACGCGGCTCTGGTATTCGCGCTCGCCGACGGCCGCGCGGTGCGACGACCACATCATCCCGATGAGCACGAGCGATGCCACCACCACGACGCCCAGCACCGCGGAGGCGATGCCGTAGCCGGAGAACACCCCGCCGGGCGTCGTGTCGTCGGGTTGCCTCGCCGGCTCCGCTTCGGGCATGCAGGGGAGGCTACCGGGCACGATCCGCGGCACCGCGGCCCCGTGGTAAGGATGGTTGGGTGACGGTAGAAACGCTGCGCTCGGGAATTGACCTCTCCCACGTCGAAACCTCGGTCCGCCCGCAGGACGATCTGTTCGGCCACGTCAACGGCCGGTGGCTGGCCGAGTATCAGATGCCGGGAGACCGGGCCACCGACGGGGCCTTCCGCACCCTCTACGACCGGGCCGAGGAACAGGTCCGCGAGCTGATCATGCAGGCGGCGGCGGCCGCCGCCCCGCCTGGTACCGACGAGCAACGCATCGGCGACCTCTACGCCAGCTTCCTGGACGCCGACGCGGTCGAGCACCGCGGCGTGCAGCCACTGCTGACCGAACTGGCCGCCATCGCCGCCGCGGCCGACCCGACGGCACTGGCCGCCGTGATCGGGGTCCTGCAGCGCACCGGCGTCGGCGGCGGTGTCGGGCTGTACATCGACACCGACTCCAAGAACTCGTCGCGCTACCTGGTACACGTGTCGCAGTCCGGGCTCGGCCTGCCCGACGAGTCCTACTACCGCGACGAGCAGCACGCGTCGATCCTGGGCGCCTACCCCGGCCACATCGCCGCCATGTTCGCGCTGGTGTTCGGCGGCACCGCCGACGAGCACGCGGAGCGGGCGGGGCGGATCGTCGCGCTGGAGACCAAGATCGCCGCCGCGCACTGGGACGTCGTCAAGCGCCGTGACGCCGACCTGACCTACAACCTGCGCCGGTTCGCCGACCTGGCGGCCGAGGCGCCCGGCTTCGACTGGGCCGGCTGGATCGCCGCCCTGGGCACCGACCCGGAGACCGTGGCCGAACTCGTGGTGCGCCAGCCCGACTACCTGACGGCCTTCGCCGCGCTGTGGTCCGGCGCCGATCTGGCCGACTGGAAAGACTGGGCGCGCTGGCGGCTGATCCACGCCCGCGCCGCGCTGCTCACCGAGGCGCTGGTCGAGGAGGACTTCAACTTCTACGGCCGCACCCTCAGTGGTACCGAGCAGATCCGGGAGCGCTGGAAGCGTGCCGTGTCATTGGTCGAGGGTCTGATGGGCGATGCGGTCGGCCGGCTCTACGTCGAGCGGCACTTCCCGCCGGACGCCAAGGCCCGGATGGACGTTCTGGTCGCCAACCTGCGCGAGGCCTATCGCGTCAGCATCAACGACCTGGACTGGATGACGCCGGACACCCGGCAGCGAGCCCTGGCCAAGCTGGACAAGTTCACCGCCAAGATCGGCTACCCGGCGAAGTGGCGCGACTACTCCGCCCTGGTGATCGACCGTGATGACCTGTACGGCAACGTGATTCGCGGTACGGAGGTGGCCTTCGACCGGGAGATGGCCAAACTCGGCGGCCCGGTGGACCGAGACGAGTGGTTCATGACGCCGCAGACCGTCAACGCCTACTACAACCCCGGCATGAACGAGATCGTGTTTCCGGCCGCCATTCTGCAGCCGCCGTTCTTCGACGCCGAAGCCGACGATGCCGCCAACTACGGCGGGATCGGCGCGGTCATCGGTCACGAGATCGGCCACGGTTTCGACGACCAGGGCGCCAAGTACGACGGCGACGGCAACCTCGTCGACTGGTGGACGGACCAGGACCGGACCGAGTTCGGTTCGCGGACGAAGAAACTCATTGAGCAGTATGACGCCTACGTGCCACGCGACCTGCAGGGCCGCGGTGATGCGCATGTCAACGGGGCTTTCACTGTGGGCGAGAACATCGGAGATCTGGGCGGGTTGTCCATCGCGCTGTTGGCCTACCGGTTGTCGCTGGGCGACAAGGAGGCGCCGGTGATCGACGGGCTGACCGGCGTGCAGCGGGTGCTGTTCGGCTGGGCCCAGGTGTGGCGGACCAAGTCCCGTGAGGCGGAGGCGGTCCGGCGGCTGGCCACCGATCCGCACTCACCGCCGGAGTTCCGCTGCAACGGTGTGATCCGCAACATCGACGCGTTCTACGACGCGTTCGACGTCAGTGCCGACGACGCGTTGTACCTGGAACCGCAACAGCGCGTTCGCATCTGGAACTGAGCGCGCCGGGCGAACCTCGGACCGGTCAGGCCAGCTGCCACTGCCAGTCGTCGGCGCCGTCGGGCTTGTTGTAGAGCCCGACGGAGTTCTTGATCACGATCGGGTCGCCGCTGCCGAAGTTGTCGTAGAACCACTTGGCGTTCTCCGGCGAGAGGTTGATGCAGCCGTGGCTGACGTTGCGCTTGCCCTGGTCGGCGACCGACCACGGGGCGCTGTGCACAAAGGCGCCGCTGTTGTCGATCCGCACGGCCCACTGCACCTTCAGCTTGTAGCCCTCGGGTGAGTTCACCGGGACGCCGTAGGTGGAGGAGTCCATCACGATGTCCGGGAACTTCTCCAGCACGTAGTAGGTGCCGTTCTTGGTCTCGTGCTTGCCGTCCGGGCGGCCCATCGACACCGGGAACGTCTTCTCCACCTTGCCGTTGCGGGTGACCGTCATCTGGTGGGTCTTGTCGTCGATCGTCGCCACCAGCGAGTCACCGACCCGGAAGCCCGACCTGGCGCCGCTGGCGTCGATGCTGACCACGGTGCCCGCCGGCCAGAAGCTGTACGGCCGCCAACGCACCTGGGTATCGGTGGTCCAGTAGAACGCGCCCGGAACCGCCGGAACCGACGAGATGTGGATGGCCTGCTCGGCCAGCGGCCGGTTGGCGATCGGGCGGGCGAAATTGATGATGATCGGCTTGGCCACGCCCACCATCGCTCCGTTCACCGGATTGAAGGACGGCGGCGCGAACACCGGGTCACCGGTGAACGGCAGCGGATTCTGGCCCTTGACACTGCCTGCCGGGGCGCTGGCCGCCGGCTGGGACGCCAGCGGATCGGCCGGGGGCGGCGGCGGGACCGCCAACGGGTCGGCCGGCGGCGGCGGGACCGCCAGCGGGTCGGCCGGGGGCGGCGGGACGTCCGGCGCGGGCGGCGGCGGTGGCGGCGGAACCTCGGCCGGCGGGGCGTCGACGACGGCGGGATCGACCGGGGCCGGGTCCGGATCGGCCCACGCCGGCCCGCTGCCGATGCCGATTCCGGCGGCCATCGCGACCACGCAGAAGCCGGCCGTCAGGGTGCCCTTCACCCGCAAAACCATGAGAAAACTCCTCAGTTCCAGTTCGGTCCAGTGTCGCACAGCGGCGGGAGTGGTTACCGGGACACGATGTGCCAGCGAACCCGACCCAGCCGGAAGTCAGCCCGCTGAACTGTGCGGATAGTCGAAGCGGGGGTGACCAGCGTTACTTTTCGCTGGTTGGCGGACGGCCCGGGAACAGTCCCCTACTGACGACGAGGCAGGACAGGGCGGCCAGGATCAGGGCCGCCGACGCGGTGATCATCACCGGTACCCCACCATGCTGGTAGAACACGCCGCCGCCGAGCGAGCCGGCCATGATGCCGACCTGGAACGCCGCGACATACAGCCCGGAGGCGCCGTCGGGATCATCCGGGCAGTGCCGCATGGCCGCGGACTGCAGCAGCGGGGGCATCGCGGTTGCCGCGGCGCCCCACAAGATGATGGCCGCCACGCCGGTGAACAGCGTCCCGAGCGTGTGCCGCCCGTCGAAGCCGAGGGCGGCCAGCACCATGAAGGCGAACGCCAGCGCGGACAGGCAGCCGACGATCGCGGCCTTGGGACGGCGATCGCCCGGGCGCGCCAGCAGTGCCATCGCCGTCAGGCCGGCGATGCCGTAGGCGGCCAGCAGCCACGCCAGGTGCGGACCACGGACCCCGACGACGTCGCGAATGATCACCACGATGAACGTGTAGGAGATGAAATGCCCGGTGACGCCGACCAGGGTCAGGACGCTCAGCGTCACCAGGCCCCGGTTGCGGTGCGGGCGGACCCGGCCGGGACGGGTCGCGACGGGCGATCGGGTGAGCGGCATGGCGGGCAGGGTGAAGCGGGCCGCGACCGTCACCGCGAGCGCCGCCACCGTGATCGCCCCGACCGCCAGCCGCCAGCCCCACACCTCGCTCATCGCCGCGGTCAGCGGATTGCCCACCACCAGCGCCAGGCCGGTGCCGACGTAGACGGCGGCGGTGGCGCGAGCGGCATGGCTCGGCGGCACCAAGCGCACAGCGATCGGAGCGATCACCGACCACATGAGGCCGTGGGTCAGCGAGCACAGCACCCGGCCGAGGGCCAGGACGGCGAACGTCGGCGCCAGCGCCGAAATCAACTGGGAGACGGTCAGACTGAGCAGCGTGAACAGCAGTGCTCGCCGGCGCGGCCACGCCGCGCTCCAGCGCACCAGGGGCACGGTGGCCACCGCGGCGACCAGCGCATAGCTGGCCAGCAGCGTGCCCACGGTGCCCTCGCTGACGTGCAGATCCGCGGCGATGGCGGGCAGCGCCCCGACCGGCATGATCTCGGCGGTGACGTAGACGAATGCCGCGGCCGCCAGGACGGCCAGCGCCGTGGTGACGCGGGGTGTCCAGGGGGCGGTGGGTATCGGCGGTGAGTCCACGATGATCACCTTGGCCGGCCCCTCCGGTCCGGCGCTGAGGTCACCTCATCACGGTATCGGCCGCCGGGCCCCGCGAACACCTCGGAGACCCGTTCGAGACCGTGCCGAGAGGTCGCCGAGATGGGTCAGGAGCGAACCAACCGCGCGATGGCCGCGGAGGCTTCGGCGAGCTTCCTCTCGGCCTCCTCACCGCCCTCGGCGACGGCGTGGCTGACGCAGTGGCTCAAATGCTCCTCGAGCAGTCCGAGGGCCACCGACTGCAGCGCGCTGTTGACGGCACTGATCTGGGTGAGGATGTCGATGCAGTACTTGTCCTCGTCGATCATCTTCGCGATGCCGCGAACCTGACCCTCGATGCGGCGCAACCGCTTGGCGTAGTTGTCCTTGTCCGCCGAATACCCTCGCGCGCCAGTCATTTCAGCCTCCCAGCATCTGGTTCATCTGGTCGATCTCGGTCTGCTGCGCGGTGATGATGTTCTTGGCCAGCGCGATCATGTCGGGGCTCTGCCCGGCGGCGACCTCGGTGTTGGCCATCTCGATGGCGCCCTGATGGTGACCGATCATCGACTGCAGCCAGAGTTTGTCGAAGTCGGCGCCCCGCAGCAACTTGAGTTTCGTCATGGTGGCATCGTCGACCATCCCGGTCATCGGCATGCCGTGGTCGGCGTGTTGCGGCTCGGCCTCCCACTGCGCCAACAGGGCCTTCATCGCACCGATCTCGGGCAGTTGTTGGGCGGCGATGGCGTCGGCCAATTTGGTCACGGCCGGGTCGGTGGTCCGCCCGGGCACCAGCGCGGCGAGCTCCAGGGCCTGCTGATGGTGCGGGATCATCATCTGCGCGAACATCACGTCCTGGGCGTTGTGCGAGGCCACCGGCGGGGCGGCGGTGGTAGACGATGCGGCGTGCTGGCCGTGGTCCTCGGTCTTGGTGCAGGCCGAGACGGCGGCGACGGCGGCGAGTGCGGCGATAGAACCCACGATCCGGGTGCTGATTGACGGCATGACCGCCACCCTACCCGATACCCCCTTGGGGTATGGGAATCGGATCTCGTGATCCCTTCGGGCGACGCGTAGTTGTGGCCGATCGCCACACCGGCATACTTGTCCGGTGAGCAAAACCCCGGACCTGAAACCACGCAGCCGCGACGTCACCGACGGCTTGGAGAAGGCCGCTGCGCGCGGGATGCTGCGCGCGGTCGGCATGGGCGACGATGACTTCGCCAAGCCGCAGATCGGGGTGGCGTCCTCGTGGAACGAGATCACCCCGTGCAACCTGTCGCTGGATAGGCTGGCCAAGGCCGTCAAGGAAGGCGTGTTCGAGGCCGGCGGCTATCCGCTGGAGTTCGGCACCATCTCGGTGTCCGACGGCATCTCGATGGGTCACGAGGGCATGCACTTCTCGCTGGTGTCCCGCGAGATCATCGCCGACAGCGTCGAGACGGTCATGATGGCCGAGCGCCTGGACGGTTCGGTGTTGTTGGCCGGCTGCGACAAATCGCTGCCCGGCATGCTGATGGCCGCCGCGCGCCTCGACCTGGCCGCGGTTTTCCTCTATGCGGGTTCGATCCTGCCGGGCAAGGCGAAGCTGTCCGACGGCACGGAGATGGACGTGACCATCATCGACGCCTTCGAGGCCGTCGGGGCGTGCGCGCGCGGCCTGATGCCCCGCGAGGACGTCGACGCCATCGAGCGGGCGATCTGCCCGGGTGAGGGTGCCTGCGGCGGCATGTACACCGCCAACACCATGGCCAGTGCCGCTGAGGCGCTGGGGATGTCGCTGCCCGGCAGCGCCGCTCCCCCGGCCACCGACCGGCGCCGCGACGGGTACGCCCGGGCCAGCGGCCGGGCCGTGGTCGAATTGCTGCGCCGCGGCATCACCGCCCGCGATATCCTCACCAAGGAGGCCTTCGAGAACGCCATCGCGGTGGTGATGGCGTTCGGGGGTTCCACCAACGCGGTGCTGCACCTGCTGGCCATCGCCCACGAGGCCGGCGTCGAGCTCTCGCTGGCGGACTTCACCCGGGTCGGCGCCAAGGTGCCGCACCTGGCCGACGTCAAACCGTTCGGCAAGCACGTGATGTTCGACGTCGACCGCATCGGCGGCGTCCCGGTGGTCATGAAGGCCCTGTTGGACGCGGGCCTGTTGCACGGTGACGTGCTCACGGTGACCGGAAAGACCATGGCGGAGAACCTCGCTCACATCGCGCCGCCGGACCCCGACGGCAAGGTGCTGCGCGCGCTGGGCAACCCGATCCATCCCACCGGCGGTATCACGATCCTGCACGGCTCGCTCGCCCCCGAGGGCGCGGTGGTGAAGTCCGCCGGCTTCGACTCCGACGTCTTCGAGGGCACCGCAAGGGTTTTCGACGGCGAGCGGGCCGCTATGGACGCGCTGGAGGACGGCACCATCACCGCCGGTGACGTGGTAGTGATCCGCTACGAGGGCCCCAAGGGCGGCCCGGGCATGCGCGAGATGCTGGCCATCACCGGCGCCATCAAGGGCGCCGGACTGGGCAAGGACGTGCTGTTGCTGACCGACGGCCGGTTCTCCGGTGGCACCACCGGGCTGTGCGTCGGGCACGTCGCACCCGAGGCGGTCGATGGCGGACCCATCGCATTCGTCGCCGACGGTGATCGGATCCGGCTCGACGTGGCCAACGCGACGCTGGACGTGCTCGTCGACCCGTCCGAGATCGACCTGCGCAAGGTGGGTTTCACCCCGCCGCCTCCGCGCTACCCGACCGGTGTGCTGGCCAAGTACCGCAAACTGGTCGGCTCGGCCGCCAACGGCGCGGTCTGCGACTAGCGGACCTCAGGCCGCCAGCGCGCGGTGCAGGTCGGGCAGGAACGCGGCCAGGTGGTTCATCTCCTGGGCGCAGTGCACCATCAGGTCGCGCGGATCGGGCAGTTGGCGGGCCGCGACCGGGCGGACGGCCCGGTCGGCGAGCCGGTTGCCGCCGCGGACCGCCACGTGCCGGCCACCCATCCAGAACCGCGACCGCATCTCGCTCCCGGTGCCGGTCGGGCGGACGTGGTGGACGAACCATCCGATGTCGACCGGGACGTCCGAGGAGCCCAGCCGCGCGCACACCGCGATGCCATCACCGAGCCGGGCCGGATCGAGTCCCAGCACCGACGGCTCCACGAAGGCGATTGCGCCCCTGGTGAATCGGGAGCCGATGTACTCCTCGATCAGCGACGTGCGCCCGACGTACCGGCCGTCGGGGCCGTCGTCGTCCCAGCGCGCCGAGACGTGCGCCCGCGGATGCCACAGCTTGTAGCGGCGCGCGTCGCTGCCGTGCCAGCCGAACCACCACGTCCACATCGCCGGGGTGACGCCGGGCATGTCGGTGCGCGCCGACACCTGGATGCCGCCGTCGCGCAGGTGACCGTAGCCGTTCTCGGTCGGCTGGTACCCGTCGTCGAGAATGCTTGCCGCGGAGTCGAAGTCGAGTAGCACGGGTTCGGCCTGGGGGCCGTGTTCGAGCGCGGTGGCGATGTGGCTGGCCAGCGGGTCCATCTCGGGGCGGAAGAACGATCCCCATTCGGTGTCGGCGTCACCAGCGCGGTAGCCGAGGTAGGTTCCGGCCATCAGACCCGGCCCATCCAAGGGTAGAACCGCCCGTCTGGGTCGTAGTCGGCGCGGATCCGGTCCAACCGGGCCATGTTCGCATCGGTGACGAACTTCGCAGGCCGGGCGCCGAGGTTCTCGTCGGCGAGTTGGATGCCACTGGCCAGCGGGGCCATGGCGGCCATGTTCGAGCGCGGCCAGTCGGCGTACATCTCGTCGTCGGCGGCGTCGCGCCAACCGCTGTAGAGCGCCAGATACGCCTCGTCCTCGAGGCTGTATGCCATGTCCTGCCGGGCCGGCGAGGGACCCCAGACCAGCCACAGGAAGTGCGACGGATGGGGCGGCATGGTGTCGATGATCCGGTGGATGCCGGGCAGCAGCTCCTCGGCCGAGGCCGAGGTCCACATGTTGTCGGCGGTGTAGCGATGGTCCTCGAGGTAGTTGCTCATCACCGCGGTGTACCAGTCCGGCAGTCCCATCGGCACATACGGCATGGCCACCAGCGCCTTGTCGACGATGGGACAGCGGTCCAGAATGGCGAACGCCGCCCGGGCCTCGTCCTCGGTGTCGGCGAACACCGGGGAGGCGAGCACGATGGCCGGGCGGTCGATACCGGCGTTGGGCACGGTCTTGGAGGCGACGATCTGGACCTCGACCCGCCGGTCGACGTCGGCGGTGATCTCGCGGGCCCAGGTGTAGATCTCGTCGGCGTACTCCATCGGGTAGGCATAGAAGCTGCTGGCCAGGATCGGCGACTTCGGATAGAGCTTGAGATGGAAGGCCGTCACCACGGCGAAGAAGCCCGGCCCCGAACCCCTTGCCGCCCAATACAAGTCGGGGTGGTGCTCGGCGTCGATGTACAGCTCGTCACCGTCCGCGGTGACCACGTCGAGGCCAATGACGCTCTCACACGCCGGTCCGTACACCCGGCTGTTCCAGCCGTACCCGCCCTGGAGCAGGTAGCCGCCGATGCGCACGCCCTTGCAGTGGCCGGCGGGGAAGAACAGCCCGAGCGCATCGAGCTCGGCCGCCAGGACGCTGCCGCCCTTGCCGGGTCCGACCACCGCGACCTTCTTGTCGGCGTCGACGGCGGTCTGCTCCAGGCGGCTCACGTCGAGCAGCACCGCGCCGTCGCGCAGATGGTTGGCCGCCCAGCTGTGGCCGCCGGACTTGATGCTGACCTTCTTGCCGTTGGCCTTGGCGTAGCGCACGGTGGCGACCACGTCCTCGGCGTCGACCGCCTGCACGATGACGTCCGGGTAGCGGTCCGGCACCCGCTGATTCCACACCGTCGCCCGACGTGCGGGTTCATACCCGTCATCGCCGCGGAAGAAGTGCCGCCCGTCGGGAAGTGCCGCCATCCCAACCTCCATGATTCGCATTGCGAACTATTATGATCCGCTATACGGAACAATAGTCCCACACCACCGCGAGGGGAAGGGGTCAGCCGATGGCGCCGCGCACCGCTGCCCGCGACGACGGCATCCAGGTGCTGCGGCGGGCCGCCGCCGCGCTCGACGAGATCGCCACCGCTCCGGGCCGGCTGCGGCTGGTCGATCTGCAGGATCGGCTCGGGCTGGCCAAGTCGACGGTGCGCCGGCTGCTGGTCGGCCTCGTCGAGATCGGTTTCGCCGCGGTCGACGACGACGGCCGGATCAGCCTCGGCGGGCGGCTGCTCGGGCTGGGCAGCGCGGATGCCGCCCAGATCGCGACCACCTTCCGGCCCACCCTGGAGCGGGTCGCCGAGCTGACCGGCGAGACCGTGGACCTGTCCATCCTGCGCGCCGGGCAGATGTGGTTCATCGACCAGATCGAGTCCGCGCATCGGCTCCGCGCGGTCTCGGCCGTCGGCGAACGCTTTCCGCTGCACGACACCGCCAACGGCAAGGCGGCGCTGGCATTGCTCGGCGCGGCCGAGGTGGACGATCTGCTGACCCACGTCGCGGCCGATCGGGCCGACATCTTGCGGGCCGAGCTGGCCGAAATTCGGGCCGGCCGCATCGCGTTCGACCGCGACGAGCACACCGCGGGGATCTCGGCCGCCGGGGTTGCGGGCCGGGCGGCCGGCGGCAACGTCGTCGCCATCTCGGTACCGGCTCCCACCGACCGTTTCGCGGCCAACGAGAAGCGCATCGTGGCCGCACTGCGCTCGGCGCTCGCCGCGCCGGCCTGGCTGGGCTGACCGGGGCTTGCCAGCGGTTGCGCGGTGGGACACAGTGGCTGACATGAGCCGTACCGCGTTGCGTATCTGCCCGATCTGCGAGGCCACCTGCGGGCTGGTCCTGACCATCGACGACGCCGGGCGGGTCGACTCCGCCCGCGGCGATCGCGATGACGTGTTCAGCCACGGCTTCATCTGTCCGAAGGGCGCGAGCTTCCCCGAACTCGACAACGACCCCGACCGGCTGGACGGGCCGCTGATCCGCCGTGACGGCGAGCTGGTTGCGGTCGGCTGGGACGAGGCGTTCGCCGCGGCCGCCGAAGGACTGCGGCGCGTCATCGGCGCCGCCGGGGGATCCTCGGTGGCGGTGTACCTCGGCAACCCCAACGCGCACAACATCGCCGGGGCGCTCTACGGCCCGGCGGTCATCAAATCGCTGGGCACCCGCCAGGTCTACTCGGCCAGCACACTGGACCAGATGCCCAAGCACGTCGCCTGCGGATACCTGTACGGCAACCCGGTGGCGTTCACGATCCCCGACCTGGATCGCACCGACTATCTGGTCATCATCGGCGGAAATCCGTTGGTGTCCAACGGAAGTCTGGCCACCGCCGCCGACTTCGGCGGCAAGCTCAAGGCGTTGCGCAAGCGCGGCGGCCGACTGGTGGTGATCGACCCGTCGCGCACCAGGACCGCCGAACTGGCCGACCGGCACATCGCGCCGCGGCCGGGTACCGACGCGGCGCTGCTGTTCGCGATCGTCCACGTGCTCTTCGACGAGGATCTCGTCGACCTCGGCCCGCTGGCCGACCACGTCACGGGCGTGGAGCGGGTCCGCGCGGCCGCCGCGGACTTCCCGCCGGATGCCGTCGCCGAGCATGTCGGTGTCGCCGCCGACGAGATCCGCACGCTGGCGCGGGAAATCGCGGGGGCCCCCAGCGCTGCCGTGTACGGCCGGATCGGCACCTCGACCGTCGAGTTCGGGACGCTGACCAGCTGGCTGGTCGATGTCGTCAACATCCTGACCGGCAATCTGGATCGGCCGGGTGGGGTGATGTTCGCCAGCCCGCCCATCGGCTCGGCCCCCCGCCCCGCCCGTCCGGGCCGCGGGTTCGCGACCGGCCGCTGGCGCAGCCGGGTCTCCGGTCACCCCGAGGCGCTGTCCGAGCTTCCTGCGGTGGCATTGGCCGAGGAGATCGAAACACCCGGCGACGGCCAGGTTCGCGCGGTCGTCACGATCGCCGGGAACCCGGTGTTGTCGGCGCCGGACGGGCCCCGGCTCGCCGATGCCCTCGACCGCGTCGAGTTCATGCTGTCGGTGGATCCCTACCTCAACGAGACGACGCGGCACGCCGATGTGATCCTGCCGCCGCCGCCACCCTCGCGCGCCGCGCATTTCGACGTCGCACTCAGCGGTGCGGTGGTGCGCAACAACGCCCGCTACTCGCCACCGGCGCTGCCGCTGGCCGACGGCCGTCCCGACGAGTGCGAGATCCTGGCCCGGCTGGCGCTGATCGTGCTCGGGATGGGGCCCGACGCCGACCCGAAGCTGGTCGACGACCAGGTGATCGCGACGACGCTGGGCAAGGAGGTCGGCGACCCCGACTCACCGGTGGCCGGCCGCGACGTCGCTGAGCTCACCGCGATGCTGCCCGACGGCCCGGGTTACGAACGGCGCCTGGACATGATGCTGCGGTTGGGACCGTTCGGGGACGGGTTCGGCGCCGACCCTAACGGCCTGACGCTGCAGCGGCTCAAGAACACACCGCACGGGGTCGACCTGGGGGCGCTGCAGCCCAGGATTCCGGAGGTGCTTCGAACTCCCTCGGGCACAGTCGAATTGGCGCCCGATGTCATCCTCGACGACGTTGGAAGGCTGCATGCCTCGCTCGGTGCCGAGTCCGGCTTCCTGCTGATCGGACGACGTCACCTGCGCTCGAACAACAGCTGGATGCACAACCTGGAGGCGCTGTCCGGCGGCACCAACCGCTGCACGCTGCAGATCCATCCCGACGACGCCGCCCGGTTGGGCGTGGAGGACGTCGCGCTGGTCACCGGGCCCGGCGGCAAGCTCGAGGTACCGGTGGAGATCACCGAGGCGATCCGGCCCGGGGTGGTGTCTCTGCCGCACGGCTGGGGCCACACCGAGTCGGGCACCCGGATGCGTGTCGCCGCACAGCATCCCGGCGTCAACGTCAACAGTCTCAACGACGGGACGCTGCTCGATCCGCTGTCGGGTACCGCGGTGCTCAACGCGATACCGGTCCAGGTGGCCCCAGTCGGTTAGGCGAGTCGGTTAGGCCGGGGCGCCCTTGGGCACCGCGTCACCGCCGGCGCGCCGTGAGGCGAGGTAGAGCGCCCACACGACGATCGGCAACACGATGTCGCTGAGCAGTGGGAGGCCGACGTTGTAGGGCCTGGTGTTGTGCTCGACGAGCCAGAAGTAGATGTGCCCGCCGGCATCGCCGAGGTACTGCACCGTCAGGACGACGATCGTCGCCAGCCAGAAGTGCCCCCGGAACCAGTAGGCCATGATGCCGACGACACCGATGGACAGGTCGCCCATCGCGTTCTCCCACTGGAATCCACCGTTGCCCCGGGTGTAGCCGATCAACTCGGCCGTCTGCGGCCCGTCGAAGATGTGGAAGCCCGCGGCCACCACCGATGCCACGCCGACCACCCACACCATCCACCACACCAGGTGCACGTCAACCGCCTGCCGGTCCCGGTGCCGGCGACTGACGACGAAGCCGCCGATCAGAGCGATGACGACCGCGATGACCGTGCTCACAGAGCAGTCCTCCCTACTTCACCACTGCGATCGCGAATCCGTCCCAGCCCTTGATCCCGACGGTCTGGATGGCCGCGGTGTCCAGGCGGGGGTGCTTGCCCATCATCTCCAGCGTCGCCCGCACCGCCCGCCCCTGATGGTCGTCGGCGGCCGGGTCAAGGATTCGCCCGCTGCGCACCACGTTGTCGACGACGATGACCGTGCCCGGCCGGCCGAGTTCGATGGCCCGCTGCGCATAGGCGATATTGTTCTCCTTGTCGGCGTCGATGAAGACGAGATCGAAGTCGCCGGTGAGGCCGGGCAGGGTGTCCAGCGCAGCGCCCACGACGATCTCCACCCGGTCGGCGACGCCGGCGCGGCGCAGGTTGGCGGCGGCGATCTCGGCGTGGCGCGGCTCGTACTCCAGGGTGACGACGCTGCCCTCGGCTCCCACACCACGGGCCAGGCAGATCGTGCTGTACCCGCCCAGGGTGCCGATCTCGAGCACCCGTCGCGCCCCGCTGATCCGGGTCAGCAGGTACAGCAGCCGCGCGCTCTGCGGGGAGACCTCGATGGGCGGCAGCCCGGCGGCGGCCGAGTCTGCGAGCGCGGCATCGAGGCCGGGATCAGCGCCCAGCAGCAGGCGGTCCAACAGCGCGTCGGCGGCCTGCCAGTCGTCCGGACCGATCATGTCGCTCACCACACCACCGTAACCAGCCACACCCGGCTCATCGCACACCCTCTTTGGTGTAGACGACGCGCAGCACGTGGCCGACCTCGGGGCCCATCACCAGAGCCGCCAGTTCGCAGAACGTCGCAACGAACCCCGATCCGTGCGCGGCGCCCCCGGTGTCGTCGAGGTGATGGGCGATCTCGTGCAGCAACACCAGCTCTCGCATCGCCCAGTCCGCGGTGTTGCGATCCGGAACAGCGATAACACCTGTGCCGGAACGTTTTTCGTAGTGTGCGCCTGCCGCGGCGCGGCGGGGACGCACCTGCAGCGCACCGGCCGGCGTCCACCGGTCCGCGACAGCGGGTAGCGCGAGGACGTCGTCGACGTAGCGCTGCACCGACTGGATCGATCCGAACCGGGCCTCCGGGGGGAGGGTCAATTGCGCCCCGAAGAAGTCGATGGCGCGCGAACTGTGTTGGGCGGCACGGTCGAACAACGTGCGGACGAACTCCTCGGCGGCGTACACCCGGGAGCGCTGGGTGTCCCGAACCGTCACCTCGAGAGCCGGTTGCGCGACTTCGGCAGCTCGGGGCTGGCGCCCAGTCGGGCCTGCCGGCCGGCCCGGTCACCGGCGCGGCGCGCGGCTGAGGAGTAGCCGGACGACGCCCGGGCCGCCTGCCAGGTGCCGCGCGCCTCGGAGCTCCTGCGGTAATGGTCACGCAGCTCGACTTCCTTGTTGCGCAACGCAAGTGCGGTTCCCGGTGCGGTGCGCCGGTCCCTGGTGGCCTCCTGCTTCGCCTCCTCGCGGGCCTGGGCGAGCCGATGCCCGACGCGCGCCCCGAAGGCCAGCTGGAAGTTGAGCCGCGCGGTGATGGTCGGGGTGGGCCGGTGCGCGCCGGTCGCCAGGTAGGCGTCGCACGACCGCACCATCTGGACCACCAGGCTGGCGTAGAGGGCGTGGCTGGCGTCGATGTCCTCGGGAAAGCCGTAGGCGTAGACGAACGTGGAGTTGGAGGCCACATCGCAGCGCACGTCGTTGGCGGCGGCGATGCCGGCGAACAGTTGCACGTAGGTGCGCAGGCCCCGGGAACCGGGCTCGCCGATGGTGATGGTGCGCTGGGTCGGCGCCTGGGCCGCGCTGCGGCTGGCCGAATGCGCCCGGGCCACCGCGAGGTCGATCGAGGTCGCCGTGGCCAGCCGCTGGGCGGCCGCCATGAACGCCTCCGCCTCGTGGGTGTTGTCGGTGCCTTCGGCCTGGCGGAGCAGGGCCGCGATCCGCGCCAGCATCTTGTCGTCTGCCATGGCTGCCACGCTAAGGGAGGAGGGCGACTTTCCCGTGCGCGTGCCCGGTCTGCAGATAGCGATGGGCCTCCGCCGCGTCGTCGAGCGGGAAGGTCCGGTCGATGGTGATCTCGACCCGGCCGTCGCGGGCGAGCGCCAGCAGCTCCGGGCGGGCGGCGTCGCGGATCTGCTGGCCGCCGTCCGCGCCGGTCAGCGCGGCGATTCCGAGTTCGGCGGCACGTCCGAAGCCGGCGATCGTCGCGATCCGGGATCGGTCGGCCACCAGTTCGACGGAGGTGTCCAGCGCCTCGTCGGTGCCGACCAGGTCCAGCGCGGCGTCCACCGGCCCGATCGCCCGGACCCGGTCGGCCAGTCCGGCACCGTAGGCGACCGGGGTGGCCCCGTATTTCCGCAGCTGATCGTGCCGGGCGGGACTGGCGGTGCCGATCACCGTGGCTCCGCGGGCGACGGCCAGTTGCACGGCGAGCAGCCCGACACCGCCGGCCGCGCCGTGGATCAGGACGGTGTCCGCTGTCCCCACACCGGTATTCGTCAACAGGTGCCAGGCGGTGCCGCCGACGAGCAGCAGGCCGGCGGCCTGTTCGAAGGACAGCGAGCCGGGCTTGTGGCCGACGTCCTCGGCGTCGACGAGCACCCGCTCGGCGTAGCCGCCGCGCACACCCGTGGCCACCACCTCGTCGCCAACCGCCAGCGCCCCGGTGAAGCCGGCGGCTCCGGGACCCGCGGCCGCCACCACGCCGGAGACCTCCAGGCCGATCGGCATGGGCAGGGCGGCGGGATCGCGCCCCATCTCGCCGCTGTAGAGCTTGTAGTCGATCGGATTGGCGCCCGCCGCGCGGACATCGATGAGTACCTGATCGGTGCCCGGCGCGGGCAGGTCGACCTGTTGAACGGCAAGCACTTCCGGGCCGCCGTAACCGGCGGCAACCACCATCTTGGTCACGACCACAACACTAGTGCGCTACTTGCCCAGGAACTCGTCCAGCGCTTTGGTCAGCTGCGGTGACAGCGGATCGTTCTTGGCGTAGTTGGCGACGTTGTCGGACGGGTCGTCGCGCAGCACGTGGTTGACCCCCTTGAGCGCCACGTACTGCAGCGCCGTGTGCGCCAGCGCGTCGGCCAGCGGCCGCATACCGGCGCAGCTAGCCTGGGCGTCGGAGTCCGAGCACGTCAACAACACGGGGGTGCCGGCCGGGATGCGGGCCGCCAGATCCAGCGGGTCGATCGCGTCGGCCTCGACGACGGCCTTGACGTTGCCGGGATTGAGGATTGCGGACAGCCCCTCGGGCAGCTTGGCGGGCGCGGTGCCACTGGTGCGCGCCTGGGTAACCGCGGCCGTCCATGCGGCGACCACCTGGTCGGCCTGCTGCTGGTTCTTCTGCCCCGCCTTGACCGCCGCGGCGACATCGGCCTTGACCCGGCCGGTGATCAGATCGAGGTAGCGGCCGGCCAGCGGCTGCAGCAGTCCGAGGGAGTGAATTCTCGGCGCACCCGAAGCGGTGTCGTCGGCGAGCGACATCGCATGAATGGTGCCCTCCCCCAGCCCGTAGACCGAGATCCGGTTCTTGTCGGTGCCGGGCTGGTCGGCAAGGAACCGCACCGCCGCCTTCGCGCCGCCGGTGTAGACGGCGCTCCCGACATCGGCGGGGTTGGCCGCGTAGGGCCCCAGACCGGTGGTTCCGGTACCCACCTTGTCGTAGCGCAGGCTGGCCACCCCGTGCTCGGAGAGGTACTCGGCGAGTTGGCGCATGTTGCCGATGGGCCCGGCGACGTTGTTGTCACCGTTGCGGTCGGTGCGGCCGCTCTCGGAGATCAGCAGTGCCGCCGGGCCGGCGGTGTCGCCCCGGTGACGGTAGGTGCCGTGCAGGGTCAACCCGTCGGCGACGAACGTCACGTCGTCCTCGACCCAGGTGGGCGCGGACTTGGTGGTCGACGAACAGCCGGCGAGCAGCATCAGCGCGATCGCCGCCGGGGCGATGCGCCGGCGCAGTCTCACAGCCTGGCCTCGATCCATGCGGTCACGTCGTCGAGGACGCGGTCGCGTTCCGGCTCGTTGAAAACCTCGTGGTACAGCTCGGGATACACCTTGAGGTGGACGTCGCTGCCGCCGACGCAGTCGACGAGGACCTCGCTTCCGGAGGCCGGGATCAGCCGGTCCTCGGCGCCGTGCACCACCAACAGCGGCGCGGTCAGGGCGCGGGCCCGCTTGGGCATGGTCTCCCCGACGGCGATCAGGGCCTTGCCGACACCGGCGGGCACCTTGCCGTGGTGGACCAGCGGGTCGGCGTTGTAGGCGGCCACCACCTCGGGGTCGCGGGAGACCGCGTTGGCATCGAGCTGCTCGACGGGAAGGTCGGGCAGCAGCGAGCCCACGGTCTTGCCGAGCAGCCGCTTGGCCCGGGGCACACCGACGTGGGCGTATACCGCCGGCCCGGAGAGCACCATCAGCTCGTACTCGCCCGGGTGATCGACCCCGTAGCTGAAAACGATGCCGCCGCCCATGCTGTGGCCCAGCACGGTGCGGGTGAGCCCGGGGAACTCCGATGACGCCGTCTTGACCAGCGTGTCGAAGTCGCCGGTGTACTCGTCGATCTTCCTGACCCGGACCCGTTTGCCGCCGGCCCGGCCGTGGCCGCGGTGGTCGAGCGCATAGGTGACCAGGCCGGCTTGGCCAAAGCGGTGGGCGACGTGGTCGTAACGGCGGGCGTGCTCGCCGAATCCGTGCGAGAGCACCACCACCCCGCGCGGCTCGGTGTCCGGTGTCCAGACGTCGTAGACGATCCGAACGCCGCCGACCCCGTCGAAGGTCCGCTCGGTGCGGGATGTGACCATCCAGGCAGCGTAGCGGGGTGACGATGCGCGCCGCGCGCGAGGAGGAACCCCGCAGTCGGGTCCCAGCGGGGTGACGATGCGCGCCGCGCGCGAGGAGGAACCCCGCCGAGATCGCCACCACGGTTGCGGTTGGTCCCGAATCGCGACCCAGGTGTCGATCTCGCCGACCGAGTTGTCGGCGCCCGTGCGTAAGCTCGGTTGGGTGAGCGTGCTCGCGCGAAGTCTTGACGAGGGTGACGACGACTTCCTGGCTCAGGCCGAGCCGTATCGGCGGGAATTGTTGGCACACTGCTATCGAATGACCGGGTCGTTGCACGACGCCGAGGATCTGGTGCAGGAGACCTATCTGCGGGCCTGGAAGGCCTACGACCGGTTCGAGGGCAAGTCGTCGGTGCGCACCTGGCTGCACCGGATCGCGACCAACACCTGTCTGACCGCGCTCGAGGGCCGCGGCCGCAGGCCGCTGCCCACCGGCCTGGGCGCGCCGAGTTCCAGCCCCGCCGACGAGCTCGTGGAGCGGGCCGAGGTGCCCTGGCTCGAGCCACTACCCGACTCGCTGCACGAGGACCCGGCGGATCCGTCGGTCATCGCGGCGTCCCGCGAATCGGTGCGGTTGGCGTTCGTGGCCGCATTGCAGCACCTCTCACCGCGTCAGCGCGCGGTGCTGGTCATGCGTGATGTGTTGCAGTGGCGCGCCGCCGAGGTCGCCGACGCGATCGGGACGTCGACCGTGGCGGTGAACAGCCTGCTGCAGCGGGCGCGCGCTCAGCTCGACGCGGTCGGACCCAGCGAGGAGGATCGGCTCGCCGACCCGGAGTCCCCGGAGGCCCGCGGTCAGCTGGCCCGCTACATCGCCGCCTTCGAGGACTACGACATCGATCGCCTGGTGCAGATGTTCACCGAGGAGGCGGTCTGGGAGATGCCGCCCTTCACTGGCTGGTACCAGGGCCCGTCGGACATCGTCGAGCTCATCCACGACAAGTGCCCGGCCGGCGTGGCCGGCGATATGCGGATGCTGCCGCTGACCGCCAACGGCCAGCCGGCCGCGGCGATGTACATGCGGCTGCCGGAAACCGGTGAGCGTCATGTCCCCTTCCAGCTGCACGTGCTGGATCTCGGCCCGGCGGGCATCTCCCATGTCGTTGCGTTTCTCGACACGGCGCTGTTCGCGAAATTCGGCCTGCCCGAATACCTTTAGCGAATAGCTAATCACAGCCGCAGCCCGGACTGCGCCCGTCTCAGCGTGGCCGCGGAGGCCTGCAGCCCGAGCAGTTCGGAGACCGCGAGCGGCACCGGCAGCACCGGGCCGGCCCCCGCGGCATCGACCACGGTCGGCAACGACAACGCCACCTCGGTGATGCCGTAGGTGCCGCGTTGCACCGTCGAGACGGGCAGGACCCGATGCTGGTCGCCCAGGATCGCTTCGACGATCCTGGCCGTGGACAAGCCGATCGCCAGGCTGGTCGCGCCCTTGCCCGCGATGATCTCGTAGGCGGCGCCGACCACTTCCGCGGAGATCTCCGCACGGGCCTGCTCGTCGAAGACCATTGCGCCGTCGGCGTGGAACTGTTCGGCGGGCACACCGCCGATCGACACACTGGACCACAGCGAGATCTCCGAGTCGCCATGCTCACCGACGATGAGCCCGTGCACGTTGCCGACTGCGATACCCGCCCGTCGGGCGATGACGAAGCGAAATCGGCTGGAGTCCAACACCGTTCCGGAGCCGAGGATGCGCCCCGGCGGCGCGTCGATGGCCCGGGCCGCGGCATAGGTGACGATGTCGACCGGATTGGTGACGAACAAGACCACCGCTTCGGGTGACTGTTCCAATAGCTGCGGCGTAAGTTGCTGCGCCATAGCCACATTCGTCCCCGCAAGCTCCAGTCTGCTCTGCCCCGCGTGTTGTTTGGCTCCTGCGGTGACCACCACGACCGTCGAGCCGGCGGTGACGCCGAGGTCGTCGGATCCGGTCACCGTGCACGGCGGCACGAACTGGCCGCCATGGTTGAGGTCGAGAACCTCCGCACGCACCTTCTTCGCATCGGTGTCATATAGCGAAAGCGCCCGTGCCGATCCGCGGATCAGGCAGGCGTAGGCGATTGCGGTGCCGACGCTACCGACGCCGACGATGGAGAGCTTGCTCATCGACCGATGAGCACCCCACCATCGCCGTCGACGGTGGGGTGCCCGAGTCGGATCAGTCGATGCCGACGATTTCCTGGGCGATCGCGGCCACCCGGGTCTGTGCGGCGGAGACGACGCGCTGGCGGTTCTTGTGCGCCTCCTCGTAGGCGATGATCGCCCGCAGGTCGGCGGGATCGGTGAGATCCTTGACCGCCGTTGCGGCTTCGCTGAGGTTGAGCTCGTCATAGCCGGCGATCGGCAGTTCCGAGGGATCGAGCACACCGGTCACGCTGCGCATCGAGTGCAGGGTGTCCGCGGTTCCATCGGCACCCTCGCGGCGGGTGACCCGTTCGGCGGTCTGGAGCGCGGCGTCGCGGGACGCCGCGACGGCCTTGGCCGCCACCTCGCCGGCGCGGGTGCCGCGATTGATCAGGTCATTGACCGCGGGGCGGGCGCCGCGCAGCGACTCCAGGGCCCGGTCGGCGCCGCGCACCGACCACGCCATCGGCAGGTTGACCATCCGGACCGCCACACCGGTTGCGGCTTGCAGCGGGGTGCGGCGCAGCGCCGCGGGGCCGCCGAGGGCGTCCTCGGCCAGCACGGTGCTCAGCCAGTCCACGGTGGCGGAGTGCGCGGTGATGAGCCGGTCGGCCAGCTTCTGGACGTCGGGCTTCTTGGCCGCGACGGCCAGCGCCTTGACGTAGCGGGCCCGGTCCAGGAGTTGGCCCTCGAGCGCGAGGTCTCCCAACAGGGCCTCGTCGAAGGGCTGGGCCTGCTCGGTCAGCGCCTTGACCGCTGCCGCGGCGCGGCCGAAGAACGGGCCGATGAGGTCCGGGAAGCCACCGAGGTCACGGATGGCGGCTTCGACGGCTTCGGCGCGCTGTCTGCCGTTCTCGGCGTTCTGGGTGAGCTCGCGGCGTACGGCCTCGGTGCGGGCCTGCGCGACGCGGGTCTCGGCCACCTGGATCTCGGTGTTGGTCAGGTCGAGCAGGGCTCGCAACTGCGCGAGGAGTCTGCTGGTGTCTGGAGTGTTCATGCGGGAAATCCCCTTGATGCGTTGACGGATTGTGTCGGCGCACGGTTCTTGCACCTGCCTGACCGTCTACCCGATCCATCGGGACGCCATTCACCGGCGATCGGGGTTGTGAGATCTCTCGCGGCAGAAACATGTTCTGACCGCGATCGGGTACTCCGGGGGTTTGCCGCAGGTCACGATGACATCGCGATGGTCGTTACGACGGGTTAAGAATCCGGCGCGGATCATGAGAGCCCTCAGACCCGCGCGCGTTTCATGACCCGTTGCTCAGCCGATCGGCGAAATCTGAGTCGAACATCACGTCGGTTTCGCGTAACGCCCGCGGCGTCACCAATTGGCCTGATCGCACGCGGTTTTGCCGCAAAGACGCACGGGTACCTTGGCTTTCAGGACGGGGGAACAGCAATAGATTCCCAATCGAAGGAAGAAGTGATCATGAAGTTCAACGGCTTCGCGCGGAGCCCGAAGGCCGCGACCGTGTGTACCGGATGGCTCGTGGGGGGCGTCGCGGTCGCGATGCTGGCGGCTCCGAGCGCTGCGGCGGCTCCCGACTGCAGCGGACCCGGGGTGGCCAACACCGTCAGTTCGGTGACCGGCGCCGCTCAGGAGTACCTCACCACCCACAACGGTGCCCGACAGGTGTTGCTCGCCGCCGCCAACCAGGATCCGGCCCAGGCCCAGGCCAACGTTCGTGGATACTTCACCGCCAATCCGGGTGAGTATTACGACCTGCGCGGCATCCTGGCCCCGATCGGCGACGTGCAGCGGACTTGCGACGTGAGCGTGCTGCCGCCGAACCTCTCCGCGGCCTACGACCAGTTCATGGCCGGCTGACCGGACAGAAGGGCCGCTGCCACAGTGTTTCGCTGTGGCAGCGGCCTTTCCCGTGGTTACGCCCGGGCGTCGTCGTCGAGCCGGGACAGCACCGTCGCGGTCAACCTGTCCAGCGCGCGCAGCTGGCCGGGTGTGATCGCATCGAACAGCACCGAGCGCACCAGCCGGACGTGGCCGGGGGCGGCGGCGGCCAGTGCGGCCCGCCCGGCGCCGGTGATGTCGACCGTCGCGCCGCGCCGATCCTGCGCACTGCCGGATCGGCCCACGAGCGCGCGGTCGCGCATCCGCCGCAGTTGATGTGACAGCCTGCTCTGCTCCCAGCCGAGCAACTCGGCGAGTTCGAAGATCCGCAGCGCGCCGCGTTCGGACAACGCGACCAGCACGTCATAGTCGGCCAGCGACAAGCCGCAATCCCGCTGCAGCTGGCGGTTCATCGCGGCCTGCAGCCGGGTGCCCATCACCAGATAGTTGCGCCACACCCGTTGCTGGTCGTCGTCGAGCCACACCGATGCCATCCGCCGAGACTACCGGAATACATGACACGTCATGCTTGTTGTCGGGTGCATCGCCGGCCACCTAGGCTGGCACCAACCAAGGGGTGATGACATGGCCACCGCAATCGACATCCGGCGCGCCGCGGATCGGGCCGCGACCAAGATCGACTGGCTCGACTCCAAGCACTCGTTCTCGTTCGGCGGGCATTACGACCCGAACAACACCCACCACGGTCTGCTGCTGGTGAACAACGACGACATCGTCAAGCCGGGAACCGGATTCGAGACGCACCCGCACCGCGACATGGAGATCGTGACCTGGGTGCTGCGGGGGTCGCTGGTCCACCAGGATTCGACCGGCCACTCCGGTGTCATCTACCCGGGTCTGGCCCAGCGGATGTCGGCGGGGCGGGGCATCCTGCACTCGGAGAAGAACGACTCGTGGACACTCACCGGGCACGAGACCCACAGCGAGCCGGTTCATTTCGTGCAGATGTGGGTGGTGCCCGACGAGTCGGGCATCGACCCGGGCTACCAACAGCTCGAGATCGACGACGAACTGCTCACCGGGGGGCTGGTCACCATCGCCTCGGGCATGCCGGAGCACCGCGACGCGACCGCGATCAACATCCGCAGCCGGTACGCCGCGCTGCACGGCGCGCGGTTGCGCCCCGGCGATTCGGTCGAACTTCCCGATGCGCCGTATCTGCATCTGTTCGTCCCGCGCGGATCGGTGACACTCGAGGACGCGGGCAACCTCGCCGAGGGTGACGCCGTGCGGTTCACCGCTGCCGGTGGACGGCGGCTCACGGCCACCGCCGACGCGGAGATCCTGGTCTGGGAGATGCATGCGGGCTTGGCGGGCTAGGGCGGTCGTTGGCATAGTCGCCGCGTCGGTGGGTGTGGCGTGCAGCCATCCCGCACCGCCGCCCGCGCCCGGCGCGTCGGTGCCGAACGGTCTGGCGCCCACGGCCATAACGGTTCCGGCGGCCTTGGCCGCGGCACCGCTGGACACGCCCCGCGACGCCCTGCTGCCCTCGGGGTGGAGCATGTCGGTGTGGGCGCGAATCCCACATGCCCGGCTGGCGATCTGGGCACCGGACGCCACACTGCTGGTCTCGGTGCCCGCCGAGGGCCGACTGTCGCGCCTCGTCCCGGGCCCGGCCGGACCGACCGTCTCCACACTGCTCGCGGGCCTCAACCAGCCGCATGGCCTGGCGTTCGCCGGTGACACCCTCTACGTCGCCGAGGCCGATCAGATCGTCGGCTACACCTATGCCGAAGGGCGGGCCGCCGATCGCCGCGTGCTCGCCGCGGGCCTGCCCGACGCCCGCAGTCCGGAACTGGGCGGGGCCTATGCACATGCCCTGAAGAGCGTTGCGGTGGGACCCGACGGGGCGGTGTACTTCTCCATCGGCTCGACCGGAAACGTCTCCGCGGCCGATCGCACCGCCAACCCGCAGCGGGCGACGATCATGCGGATTCCTCCCGGCGGTGGGCCCGCGATCCCTTTCGCGACCGGCGTGCGCAACGGCACGGGGTTGGCCGTGGCCCCGGACGGATCACTGTGGACCGCGGTCAACAACCGCGACGACATCGCCTACCCGCATCCTGGGCCTTCGTACGGCGCTGTCAACGACTATGTCAACGACCACCCGCCCGAGACGCTTGCGCGGGTGACTCCGGGTCGCGAATTGGGTTGGCCCTACTGCAATCCCGACGTCGACGCCGGCCCGCGGTTCATCCGCGACGTGCAGACCAACGCCGACGGCGAACACCTGGACTGCGCGACCCTGACCCCGGTCGAGCAGACCCTGGGAGCGCACTCGGCTCCGCTCGGGCTGGCCTTCGCGAATCTGCCCCGGCCGTTCGGCCCGGGGGCACTACTGGGCGTGCATGGCTCATGGAACCGGAACCCGCCTCGCGCGCCCGAGGTGTCGTTCTTCGGTTGGCGGGACGGCACATTGGGACCACAGCAGACATTGGTGGGCGGATTCCAGACGCCGGAGGGCGCCCGCTGGGGCCGTCCGGTTGCAGCGGTGCCCGGCCCGGACGGCGCGGTGTACGTGACCGACGACTACGCCGGTGCGGTGTACCGTGTCGCGCCGCCGGGCGGCACCGGGAACTCCTAGCGGTGAACCTGGTCGCGACGGCCGGTGATGGCCAGGTAGATCGCGATCAGGACGACCGCGACGACCACACCGACCAGGAACGGGATGATGGCGAACCCGCCGTTGGAGTTGCTGTAGCCCACCTGGTAGGTGATCCACGAGCCGAGGAACGAGCCGACGACGCCGAGCACGATCGTCATCACGATTCCGATGTTCTGCTTGCCGGGCATCACCAGTCGCGCCAGCGCCCCGACGATCAGGCCGACGACGATCGCTCCGATGATCGTTCCGATCATTGCTGCTCCTTGTGTTCAGGCGGTCCCCGGCGGGTCCGCGCGAGTGCAGTTATTCCCCCTTCCCAACGCCGATAACCTCGCCAAATCACTCGCTGCACCGAATTTCCGCGCCAGCAAATACTTGTCCGCGATTCGTGATCACCCATCGGCCCAACCGTCACGCGATTGTTACGCAAGTTGACAGTGTGGTTTCTGTGGTTAATGTGATCTCTGTCGTACGACTTCTCGCGCCCCGAAAGGCCCACCGTGGCAACAACAGCCGTGATGCTTCGCCGCAGCGTCGCCGGCTGGATGACGGTGCTGGCCTGCCTGACCCTGGCCACTACCACCGGCAGGCCGGTCGCCCATGCCGAGGGTCGCGATCAACTGGCCCAGGCAATCGCCACCACCCGAGGTAGCTACCTGGTCTACAACTTCGGCAACGGGTTTCCGGCGCCGATGCTCAACGGTGCGGGCAACTGGTACGAGATGACCAGCGGCGGCCATCTGATGATCATCAAGGCGGCGTCGCATCGGCTGACCCCGCGACTGCTCGTCGACACCCACACCGGCTTCCAATCCCGCTGCGAACGCACGCCGGGTGCACGCACCCGCGAGGGCCTGCTGCAGGCCTCGGAGACCTACCCGCCACTGCAGGCGTGGCAGGTGCTGGGCCAGCCGACGATCGCGATCAACGCGAACTTCTTCGATGTGCGTTCCCAGCAGGGCGGCTCCTGGAAGTCCACCGGTTGCAGTTCCCCGCTGGGCGCCTACGTCGACAACACCAACGGGCAGGGCGGCGCCAACGCCGCGGTCACCGGCACCATCGCCTACGCGGGCAAGCAGGCGCTATCCGGCGGTGACGAGGTGTGGACCGCGCTGACGACGATGATCCTGCCCGTCGCCGGCGCCCCGTTCGTGGTGTCACCCAAGTCCCCCCAGGACTACGACGCCGCGACGCCGGTGATCCAGTCGCTGATGGACAAGGGCACCCGGTTCGTCGCGGTCAGCGGGCTCGGGTTGCTGGCCCCCGGCGACACGGGGCAGCTGAACGACCCCGGCCCCAGCGCAGCGCGTACCGCGCTGGCCTACGCCAGGGACAAGGACGAGATGTACGTCTTCCAGGGCGGCAGCTACACCCCGGACCAGATCCAGGACCTGTTCCGGGGATTGGGCAGCGACACCGCGATTCTGCTCGACGGCGGTGGCTCCTCGGCGATCGTGCTGCGCCGCGACACCGGCGGCATGTGGGCCGGCGCCGGCGTGCCCAAGGGTTCCTGCGACACCATGCAGGTGCTGTGCGACGCCCGCGAGCGGGCGCTGCCCAGTTGGCTGGCGTTCAACTAGCCAGGGCCGCGCGTGCCGCGGCGATGGTCTGCCGGGCGTACCCGGCGCCGAACAGCACGACATGCGCCAGCAGGGGATACAACTGATGTAGCGCAACACGATCCGGCCAGCCGGCCCGCAACGGATGCACGTCGCCGTAGCCCTCGCGGACGGCGTCGAGGAACGGAAAGCCGAACAGGGCGAGCATGGCCAGATCGGTCTCGCGATGCCCGCCGTGGGCGGCCGGGTCGATGAGCACCGCGCCCGCTGGTGTCCACATGACGTTGCCGCTCCAGAGGTCCCCGTGCAGCCGGGCCGGGACGTCGTCATCGTCGAAATGCCCGTCGCGGCATCGGTCCGCGACCCGCTCGAGCACAGCCCAGCCGTCCGGCCCGAGCCGGTCTGCGGCCGGCTCGAGCATCGGCAGCAGCCGCTCGTCGGCGTAGAACGAACCCCAGCGCGAGTGCGCCCGCAGCGTCATCGGCAGCGGATGGTGCAGTGGCCCGAAGAATCCCGGTCCCTGCCAGCCGTCGGGCGCGGCGCCGAAGCCGGCGGCACCGCTGTCGTGGGTGACCGCCAGCCGACGCCCGAATTCCCGCGCGGCCTCGCTGGTGGGCGCCGTCACCGAGAGCCGTTGCAGGGTCAAGCCGGTGGGGTCGCAGCCCAGCACCGGCGCGCACGGCACACCGCCCTCGGCGGCCGACAGCCACCGCAGACCGGCCGCCTCACAGGCGAAGAATCCCGGCGGTGCGTCGGGGTTGCGTTTGACGAACTCGTTCACCCGGGCACCGGCGCGCTCAGCGCTGCCCGAACATCTTGCTCAGCAACAGATCACGCAACCGGGTGGGCAGCTTGGGAAGCAGCGCCATCTGCACCGCCGGCCCGATGCCGACCGGATACCGGGGACGCGGCGACGGTGCGGTGAGCGCCTTCTCGACCACCCGGGCCACCCGGTCCGGGTGCACCGCGAGCCGCTGCGACATGGGTATCGACTTCCGCATTCCGGCGATGTGTCTGGCATACAGTGCCCGATGCCGGGGCGACATCGCGGCCTCCATCTCGTCGACGCTGCGATCCGCCTGCCGCCACAGGTCGGTGTCGGTCTGGGCCGGCTCGACGACGCTCACGGCGATGCCCCAGGGACGCAGTTCCACCCGCAACGCGTCCGCGGCCGCCTCCAGCGCGAACTTGGACGCGCTGTAGGCGCCGAGGAGCGGAAGCGAAACCTTGCCGTTGACACTGGAGATGAACACGATGCGGCCACGCGACTCCCGTAACAACGGCAGCACCGCCGCGGTCACGGCGAGCTGTCCGACGACATTGACGTCGAGTTGACGGCGCACCTCGGCCGCCGACAACGCCTCGAGGGGTCCGCTGACGGCGATGCCCGCGTTGTTCACCACGGCGTCGAGCCGTCCGGGTATCGAGTCGGGCAGGCCGGCCACCTGGTCGTCGTCGGTGACGTCCAGCAGGACGGCCGACACTCGGGGCAGCCGATCGAACTGCCGCGCGTCACCCGCGGTGCGCACGGCGGCGATGACGTCCCAGCCGCGCTCGGCCAGGTAAGTCACGATGGATCGGCCGATTCCGCGCGAGGCGCCGGTGACCAGCACTGTGGGCATGTTCGACTCCCTAGTTCTCGGCCGGTGCGGACGGCACCGGGCGGGGTCCGTGGCGGAAGATGGCCAGACTGGCGGCGATGGTGAGGGCGGCCAGCCCGATCACCGGGGCGACGGTGAACCGCGACATGGTGGCACCTACGACGGCGCCGGCGCACATCGTCAAAACCACGCCGAAGCGCAGCTTCTCGCGCTGACCGGTGCCGCCGGCGAGTCGGCTGTCCACACCGATGCCGACGATGGTGGACGTCAGCACGGTGGTGCTGAGTTCCTGAATGCCGAACTGCCGGGCGGCCGCGTTCTGCGCACCGAATACCACCGCCAGTCCCGCGATCAGGATGAGCTTGCGGTTGTCGTGGTAGTCCAGGACACCGGTGCCCGCCGCCACGGCCAGCGCGGTCATCAGCACCACCTCGGTGCCCAGCGCGGCGGTGAGCCATACCCGCACCTCGTAGTCGAGGTGGCGGGCGAAGCGGCCGCCGAGCACCGTGCCGAACAGAAAGCTGACGAAGGCGACCACCGCGGCGGTCAGGTCGACGCCGGAATGCGGGACGAACCAGAAACCCAGGAAGATGACGTTGCCGGTCATGTTGGCGACGAAGACGTGGCCGAGGACCAGCACGCTGATCGCGTCCACCAGGCCGGTGGCGAAAGTGAGCAACAGCAGCGCAGCGACGGTGAATCGCGGCGAGACCGGCGAATCGACAGCCACGGCAACCGGTTCCGGGTCAGAGCTTCGGGGTGAGGTCCAGCGAGGTCACGGTGGTCATCTTGGTGACCAACCAGCGGGAGCCCTCACGCCTGAGTTGCAGGCGGTAGGACAGGTAGCGCAGCGACGGGATGTTCTTGGTGAGCGGGCTGTTGGAGGTGGTGTTGGTGAAAACGATTGCGGTGGCCTCGTTTCCGCGCAACGACTCCACCGCCACCCCGACCACCTGGGTGCTGTTGGTCACCTTTGCCTGCTTGTTGGTCGGCACGATGGCATCGACGTACTTGCGGTACTGCTCCTCGAAGTCACCGGAGAGGTACTTCGACGACCGGTCGGCGAGCTTGTCCATATCGTCGGGGGTGTAGGTCCACAGCGTGGTGATCGCGTTGGCGGCGGTGCGGGCGATCTCCAGTTTGGTGTCCACCGTGGCGCGATCCACCAGGTACGGCTGGACGGTGGCACCGGCGAACGCCCCCGCCGCCACGAACAGCACCACCGACGCGATCACCGCGACCCGGTTCTTGTTGCGGGTCAGCCACTTTCGGGCGCCAGAGGGCTTCTTGGCGGGCGCCCCATCCGCCGCCTCGTCGACCGCGGTGTCCTCGGCCGGCGCGGAATCCTGCTCGTCGGGTGTTCCGTCGGTCAGATCACCTGAAGCAGGTTGCTGATCTTCCACTGCTCACCTTCCTTGGTTGCGGTGACCACCCAGCGGTTGCCGCTCTCGATGGTCTTACCGTCCGGCAGCTTGGTCCGGGTCAGCGCCGCCACCACCACGTCGGCGCTGCCGTCGGAGTTCCACCGCTCGATGCCGATGTCCTGCACGGACCCCGTGGTGGGTTCCGCCCGCGCCACCTGGATGACGACCTCGTTCATCTTGTCCTGGTACAGCTTGGCGAACTGGCCGGTCCCGAAGGCCAGCACCTTGTCGGCATAGTCGTTGGCGTGGAACGGGTCCGGCGAGGTGTACTGCGTGATGAAGGACCGCACGAAGTAGAGCACGGCGGCCTCCCGCTGCTCGGCCCGGATGTGGGACTGCCGCTTCACCAGCACCAGTGCGCTGACCGTCACCGCGGCGACGATGGCGACGGCGGCGATCCCGGCGACCAGCGGAAGCACCCAGCGGCGCGGCCGCGGTTCGGGCAGGCGGAACAGCTCGGGGCGGTCCGGTTCGACGCGGCGACGCGGGCTCATCAGCCCTGCCCCGGGTTCGGCCTGGCCAGCACCGTAAGGTCGGCCACCTGCCACTGGTCGGCCGCGGACTTCTCGAAGTCCACCCGCACCGTGGCGGTGATCAGCCGGGCCTTGTCGGCGGCGCCCCGCTGGCCCTGCAGCAGGATCAGCATCGCGGCGTGGTCGGCGGTGTTGCTGAGCACCGCGCTGTTTGTCGACCAGTAGTCGTTGTCGACCGGACCGGCCTTGCGCACCGCATCCTGTTGGGCCACCAGCTGCGGACGGTAGGCGTCGGTGACGAGCGTCTGCGCGCGGGCGAAGTCATCGTCAAGACTGGCTTTTTGGTAACTGAGCATCTTGGCCACGATCTGCGGGCCCTGCACCGCGATCTCCTCACGGGCCCGGTCGTTGTTCAGGTCGTGGCGGTAGATGAACAGGTAGCCCAGCGCGGCGGCCGACACGGCGACCACCGCGGTGGCGCCCAGCGTGGCACCGGCGACCCGGCGGCGATCCGGCCGATCACCCTCGACGCGGCGCACCTCGGTTCGGACGAGCAGGTCGGCGAAGGTGCGGCCGCGGGAATCCCACAGCGGCCAGAACCAGCCGATGAACAGAGCGGCGGTGTCCAGCAGATGGGCCAGGTCGCGCAGCAGCAGCAGCCACGGGCCGGCCGGCGATCCGTCCCGGCGGACCACCCGGATCCCGAACACCGAACGGCCGAGGCTCCATCCGGTGGTGGCGGGCAGCAACAGCCGATTGACGGCCATCGCCAGGAACACCACCGCGCCCGCTCCGAGCGCCAGCCACCACAGCCAGCCGCGGGCCGGCGCCGCCGAGGCCAGCAAGACGACCGCCGCCAACACCCCGACGCCGGCCAGGACGTCGATGGCGAAGGCGCCCGCGCGGGCGGGCCAGCCGGCCGGCACCGCGGCGTGCGCGGTGTCGTCGGCCCCGGCGGATTCGGTGGCGGCTCCGCTCGGGTCCACGTCCAGCGCCACCGTCACTTACTCACCTGGTCGAGCTTCGCGATCTTGTAGACGCCGCCGTCCGGGGCCATCCGCACCCGGAGCCGGTAGCCCTGCTCCTGATCCTGGGCCTGGGTGTTGGACACCCGGATGCGCATGGCGACCAGGATGTCCATCGAGCCGTCGTCGTTGTGGCGCTCCACCGCGGCTCGCATGTCGGAGACCTTCACCTGCACGTTGGCCGCCTGGTAGGCGTCCACCAGCAGGCCGCTGTACAGCACCGCCTGCGCGCCGAAGTCACCGGTGGCGCATTCGATGATCTTCTGCTGGCTGGCCGCCATCGCGCTGGCGTCGGGGGCCTGGGTGGCGGCCACACAGTCCTTGGCCGCCGCCAGCGCTGCCGACTCGGCCCGGGCGGCCGCGACACTGTGGGCATGCGAGCGGTGCGCCAGATAGCCGCCCACCGCCACCGCGACGCCGGCGAGCAGCAGGACCGCGCAGATCCCGGCCAGCCAACGACCGCCGTCCAACCGGGACGGGCGCCGAACCGGGTCGGCGGCCGTCACCTCGGCATCGGCCGGTGCGGTCTCGTCGACTGCTGTGGTGACCTGGTCGTCAATGGCCTCGTCCGCAGCGCTGTGCGCCGCATCGTCGGCCGTTGGGGTGGGCGGGGTCGGGTTCAGCCGGCCGGAGCCAGCATCTCCTTCCATCCGTCGTCTCCTGTACTGCTCGAATTGCTCACGTTGTATTTCGTACCGTCCGGCCCGACCAGCTCCCCACTGGACGGGGTGTACACGGCGGTGTTACCTGCTGCCGGAGTGTACGTGCACGGGTTGGGTTGCTGACCGTCACACTGAACCGTACCGGTGCCCGGAGCGCTCAGTGGGTCGCTCGTGATGGGGGCCGGCGGCGGCAGCATGCTGGCGGGCAGCGGGTTCATCCCGTTGTTGATCGACGGCGCCGGTATGACGAAACCGGGCTTGGGCGGCTGGTTACACCGGGCGGCCGGGGCCGGGCACTGGACGATCTGGTTGGGGTCGCCGTACCACGGGTTGCTGCCGAGCGGGGTGTAGGGCTCGTTGCTGCGGCATTCGGCCGGTGTCGCGGCCCGCTTGTTCGGGAAGTCGGCGCAGGGCAGGTTGCGCGCGCCGCGGACCACGTTGGCCGGGGTGTCCTTGGGGATCTTGCAGTACAGCCCGTCGGGCACCGGCGCCGGACTGGTGTCGGCCGGGGCCCGCCACTCGCTGGCCGGCAGGAAGCCGGTCAGGCAGGGTGGCGGCTGGTTGATGGTCAGGGCGAAGTCCAGCGCGGCCTGGTTCTTGTACGGGGCGGACACCGCCTCGGCGATCGACGCCCCCTGCGGCAGCATCACCAGGGACTGCTCGACGCCCTTGTTGTAGCGCTTGAGCATGTCCAGCACGATCTCGAGGTTCGCCAGCGTCTGCGGCAGCGCCTCACGGACATCGCTGAACACCGCGGTCACCGCGTCGGCGGTCGGCGCGGCGTTCGCGAGGCCGCTGCGCAGGACGGCGTCCTGGGCCTTGGTCTGCTGGGTCAGGGTGTTCAGGTTGGCTGCCCAGCGCGCGATGGCGTCACCGGAGTTCACCTGGCTGTCCAGGATTGGCGCCGAGTTGTTGATGATGTCGTTGATGTCGGTGATGTTCGTCTTCAGGTCACCGATGATCGCCTGCGAACCGTCGACCAACCGTTGCAGCGACGGGCCCAAACCGCCCAGGGCGAGGGCGGTTTCGTTCAGCAGCACCGGGATCTTGTCGGCCGGCAGCGCCGCGAGCCCCTTGTTGGCGGCGTCGAGGGCGGGACCGATCTCGCGGGGCACGGTGCCCTTGGTGATCGTCTGGCCGTTGCTGAGGTACTTGCCCGTGCTGCCGTCGGACACCAGGTCCAGGTACTGCTCACCGACGGCCGACACCGAGTGCACGTTCGCGACGGTGTTCACCGGGATCTTGAACTCGTTGCCGATGCTCATCGTGGCCCGCACACCGGTGTCGGTCGGCTCCACGTTGGTGACCCGGCCGATCGTGACGCCGCGGTAGGTGACGTTGGCCGTCCGGTACAGCCCGCCCGAGGACGGCAGGTCCGCTTTGAGGGTGTACTGGCCGACGCCGGCCAGGGTGGGCAGCCGCAGGAAGTACCAGCCGAGCACCACCAGGGCGATCACGGTCAGGACCGCGAACACGATCAACTGGGTACGGATGAAGCGGGTCAGCATTGGATCGTCACCCTCACTCGCCTCGCTCCACGAACGGTCCGCCCTCGGTCGAGTTCGGATGCGGGGTGAACCGCACGTCCGGGATCATCGTCTGCGGGTCGCGGCCCCACGACTGCTCGAGCGCGCGCAGCATGCCGGACACACCGGTACCGGTAAGGAACGCGTTGTCGATCGAGCTCAGCGTGAGGTCGAACGTCGCCGAGGTGTTGATGTAGTCGCCCCGGATGACCTTCGGCACGTTGTCGATCGGGTACGGCGCCGTGAGGACCAGCTTGAGCGAGTCGATCAGGTATGGCGCACCGCGGGCGAACTGCTTGGCCGGACGCTGCAGCAGTTGCAGGTTGGTGTCGAAGTTCTCCCGCGACTGCGACAGCGCCTGGTCGGTCACCCGGCTGAACCGTCCCAGTGCCTCCACGGCGCCGGTGAACCGGTCCCGCGCGTCGGCGAAATACTGGATCAGGGGCGGGAATTCGGTGAGCACCCGGTCGAGCGTGTTGTTACGCGCCGCGATGATGTTCAGCAGCTCGTTGGTCGAGTCGATCGCCCGGGTCAGGTCCTCGCGCTGCTGGTTGAGCTGATCGGTGAACGTGTTCAGCTTGCCCAGGAAGTCGCGGATCTGTTCGGCATTGCCGGACAGGATGTTGTTGACCTCGGTCTGCACCACTTCGAGGTTCGGGATGCCGCCGCCGCGCAGCACGGTGGCGATGCTGGCCAGCGTGCGTTCGGTGGTCGGCCACGCCGACGCGTTCTTCAGCGGGATGGTGGCCCCGTTGCGCAGCGGCTCCGATGACGGGTTCGCCGGCGGCGCCAGTTCGACGTGCTGGGTTCCCAACAGGGAGGTCTGGCCGATCTTCGCGGTCGCGTTGGCGGGCAGCTTGATACCGGGTTCGAGATCCAGGGTGAGCGTGGGGATCCAGTTCTTCAACTCGATCGCGCTGACCGAGCCGACGTACACGTCGGCGACCCGGACCCGGCTGTTGACGTTGAGCGCCAACGTATCCGGCATCTGGACGTAGACCGTCATCTTGTCGCGACCGGTGCCGGGTCCGACCGGCATCGGCACGTTCGCGATACCGCGCCATCCGCACGACGTCAGCACCATCGCGGTGACGAGCAGGACCAGGCCGCGCCGGCCGAACCGGCGGGTGGCCTTCATCGCGGCGCTCACTGACCCGATCCCATCTCGGCGGGCAGCGCCGGGCCGGGCGGAGCCGGTGCGGGCGCGGGTGCGGGCGCTCCACCGTTGATCTGCTGCGACACCGGCAGCGGTCCGGGGATCACGCCGGGTGCCGGCGCGGGCGGCGGCGGGGCCCCCGGATACCAGGGCGGCGGCAGCGGATTCGACTGGTCATAGGAGTTCGGCGGTCCGGCGCCGGGCAGCCCGGGCGGCGGGGTGGACACCCGGTCGGGTCCGCCGTAGAGCTCGGCGAGCGACTCCGGGGTCAGCATGTTGGCGGTGAAGGTCGACACGTCGACACCCTGCATGCCGGGCGCCACGATCCAGTCGGGTTCGCCGACCCCGGACCGCCACGGCATGAACGAGGAGTTGCCGTGCGAGAACAGCGTGTCCCGCGCCCAGATGCCGGGCACCGTGGTGTCCTTCCAGCCGGACGGCGGCTGCAGCCGCGGCTCGGAGTAGGCGACGTACTTGGGCAACGTCTCGGCCGTCGAGAACTGGTTCACGCCGAACGGCGGGAAGTTGAACTTGATGGCGTCGAGGATCGGTGCCAGGTACTCGGCGCACAACTCCGCCGAATCCTGGTAGCCGAGCCGGCTGCCCGCCTGAATCGCGCTGCACAGGAACTGCATCGGGTTGGCGAAGCTGGCCACCGTCGGCACCGACACCAGGGCGCCGTGCGTCGGGTGGTAGATGTTCTGGAAGTTCGCGCTCAGGTTCGGGTACACGTGCAGCACCGTCTCCAGGCCGTTGCGCGGTTCCGGCTGCAGGATGGCGTTGGTGACCTCGGCGAGGTTGTTGATGTCCTTGCTCAGCAGCGAGCCGTTGTCGTCGATGAACTTCCGCGCCGTGGTCAGCAGGGTGTTGATGTCCTTGAGCGCGGTGGCCAGTTCCTGGTCGGAGTTGGTGAACGAGGTGGTGAAGGTGGCCAGGTCGTTGTTCAGCGCGACGAACTGCTGATCGCTGTTGTGCAGCGCGTTGACGAACAGTGCCAGGCTCTTGGCCACCGCGAAGAAGTCACCGCGGCCCTCGTTGAGGGCGGTCACCGCGTTCGACAGCGCGGTCAGCGTGGTGTTGATCTGCTTGCCCTTGCCGTCGAGGCCGTTGGCGAAGGACTCCAGCGCGTCACCGAAGGGACCCTTGGGCTGTTCGGGTGTGGGGCCGAGCTCCGTGATGATGTCGGAGAGCTGGTTGCGCAGGTCGTCCCACTCCATCGGAATCTGGGTGCGCTCCAGCGGAATCACGGCGTTGTCGGCGAGCACCGGACCGCCGGTGTAGGGCGGACCGAGCTGGATGACGCGGGAGGCGACCAGGCTCGGATTGAGGATCGTCGCCGTCGCGTCGGCGGGCACCTTGTACTTGTTCGAGTACCGGAAGGTGACCTTCATCTTGTCGCCGGCCGGCTCGATCTTCTCGATGTTGCCGACCTGGACGCCCATGATCTGGACGCGGTCGCCCGGGTACAGGGCCAGGGCGTTGCTGAAGTAGGCGACGACGGTGTTGGTGGTCAGCTTTTGGTAGAGCTGATAGCCGACGAACGCGGCGATGATGCCGAGGATGACGACCACCGTCCCGATCACCACGGAGGCACGGGACAGGCCGGAGAGCCGCATCCGATTCACGACATTCGACATCGATCAGCCTCCCTGCACATCGACGGGGGCGAGCGCTCCGACCGGCGGTACCTGCGGACCGGGACCCGCGGGGGGTATCGGGCCGACGAATGCCGGTGGCAGCGGGGCGATTCCGGGGATGTCGGTGGCCGGTCCGGGCAGTGGCCCGACCGGAACGGTGCGCGCTCCGGGCGGACCGGGCGCCAGCGGTGGGGCGGGCACCCCGGTCACCTCCGGTGACATCTCGCCGGGGAAGGCGGCGCTGGGGACGCCGGGTCCGCCCGCCGCGGCCGGGTTGGCCGGCGCGTTGACCACGTTGGGCGGGCCGAACCCACCCGGGATCGGACCGTACGGGCCCTGGTCCAGGGCGGCACACGGCAGTGGGTTACCCGGGGACGGCAGGCCGTCGGCCGGCGGGGTGTAGGAGCATGGCGAGCCCTTCAGTACGGCGGGGCCCGGATACTCCGGGGTGCCCTCGAGTGCCGTGGGCGCGGGCGGGGGCGCACCGTTGGGCTGACGCTGCCCGTTGGGGTCCGGGAATTGGAACGCGGGCAGGCCGGCGTTGCGCCAGAACTCCTCGGGGTCGATACCGCGCTTCTTGAACGCGGCATCCACCCACGGCTGCAGGATCTGGTATGGGATCAGGTTGACGACGAGCGTCTTGAAGTACGGGCCCGAGCCGATGGCCTCGGCCAGGGCGCCCATGAACTTCGCGGCGGTGGTCAGCACGTCGGCGAGATCGTTCTTGTGCTTGACCAGTTCGCCGCTGACGGTGTCCAGCTGTTGCAGAACGTGATTCAAATTCGGGTTGTCGTCGATGAAGCCGGCGAACTGCTGCGACACCATCGAGACGTTTTGCAGCAGGTAGTCGATCGCCTGGCCGCGCTGATTGACGGCGTACAGCAGCGTCTGCGCGTTGAGCAACAGCCGGTTGATCTGCTCGCTGCGGTTGCCCAGCACGCTGGCCACCTGGTTGGCGTTGGCCAGCAACTGCTTGAACTGTTCGTCGCGCTTGCCGATGGTGTCGGAGAACCGGGCCACCCCGTCCAGGGCCGCGCTCAGGTGCGGGTAGGTCTGATCGACGGTCTCCGACAACACGTTCAGCGACCGCTTGACCGTGTCGATGTCCCAGCCCTGCGCGGCCTTGGTGAAGTCGAAGACGGCGTCGTAGATCTGGTAGGGCGTGGTGGTCTGCCCCACCGGCAGCACCCCGTCGGGGCGCAGGATCTTGGATCCGCGCGGCTCGACCTCGAGCACCCGCTTGCCCAGGATCGTCTCGGTGCGAATGCCGAGATGGCTGTCGGTGCCGATCTGATGGCCGCCCAGGCCGAATCCGACTTCGACCTTGTCGCCGTCGATCTTCAGCGAGCGCACCAGGCCGACGTCCATACCGGCGATGCGTACCTTGTCGCCCGGGTTGATGCCCGCCGAGTCCTTGAACTCGCCGTAGTAGGTGGGCGTGGCGAACAGCATGGGGACGCTGGCGAAGCTCTGGCCCACGCCGATGACCAGCAGCACGATCACGATGCCGGCCAGGCCATTGCGGATGCGGTTGGAACCCTCCAAGGTCCTCATTGCGGCGTGCACCTACCCGTCGGTTGCTGCGTGATCTTGACGGTGCGCACCGGGCCACCCGGCTGCAGGCCGTTGAGCTTCAGGTTGATGTCGCACAGGTAGAAGTTGAAGAAGTCGCCGTAGATACCGCCCGCGCGGCCGATCATCTTGATCGCCTGCGGCAGCCGGGTCAACAGGTCGTCGAGCCGGTCCTGGCCATCGACCAGGGGCTGCTGGATGGTCTCGAGATAGCCGATGGTGTCCTTCAGCAGCGGCCGGTCGTCGCGCAGCAGATCGCCCAGCGTGCCGGAGGCGTTGCTGATGTCGGCGGTCGCGGCGGCCAGCGGGTCGGCGCGGTTCTTCAGCCCGGTGATGAGGATCTCGAAGTTGTTGACCGTTTGGTCGAACTCCTTCTGATGCTTGACGGTGGTTGCCAGCACGGTGTTCAGGTTGGTGATCACCTGGCCGATGGCCTGGTCCCGGTCCGCCAGCGCGGAGGTCAGCTGCGCGGTCTGGTCCAGGATGTCGTTGATCGTGCCGCCCTGGCCCTGGAACACCGTCACCAGCGAGGACGCGATGTTGTTGACCTTCTCCGGATCCAGCGCCCTGAACAGCGGTTTGAAGCCGCCGATCAGCGCGTCGAGGTCGAGCGCGGGCTGGGTCCGCGACATCGGGATGAAGCCTCCGGCGGGGAGCACCCGGTCGGCCCCCTCACCGGTGCCGCGCTCGAGGTTCACGTAGCGGTTGCCGATCAGATCCTGGTAGCGGATCGTCGCCGTGGTGGACTGGTACAGCGGCAGGGTCTTGTCGACGTTGAGCGTCACCAGCACCCGGCGACCGTCGTCCATCAACTGCAGCTTGGACACCTTGCCGACCTCGACGCCGCCGGCCCGGACGAACTGGCCCTGACGTAGCCCGCTGGCACTGCTGAACTCCGCGGTGTAGGCGGTGGTCCGGTCGAACCGGATCTGGCCGAACACGATGATGATGATGGCCGTGAACAGCAGCAGCACGAACGAGAACGCGCCGAGTTTGATTGCGGTACCGGTGATTTTCATGGGTTGATCGTGTACTCCCCGATTTGCCGGCCCCAGACGTACTCGTTGAGGATCGGCTGGCCCAGTTCGAAGTGGTTGTACGGCGCCAGCGACGCACCGTTGTCCATCACCAGATACGGCGCCGGCCAGAAGTTGCGGTCGATGCGCTGCCAGCATCCCGGGGCCCCGCCCGGGCCGCCCTTCGCGTTCACCCGGGGCAGGTTGTCCGGATAGATGTAGGGGTTGGGGGCACCGAGGAACTCGGTCACGGTGTCCAACGAGAAGCCGTTGCCACCGAACGAGGCATTGGCCAGTTGCAAGGCCTCGGCCTCGTTGCGGAGTTGGCAATAGAACTGCGGGCTGTACTTGTCCAGCACCTGGGCGGTGGGGATCAGATCGGCCTGGCCGCGGACGAAATACGGTTCGCCGCGCTCGAACACGTCACCGGCGGTGTTTCCGAAACCGGCGGCGGCCAGTAGCGCCGCGTCCAGGTCGCCGCACCGGTCGTTGAGGGTGCTCGCGGTGGTGACGGCGTTGTCCAGCGAGCCCCAGAAGTCGGGGCTGGCCTTGACGTAGACGTCGGCCAGCGCGCTCAGCGAGCGGGTGTCCTTCTGCAGCTGCGGCATCAGTGGGTTGAGCTGGTCGAGAACCGTGTTGCCGTTGACGATCGCCTGGCCGAACTTGGTGCCCAGACCGGACAGCGACTCCGCGGCGGCGCTCAGCGTCAGGTTCAGCTTGACGGGGTCGACCTTCTCCGAGATGTTCGTCAGGGTCTCGAACAGGGTGTTGAACTCGGTGGTGACGCTGGAGGCGTCGAGGACATCCGACGGCGAGATGCGGGCCTTGGTGGGGTTCTTCGGGCTGGTGAACGAGACGTACTTGTTGCCGAAGATGGTGCTCGCCTTGATGCTGGCGTCCACGTTGGACGGGATCAGCGGGACGTAGCGGGGTTTGATGTCGAGGTTGAGCTGCGCCATCTGCTTGCCGTCTCGGCTGATCGACAGGACGTCGGCGACACGTCCGATCTCGACCCCGTTGTAGGTCACCTTCGCGCCCGGGTCCATGACCAGGCCGGCCCGGTTGGAGATCATCGTCAGCTTGGTCTTGGGGGTCAGGGTGCCGCGGAACTGCAGATAGATGAGGGTGAAGACCAGGGCGGCGATCACCAGCAGGACGATTCCCGCCAGCTTGATCGGGGGTTGCCGAAGGTCGTTCATCTTCGCGGCCACGGCTATACCGTCAGGTTGAAGTTCGGGTCGGTGCCGTACAGCGCCAACGAGGCCAGCAGGACCAACATCGCGACCGCGACCAGTGAGGCGCGCATGGAGACGCCGACCGCCTCGCCGACGCCCACCGGACCACCGCTGGCGTTGTAGCCGAAGTAGCAGTGGTTGATCATCACGAAGATCGCGATGAGGATCGCGACCACGAACGACCAGAACACGTCGTCGGGGCGCAGGAATGTGCGGAAGTAGTGCTCATAGGTGCCGGTCGACTGGCCGTAGAACACCGTCGTGGTGAGCTGGGCCGCCAGGAACGACAGGATGAGCGCCATCGCGTAGAGCGGGATGATCACGGTGATGCCGGCCAGGATGCGGGTGGACACCAGGTAGCTGATCGACTTGATGCCCATCACCTCGAGGGCGTCGATCTCCTCGCTGATCCGCATGGCGCCCAGTTCGGCGGTTGCGCCGGCGCCGACGGTGGCGGCCAGCGCGTGACCGGAGACCAGTGGGGCGACCACGCGCACGTTGACCAGGGCGGCCACGAAGCCGGTGAAGGCCTCGACCCCGATGTTGCCCAGGGACGCGTAGCCCTGGATGGCGATCAGGGAGCCGCCGGACAGGGTGACGAAGCCGACGATGGCGACGGTGCCGCCGGCCACCGCCATGGCGCCGGTGCCCATGCCGATCTCGGCGATCAGCCGCAGGGTGGCCCGACGGTAGTAGCGCAACGCGTGCGGGATCTGGCCGATCGCGGTGACGGTGAACCATGCGACCTGACCGACGCCGTCGACGAACCGGGATGGCCAGCCCGCCAGCTTGGTCGCGGTCGCATAGGTCCGGGGGTAACGACTGCGAAGAACGGTTGAACTCGTCATCTCACCGCCCCGTTCCGAATCGAACACCGATGGTCGTCAGGACCACGTTCACGGCGAACAATGCCACAACCGAGAGCACCAGCGTCTCGTTCACCGCGGTGCCGAGGCCTTTCGCGCCGCCGGACACCGTCAGCCCGCGGTAGCACCCGACCAGGCCGGCGATCAGCCCGAAGGTCAGCGCCTTGATGATCGAGATGACGACCTCCGGGAGGCCGGTGACCAGGGTGAGGGTCGAGACGTAGGCGCCCGCGGAGATGTTCTGCATGAAGACGCCGAAGATGAAGCCGCCGACCAGGCCGATCGTGATGACGGCGCCGTTGAGCAGCACGGCCACGAACGTCGACGCGACCACTCGGGGCAGCACCAGGCGGTGGATGGGGTCGATGCCGAGCACCTCGAGCGCGTCGATCTCCTCGCGGATGGTGCGCGCGCCCAGGTCGGCGCAGATGGCGGTCGAGCCGGCGCCGGCCACCACCAGCACCGTGACGATGGGGCCCAGCTGCGTGACGGCGGCCAGGGCGGCGCCCGCACCGGAGACGTCGGCGGCGCCGAACTCCACCAGCAGGATGTTGATGGTGAAGATGATCAGGATCGTGTTGGGGACCGCGACGGCGATCGTCGGTAGGAAGGTGACCCGGAACTGGAACCAGGCCTGGATGATGAACTCACGCCATTCGAACGGCCACTTGGTGGTGGCCTTGGCCACCAGCACGCACATCTGGAAGAAGCCGCCGACGGCGTTCAGCGGCCCCTGCATGCGGGCCCGTATCAGGCCGCCAACCCCGGTTGCAGCCGTCATCGCGACACCCACCGGGCGCGACCACGTGTGCCACCGCGCAACGACAGACCGTGCGGCACGTACCCTCCTTGCCCCGACCTGTTGCTTGTGAGCGGCGTCTCCTTACCGCTCAGTAGTAAGGCGGACCACAGGAATGTACCCGATGGCCGTCGGGGCGTGCACCGCATCCGCACTATTGACCCCCCGCCTGGTTTTCCGTCATTTTTCCGCCCGGGTAAAGATTTCGTCGCCTATTCGGATCCGGCTGAGGCCGAGTGTTTTTCGGAGTCGTCTCCACCACGCTCAGCGGCACTGTAGCGGAGACGCAATTCGGTCTTCAGCACTTTCCCAGCCGGGTTTCTCGGCAATGCGTCGACGATTTCGAGACCCTTCGGGTGTTTGTAGCGCGCCAGTCGCTCGTTGAGGAACTCCTCGAGGTGTTCCAGCAGCAGTCCCGCCTCGGAGATCGCCGCCACCGCCACCGGAACCTCACCCCACTTCGGATGGGCCCGGCCGATCACCGCCACCTCGACGATCGCGGGATGATCGGCCAGCACGTTCTCCACCTCGGCGCAGTAGATGTTCTCGCCGCCGGAGATGATCATGTCCTTCTTACGGTCGACTACCCAGACGTAGCCCTCGTCGTCCATCCGGACCAGATCCCCGGAGTGGAACCAGCCGCCGGCGAAGGCCTCCGCGGTGGCCTTCGCGTTGTTCCAGTAGCCGGCCATCAGGGTCGGCGCCCGGTACACGATCTCACCGACCTCGCCCACCGGCACGTCATTCATGTTCTCGTCGACCACCCGGGCTGCGACGGTCGGGATCACCTTGCCCACCGAACCGCGCTTCCGGATCGCGTCCTCGCCGAGCAGCATGCAGGTCACCGGCGACATCTCGGTCTGCCCGAACGCCGCCAGGATCTTGCTGCTCGGGAACGTCTCGGACATCTGCCGCAGCAGGGCGTCGGTGGCCGGCGCCGCACCCCAGGACAGCGCACGCAGCCGGATGTCGCGCGGCTTGGCCTGCTGCGCGGCGCACACCGCCTGCCACTGGGCGGGCACCAGGAAGATGCCGGTCACCCGCTCGGCCTCCAGCACGTCGAGCAGTTCACCCGGGTCGAAGCCTCCCAGCGGGTGGATGACGGTCGGGGTGCCCAGCAGCAGCCCGCCCAACATGTTGCCGATGCCGGCGATGTGGAACAGCGGTACGCCGATGAAGCCGACGTCGTTGTTGATGTCGGGTCCCGTGGTGTACATCGCGGTCATCGCCTGGGCGGCCAGGTTGGCGTGGGTCAGCACCGCACCCTTGGGGTGTCCGGTGGTACCCGAGGTGTACATGATCAGCGCCGGGCTGTCGTTGGGGATGTCGACCGGCGGGGCTGGGTCGCCCTCCTCGGCCACCAGGTCCTCGTAGCCCAGGACGTCTCCGTCGGTCGGTGCGCCGGCGACGACGACGGTGGTCAGCGTGGGCGCGATGGCACGCACCGCGGTGCCGACGGCGGCCAGCACCGGCTCGGTGACCAGCACGGCGGCCTGGCAGTCCTCCACCAGGAACGCCAGCTCGGGCGGGGTCAGCCGGAAGTTGACCGGGACCGCGATCGCGCCGATCCGGTTGGCGGCCAGGGTCGCCTCGACGAACTCCGGCCGGTTGAGCATGAGGATCATCACCCGGTCGCCCTGGCGCACCCCGCGCCGGTGCAGCGCGCCGGCCAGCCTGGTGACCCGGTGGTCGAACTCGGACCAGGTGGTCGTCCGCCCCATGAACCGGATCGCGGTCGCGCCGGGCTGCATCAGGGCGTGCCTGGCGAGCTGATTGCTCCAGTTCTGGCGGCGGGACAGATACGGCTGCTCGGTAGCCGTGCTCAGCTGTGCGGTCACCTCGTCCTCTGTTCCGTGCTCTCTGTTCCGTCCGCCCTGACAGCGCATGAAGCTTGTGCGAACTCGGCCCCGGAAACACCCGAGCGTCGTTATATTTGATCAAATCTGGTGTCGCCTGGGTCACACTATTGCGTTGCCGTCGCCCACACAAGTCCTCGGAGGTCACGTGAACGCACCGGCTTCGGCACGGGCCGCGCGCCCCCGGGGACGCCGCCGTTCGCAGCTGTCCGACGAGGTGGCGCAGCACCTCCGCGAGGCGATCATGACCGGCACGCTGCGCCCCGGAACGTTCATCCGGCTCGACGAGACCGCGGCCCAACTCGGGGTCAGCATCACGCCGGTGCGCGAGGCGCTGCTGACGCTGCGCGGCGAGGGCATGGTGCAACTCGAGCCGCGCCGCGGCTATGTGGTCGTCCCGATGAGCCGCCAGGACATCGCCGACATCTACTGGCTGCAGGCCACGATGGCCAAGGAGCTCGCCGCCTCCGCCGTCGAGCGGCTGTCCGACGCGCAGATCGACGAACTCGAGAGCGCCAACGACGAGCTGGCCCGCGCGATCGTCGACGGTGACCCGGCCACCATCACCGCCGCCGAGTTCGGCTTCCACCGGCTGTTCAACCGGGCGACCGGCCGGGTGAAGCTGTCCTGGTTCCTGCTGCACGTCGCGCGCTACATGCCGCCGCTGATCTACGTCACCGACATCTCATGGGGCCACACCACGGTGGACAGCCATCGCAGGCTCATCGCCGCGCTGCGCCGCCGGGACCGGGACACCGTGCTGCGGATCGTCGACGACGAGTTCGCCGACGGCGCGCAGCGGCTGATCGAACAGCTGGAACGCAACGGCATGTGGCGTTCGAACCGGCCCGGAACAGGTTAGGAACCCGCGCCGAGGTGTTCGGCGCGGGTCTTGAGGTTGTCGGCCAGGTGCTCGAGGACGTCATTGGCCAGCTTCTTGACCATCATCGCGGGCACCGCCATCGACGTCTCGACCTCGAGGTCGACCGTCAGCAGGCTGGCCGGTCCCATGCCGACCACCGAGAACAGCTGGTTCTGTTTGGTGAAGAAGTCGCCCTGCTGCAGCACGGTCTGGATCTGGTTCTCGCCCGGGTAGTACACGGCCTGGATGAAGGTGCTCTCGTGACCCTGGACCACGGTGTCGATGCGCAACTGGCTGGGCCGGCCGTCGTCATAGCGCGCCAGGATGTGGAGGTCCTTGACCTCGTCATTCCACTGGGGGTACGCCTCGAAGTCGGCGACGATGCCGAGGATGGCCGTCGCTTTGGCGCCGACCTCGAGCGTTTTGGAGACGAGCGGCATCGGCCGATCATATCCAGTGCTCGATGGCCGTCCTCCTCCTCAGACTGCTCATCGTCGGACGGCGGTGGATCGGCGGCTCAGGCGTGCGCCTTCCTGCCCGGCGTCTCGCCCAGGGGTGATTCCACGCGGGTGGTGTCGTCGCGGATCAGGCCGCGCAGCAGGGCGGTGCTGAACTCGGCGGCGATCTCCTGCGCGCTGCGCCGCCCGTCCGGGCGCAGCCAGCGGTAGGCGCCCAGCGTCATGCCGATGTAGCCCAGCGCCACCACGTGCGAGTCGCATTCGAAGAACTCGCCGCTGGCGATGCCGCGGTCGATCAGGCCGGTGACGTGCTCGTAGACCTGGGTCTCCTTCTCCCGCACCTCGGCGACCTGTTCGTCGGTGAACCACTCCGAGATGTAGGGCTGCTCCTGGAAGTACACCGCGGCGCCTTCGGGATCCTTGGCGATGTTGGTCAGCAGCCGCACGGTGTACTGGTAGAGCGCCTCGCGGGCCGTCCAGGACGGGTCGTCGTGGACCGCGGCCAGGGTCCGCTGCGCAGCCCGCTGATAGATGTCGAACAGGATCAGCGACTTGCTTGCGTAATAGTGATAGACCGTCGCCTTGTTCAGGCCGACGACGTCGGCGACGTCGTCCATCCGGGTGCCGTGATAGCCGCGAGCGGCGAACAGCTTGGTGGCGACGGCCAGCAACTCTTCGCGCCGGGTCATCCCGTTCTCGGGTGGCATGATGTCCTCGCTCGTCGTACCCCGACTCCCGCCGGCCCTCTATCAACTGGTTGGACAGTTTAGGCAATGCCGGTGATCAGCGTTGCGGCGCGTGCCGCCGGGGCTAGACTCCCGGCTAGAAGCAGCGCTGGAAGGACTGGTATGGATCCGAACCCGGATTACGACGCGACTGACGAGATCGAGTACTTCTTCAGCTGGCTTCCCTGGGCGCTCCGCGGGGTCTACCCACCGCCCGCCTATCCCCCGGTCTAACCACTCGCCCCGCCGTTCTTGACGGCCGGCTTGCGGGCGATGCTCGCCCGCGACCCCGACGAACCCCACCGCGCGGCCAGTTCGCTGGAACTCCTGTTCGACCTGGTGTTCGTCGTCGCCGTCTCGCAGGCCTCCGGCGCCCTGCACCAGCTCTGGGAGGAACAGCACTTCGCCGCGGGCGTGCTGACCTACGCGATGGTGTTCTTCGCCATCTTCAATGCCTGGCTCAATTTCACCTGGTTCGCCAGCGCCTTCGACACCGACGACTGGCTCTACCGGCTGACGACGTTCGTCGGGATGGCCGGGGCGCTGACCATCGCGGCCGGGGCGCAGCGCGCCATGCTGGACAACGACTTTCGGGCCATCGTCGTCGGCTACGTCATCATGCGGATCGCGATGGCCGGTCAGTGGACGCGCGCCGCGATCAGCGATCGACGGTACCGGGGCACCTGCATTCGCTACGCGGTCGGCATCGTGGCCGTACAGGTGCTGTGGGTGGCCTGGTCGCTGACCGGGGGCCCGGTATGGCTGTTTCCGGTCCTGGCGGCCGTCGACCTGGCCGTCTCACCGGTCGCCGAGCATCACCGCGGCCTGGCCTTCCACCACCGTCACATCGCCGAGCGCTACGGCCTGTTCACCCTGATCGTGCTCGGCGAGTCGATCCTGGCGGTGGCCAACTCGATCATCGGGAGCCTGTCCGACAGCCACGAGCGAACCGGGCTGATCGGCGTCGCGGCCTGCGCGCTGGTGATCGTGGCGTCGATGTGGTGGATCTATTTCGACCGCCCGCAGCACGACCAGACGGTCTCCAAGCCGCGGGCGTTCTTCTGGGGCTATCTGCACTACTTCATCTTCGCTGCGGCGGCGGCGTTCTCGGCCGGGGTCGAGGTGGCCGTCGCAATGCGCCTGCACGAAAGTCACCTGCCCACAACGGTGGCGGGCCTGACGCTGACCATTCCGCTCGCGGTATTCGTCGTCGCGACCTGGCTGGTGCTCGACGCGGTGCGCCGCGACGCGGTCCAGGCCGCCGGTACGGTGATGCTGGCGCTGGCCCTGGTGGCCAGCGCGCTACTGCCCTACCCGCTGCCGGGTGCGGCGGTGGTGATGGTGGCGACGGCGACCCTGGTCAGCTGGCGCCACGGCGCCGAAGGCCGTTAAGCCGCTGCGGCTTTGACCGCCCTGCCGACCTCCGAGCGCGGCCGGGTGCACTCCGAGGGCGCCGCAACTCGTCGGGGAGCGCGAATGTCAGTACGCTGTGTGCCTTGTGACCGATTGGACGACCACGGCGGACCGGCCGAAAGAGTTGCGGCTGCGGCTCGACTCGTACCCGGTGATCGCCGACATCTCGGCCCGCTATGGCGACATGGACGCCAACGGCCACCTCAACAACCTCGCGCTCGAGGCGCTGCACGAGAACGCCAGAGCGACGATGAACCGCACGCTGTTCCCGGACATCTACGACGTCAGCCGCCGCCGGCTACGCCTGGTCACCTCGCAGAACACCGTGCACTTCCTCGCCGAGGCGCACTGGCCCGCCGTCATCCGCACCGGCGCCGGTGTCGGCCGGATCGGCCGGACCTCGTTCGTGGCGTCGACGGGTCTGTTCATCGACGGCACCTGCATCGGCGTCTGCGACACCGTGCTGGTGCTGCTCGGCGGCCCCGGTGACCCGACCGGTCCGGTGCCGCTGGCCGACAACATGCGCACCGCGCTGCAGACCGTGCTGCTGGGCGCCCGACCCTAGAGCGCCTTGAGTTCCTCGATGACCTCGCCGACCGACTTCTTGGCGTCGCCGAACAACATGGAGGTGTGCTCGCCGGTGAACAGCGGGTTCTCGATCCCGGCGTAACCCGACGACATCGAGCGCTTGAGCACGATCACCGAGCGTGACTGATCGACATTGAGGATCGGCATGCCGTAGATCGGGCTGGACGAGTCATTGCGCGCCGCCGGGTTGGTGACGTCATTGGCGCCGATCACCAGAGTGACGTCGGTGCGCGCGAATTCGCCGTTGATGTCGTCCATTTCCTTCATTGCGTCGTACTCGACGTCGGCCTCGGCCAACAGCACGTTCATGTGCCCGGGCATGCGGCCGGCCACCGGGTGGATGGCGTACTTGACCTCCACCCCCTTGCTCTCCAGGATCTCGGCCATCTCCTTGACTGTGTGCTGGGCCTGCGCGACGGCGAGTCCGTAGCCGGGCACCACGATCACCTGGTTGGCGTAGGCCATCTGGATGGCGGCATCGGCGGCCGAGGTCGCCTTCACGGTGCCCTGGTCGCCGCCGGCCGGCCCACCGGCGGCGTCCGTGCCACCGAAGGAACCGAAGACGATGGCCGGGATCGAGCGGTTCATCGCCACGGCCATCAGGTTGGTCAGGATCGAGCCGGACGCGCCGACGATCATGCCCGCGACGATCATCGCGGTGTTGTTCAGCGCCAAACCCGCTGCGGCGGCTGACAACCCGGTCATCGCGTTCAGCAGCGAGATGACGACCGGCATGTCGGCGCCGCCGATCGGGAACACGACGAACAGTCCCATGATGCCCGCGAGCACCAGCAGCAGCACGATCCACCAGACCGACAGTCCCTTGTTCAGTCCGACGAAAACGGCTGTGGCGACGGCGGCGAGCAACAGAACGATGTTGGCGGCCTGGAACAGCTTGGCGTTCTTGACGAACGCCTTCTCGACATTCTTGGGGATGATGTTCTCTTGCAGTTTGGCGAAGGCGACCAGCGAGCCCCAGAACGACACCGAACCGATGACGGCGGCGAACAGCGATCCGACGACCAGGGCCACGGTGGGCGACTGATCGGCCTTGAAGTGCGAAAAGCCCTTCGTCTCAATGAATTCCGCCCAGGCGATGAGCGCGACGGTGCCGCCGCCCACGCCGTTGAACAGGGCGACCAGCTGGGGCATCGCCGTCATCTTGGTCTTCTTGGCCGGCGGGACGCCGAGGATCACACCGATCGCCAGGCCGGCGATGATCAGGATCCAGTTGATCGACGCCGTGTCGCGGATCCTGATCAGGGTGGCGATCACCGCGATGGCCATACCGGTCGCGGCGATCCAGTTGCCGCGGACCGCGGTCTTGGGCCCGGTCAGGCCCATCAGACCGTAGATGAAGAGGGCGAACGCGAAGATGTAGAGAACGTCGACGAGGTAGGTCACTTGGTCAGCTCCCCACTATCGAGGGCGCGCTTGTCCGCGGCCGGAAGCGGTTTGTCCTTCTTGCCCTTGAACATTCCGAGCATCCGGTCGGTCACCAGGAAGCCGCCGATGACGTTCAGTGTGCCGAACACCAACGCGATGAAGGCGATGATGCGCACGCCCCAGTTCGCGTCGGCGGGCAGGTTTCCCAGCACCAGCAGCGCACCGAGCACGACGATGCCATGGATCGCGTTGGTGCCCGACATCAGCGGGGTGTGCAACGTATTGGGCACTTTGGAGATCACGGCGAATCCGACGAACCCGGCGAGCACCAGGATCGCCAGATTGGCGAGCAGTTGGGTGTACATCAGTTCTGCACCTCGCGTGTCACACAGGAGGCCGAGACGACCTCATCGTCGAAGTCCGGCGCCAGCGCACCGTCCTTGATCAGCAGTTCCAGCAGCGAGGTGAGGTTCTTCGAGTACAACTCGCTGGCGTGCTCGGGCATGGTGGCCGGCAGGTTCAGCGGCGAGGCGATGGTCACCCCGTGCTTGACCACAGTCTGGCCCGGCTCGGTCAGTTCGCAGTTACCGCCGGTCTCGCCGGCCAGGTCGACGACCACGCTGCCCGGCTTCATCCCCTCCACCGCGGCCGCGGTCACCAGCCGGGGGGCGGGTCGGCCCGGCACCAGAGCGGTGGTGATCACCACGTCGAACCCGCCGATGGCCTGCTCGAGCTTCTTCTGCTGCTGGGCGCGCTCCTCCTCGGTGAGCTCGCGGGCGTAGCCGCCCGAGCCCGCCGCCTCGATGCCCAGATCGAGCCACTGCGCACCGACCGAGCGGACCTGGTCGGCCACCTCGGGGCGGACGTCATACCCGGTGGTGCGCCCGCCGAGGCGCTTGGCCGTCGCGAGCGCCTGCAGGCCGGCCACGCCGACGCCGAGTACCAGCACGCTGGCCGGCTTCACCGTGCCGGCCGCGGTGGTGAGCATCGGGAAGAACCGGGTGGACTCGGCGGCCGCGAGCACCACGGCCTTGTAGCCGGCGACGTTGGCCTGCGAGGACAGCGCGTCCATCACCTGGGCGCGGGAGATCCGGGGAATCGCCTCCACGGCGAAGGCCTGCACGCCGCGGTCTTTCAACGCACCGATCTGGTTGTCGGCGTTACGCGGCGCCAGGAAGCCGATCAGGGTCTGGCCCGGGCGCAGCCGCGCCACCTCCTCGGCCGACGGCGGAGCGACCTTCACCACCACGTCAGCGGCCCAGGCGTCGCCGATCGTCGCGCCGGCGTCGATGTAGAGCTGGTCGGGAAGCAGGGCACGCTCTCCCGCACCGGGCTCCACCACCACCGCGGCGCCGCCGCTGACCAGCGTCGACACCGCCTTGGGCACCAACGCGACGCGCCGTTCGTCGGCGCCGGACTCGGCGACGACGCCCACTGTCACATGCGTATCAGTCATGAACCCTGCGTTCGCTTCCTAGCGTGGATTTCGTCGGGGAAGGACCCCTTTGCTCGTGACACCCTATCCGCTGCCGCCGGCGAGCCCCCAAGCCGGAAGCCGCTCCTCCCCCGTTCGGGGGAGGGCCTCAGGCGGGCTGCGGGGCGGGGCGGCGCGCGGGCATGGTGACCACCGCCGTCGCACCACCGCCGGGTGTCGGCGCGAACCGGACCGCGCCGCCCATCTCCTCGATACCGACCACCAGCGAGGCCAACCCGATGTGACCATCGGCGACCTTGCGTTCCAGCACCCCGGGGTCGAAGCCGATCCCGTTGTCCTCCACCCGCAGCAGGACGTCGTCACCCGCCAGATGCAGGGCGACGCCGACGCGGGTCGCGCGAGAGTGCTTGTGGGCGTTGGACAACAGCTCGCGCGCGGACCGATACAGCAACGCCTGCGCGGGCGGCTTGCCCACCTCGTCGATCGCACAGTCGATGGTGGCGTCCCAGCGTTGCTCGTACTGGCGGACCAATTCGCGCAACGCGGGGGCCAGGCCCACCTGGGCGAGCACCTGCGGGTGCAGGGTCGTGACGGTGTTGCGGAGCAGGGCGACGGTGTCGCGCATCGCCGCATCGATCCGGTCGAAGCCGTCAGGTGTCGGACGCTCGCGCAGGTCCTCGAGGTCGAGCCGGGCCGCCAGCAGGTTCTGCAACGGGCCGTCGTGCAACTGCTCGGAGAGCCGGCGGTTGTGGCGTTCGTCGGCCTGCATCGACTCGGCGACCAGGCGGCGGCGCACGTCGAGCAGCGCCCGCACCCGGGCCCGGCGGCGCGCCAGCACGTAGCACAGCGCGGTGCTGGCGGCGGCCAGCCACAGCAGGCAGCCGACCTGCACGTAGACCACCGCCGGGACGGCGATCATCTTGTCCCGCACGGCGTAGACGATCCACGCGACGAAGTAGCCCGCTGCGGCGCTCAAGCCCAGCGCCGCGGTCAGCTCGGGGCGGTCCAGGAAGGCCACCGTGATGGGCACCATGAAGAAGATGGGCAGCAGCCACACCGTCCCACCGCCGGAGGCCAGGCACAGCGCGAGCACCGCGAGCACGTCCATCGCGGTCGAGGCCACCCCGAACCACCAGCGGACCGGGGTGCGGACGACGATCACCAGCCAGGCCACCGCGAAGGCGGCGTAGAGGATGAAGACGGTGCCGACGAGGCGGGGCAGCCAGTGTTCGACATGCTGGACGTAGACCAGCAGGGCGATCAGCACGATCAGCGGCAGCCGCAGGATCGCGGCGACCCGGACCGGCTCGGTGCTCAGGTAGTCGAGGGTGTGATGGATCCGGCGGGGCACGTCACTCCAGCAGCCCACGGCGCATGGCTTCGGCGACCGCGGCGGCCCGATCCTTGACTCCCAGCTTCTCGTAGAGCCGCTGCACGTGGGTCTTGACCGTCGAGGGGGCCAGGAACAGCGACTCGGCGATCGCCGGGATGCTCTGGCCGTGGGCGATCATGCCGAGCACCTCGCGTTCCCGGGTGCTCAGCGACGGCCCGGACGGCTCGGCGCGGCGGCGGATCTCGACCGCCAGCCCCGACGCCAGCCGCGGCGCCAGCACGTCACGCCCCTTGGCGCAGTCCAGAACGGCGTTGATGATCTCGGATCGGGAGGCGTCCTTGGGCAGGAAGCCCGCCGCCCCCTGCTGTAGCGCGTGGTAGACGATCTCGGCCTCGTCGTGGGCCGACACCAGCAGCACCCGGGTCGCCAGCTCGTCGCGCACCACCGCCGCCGCGACAACGCCGCCGTCCATCCCGGGCATCTGGTAGTCCAGCAGCGCGACGTCGGGCCGGTGTTCCTTGATCAGCGCCAGCGCCGAGGAACCGTCCTCGGCCTCGCCCACCACGTCGATCTCCCCACTGCTGCTCAGCGCTCGGACCAGGCCGTCGCGGAACAACGGGTGGTCGTCTCCCACGACAACGCGCACCCTGCGGTTCTCCGACATGGCAGGCAGCTTCGCACAGGCGTCCACCGATCGGTGGACAAACACTTCATCCCCCACTAGGGCCGCTCGGCGGACACCGCCCGGGTGCCGCGGGGGTGATAGTCGACGCATGGCCGCGACCCAGCCGGCCCCGCACGACCTACAGGAGAACGACATGAGCCGCTTCACCCGCCGCATCACCGCCGCCGCCGCCGGACCCCTGGTGGCCGCCGGGATCCTGGCCGGCACCCTGGCTGTCGCCGCACCGGCCGAAGCCAGCCCGCAGGCCGACACCAAGTGCAGCAGCATGGCGATGCCCAACGATTCGACGGGTGCAAGCCCCAGCCAGCCCAACCCGCTGACCCGGGCCGCGCAGGTCAACGCGGCCAACCAGACGCCGCAGGCGCCCAACATGGACATGACCTGCTGATAAGCCCGGGATGCCGGGATTCCGCACCAGCGCAAGGGAAAGGGGGTCCTCTGACCGATTGACCGACGTATCCACATAACGACGCGGCCCTCCCTGTTGGTCATACGGGAGGGCCTCGTCGTGTGGGGGCCTGGTGTCCTATCGTGACGGCATGGATTTCGCCATGTCCGCGAAGGCGGCTGACTACCACAAACGGCTGACCGAGTTCATGGTCGAGAAGGTCTTTCCCGCCGAGAAGTCCTACGACGAGTACCGGGCGGCCGCCGGGCCGAACGATTTCACCGTGCCGCCCGTGGTCGAAGAGCTCAAGAAGCTCGCCAGGGCGCAGGGCCTGTGGAACCTGTTCCTGCCGCCGGAGTCCGGCCTGACGAACCTGGAGTACGCCCCGCTGGCGGAGCTGACCGGGTGGAGCACCGAGATCGCCCCCGAGGCGCTCAACTGCGCTGCCCCGGACACCGGCAACATGGAGACCCTGCACCTGTTCGCCTCCGAGGAGCAGCGCAAACACTGGCTGGAACCGCTGCTGGCCGGTGAGATCCGCAGCGCGTTCTCGATGACCGAGCCGGCGGTGGCCTCCAGCGACGCCCGCAACATCCAGACGGCGATCACCCGCGACGGTGACGACTACATCATCAACGGACGCAAGTGGTGGACCTCCGGCGCCAACGACCCGCGCTGCAAGATCCTCATCGTGATGGGCCGCACCAATCCGGATGCGGCGTCCCATCAACAACAGTCGATGATCCTGGTGCCCATCGACACCCCAGGTGTGACTCTCGTCCGCTCAACTTCGGTGTTCGGCTGGCAGGACCAGCACGGGCACGCCGAGGTGATCTACGACAACGTCCGCGTACCGGCCTCGAACCTGCTGGCCGAGGAGGGTATGGGGTTCGCAATCGCCCAGGCCAGGCTGGGCCCGGGCCGCATCCACCACTGCATGCGCGCGATCGGGGTGGCCGAACGTGCGCTGGCGCTGATGGTCGAACGCGCCCGGACCCGGATCGCCTTCGGTAAGCCGCTGGCCGAACAGGGCATGGTGCAGCACGCGGTTGCGGTGTCCCGCAACGAGATCGACCAGGCCCGGCTGCTGTGCCACAAGGCCGCGTGGACCATCGACCAGCACGGCAACAAGGAAGCCCGCAACCTGGTGGCGCAGATCAAGGCGGTGGCCCCGCAGATGACCTGCAACGTCATCGACCGGGCCATCCAGGTGCACGGCGGCGCTGGGGTCAGCGACGACTTCCCGCTGGCGCGGATGTACGGCTGGCAGCGTGCGATGCGGATCTTCGACGGCCCCGACGAGGTCCACCTGCGCAGCATCGCCCGCGCCGAACTCGGCGCCGAACCGAGCGCGATGGCCGCGGCGGCGATGCGGGGGTGAACCACCCTGAAAGCGCAGAACTTCCGCGACGTCGCCGAGACGACGGGGATTCGTCCCGGCCTCTTGTACCGGTCCAGTGAGATCAGCCGACTCGACGAGACAGGGCGCGGAGTCATCCGCCGGTTGGGCATCACCGATGTCGCCGACCTGCGCTCACCCGTGGAGGTGGATCGGCGCGGCCCCGGCGCGGTTCCGGATGGCGTGACCGTGCATCTGCTTCCGTTTCCCGACCTGTCACACAAGCCGGCCGGCGCGCCGCACGAGACCGCGTGGGAACAGATGATGACCGATGCCTCGCCCGACGACGACGTCGTCGCCGCCGGCGAGAAGTGGATGAGCGAGGAGTACGTCCGGTTCGCCCGGTATGGCGGAGCGCGCCGGGCGGTTCGCCGGATCGTGACCCTGCTGAGTGAGGGTAAGCCGATTCTGGTTCACTGCTTCGCCGGCAAGGACCGCACCGGCTTTTCGATCGCCTTGGCGCTGGAGGCCATCGGGGTACCCCGAGACGCCATCCTCGCCGACTTCTTGCGGAGTAACCAAGCGGTGGGCCGACTTCGGGAACGGATCCTGGAGTCGGTACGTAACCGCGAGGGAATCACGCCCGAAGTGGTGGCCTTCGCCGAGTCCCGACTGCCGGACGAGGTACTGGGTGTTAAGGAGAAGTATCTGGCGACCGCGCGTCAGGTCATCGATGAGGACTACGGCGGTCTGGGCGGCTACCTGGAGGCGGCGGAGATCACCGGCGAAGACATCGCACGCCTGCGCGCCGGGTTACTGGGTTAGCAGCAGCCCCACCACCCAGGCCGCGGTGGCGATCAGGCCGCCGGCCAGTTCCACGCCCACCGACAACGCGGCCCCCTTGACCGCGTGGATCGTGGACGCCCACGCTCGCCGCCGATCACGCCGATGCACCAGTTCGGCCAGGTACACCCCCAGCACGAAGCCGACCACCAGCCCGACGACCGGGATCACGAAGAACCCGATCACGCCGAGCACCGCACCCGTGCCGAGGCTTACGCCGGCGACCTCGGCGGCCCGCATGCGGCGCACCGGCCACAGGTACTTGATCAGCAGGCTGGCCCCGATGATCACGGTCACCACCGCCAGCACCACCCACGCCACCAGGCTGCGCTCGATGACCGCCCAGACCGCGATCGCCGCGTAGACCAACAGCGTGCCGGGCAGCAGCGGGACGATGATGCCGACCAGGCCGACGGCGATGGCCAGCGCGACCAGGATGATCCCGCCGGTGCTCACCCGCTCGAACCTACCCGCGCGGGCGAGCGGTCAGCCGAGCGAGAAGGTGGCGTGCTTGGCGGCCGACAGATCGTCGATCGTCGGCCACTGCGCGGCCACGTCGTCGACCGTCGGCACGTGATCGAAGGTGACGCCCTCGTTCTGGAACAGGGCGGCCCGCTGCACCTTGCCGCCGCCGACGATGAACACCGAAGCGGTGTCCGGCACCTCCTCGGTGCACAGGTAGGCCACCACCGGCGCCACGTACTCCGGGGTGAGCTTCTTGAACACCTCGGGCGGCAGGATGTCCTCGGTCATGCGGGTCGCCGCGATGGGTGCCAACGCGTTGGCCTTGATGTTGTACTTCGCGCCCTCTTGGGCCAGCGTGTTGATCAGGCCGACCAGGCCAAGCTTCGCGGCGCTGTAGTTAGCCTGACCGAAGTTCCCGAACAGGCCGCTGGTGGAGGTGTCGACCACGATGCGGCCCTAGCTCTGCTCGCGGAAGTGCGGCCAGGCGGCCCGGATGACGTTGTAGCCGCCGTAGAGGTGGACCTTGAGCACCGAATCCCAGTTCTCGAACGGCATCTTGTGGAATGTGCCGTCCCGCAGGATTCCGGCGTTGCTCACGACACCGTCGATCTTGCCGAACTCGTCCAGGGCGGTCTTGACGATGTTCTCGGCGCCCTCGGCTTCGGCCACGCTGTCGTAGTTGGCCACCGCGCGGCCCCCGGCGTCCTTGATCTCCGCGACCACCTGATCGGCCATCGAATGGCCGGCGCCGGTGCCGTCGCGCGCCCCGCCGAGGTCGTTCACCACCACGCTGGCGCCCTCGCGGGCCAGCGTCAGGGCGTACTCGCGGCCCAGACCACCTCCGGCGCCGGTGACGACGATGACACGATCCGCAACTCCGGGCATGAGCTTCCCTTTCTCCGGCCTTCCGATGGGCGGGTGATCAACACTCCACCCGGCGCTGGCCATCGTAACCAGCGAGCCGGTCGGCCGATCACGCCGGTCAGGGGTGCCGAGTCTGCGTATGGCTCACCGACTCTGCGTACTGGTCGCCGTTTCGCGCGGTACCTTCGGCCGCAGCGTCGATGCGGTACCGCGGCTACCGCGACCCGAGTCGCTCGCCGATGACGAAGGTGGCGAACGCGTTCGGTTGGTCACCCATCGGGATGTCGACCCACCGGCCCAGTCGGCGCATCTCATCCACTGACGGCACGCCCGAGGCCGTCCAGCCGTGGGCGTTGAGCCACTCGACGACGTCCGCCCGGTCTGGATCGTTGTACGTGAGCTCACCGATGTCGATCCGGCGGTCGAAGCCGAGTTGGTCGGCGAACTTCTCGAACCGCTCCCGCATCTCCGCGCGCCTGCTTTCGTCGCGATGCGCGACGGCCTCCGCCGACACCCGGCTGCCGGGCGCGCTCAAGTCGGTGACCTGTTCGAAGAGCCGGTCCTGGGAGTCGGCGGGCAGGTACATCAGCAGGCCCTCGGCCAGCCAGGCGGTCGGCTGCATGGGGTTGAACCCGTGCCCGCGCAGCGCCGCGGGCCAATCCTGGCGCAGGTCGACGGGCACCTCGTGCACCTCCGCGGCGGGGCGCACCCCGTGCTCGGCCAGCGTGGTGGCCTTGTATTCGAGGACCTTGGGCTGGTCGATCTCGTAGACCCGGGTACCGGCCGGCCAGTCCAAGCGGTAGGCGCGGGAGTCCAGTCCCGAGGCGAGGATCACGATCTGACGGATGCCCGCGGCCGCGGCATCGGCGAAGAACGCGTCGAAGAAGTGCGTGCGCACGGCCTGGTAGTTGCCCATGTGCCGGAAGATCGCGGCGGCCTCGGGGTCGGCAGCCTCCACCCGGTCGGCCATCGACTCGTCGAGCATGCTTTCCCACATGCCGGTTCCGGCACCCTCGACCAGGATCCGGGCGTACGGGTCACGGATCAGCGGGTCGGGATTGTCGGTCTCCCCGGCGCGGGCGGCGGCCACCATGACGGCGGTCGACCCCACACTCGTCGCGATGTCCCAGGTGTCGTCGTGGGTGCGCAGTGTGCTCATATTGGTGTGCTCTCGGTTCGGTGACAGGCTGACCCGCCGGACAGACGCCGGGAACGGTCAATTGATAGCCATGCTACCTAAAAACTTAGCCAAGCTATGCGGCGTTGTGGCCGACATCACCGGCAGGCGGCACTCAGTGCGTGTCCTGCCACGCCCTGCCGTCGAGAAGCTGCAGGAAGTGGTCGGTGATCGCAGTCAGCCGCTCCGGGCTGCCGACGAAGCCGGCATAGAAGCCGAGGCCCCAGAGCGACGCGACCAGCATCTCGGCCGCGGCGTCCATGTCGATGTCCGCCCGAAGCTCACCGCTGCGCACCGCGTCCTTGACCGCGGAGGCCACGAACGACCGCACGAACTCCAGGGAGTCGTTACCGACCTGGCTGAGTTCGGGATGTCGTTGTGACTCGAGCACCGAGGTCACCAGGAAGGCGGCAGCGGAGCGGTCCTGTCCCTGCACCTGCAGGGCGGACTGGACGAACACCCGCATCCGGCCCGAAAGCGTGGACTCGCGCTGCGCGAGTTCCACGCTCGAGGCGATCATCAGGGCGTTGGTCAGGTCGACTACTTCCTGATACAGCACTCGCTTGCTGGCGAAGTAGTGATTGATGGCTGGCCGGGTCAGGTCGGCGCGGATGGCGATCGCCTGGAAGGTGGCAGCGTCGTACCCCAGTTCGCTGAACACCTCACGGGCTGCGCGCAGGATGCGCTCACGCGTTTCCGCCGCCTTTGCTGCAGGGGGGCGACCCGGACCCCGACTGGCTGTATGCGGCACCCTTCAATAGTGCCACACGAACGAGCGGTATTTGACGGCAGTCGACATTTGTTTGCCGATTACACCTTCTTGATTCCGGCGGAACGCATTGCCGCTTCTGTGACCCCTTGTTGCGGTTGATATTTCACATATGCGCAGATTGCTCCCGGGACCCGGGTTGGTTTTCTTCGCAGCAAATTACCGCCCACCGGCCGTTTGGATACGTCACTGGTGTCAATTTCATGTTCGGAATTCGGCACGGAAATTCGCTCTGAAGGGGCGCCACCGCATTGTTGCCCGCTGAGCACCACGCGCAGCGACTAGGCGTGTTTGCCGAGCGTCCCTTACCCCGGCCTACATCAGCTTGCGCATGATCTTGATCGCCCGGTCGGTGTAGGGCGGGTACATCAGACTCGGGTCCGGCTTGTTCGGCTTCGCCAGCACGGCCCGGCGGTGGCTCAGGGCCTCGAACCCCCACTTGCCGTGGTAGGCGCCTATCCCGCTGGCGCCCACACCGCCGAACGGCAGCTGCGGCGCCAGGCAGTGCATTGCGATGTGGTTGATCACCGCACCGCCGGACGGCATCCGGTCGATCAACTCCCGGCCCTGCTGCTGCGACGAGGTGAACACGTACAGCGCCAGCGGCTTGGGCCGGGCGTTGACGAACCGCACCGCCGCCTCGGGCGAGTCGACGGTGATGATCGGCAGGATCGGGCCGAAGATCTCGTCGGTCATGACCGGGTCGTCCGGCCCGGGCTCGAGGATCACCGTCGGTTCGATCCGCAGGGTCGAGCGGTCCGAACCGCCGCCGGTGACGACCTTGCCGCCGGTCGCGCTGATCAGCGAGACCAGCCGGTCGAACTGCCGCTCGTTGACGATCCGCAGCGACGGATCCGGCTCGGTCGCGCGGAACTCGGCGATCGTGGCGACGATCTTGTCGGTGAGCTCCGCGACGATCTTGCGGTCGGCCAGGACGTAGTCCGGGGCGATACAGGTCTGGCCGGAGTTGAGCAGCTTGATCCAGGCGATGCGCCGTGCGGCCACGTCGATGTCGGCGCTCTCGGTCACCAGCACCGGGCTCTTGCCGCCGAGTTCGAGGGTAACCGGCGTCAGGGTTGGCGCGGCGGCCGCCATGATCTTGCGCCCGATCTCGGTGCCGCCGGTGAACAGCGCGTGGTCGAAGCCCTGGGCCATCAGGTCCTGGGTGGTCGCGGCGTCACCTTCCACCACCCGGATGGCATCGGTGTCGAGGTAGCGGGGCACCAGCCGGGCAATCACCGCGGAGGTGGCCGGCGCCAGTTCGGAGGGTTTGATCACCACCGCGTTGCCGGCCGCGACCGCGGCCACCACCGGGGCCATGCACAGGTAGAACGGGTAGTTCCATGGCCCGATCACCAGGATCACGCCCAGCGGGTCGTACTGCACCCATGCCCGGCCGGGTCGCTGCGCCAGCGGAAGCCCCTGCCGGCGCGGCCGAACCCACTTCCTCAGGTGCTTGCGGGCGAAGGCCGCCTCGGCCTTGGTCGAGGCGATGTCACCGAGCCAGGCCTCGAAGGCGGAGCGACCCAGATCCCCCGCCAGCGCCTCGGCGATCTCCGGCTCGCTCTCCTCGCACATCTTCTCGATGGCCCGAAGTTGCTCGGCCCGCCACTGCAGCGAGCGGGTGCGCCCGCTGTTGAACACACCGCGCACCTCGGCCAGGACACCGGCCGCGCCGCCGTCGGTGGCCTGGTCACTCGTGATCTGGACTGTCATTGCAAACTCCTCGAAACTCCTTGATCCGATCCCGTGAGTCCAGCTTGCCCCACGATCACGGGGCCGCGACAGCCCCGCTCACAAATCGGCGTCGATCCTGCTCGCCGCACCATCGGCGGGTGCCGAAGAACTATGGTCTTAATCCATGGCAACACTCGCGAACCGCGAGGCGTACTTCGAGACGGGCCTCGACGTACTGGCCGATCTGGGCTACGGCGGACTGAAGCTGGCGGAGGTCTGCAACCGGCTCGGTGTGACGACCGGATCGTTTTACCACTACTTCGCCAGCTGGCCCGCCTACTGCCGCGAGCTCATCACATTTTGGGTCCAGGACCGCACCGTGCGGATGGCGCAGGCCTTCAGTGCGGTCAGCGACCCGCGGGAACGGATGCAGGTGATCATCCGGGTGGCGCTGTCGCTGCCCCACGGCGCCGAGGCCGCCATTCGGGCGTGGAGTTCGGTGGATGCCGATGTCCACAAGGTGCAGGTCGAGGTGGACCGAGAGCGCTTCAAGGTCTGCTACGACTACGCCATGGACATCGTCGGCGACGAGCGCCAGGCCGAGGTGTTCGCCGACTGGTGCGTCTACATGCTCGTCGGCTACGAGCAGGCCACCCTGTCCCGGGAACCCCGCGTCTACGAGTGGATCAGCAACCAGATGCTCGACGCACTCGACTCCGGCAGCTTCGGCACCGTCCCGCCGCGGTGAGCCGGACCGAGGACGTCGAGCGAGCCAGGCAGGGCGAGCCGGTCGAGCACGTGTTCGCAGTCCTGCGCGAGCGGCTCTACGGGGCGATCTCCTGCCTGGCAACCCTCGCCGTGCTGGCCCGATACACCACCGAGAGCACCAGCGCCTGGGCCCGCCTGCTCGATGTCGCCGTCGCGACCGGCGGGCTGTGGGCGGCCAGCCTGTTCGCCGACTTCGTCGCGCACCTCGGGGTGTACGGCAGCCGCCCGCACCGCCGCGAGGTCGCGGCCATGCTGCAGGCGTCCGGGCAGATCCTGCAGGCGGCCGTCATTCCGGCCGGCGTTCTCACGGTCGCGGCATTCGGGTTGCTGAAGACCTCCACCGCGATGTGGATCGCGATGTGGGCACTGGTGGGCGAGCTCGCGCTGATCGCCCTGCTCGCCGTGCGCAAGACGCAATTACGTTGGTGGCAAAAGCTTCTGACCGTCCTGATCCTGGCATCGTTCGGTTCGGTGGTGCTGGTGATCAAGATGCTTGCACACTGATGGCGCCGACGAGGATGACGCCGACGAACCTCTGGCGGCGGGCCGTCGGACGGATCCGGACACGCGACCCGGAGTACGACGCCGCACGGCGGGCCCTGCGGGCCGCGCTCGTCATTCCGATCGCGGCGGCGGCCAGTTTCACCGTCGGCGGCGGCTCACAGACACCGCTGTTCACGATCTTCGGCTCGATCGCACTGCTCATCGTCGTGGACTTCCCCGGCAACATGAACGCCCGTGCCCTCGCCTACGGCGGGCTCGCCTTCAACGGTGCGGTGCTAATCAGTGTCGGCACCCTGATCGCGCCCATCCCATGGCTGGCCGTGACGCTGATGTTCGTCGTCGGAGTCCTGATCAGCTTCGCCGGCCTGCTCAGCGAGATCGTGGCCGCCGGTCAGCGGGCCACGCTGCTGACGTTCGTGCTTCCGGTGTGCACGCCGGTGGGGCCGTTGCCCGAGCGGCTGCTGGGCTGGCTGATCGCCGTGCTGATCTGCATGCCTGCCGCGTTGTTCGTCTTCCCCCCGCGCCACCACGGCGAGCTGCGGCGCCACGCCGCCCAGGTGTGCACGGCGCTGGCCGACCGGATCGAGGGGCACGCCTCGGCCGCCGACGTGACCGTCGCGATGGACGCGCTGCGGGCCAGTTTCCTCGGGGCGGCCTACCGGCCGGTGGCGCTCACCGCCGGGAGCCGGGCGTTGGTCCGGGTGGTCGACGACCTGCAGTGGCTGTGCGACCGGGTCACCGGCGAGACCGGCCGCGAGCTCGGCCCGATAGCCGACCCGGGGGTGGCGGTCCTGCGTAATTGCGCACGGATACTGCACATTTCGCGACCGGCCGAGCGGTCCGCGGCGCGTACGGATCTGGCCGCCGCCCTGGCCGTGAACCGGTTGATCGCGGTGAGCAGCTATCGCGACGACATCGTCGACATCCTCGCCGAACCCGATGACGGGGCGGCCATCGAGTTGGGTCGCACCCTGCTGCGAAGGCGGACGATCGGGGCGACGATCGGCGTGACCGGACGCATCATCGCCGGCGCGGCGGCGGCCGACGCCCGACCGGTCTGGGCGCGGGTGCTCGGCCGCGGCCTACCCGAGACCGGTGTGGCCGACCGGGTGTACTCGGAGACCGCCGCGGTGACGGCGCTGACCACTGGTCATCTCGTGACACGGTCGGTGACCGTGCGCAACAGCCTGCGCACCGGCCTCGGCCTGGCACTGGCCGTCACGGTGACCTTCGTCTTTCCCGTCGAGCACGGGTTCTGGGTGGTGATGGGCGCGCTGTCGGTGCTGCGCAGCAGTGCGTTGACCACCGGCACCACCATGGTGCGGGCGGTGACCGGAACGGTCATCGGTTTCGTGATCGGCGCAGTGGTGATCGAACTGCTCGGGGTGGATGCGAAAGTGATGTGGTTGCTCCTACCCGTCGTCGCGTTCGGCTCGGCGTACGTTCCGGAGATAGCGTCCTTCACCGCCGGCCAGGCCCAGTTCACCATGATGGTGCTGATCGTGTTCAACATCATCGTGCCGACCGGGTGGCAGGTGGGCCTGATCCGGGTCGAGGACGTCGTGGTGGGCGCCCTTGTCGGCGTGGTGGTTTCGCTGTTGCTGTGGCCGCGGGGGGCGAGTGCCTCGGTGAACCGGGCGATCGACGCGGCCTGCTCGGTGGGATCCCGCTACCTGCGGGCCACCGTGGCGCGGGTCACCCGCGGCGCCTCCGAGGAAGCGGAGAACCAGGTGATCACCCTGAGCCACGACACACTGACGGCCACCCGCACTCTCGATGACGCTGTGCGCCAGTACCTTTCCGAAAGCGGTGGGCCCACCGACTCTCGCGCGCCGGTCGTCCGGGCCTCGAACCGGGCGATGCGGCTGCGGGCGGCCGCGGACCTGGTGGCCGACATCGTGCCACCCCCGCTGGATGCGTATCCC
>JAGQTU010000117.1 GCA_020438865.1 Mycobacterium sp.
ACCAAACGCTGCCAGATCCGCCGGGCGGTATGGCGTTGTTTACGCGGAGCCTGCTTATCGGCGATCAGCCAGGCGTCGATCACCGACGCCCACTCGCCGATCGCCGGCCGGGGCCTCACCGGATAAGCCTTGCGCGGCGGAGGCACCGCATCAGCAAGTGCCTGACGCACCGTCCGGCGATGGGTGCCATGCCGCTCCGCCAACTCACGGATCGACAAGCCCTCCCGCCGCCGGTCTTTCCTGATCTTCTCGAACAGTTCCACGCGTGACCGCATCCTCACCGACCTCCCTGACGACCGCCAACGAAGACGGTCCGACAGGAACGATCTGAACCAGGGTGGGGCCAAAATCCGTGACGACACACCGCCCCACCCGGCCGGAAGAAATCACCAACCCACCGGGGCCAAAATTGGTGAAGAACACCGACCAAAGTGGGGCCAAATCAGGTGATCACACGCAGCCGCCGTTGGATGAGACCCGGTTACACCGCTTACAGGCTCTCAATCCGGCCGCCTACGCGCAGCTGAACACCGCAACCCCGGTCGACGTGCGCGAATCACTGGCCATCACCAGACAAACTGCGCACGTCACATTCACCCAGGCCGGTGAACTCCTGACACTGCCGATTCCCCCGCTGCTGCGCGAAATCGCCACCCACCTCGACCGCGGCACCGCCATCACCGAATCGCAGTGGGACGAACTCGCTAGTGCCGTGCTACCGATGGCGATCACCGACAGCTCGGGTCAGCGACCCGGCCGGATCGGCGCCGACACGGAGGCGTCGTCGTACGCGCGAGTGCAGCACAATCTGGCCCGGCTCGCCGAGCTGCTGCTGTTATGGCGCCACGGCGCCCCCGATCACCGCGAGGTGGTCTATCTGGCCCACCACATCGCCGCAGAACGCCAACTCTGGGTTGGCCACGAGGATGGCGGTGTTCGATGAATGCAGACGTGTCAGTCAACCAGTGGAATCCGTTAGAGGTAGCCGCTGAGGCGACAATCGCTGCCGCCACAGCCGCGCTGGTGTGGGAAGGCCCAGACAGCTACGGGGTGCTGGAACGGGTCGCCGGGGCCACAGCGAAAGGCATAGCAACAGCTCGGATAGCCGCCGAAATCATGGCTGACGTCACCACCTCAGTTCAGTTCACTGCGGCCACCGAACATGCGCGCGGCGGCGCTGTAGCGGGACTTCCGGGGTGGCTGGCGCCGCGGTGGGCGGCGTCCGTGCGTGCCGCACTGGACGAACTCGAAGCCGCCGGGCGGCCCGGCTACGCCATGGTCAAGGCGATCACCTGGCCTGCCTTGCGCAGCGTCGCGGGGTGGACCCAAGACGGGCCGCTGCAAACATGGCAGACGGCTCTAATTGTGAGCGAAGCACGGACTGCTCTGGCTCACCGCGTAGGCGTCTGAGCATAAGGCTGAAATCAAAGTTCGAGGCCGTCGACGTCACGGCCACGACCGCGGCCGCGTGACTGTTCGGCGCCGTGTTCCAGTCCGGCGCGCAAACGCTCGTAGGCCTGTTCGCGACTCCGCTGGGTACGGGTGTGCTCGTGCCAGGCGGCCCGCCAAGTCCCGCGGCGTTGCGCGTGGCGGTCGAGGACCTGGCCGATGATGTCGGGGAGGTGTTCGCGGGCGGTGTGTTCGGCTTCGACGTGCATGGTGCGGGGGCGGTCGTCGTTGGCCAGGATCATCTGAAGGGCGTGCGCGGCAGTGTGTTTGGTGCCGCGGCGGGCCACGTGCATGCCGGTATGGGGGGCGCTGTGTTCGTGGTCGGCTTCGCCGCTGAATCGGGTGTAGAGGTAGGCGTGGTTGGTCTGGCGGCCGCGGCTGAGCCCGACGTAGGCCTGGGTGCGGGAGGCGTTTTCACCGAGCACGGTGTGGGCGGTGTCGACGGTGACACCTTGGGCAGCGTGGACGGTGACGGCATATCCAAGGTGGACATGCTGGCGTAGGTAGTCGCCCTCGAATAGGACTCGGGCTTTGTCGGTGAGCCGTTCGGCGGCGACGCGGTTGGTCTTTTCGTCGATGCCGGCCACGCGCCACCGGTTGCCGTTGCGCACCTGATCGACCGTCTGGCCCTCACGGTGGTGGGGGCCGGGGTGGACGGTGATGGTGGGGTCGTTGTCGCGGCTGACGATGATGTCGCCGACCCGCACCGTTTGGTCGCGGGCCACCTGCGCGGTGGGTCCCTCGGTGGTGAGGGTGTCGTGGAGGCGCTGGTTGAGGGCATCAGCGATGTCCCAGGTATCGCAGACGAGCAGGGTGTTTTTCCCGGCGGCGCGGTCATCGAGGTAGGCCGTCAAGGCGTCGGCGGCCATGCTGACCTGATCGCCGGTGTGCAGACGGTCGTGGCTGCGGTACCAGCCGACCGCTCTGCGGAGCCGGTTACCGCGCCCGTTGCGGATCGCTAGGGAGGCGTCACGTTCGGCCGGGTCGTGCATGCGCCACACCTGCGAGAGGCGCTGAGTCCAAGGCAGCTCGATGCACAGTTGGTCGAACATGCCGCCGCGGGCTTTCACCGGTGCCAGCTGGTAGGGGTCACCAACGAGCACGGTTTTCGCCTGGGCGGCGGTAGTGGTCTCCAACAGTTGGCGCAGCTTGGGGGTGGCCACCATGGACGCCTCATCGACGACCACCACGGTGCGCTGATCGAGGGCCAGGGTGCCGGTGTCGAGCTGGTGCAGCGCTTTGTCGAGGGTCATGCCGTGGTCGCCGGCGCCGTCAGCGAGTGCTTGATCGACCGCCGTCCCGGTGGGAGCGAGCACCAGCACCTCTTTGTGGACTCGGTGGGCGGCGGCGCGCAGGGCTTGCAGGGAGTGGGTTTTTCCGGCACCGGCGGGTGCGGACAGCGGATTGACCAACCACTGCGACATGCCGATCGCGGTCACCGCGCGCGCCTGATCCGGTGACAGCGCGGCCAGCTCGCTCGAGCGCACACCCAGGCGCGCACGCGCATCGGTGGCACCGGCGGCCTCGAGGACGCGCATCTCCTCGTTGAGGATCGCGGTCAGCGTGTACTTCTCGTGTCCTTCGCGCTCATGCGCGGCGCGCGGTGCGCTCACCCGCAGACCGATGCGCGCGGCGAGGTCCTCGATGCGCGCCCGCACATCCCGGCCCTCACCAGGATCTTCGTCATACGGCATGACTGCGCCGACCAGCTCGACGACATCGGCGCGGGTGAACGCGGCCTTGTCGATGTGCGCTAGCGCGGCAGAGATGCGCGCCCGTCCGGGGATGTGCGCTTGTGCGCGCCGCTCAGCGCGGGCGGCGAAGTGCGCATCGCGGTCCAAGTCCAGACCGCGCGCGTCGGCGCGCCACATCGCTTTGAGTTCGTCCCAGGCGAGCTGCTCGGGTTTGGTGGGCCGGGTGGCTTTCTGCGCGGTCGCCAACTGCGCGGCGGTCGGCTCACCGTCGACGACGACCAGGTTGTCTTTGGCCCATTCCCGCAGCCGCGTCGAACGCTGCGACCACGCCTTGATGCTCGCCGCGGTGACGCCGGCGATCTCGGCCATGCCGGAATGCTCGTCGACGGGCTGCCATTCGAAGCCCCGCTCGGCGTGCAACTCGTGGCGCAGCGTGGCTTGGTAGATGATCCCGGCGGCTTTGGCTTCGTGGTACAGCGACTTGGAGTCGATCGACACCAGCCGCCCATCAGCTCTGACCTGGCGATTCGGCACGATGACGTGGGTGTGCAGGTGCGGGTCCCCGCACCGGCTCGTCTCATGCTGGTAGGCGATCGCCACCAGCCCGGGCAGCCGTTGGAGGTCTTTGTTGCTGGTCAGCGGGTTGTGCACCCGCGTGTACCCGGCATGTTCGTGCAGGTAAGTCATCGCGGCTTCGACGGCTTTGACGTGGGCGTTCTGCATGACCTTCTCGGACACGTCGTCGGTCAGCGACCGCAGCAGCGACACACTCTTGGGCGCGGCGAACATCAGGTCGAAACCGTGCACACCGTTGGTCCCGAACGCCCGCCCCGCCTCCCCGCTGGGTGTCACCCCATCATCGAGCCAGCGTGCCGCAACCTCGGTGTCAGCAAACCCGCCGTCGAGCGCGGCGCCGTCGAGCCCGGTGGCCTCACCGACGGTGGCCTTGTCGCCGACCACGACCCAGGTCGGGACCCGGGTGTCGCCTTCAGAGTAGTACTCGCCCAGGCCGCCGCCGGCGGCCTGACGGTCCATCGAGGCTTGCCGGGCCTGATTGGCGGTGTCGTTGTAGTAGCCGATGCTCCAGCGCGACAACCGCGAGATCGTCAGCACGGTCGCACCGCCACCAGACCACCTCACCAAGCCGGGACAGGCCGCCGCCAGGCGGCCGGGGTTCGGGCGCGCCAGCGCCCGAAGCCGAGTATTGCACAACTTGTGCCAATGTGCCGTGCTGTAATTGTGTGGAAGGGGGAGGGAGTGGCCGGGTGAGGCGTTGGCTGCTGTGGAGGCTGGTGATGGGCGGCGAGGGAGTTGCGGAGAGGTGGCAGTGGAGATGGAGTTGAGAGGGCTGGTGTGGGTGGGATGATGTGGGGGTGAGCGTGGAGAGGCGGCTGCTAGAGCTGTTGGTGCGCCGCGACAGCGGCGTGTCAGAACGGGTCCTCGCTTGGCTTGTGGACGGCGATTTACCCCCGGCGATGGGGCGCGATATCGCATGGCTCGACGTGCCGACTCAGTAGCGAAGGCCCCGAGCCAGATTCCTAATCAATGTTCGGGGAGCAAACAGCTGGATCGGGTAGCGGCGAGCGTGAGACGACCGCACGGCTCGCTTCGGTAGAAGTCGTTAGCGCAGCGCGGCGAGCGCGGTGTGCGGGGGTGATGAGCTCGTCTCGGGCGGCTTGTTCGGCGGTGGCCACGGTGGTGCGCCGGTGTACGGCGCGTTGCCGCGCAACCGCCAGCGCCTCAAACGCCGCGGCGCGGCCCGGCCCGGTGGCGGCGGCTTTCCCGCGTTCTCGACCTTCAGCGTGTTCACGGCGGGCCTGTTTGGCGGCCGCGGCGCGCGCTTGTTCGGCGGCACGCGCCTGAGCTTCCCGGGCTTCGTCGAGCGCGGCGGGTCGGTCGCTCAGGCTGTTGTGGCTGGTGTGCCAGGCCAGCAGCGTTCCCAGCAGGGCGATCGGCCGGGCCGGCGCGTCGGGAATCCAATGTCCGGTGCCGAGCCAGTCGGCCACCAACGCGGTCAGGTCAGCCGGTGTCCAGCCGGCGGCCGCCGGCGCGGCCAGCATCCCTGCCCAGCTGCCGGTGGTGTACATCCGTGCCCACGGCGGAGTATCCGGGTCAGCGCGCCATCTGGAGGCCAGCCGGCGCCCCTGCTCGTCGGGTGCTCGGCGGCGCGCAGCGCCGTGGTGCCGGGCGCGTGCGCCCGTGCGGGTAGTAACCGGATCTCTAAAACAGGGGGAGGTGGTGGTTACTGGGGACCGTTCCAGATGGGGTGACAAGCTGTGGATTACTCGGTTGATCTGGGGGTTGTCGTGCAGCGCCCACACCGAAGCCCAGCCACGGTGCCGGTCGCCCATCCGCCAGGACGCCATGCGCTCGGTGTATGTGCGTTGGCGGCCGCGCAGAACCTCGGTGGCCACGCCGAGCAGGCGAAGGCACTCGTGGGCCCGCTGGATGGTGCGCTCACAGAATCCGGTGGCGGCAGCCAATTGGTCATTGGTGGGTCGGCAGTTGCGGCCGGTGCTCCAGTCGGCGTAGCGCGCCATGGCCGCAGCGATCACGATGAGCGTCTTTTTCCCGATCCCGCCGTTGCACATCGAGGGCTGCACCTCGGTGGCGTAGCGCAGCTCGTAGGCCACCGCGACGGTGGTGTGCGCCCAGTAGGAGGGGCCTCCGCTCCAGCACGGCACACCGGCATAGGCGTCAGCATCGAGCTCCAGGCCGACGAACACACTCGGTGCCGGCATGTCCCGGCCCGAGAGCCGGCGACCGCGGCGGATCGCCAACACCTCGGCGGTGCCGGTGGTGCGGATAACACCGCGGCGGCGCACGGTCGGGGTACACCCGCGATACGTCGTCGACGGTGTGGGGGTAATGGGCCGGCGGCAACGTTCGCCGGCGGTGTGTTGGTCACGGTTTGTACGCCAGATGCGCGGCGAATCTGGTCGAGACGCAGCACATGCGCTACCGTGAGACGAGTCCACGAGACACGTCCCTTTCAGGGGCAACGGGTGCGGACCCGGAACCGAGCGCCAACTCGGTTCGGACCCTCAGACAAGGCCCCTACGGGGGCCTTCGTCGTATTAGCGGTGGGTCCGCAAACCTATGGATTTGTCACGTCTTGCCCGGCTGCCGCAGTCAGGACAAAGGAAATCTGCCGGGCTTGGGTTTCACATCGCCAGCGGCAAAACCTCCTCATGGTCAATGAGGCGGGCGTATTCGGGGAGCCCAACGTGCACAGCGAGGATGTCGGCGATATACGGCGAGACTTTGTGGTCCGGCGCTTGGCGGATAAGCCGCTCAGAAACCTCGCGGTGAGGACGGATCATGCAGCGGCCTCGGGTGTCGCCGTGAAGAGGATCGATCTTGCGGGCAGCACTGATCGGTGTTTGGTTCAGTTCCCGGACATGCTCAGGCATCCCGACATGCGCAGCAAGAACGTCGGCGCCATATTGCGACACCGAGGACACGCCAGCGTCGGTGGCCTTATCGACGAGACGCTGTAACACGGCCGGATGGAATTTCACCATGTGATACGCACGGTCACCTTTGCTTGGACGGGCCATACGCACACCCTGGCATCGAGAATGGTTGCGAAAACCGGCGACACGCCGACGCCCGGGGAGTTTTCGTAGATCAAGCGCAATCCCCCGGTCAGTCGGGTGCTGAATCCACTAGCTGGCGACCCAGCTTCACCCAGGGCATGTTGTCGTCGATGAGTTGGCGCGCGGCGTCGAGGGCATCGAGGTCGTCCGGATTGTCGAGAAGGCGCTCGCAGATCGCTATAGCTGCCCGCGCAGCGAGAAGGTCGTCGAGCATGGCGTTCCCCTCTCGGCGCGAACCTGCCTGGATAATCCCAAACTTACAGAGTTTGTATGTGCTGGGCAAGTGATGCGCGGGTGAGGGTCGGTAGGCGGGACCTTTTAGAGCCCGAGTGACGCGCGCAGTTCGGCTTCGGTGGTGCCGGCCAGCTCTGCTTCTCGCTTGAGTAGGAGGTCGATCGCCACTCTGATGAGGGTGTTTTCGGTGATCCGCTCGCCGCGGCCGTGACGTTGGCGGTTGAGGCCACGGCTGAGCTCGCTCAGTGAGTTGTACTGATCAGGGCGCAGACGGGTTTCTTTTCGCTCAAGCTGGTCGTAGCGGACCCATTCACCCGGCGTGATGGCATCGCCTGAACGTGACGAGCTGGGGTTGGTGTCCTTTGTCGCCACTTTCCGGGCACCTTCTTAGTTCGTGACTTCGGAAGTTTGAGTTTAGCGCCCTGCACTGCCCTGACCCCCTCCCTGCAGCGAGCGGCTGCCTCACGTTCATCCCAAACTGTGAGGTGACGAAAGGAAGGACATGAAAAAACCCGGCCCCAGTAGGGCCGGGTGGTATGACGCAATTATGCAACGCAGGTTGTGTCCACGCAATTCCCCTCCCTTGTCGGGTATGTCACCAGGGCGGCGGCTTTTGCACCCCGGCAACGGGGTCGGGGAGCTGGCAGGCCTGAAAGTCGGCGGCGGTGAGCTGGTACCACCAGTGATTACCCACCCCGTCAGCCGGTGAGCCGCGCAGCTTGCCCGCGGTATGGCTGCGCGACGGGTTGACCGTCCCCACTGGCACCCGATCGCGCGCCGTCTGAACCGGAAATTTCAGATCGCTGTCATTGCTGATCATCACGGCCGCGTCAATGCGTTGCTCCAGGACGTCGAGCAGCAGGTGTGCGGCGACATTGACGTCTGAGCCTTTTTCCTCGCGGCGGGCTGTGGACACCATGAACACAGCGGCGGGGTCGTCCTGGCCGGTGCCGTCCTTGATCATGAGCGGCCCGCCAGGGTGGGCCAGGAGCGGGCGGCCGTTGCGGTCCGGTGTGGCTAGCGGAGCCCGCGCCACCCGGTGCACGTAGTTGCCCAGTTCGACGCGATCGGCGGTGTGGGACCGCTGCAGCGCCCTCAGGTACGCGTCCTGCTCACGGTTGCCCACCGGGTTGTCGGCACCAGAGATCACCGCCGTGCAGTAGACCACCCGCTCAATCGTGGCCCCTGTCCAGACCGAGTGGGCGGTCACCAGCCGCGTGGCCAGCGCACGCACGTCGAGCCACCGCCACCCGGGGGTGCCCTTCCCGCACAGCCCGCGACCGCCGTAGTAGAGATTGAATCCGTCGATGTACACACCTACTCGCATGGGCAGAGACGCTAACTGGCATGGGTGCACGCCCCACTCAACACGGCCTGACCAGGTGTGATCGTTCTCGCGGATGCCCTTCCTCGTACTGGCCGCGTTGTGCGTGGTGGTGCTGGCTGTCAAGGCTCGACCGTGGTCGACCGCGTAGCGGCGTTTGGCCTTGACAGCCAGCACCACCACGTTCACCGCAATGGCGGCGAGGAAGGGCACGGCACCTGATTCAGCCGGGCATGCGGTCGTTGTGATCTGGCCTGGGGATGCCGGCGTTATCGAGGTAGACATTGATCGCCTCATCGACTGTGTCGGTGATGACGTATCCGCGGGCCTTGATCCATTCGAGCCGCGCCAGGGTTCCTGAGTGCAGCTGCGTGGCGAAGGGGTTTTTCGCTTTCCGTTGGCGGGCTTTCAGCCGTACTGGCAGCGGCTCGACGGCCTCGTTTGGCTCGTTTTCCTGCTCGGGGGTCGCGGCCGGGACTGGCGGAACGTCGTTGTCCTGCGGCGGCGGGCTGAGTGCTGCTGCCGGTGCGGCGGGTGCTTCTTGGGCTTTGACTCGGGCGGCTTCTGCCCGCCGTTCGGCGCGCGACAAGGGCCGGGTGGAGCCGACCTGGAGACCGGTGGGTTTCGCTGCTGCGTTCATGCTGCTTGCCTCCTGGCCGCGATGCGTTCGGCGATCTCTCGGTATGCCACTGCCGCTGTGCTGGTCGGGGCGTGCACGTGAACGGGCACGCGTTTGCCCTTGGCTTCCACGACACGCACGGTGTGTGGAATTTCGCCTAGGTATGCGCCGCCGGCGTCCCACTCGCCCCAGTCGGCGCGTAGCTGTGCGCGAACGTCCTTGCTGGCCTTTGGATTACCGTCGAAGTCAGCCAGGAGCACATACCGGATTTCCACGTCCGGGTTGAGTGTCTCCTGAATATCGAGGACGGCGTTGCCGAGTTCGACCAGGCCGTCGACTTCATCAGGTCCGGCTTTGAGGACCGCCAAGACGTAATCGGCGGCCGCTAGCGCCGCCGTCGTTAACTCCCCCAGCGCCGGTGGGCAGTCCATCAGCACGAAGTCGTAGCCCTCGGTGTCGTCGAGTTGGCGCGCTAGGCGCAGCTGGCCACCTGATCCGAGGCCGGTGCGCTCGAGCTCTTTGAGGGCGAGGTGACCAGGCGCGACATCGATTCCGAACTGGCTCGGCCGGATGACCTTCGCCAGCGGGACGCGCATGGCCCTATCCGGGTGCAGTACCTCGTACATCGAGGCATCGTCGTCGCCGAGTTCAATGCCGAGACCCTTCGTGCTGTGGGCCTGCTGGTCCATGTCGACGACGAGAACTCGCAACCCCATCGCTGCGAGGTTTGCAGCGAGGTTGATGGTGGTGGTCGTCTTGCCGACACCGCCTTTTTGCAGTGCGATCGCCACGATTTCGCACCGTTCATCTGCGGAAATAGTCATAGCAGAAGCCTACCGCCCAGCAACAATCATGTCTACATGTAGGATTACATGTAAGTAATAATGTATGTATTCATGCGTGATTACTCACGGCTCGCTGCGAGATACCGGTATGCGGTCGCGCGGCCTATGCCGAACGCCGCCGCAAGCTCGGCGACCGGTTCGCCCGTGGCCGCCAGCCGCCGTAGCTGCTCTTGGCGATCGGCGCTGAGCTTCGATGGCTTGGTCGCCGGCAGGCTGCGGGACCGCCGTGATTCACGTGAGGCGGCGCGGCGCTCGCGGCCGAGTTCGAGCTCCAGTTCAGCCAAGGTGGCCATGATGGCGGCGACGGCACGGCCGGTCGGGGTGGCGGTGTCGATTCCTTCTCGGATGGCTCGCAGAAGAATGCCGCGATCGCTGAGGTCGGCAATGGTTCGAGTCACCTCGGCTACCGATCGGCCGAGGCGGTCAATGGCGGCAACGACAACCGCATCGCCGCGGCGGGCGTAGTCGAGCAGGGCAGCAAGGCCGGGGCGATGAGTGCCCGCGGCGCCGCAAAGGGTGTCTGTGAAGATCCGGGGCGCGTCGACGCCTGCGGCCGTCAAAGCGGTGCGCTGGGCGGTGAGGTCCTGTCCAGCGGTGCTGACGCGGGCGTAGCCGAGGATTGCGGTCATAACCGGCACTGTCTCATTGAACGCCGACAGAGAGGATTCGAGACACGCTGTGTGAGACAAGATATGAGACACCGCGACCTGGCATTACGCCAGTGGGGCGGTGGTGCACAGGAGGCTGTCTCGTTTCTCTAGAAACGAGACTTTAGAACGAGACAGACCTCGGGGTGGACCTTACGCGATGACGCTGCGGTCTCGCCCGGTGGCTTTGGCGCTGTAGAGCGCCTGGTCGGCGATTCCGATGAGTCCCGCGGGGTCGCGAACGACCTGGTCGGGCAGGCCCGCGCCACCGATGCTCACGGTGATCGACAGTCGGTGCCCGCCTGTGACGATCTCCGTCTCCGAGATGCTGCGCCGGATCCGTTCGGCCATGTCGGTCAGGTCCCCTCGTCCCGCTCCGGGCAGGATGACGAGGAACTCTTCTCCTCCGTAGCGGACGAGGACGTCGCCGTCGCGCAGGACCTGGCGAGTGGCAAGGACGGCGGATTGGAGCACTCGATCACCGACGAGGTGGCCGTAGGTGTCGTTGACTGACTTGAAGTGGTCGAGGTCGAGCATGAGCATGGTGAGGGTGCGACCGTATCGGCGGCTTCGTTCGAACTCCGCCCCAGCGGTTTCGAGGAAGTGCCTTCGATTGCTGATCCGGGTCAGTTCGTCGACGGAAGCGAG
>JAGQTU010000118.1 GCA_020438865.1 Mycobacterium sp.
TGCTCGACGAGTTCGGCCAGATCATCGCCCGACTCGACATGGGTTGGGAGGACGTCAAGATCGCCGCCGAGTATGACGGGGACCATCATCGCATCGACCGTTGGCAGTTCAACCGCGACATCGCCCGTACCGAGACATTGACCGCGATGGGCTGGATCGTCGTGCGGGTGACATCCCTGGATACTGCGGGCGCCATCATTCACCGGGTCCAGTCGGCCTTCGCTCGCCGAGTGTGAATCGTCGGCGGGAAATCAGCCGACTCGTCGCCGAGGATTCACACTCGGCGAGCAACGAACGGACCGGCGCCGCCCTTAGACCAGGACGGGCCTGGTCGGGGTGAACACCACCGGCATGGCCTCGAGGCCGCTGACGAAGTTGGCCGGCCGCAGTGGCAGCGGCCCTTCGTCGGCCAGTCGCAGGTCCGGCAGCCGCGTGAGCAGCTTGCGCACCATGGTGCTGAGTTCGAGGCGGGCCAGCTGGTTGCCCATACAGAAGTGGGTGCCGAAGCCGAAGGCCATGTGACTGTTGGGGTTTCGGTCGATCCGGAAGCTCTCCGGGTCGCCGAACACCGACTCGTCGAAGTTGGCGGACTCGAACATCAGCAGCATCTTCTCACCCTGGCGCAGCTGGGTGCCGTGGAATTCGACGTCGCGCATCAGGGTGCGGGCCATGTTCTTCACCGGGGAGGTCCAGCGCAGCATCTCCTCGATGGCGCCGGGCACCCTCGCGTCGTCGGCGACCAGCTGCTCCCACTGATCCCGATGGCGCAGCAGCTGTTCCGTCCCTCCGGACAAGGTATGCCGGGTCGTCTCGTCACCGCCGATGAGGATCAGCAGGGTCTCCATCAGGATTTCCTGATCGTCCATCCGCTCGCCGTCGACCTCGGAGTTCACCAGGATCGTGAACAGGTCGTCGGCGGGCTCGGCGCGCCGCTTGGCGATCGTGTCCATCGCGTAGGCGGAGTAGCCCGCGAAGGCGTCCATGACGGCCTGCAGGGTGGCCTCGTCGGCCGCCGAGTTCAGGCCGCACACCAGGTCGTCGGACCACTTCAACAGCGTCGCGCGCTCCGAGGGCAGCACACCGAGCATGTCGCCGATGACGGCCATCGGCAGCGGGGCGGCGATGTCGCGCACAAAATCACACTCGCCTCGTTCGCACACCGCGTCGATCAGCGAATCGCACAGGGTGTCGATGCTCGACATCTTGTCCATCACCCGTTTCCGGGTGAAGCCGGCGTTGACGAGCTTGCGCCGCAACAGGTGTGCGGGATCGTCCATGTCGATCATGTACGGCATGCCCGGGTTGTCGGGCCGGATGCCGCCGGTGTTGGAGAACGTCTCCGGGTCGCGCTCCGCCTCGATGACCGCCTGATAGGTCGCGGCGGCGGCCAGGCCGTTGCGGTCGCGGAACACCGGCTCGTGGGCGCGCATCCAGCGGTAGACCTCGTGTGCGCCGCGATCGGAGTAGAAGTTGCCGTTGGTGAGGTCGATATCGGGTTTGGTGCCGGGCAGGGTCTGGGTCATGAGATCTCCTTGGCGTCGCTAAACGACATCTCGACGTTGTCTGCGGAACTCGAGAACAGCGCACGCTTGGGCAAGCCTAGCGACGCGAGTTCCTTGGCGTATGGATGGTCGCCGAGCCGAACCCGGGCACCGCCGAGGCGATACCGCACACCGCTCGGTGCCATCTCTCCCGGCGTCTCCCGCAGGATGCCGTCACCGAAGGAGTAGGTGTTGTGCACCTGCTTGCGCCCACCGAACGGAAGCCTCAGCCCGGGAGCGAAGTCCATTCCAACGGCGTGGGTGCCGTCGATCGACACGTCGAAGCTGAACCGACGGCCCTCGCGAATGTCGAAGTCGGCCATCACCTTCGGATAGCCCCAGATCGTCCGGCCGGCCTCCAGCGTGAACGCCTGGTCGACGGGCAGGTGGTGAACGAAGGCCACCGCCGACTGCAGGGCGCTGAGCCCGGTGGCGTCCGATCCCACCGGGTTGACCATCACGTTGGTCCCGTATTCGTAGTACTGGCCGAGGTCGCCGTCGAGGTAGTGCATCAACATCAGGACGACCATGGCCCGCCCGGGTCGGTACCGGCAGACCCGCAGGCCGCTGTAGTCGATCATCCGCTGGGCGGCTTCGGCGTCCACCGAGAACATGGCCATGTGCTGATTTGCCTTGCGGATCAGCACCGGCATGGTGAGCACGGTGCCGGCGATGGTGTGCTGCGAAGCAGTCATCACGACAATCTAGAACGTGTTCTAACTGCGCCGCAAGCAAACCTCAGAGCAGCGACGCGGCCTGCTTGATCTGCTCGACGTCTCGGGCGCCGATGACCATCATGGTCACGCCCGAGGCCTCCCAGATGGGGATCTGCTTACGCACGTAGTCGAGGTCACCGACGATCGCAGAGTCGTCGACGAGCTCGTCCGGGATGATCTTGGCGGCCTCGTCCTTGCGGTCGCTGCGGAACAGCCTGGTCACGTCCTCGACCACCTCGGCGTAACCCATCCGGCGGTAGACGTCGGCGTGGAAATTCGTATCCTCGGCCCCCATGCCGCCCATGTAGAGCGCCAGGTGCGGCTTCATCAACTCCATGACCGCCGGGCGGTCGTCGGTGACGATCAACTGGGCGGTCGCGCAGATCTCGAAATCCTCCCGCGAGCGCCGTGCGCCGGGGCGAGCGAAGCCCTCGTCGAGCCACTCGTTGTACATCCCTGCGATGCGCGGCGAGTAGAAGATGGGCAGCCAGCCGTCGCAGATCTCGGCGGCCAGCGCGACATTCTTGGGCCCCTCGGCGCCCAGCATGATCGGGATGTCGGCGCGCAGCGGGTGCACGATCGGCTTGAGCGGTTTGCCCAGTCCGGTGGTGCCCTCCCCGGTCAGGGGCAGCGGGTAGTGCGGTCCGTCGCTGGTCACCGGGGCCTCGCGGGCCCAGACCTTGCGCACGATGTCGATGTACTCCCGGGTGCGCGCCAGCGGCTTGGGGAAGCGCTGCCCGTACCAGCCCTCGACCACCTGCGGCCCGGAAACACCCAGGCCGAGGATGTGCCGGCCACCGGAGAGATGGTCGATCGTCAGCGAGGCCATCGCGCACGCGGTCGGGGTGCGCGCCGACAGTTGCACCACCGAGGTGCCCAGCCGCATCCGCCTGGTTTCGCGGCCCCACCAGGCCAGCGGGGTGAACGCGTCCGAACCCCACGCCTCGGCGGTGAACATCGTGTCGAAGCCGGCCTCCTCGGCGGCGGCGACGAGTTCCGCGTGATTCTCCGGCGGCTGCGCGCTCCAGTATCCGAGTTGCAGACCCAGCTTCATCGGTGTCGCCTTTCTGTCACGAACACGATCCTTGCCACGATTACTAGAACCTGTTCTACTCGATGCTGTGACAGCCAGCCAAAGCCGCCCGGCCTTGATCGATTCCCACGAACCGCCCCTTTCGGCGCCGCTGAGGCTGTCGTTCGACTACACCCGTTCGGTCGGATCGACGCTCAGCTCCTTCTTCACCGCGCTTCGCGAGCGCCGCATCGTCGGCGTCCGGGGCTCCGATGGACGGGTACTGGTACCGCCCGCGGAATACGACCCCGTCACCTACGAACCGCTGACGGAGATCGTACCGGTGGCCAGCGTCGGAACGGTGTTGTCCTGGAGTTGGCAGCCCGAACCGCTCGAGGGCCAACCGCTCGAGCACCCGTTCGCCTGGGCGCTGATCAAACTCGACGGCGCCGACACCGCCCTGCTGCACGCGGTGGACGCCGGCGACCCGTCCGGTATCAAGACCGGCGACCGGGTGCATGCGCACTGGGCCGAGGAACCGGTCGGCTCGATCCACGACATCGCCTACTTCGCGATCGGTGAGACGCCCGAAGCCACCCCGGAGGCCGCGGCCGACGACCGCGAACCGGTGACGATGATAGTCACCCCGATCTCGGTGGAGATTCAGCACACCGCGTCGGTCCCGGAGAGCGCCTATCTGCGTGCCCTGCGGGACGGCAAGCTGCTCGGCGCACGCACCGGGGCCGACGGCAAGGTGTACTTCCCTGCGCGAGAGGCAGATCCGGCCACCGGCAAGGTGCTGGACAATTTCGTCGAACTGCCCGACAAGGGCATCGTGACGACGTTCGCGATCATCAACATCCCGTTCGCGGGGCAGCGGATCAAACCGCCCTACGTCGCGGCCTACATCCTGCTCGACGGTGCGGATATTCCGTTCCTGCACCTGATCCAGGAGATCGATGTCGCCGACGTCCGGATGGGCATGCGGGTCGAGGCGGTATGGCGCCATCCCGAGGAACGCGATTTCGGCATCGACAACATCGAGTACTTCCGGCCCACCGGCGAACCGGACGCCGATTACGACAGCTACAAGCACCACCTGTAAAGAGGTTGACTGCACTATGAGTTCTCGCGATATCGCGGTGGTCGGCTTCGCGCACGCCCCGCATGTCCGCAGCACCGAAGGCACCACCAACGGTGTCGAGATGTTGATGCCGTGCTTCGCCGAGCTGTATTCCGAACTGGGGCTGAGCCAGCGTGACATCGGCTTCTGGTGCTCGGGATCCTCGGATTACCTTGCCGGGCGTGCATTCTCGTTCATATCCGCGATCGACTCGATCGGCGCGGTCCCGCCGATCAACGAATCGCACGTCGAGATGGACGCCGCCTGGGCACTCTACGAGGCCTACATCAAATTGCTCACCGGCGAGGTCGACACCGCTCTGGTGTACGGCTTCGGCAAGTCCTCGGCGGGCACGCTGCGCCGGGTGCTGGCCATGCAGACCGATCCCTACACCGTCGCACCGCTGTGGCCCGACTCGGTGTCGATCGCCGGGCTGCAGGCCCGCCTCGGTCTGGACACCGGCAAGTGGACCCAGGAGCAGATGGCGCAGGTGGCCTTCGACGCACTCGGTCGCGCCGAACGGCCCGACTCCGAGAAGCCGGCCAAAAGCGTCGACGAACTCCTGGAGCGGCCGTACTTCGCCGACCCGTTGCGCCGGCACGACATCGCCCCGATCACCGACGGCGCCTCGGCGATCGTGCTGGCCGCCGGCGACCGCGCCAGGGAACTGCGGGAAAGACCGGCCTGGATAACAGGTTTCGAGCACCGGATCGAGACGCCGGTGCTGGGCGCTCGCGACCTGACGACCTCACCGTCGACGGCGGTGTCGGCGAAGGTGGCGACCAACGGTGACGCCGGCTCCATCGAGGTGGCCGAGGTCTATGCGCCGTTCAGCCATCAGCAGCTGATCCTCACCGAGGCGATCGGACTCAAGCCATCGACCGCCGTGAACCCATCCGGCGGTGCACTGGCCGCCAACCCGATGTTCTCCGCGGGCCTGGAGCGGATCGGTTTCGCCGCGCGACACATCTTCGACGGATCGGCGCAGCGGGTGTTGGCGCACGCGACCAGCGGGCCTGCGCTGCAACAGAATCTGGTTGCGGTCTTGGAGGGCAAGAATGGCTAAGAATCTGGCCGCGGTAATCGGTACCGGGCAGACCAAGTACGTCGCCAAGCGCAAGGACGTCTCGATGAACGGCCTGGTGCGCGAGGCCATCGACAAGGCGCTGGCCGACTCCGGTTCGACGTTCGACGACATCGACGCGGTCGTCGTCGGCAAAGCGCCCGACCTGTTCGAGGGCGTCATGATGCCGGAGTTGTTCATGGCCGACGCCATGGGCGCCACCGGCAAGCCGCTGATCCGCGTGCACACCGCCGGTTCGGTCGGTGGGTCCACCGCGATCGTCGGGGCCAGCCTGGTGCAGTCCGGCAAGTATCGCCGCGTACTGGCCGTGGCATGGGAGAAGCAGTCCGAGTCCAATGCCATGTGGGCACTTTCGATCTCGGTGCCGTTCACCAAGCCGGTCGGCGCGGGCGCGGGCGGGTACTTCGCGCCTCATGTCCGCGCCTACATCAACCGGTCCGGTGCGCCGAACAACATCGGCGCGATCGTCGCGGTCAAGGACCGTCGCAACGGCGCCAAGAATCCACTGGCCCATCTGCACCAGCCCGACATCACCGTCGAGAAGGTGATGGAGTCCCCGATGCTGTGGGACCCGATCCGCTACGACGAGACCTGCCCGTCCTCGGACGGCGCCTGCGCGATCGTGATCGGCGACGAAGAGATCGCCGATCGCCGGGTCAAGGAGGGCAATACCGTCGCCTGGGTGCACGCCACCGCGCTGCGCACCGAACCGCTGGCCTACGCCGGACGTGACCAGGTCAGCCCGCAGGCCGGCCGGGACGCCGCGGCCGCGCTGTGGAAGGCGGCGGGCATCAAGAGCCCGATCGACGAGATCGACGTCGCCGAGATCTACGTGCCGTTCTCCTGGTTCGAGCCGATGTGGCTGGAGAATCTCGGGTTCGCCGCCGAGGGTGAGGGTTGGAAACTCACCGAGGCCGGCGAGACCGCGATCGGCGGGAAGCTTCCGGTCAACGCATCCGGCGGTGTGCTGTCGTCCAACCCGATCGGCGCCTCCGGCATGATCCGGTTCGCCGAGTCGGCCATCCAGGTCATGGGTAAGGCCGGCGACCATCAGGTGAAAGGCGCCCGCAAGGCGCTCGGCCACGCCTACGGCGGCGGTTCGCAGTACTACTCGATGTGGGTGGTCGGCAGCGACAAGCCCGCCAAGTCATGACCCGCATGCAGTACACCGTCAGCGTGGCGATGAGCCCGCTCGACGATCTGCTGGAGATCGCCAAGGCCGCCGAGGAACTCGGATTCGACAACATCGCGCTGCCCGACTCCATCTTCTACATGGAGCAGCAGTCGGCCGACTACCCGTACACCCCCGACGGTTCCCGGATGTGGAACCAGGACACCCCGTGGGTCGATCCGCTCATCCTCGCCGGCGCGATGGGCGCCGTGACGTCGAAGATCCGCTTCTACACGAACGTGATGAAGCTGGGCTCGCGCAATCCGCTGCTGCTGGCACGTCAGGTCGGCTCGGTGGCCAACCTGACCCGCAACCGGTTCGGCTTTGGTGTCGGGATCGGCTGGGCGCCGGAGGAATTCGAGTGGTGCGGGGTGCCCTACGCCAAGCGTGGCAAGCGCGTCGACGAGATGATCGAGGTCATCAAGTTGGTGCTGGCCGGGGGGATGGTGGAGTTCCACGGCGAGTTCTACGATTTCGACCGGCTGCAGATGAGCCCGGCCCCGTCCAAACCGGTGCCGTTCTACGTCGGCGGTCACACGGATGTGGCGCTGCGGCGCGCCGCCCGGGTCAGCGACGGCTGGACCAGCGCCATGATGACGTGCGACCAGTTGGCCGAGACCATCAGGACGCTCAAGAAGCTGCTGGCCGAAAACGGCCGCGCCGACGACCCTTTCGAGTACCAGGCCGTCTGCATCGACAAGTTCGGCGTCGACGGCCACCGCGACCTGGTGGCGGCGGGAGTCACGGACTACATCGGCATCCCGTGGGTGTTCGAGGGTCTCGGCTTCGACGCGCCCGTGGACAAGAAGCTGGACGCGATGAAACGGTTCGCCGAGACCTACATCCATTCGGGCTGGCAAGACCAGTGAGCGGTCCGGCCCACGAGGCTGGCAGGCGATCCCGCGAAGCGGCGATGGCCCACGACAAACAGGCCTGGCTCGCAGTGTTCGCCGATGACGCAGTAATCGAGGACCCGATCGGGCCCTCGCACTTCGACCCCGAGGGCAAGGGCCATCGCGGCAAGGAGGCGATCGCGAAGTTCTACGACATGGCGATCGCACCCAGCAGGCTGAGCTTCAACTTCGAGAAGACCTACGAGTGCGGCAACGAGGAAGCCAACGTCGGTCACATCGTGATCGAGTCCGGCGGCTACCGGGTGATCGCCGAGGGCGTGTTCACCTACCGGGTCGACGACACCGGCAAGATGACCGCACTGCGCGCGTACTGGGAACTCGACCAGGCGGCGGCCAGCGCACAGAAGACCTAAACCTCGCCGAAACCGGTCAGGTAGCGCTGCGCAAGATCCTGATACGCCTTGGGATTGAGGTTCACCCAGACTTCCGCGCCGGTACCGGCGATCGGACCCTTGACCTTTGCGGGCGCACCGGTGACGAGAACCTCGGCGGGGATGTGCGTGCCGCCGACCACCAGCGAGTGCGCCGCGATCATGGTGCGCGCGCCGATCACCACACCGTCGAGCACCGTGCAGTGGTTGGCGACCAACGCCTCCGCTCCGATGTGCGCACCGTGGATCGTGCACATGTGCGCGATCGTGGCCCCCGGGCCGACATCCACCGGGATCCCCGGCGGTGAATGCAACACGGAACCGTCCTGCACGTTCGCGCCCTCCCGGATCACCACCGGGGCGTAGTCGGCGCGCAGAACGGCGTTGAACCACACCGAGGCTCCCGCCTCCACGGTCACGTCCCCGACCAGCACGGCGGTCGGAGCAATGAAGGCGGTGGGATCGACCCGCGGCGAGCGGCCCTCGAACGAATACATCGGCATCGTTCAGATATACCCCAGCCGAGCCGGTACCCGCAGGCAGCGCCGCTGTCATTGCGAAACGCGGCGAAAAAACTGTAACGTGTTCTAGTTGGGACCGATGAGTGGAGGCGTTAGGTGACTACCGGCATTCGCGAGATCGACACCGGGACCCTGCCAGACCGGTACGCACGGGGATGGCACTGCCTGGGCCCAGTCAAGGACTATCTGGACGGCAACCCGCACGCCATCAACGCGTTCGGCACCAGGCTCGTCGTGTTCGCCGACTCCAAGAACGAGTTGCACGTGCTCGACGGCTACTGCCGGCACATGGGCGGTGACCTGTCGCAGGGCACCATCAAGGGCGACGAGGTGGCCTGCCCGTTCCACGACTGGCGCTGGGGAGGCGACGGCCGCTGCAAGCTGGTTCCCTACGCCAAGCGCACCCCGCGACTGGCCCGCACCCGGTCGTGGGAGACCGATGTGCGCGGCGGTCTGCTGTTCGTCTGGCACGACCACGAGGGCAACCCGCCGCAGCCGGAGGTCCGCATCCCGGAGATGGCCGAATACTCCAGCGGCGACTGGACTGACTGGAAGTGGAACTCGATGCTCATCGAGGGCAGCAACTGCCGCGAGATCATCGACAACGTCACCGACATGGCGCACTTCTTCTACATCCACTTCGGCCTGCCGACGTACTTCAAGAACGTCTTCGAGGGACACATCGCCTCGCAGTACCTGCACAACGTGGGCCGTCCCGACGTCGGCGGACTCGGGACCGCCTACGGCGAGTCCCAACTCGACTCCGAGGCGAGCTACTTCGGGCCGTCGTTCATGATCAACTGGCTGCACAACACCTACGGCGACTTCAAGGCCGAGTCGATCCTCATCAACTGCCACTACCCGGTGACCCAGAACTCCTTCATGCTGCAGTGGGGTGTCATCGTCGAGAAGCCCAAGGGCCTCGACGACGACACCACCGAGAAGTTGGCGGCCGCCTTCACCGACGGCGTCAGCAAGGGTTTCCTGCAGGACGTCGAGATCTGGCGGCACAAGACCCGCATCGACAATCCGCTGCTGGTCGAGGAGGACGGCGCGGTGTACCAGATGCGGCGCTGGTACGAGCAGTTCTACGTCGACGTCGCCGACGTGACACCCGATATGACCGACCGCTTCGAGATGGAGGTCGACACCACCACCGCCATCGAGAAGTGGCAGGTGGAGGTGGACGAGAACCTCAAGAAGCAGGCCGGCGCGGCGGCAGAACAGCCGGCGAAATGACCGGGGGCGACGAGGCGCCCGACGTCGACGAGATCGCCCGGTCGATGCTGATGCTGCACGGCGGTGGACACGATCACGACGAGCCCCACGGTCACGAGGACGACGACGATGACGTCACGTCGTGGTCGAAGGCGCCCGATTTCGCCGGCGACCCGGTACGCGCGGCCGCGGTTCACGAAGCCACCCGACGGGACCGCGAGCGCTACCTGTCGGCCGGCCTGGCGGCGGTGGACTGCCGGTTCTGCCACGTCTCGGTACAGGTCAAGAAACTCGGGGCCGCCTACACCGCGGTGCAGTGGAGCACCGAGTCCCAACAGCGCTGCGCCTACTTCGCCGAGATCCGGGCGGCCGGCGGCAGCAGTGCCCGCACCCGGTCGTGTCCGAAGCTGTCCGACAGCATCAAGCATGCCGTCGCCGAAGGCTGTCTCGAGGAGTACTCCAGCGCACCGGCACCCGGCGACGGCTGAGTCGCCCGTGCGTGGGGCGATTCAGAGCCCGCGGAAACGCTCCTTGACCTGATCCTCGGTCAGCCCGTAGTCGGCCAGTGAGTAGGTGTGCTTCGGGGCACGGGGGCCCTGCTTGCTCTCCTCGTCGGTGGTCTGGATCGCTGCTCGTGCCTCGTCGGTCATGTCGATGCCGAACGAGGCGTAGATCTCCTCGACCGTGCGGATCGGGTCGCGGATCAGCTGGAAGTAGTCGACGTCATAGAACTGTGCCGGATCATGTTCGCGCCGAACGGCATTGAAGCGCTCCAGCCCGCGCGACCAGGTCTCCAGCGAGTCCGCACCGATCGTCGCGCCGACGAAGGTGTTCGACCAGCCCTCGGTGGTGTGCTGGGCCAGCGAGCACATCGAGGCCATGATGGTCTCCGCGGGCCGGTGGCACTGGATCACCAGCGCGTCCGGATACGTGGCGAACAACGCGTCGAGGGCGAACAGGTGGCTCGGGTTCTTCAGCACCCAGCGCTTCTCCGGGTCGTTGAGCCCGATCAGCTGCAGGTTCTTGCGGTGCCGCTGATATGGCCTGGTCCAGTCCTGCCGGGCCAGCCACTGGGCATAGGTCGGAACGTGCGCCAATGTCTCGTAGGACAACGAGTGCAGCGACTGGCGCAACAATTGCCAACACTCCTCCACCTCGTCGGCGGTCATGT
>JAGQTU010000119.1 GCA_020438865.1 Mycobacterium sp.
GCCGTGGCGAAGCTGTTGGACTTCCCCCAGATGAAAGCGGGCGCCGAGGCGCTGGGCTTTCCCGCCTATCAATCCCTGGTGATCGGCATCGTGCTGGCGGTGTGCGTGGTCGTCTACGCCATCCCCCGCACCGCGGTGCTGGGCGCCCTCGGCATCACCGCCTACCTCGGCGGGGCTGTGACGGCCAACATGCGGGTCGAGGCGCCCCTGCTCACCCATACGCTGTTCGCCGTGCTGTTCGGTGTGATCATGTGGATCGGCCTGGTGCTTCGCCGCCCGGAGCTTCTCAAGGTCGCGGGCCTGACCGGAGGTGGGGCGACGGTAAGGTGACTGACCGTGCCCCCAACCTTTGCCTCCCCCGCCGCCCTCGCCGCCTGTGCCACGGCCGTCGCGCTGACCCTCGCGGGCTGCGGTAGCGATACCAAGACCGCGTCCCCGAGCACCCCGTCGACACCCGCGGTCGCGTCGTCCATCACTGACATGACCGCGCCGGCCACCCCGCTGGCCCCGCCCGGCACGACGGCCCCGGCGGCATCCTGCCCGACCGCGGCGCCGGCAACCGGCGGCACGCCCGAGTGGACCCTGCGGGGCACCACCGGCAGCGTGGCCGTCACCGGATCGACCGCGACGGCCGCTCCACGGGTCACCGTCGAGGCGCCGTTCAGCGTCAACCAGACCCAGGTGCACACGCTGCAGGCCGGCGACGGGCCGGTGGTGGCCCAGACCGCGACGGTGTCGGTCTGCTACATGGGTGTCAACGGACGTGACGGCTCGGTGTTCGACAGCAGCTACGAACGGGGCGAACCGGTCGACTTCCCGCTCACCGGCGTCGTGACCGGCTTCCAGAAGGCCATCGCCGGGCAGAAGGTCGGGTCCACCGTCGCCGTCGCGATGACCTCCGCCGACGGCTACCCCGACGGTGAACCGCGGGCCGGGATCCAGCCGGGCGACAGCCTGATCTTCGCGATCAAGATCCTCAGCGCGTCCTGAGCCGTCAACCCCGACATGGAGTCGACCCGGCTGGATCGGTGGCTCTGGTCGGTCCGGTTGACCAAGACCCGGCCCGACGCGGCCGCCGCCTGCCGCGGTGGCCACGTGCGGGTCAACGACCGGCTGGCCAAGCCGTCCACCACAGTCGCTCCCGGCGACGAGGTGCGGGCCCGCCTCGGTGACTCCGCCCGGATCGTCGAGGTGGTTCGGGTCATCCAGAAGCGCGTCGGCGCGGCCGACGCCGCCACCTGCTACCGCGACCACACGCCCCCACCGCCACCGACCGTCCCCGACCCGGTGGCGGCACGCGACCGGGGCGCCGGGCGGCCCACGAAACGGGAGCGGCGCGTCCTGGACAAGTGGCGGGCCGGCCGGCTGTGACCCGCTCCCCGGCCCTACTTGCGCAAGGTGAACTGGCAGACGTCGGTGTAGCCGTCGCGGAACAGGTCGGCGCAGCCGGTGAGGTAGCGAAGGTAGCGGTCGTAGACCTCTTCGGACTGGATGCCGATGGCCTCGTCGCGGCGGGACTCGAGCGCGGCCGCCCACAAATCCAGCGTCCTGGCGTAGTGCAACTGCAGCGGCTGCACGAGATCGACGGTGAAGCCCGCGTTTTCGGCAAGCTTCTCGACGCGCGGCACCGTCGGCAGCCGCCCGCCCGGGAAGATCTCCTCGAGAATGAACTTGAAGAACCTGAGGTGCCGCATCGTGATCGGCAGTCCACGCTCCTCGATCTGGCCGCGCGGGATCTGCATGATGCTGTGCAGCATCATCACCCCGTCGTCGGGCAGCCGGTCGAAGGCGAAGTCGAAAAACGGCTTCCAGCGGTCCGAGCCGAAATGTTCGAACGCCCCGATCGACACGATGCGATCCACCGGTTCGGTGAACTGTTCCCAGCCGGCCAACAGCACCCGGCGGCTGCGGTCGGACGGTGTCTCGGCGAAGGCCCGCTCGGCGTAGGCCTGCTGATTGCGGCTCAGGGTCAGTCCCACGACGTTGACGTCGTAGCGTTCGACCGCCCGTCGCATCGTCGCGCCCCAGCCGCATCCCACGTCGAGCAGCGTCATCCCGGGCTCCAGACCCAACTTGCCCAGCGACAGGTCGATCTTGGCGAGCTGGGCCTCCTCGAGCGTCAGGTCGTCGCGTTCGAAGTAGGCACAGCTGTACGTCCGGGTGGGGTCCAGGAAGAGCCGAAAGAAGTCGTCGGACAGGTCGTAGTGCGCCTGGACGTCCTCGAAGTGCGGTTTGAGGGCATGGGTGCTTTTGCTCGGTGCTGGGGACACGATTTCGCCTTCGACTAGTAGCTTCGTGTTTGCGCAGCTCCAGTCTTTTCAAGAGCCTCCCCGACCCACCGCAATTGTACGCACCGCGGCTGGCAGCATTTGCCAGGAGGGTCCGGCGCGTCCGCCCTCGCGTTGATTCAGAGCCGAGACACAAGAAGTGCGAGTAGCGGTGTGGATGAGGTCTGAATCAACGCACGGGCGCGCCGTGCCGCACCCCCAACGTGCCGGCGAGGTATTCGGCCCGGCAAGCCGGGCGGGCCAGCTTGCCGCTGGTAGTGCGCGGGATGACGCCCGCGGGCACGAACCGCACCTCGGACACCGGCAGCCGATGCCGCGCGACGACGGCGGCGGTGATGGCGTCGACGGCGGGTTCCGGGTCGGACCGGCTGGTGCCCGCCGCGCGTTCGGCGACGATCACCAGGGTTTCCCGTCCGTCGTACGGCACGGTGAACGCCGCGACGTAGCCGCGCCGCACCATGGGTGAGGCCTGCGTTGCGGTGGCCTCGATGTCCTGCGGGTAGTACTGGCGGCCGTCGACGACGATGAGGTCGGCCATCCGTCCAGTGACATACAGCTCGCCGTCGAGGTGGAAGCCGAGATCCCCGGTGCGCAGCCAGCGTGCCCCGGCCGGCGCAACCTCGGCGTGGCCGCCGGTTTCCAACCGGGACGTGAGCGTGGCATCGAAGGTGCGGTGCGTCTCCTCCGGGCGGCCCCAGTAGCCGCGGCCGATGTTGTCGCCGTGCAGCCAGAATTCGCCGACCGTGCCGTCGGGCAACTCCGCCCCGGACGCCGGGTCGACGACGACCGCCCACAGGCTGCGGGCCGGCTGGCCGCACGACACCACGGTGATGGCGTCGGAAACGTCAGCGTTGTCGGGGGCCACCCGCACCGCCCGCCCCTCGGCCAGCGCCTCGCGGTCGAGCTGGACGGCGCTCGGTGCGGCGTCCGGGGCGATGGTGGCGACCAGCAGGGTCGCTTCCGCGATCCCGTAGGACGGCTTGAACGCCGTCGGCGCCAGGCCGTACGGCGCGAACGCCGCGGTGAACGACGCCATCGCGTCGACGCTGACCGGCTCCGACCCGATGATCATCACCACATTGGCGAGGTCGATGTCCTCCCCCGGCGCCGGCAGGCCGCGCTGCGCGGCCCACTCGTAGGCGAAGTTCGGCGCGGCGGTGATCACCCGGCCGACCTTGGAACCGGCCGACAACGCCTGGATCCAGCGCTGCGGCCGACGCACGAAGGCCGTCGGCGACAGCAGGGTGGAATGCCCGCCGTAGGCGGCGGGGAAGCCGATCATCGACAAGCCCATGTCGTGATACAACGGCAGCCAGCTGACCCCGTGGGTGTTCCGGTTCAGCAGGTCGATCGACAGGATCATCTGGATCAGGTTGGTGCCGACCGCGCGGTGGGTGATCTCGATGCCGACCGGGGGCCGGGTCGAGCCTGAGGTGTACTGCAGGTGCGAGACGTCGTCGACGTCGATATCGGTTGGGGCGAAATCGCTTTCGGCCGACTCGGGAATCTCGTCCAGCACGATGACGTGCGGTCTTCGCCCGGCGGGCAGCCTCGCGAGGAAGGCTTCCACGGCTCCCGCCGCCGCGGTGGTGGTCAGCACGGCGCTGGGCGCTGCGTCATTGAGCGCGGTGTCGAGGCGCTCGGCGTGGCCGGGCAGTTCGGGTGCGAACAGCGGCACTGCGATGGCGCCGGCCTTGATGGCCGCGAAGAAGCCGGCGACGTAGTCGAGTCCCTGGGGGGCGAGGATCGCGACCCGGTCACCGCGGTCGGCCACCCGCTGCACCCGGGCACCGATGGCGCGCAGTTGCCGGCCCAGTTGCGTCCAGGTCAGTTCGACGGCCCGCCCGTCCCCGGGGCCGGTGTGGTCGAGGTAGCGGTACGCCACCGAATCGCCGACGTTGGCGACGTTGCGCTCGATCAGCGATATCAGCGTCACCCCGGGCGGCAGCACGACACCGCCGCGGGAGTCCAGGCAGTCCTCGATCCGGAGCAGGCCCGCCGGCGGCTCGAACTCCTGGCGCGGCCCGCGATCCATGACCGCAGTCTAAGCACCGGGCACCGGTCCGCCGGTGCACGTCACGGTGCGCGTCGGAGGCTATCGTGAGGGCGCATTCGCCGGACTAAACCGCAGGAGAAGCATGCCGAGTTGGATCGCCGACTTGGTTCGGCTCGAGGGTGACGTTCGCGGTTTTCGCACCTCGATGGCCTTCGGCGCGGGTCCGCGGTTGTTCGGCGGGCTGATCGCGGCGCAGGCCCTCGCGGCGGCCGGCGCCACGGTGGCCCCGGACCGGTTGCCCCAGTCGCTGCACGCCTACTTCATCAAGGGCGGCCGGGTCGGCGTCGACATCGAGTTCGCCGTGGAGCTCACCCGGGACGGCCGGTCGTTCAACACCCGTCGGGTCACCGCCAGCCAGGACGGTGCGGCGATCTTCGAGATGCTGGCATCCTTCCACCGGCCCGAGACCACCACCGACTGGCAGCGCAGCGAGCCGCTCGGGCTGGCGCTGGCCGACGCCACCAAGGTGACCGCCATCCCGGAACAGTGGGCCGACCACTTCGAGGCGCGGATGGCGCCCGGCGGCCCGACCGACTGGCCGGTCCAGCCGTTCTGGTTCCGCACCCGGGAGCCGGTCGAGGACGACCCCCTGCTGCGGGCCTGCGCCCTGACCTTCATCTCCGACGTGGGCCTGGTCTCCTCGGCGCGGCCCCCGGGACCGGACCTGCCCGGCCCCGGCGGGGCCGCGAGCCTCGACCACGCGCTGTGGCTGCACCGACCGGTCGACCCACACCAGTGGCACCGCTACGAGGCGGTGGCGCTCACCCACAGTGATGCCCGCGGTCTGGCCCGCGGATCGATCACCGCCGCCGACGGCACGCTGATCGCCAGCGTCGCCCAGGAGTCACTCTGGCGGATCTGAGCAATTCGGACGGGAAACGCCCAGCTCCGAACCCGATCTGGACCGATCTCGAACAACCGGTGCAGCGGGTGTTTAGCCGACGCCGACTCGGGGAACAAACCCGCATTCGACGGCGTTGACGCGTCGGTCGAAAGGAATTTGATCCGAAAGGCGTGAATAAATGACCGTTGACTACGACGCTCCCCGACGCACCCAGGTCGAGCCTGAGGACGAGTCGTTGGAGGACCTCGCGGGACGGCGCAACGATGCGGCCACCGCCGTGCTCGACGTCGATGATTCCGACGTCGCCGAATCCTACGAACTGCCCGGCGCCGACCTGTCCGACGAGGAACTGGTCGTGCGGGTCATCCCGAAGCGGGCCGATGAGTTCACCTGCAGCAGCTGCTTTCTCGTCCACCACCGCAGCCGCCTGGCCGATGCCGGCAGTGGGGCGATGATCTGCACCGACTGCGCGTGATCTCCCCGGCTCGGCATGGGCCACAATGTCGAGGTGCCCAGCCTCGCGAGCCGATTGGTTCCCGTCGTCCTGCGGCTGACCGGGCGGGGTAAGGACCTGAGAAGTGCGGATGCCGCCCGCAGGCATATCGCCGATCGGACGCTGCGGCCGCTGCCCTACGGCCCGCCGCGCTGCCTGGGCCGCGACGTCGAGGTGACGGTTTCCCACGATCACGCCTGGCCGGTCTACACCGTCGCCCCCAGCGGCGCGCGCGCCCGCCACCGCGCCGTGTACGTGCACGGTGGCGGCTGGGTCAACGAAATCGACCCCGCGCACTGGCGCTTCGTCGCCGAACTGGCGGTCGCATCCCGGACCGCGGTCCGGGTGCCGATCTACCCGCTGGTGCCGTGGGGCACCGCCGGCGAGGTCGTGCCGTGGGTCGCCGGTCTGGTCCAGGCCGACATCGACGCGGTGGGTGCGGAGAACAGCTACGTGCTCGGCGATTCGGCGGGCGGGCAGATCGCGCTGTCGGCGGTGATCTGGTTGCGCGACAACGGCGGCCAACAGCCGCGGCGGGCGTTCCTGATCGCACCGGCGCTCGACGCGAGCCTGACGAACCCGGCGATCGGCGCGGTTGAGCCCACCGACCCCTGGCTGGCGAGCGCCGGCGTGCACGAATACGTGCGGCACTGGCGCGGATCCCTGGCCGTCGACGACCCGCTGGTCAGCCCGCTCGCCGATGCGCTGACCGGGCTGACCGCGATCACGATGTTCAGCGGCACCCGCGACATCCTCAACCCGGACGCGCGGCTGCTGGCCGAGAAGGCCCGCCGCGCCGGCGTCGACATCGACTACGTCGAAGGCGACCAGATGGTGCACGTCTATCCGCTGCTGCCGATCCCCGAGGGCAGGTCGGCCCGCCGGCGCATCGCCGACACCATCAGGGCTGGATCCTGAACACTGGACCGAACGGCTAGGCGATCACCCGGATCAGATACGGGGCCATGTCGGTGGTGCGCACCGGCGACACCGCCACTGCGGTGTTGGTGACCTCGAGCATCTGGTTGTTGCCCAGGAACATCGCGACGCTCTGGGTTCCGTTGGGGCCGTAGAAGATCAGGTCGCCCGGCAGCGCCTGGGCCGGGGTGACCTTCTGCCCGACCTGATACATGTCACCCGAGGAACGAGGCAGCTTGGCGCCCACGCCGGCATAGATGTACTGGATTAGTCCCGAGGAGTCGAAACCGACCGTCGTCGCGCCGGTGTCCTTGCCCAGGGTCGGCCCGTTGATGTCGCCGCCCGCCCACGAGTAGGGCACGCCGACCTGTGCCATACCGCGGTCGATCACGATCTTGACGTACTGGTCGCGACTCACCGGGGCGGCCTCGGCGGACCCGGCCACCAGGCCGGGAATCGCCAGCAGTGTCGCCAGGACCATCGCCATGCTGATCGCCAGTGCGTATGTGCGGTTCTTCATCTTCTCCATCCCTTTCGGGCGTGCCAGCGGACTCGCGATCCGACGGTTTCGCCCACTCTTCATCCCCCGTGACCGGTCCGCGTCGAGCAAAGCCGATCCCGTTCACTTGGGTCTCTACCGTCACTTCTACAGCAAACGCAGAGCGCCCGGCCACCCGAATGCTTGTTCGTGCAGGCGTTTTGTCCGAACCGTGACACAACGGTGTCCGAAGCGCGGCCCAATGTCGGCCGAACAGTTGCCGTTTCGGCGTGGCCGATTGTTCTCGCATTGCGCCGCAGCGGGTTTGGCCGGTTCGGCGGGCGGCGAACCGGGGTGGCCGTATGCTGACCGCCATGACCGAACCCGGTGTCGAGGTGCACGCCGTCGTCTCCGCCCCGCCCGATCGGGTCTGGGACCTGGTCAGCGACATCACCCTGATGCCGGGGTTCAGCACGGAGCTGCAGAGCGTCGCCTGGGCCGACGGGTTCGACGGACCCGGCCTCGGCGCGGAGTTCCTGGGGAACAACTCCAACCCCGCGATCGGCGACTGGACGACGCGTTCACGCATCGTCGAGTTCGATCCGCCCCGCGTCTTCGCCTGGGCGGTGGGTGATCCCGCTGCCCCGGCCGCGCTATGGCGTTTCGAACTGGTCCCAGCAACCGACGGGACGCGGTTGCGCTACGCGGCGCGCATCGGTCCCGGGAAGTCTGGGGTGACCATGCTGATCGACCGGGCGCCTGACCGTGCGACCGAGATCGTCGCCCGCCGGCTGCGCCAGTTCCTGGCGGGCATGGAAACCACCGTGGCCGGCATCAAGAAGCTGGCCGAGTCGGGTTCCTAGCGCCCGCGGTTGCGGACCTTGTACGTCGAGGGCCAGGACTTGCGGGTGTCGTCCCCGGTCAGCGGAATGCCCATGCCGCCGACCCGCACGTCGTAGGCCTCCTTGCCGGGTCCGACCTCCCGATTGGCGTGCTCGGTGGCCAGGTAGTACAACTCGTCGATGGCCGCCTCCGAGTAGGCCACGAACGAGGTCTCGCGGACGGTGTCGTCGCCGGGGACCATCCGGCCGGGCAGTAGCCGGGTCGCCAGCGCCGCAAGGCCCATGAACGAGAACGGGATCACCCAGTAGAACAGGAACGATAGTGGGGTCTTGGTGTCGAGGATGGTGGCGTCGCCCTGCACGATCGGCGGGATGGCCGACGACACCGTCATCCCCGCGAACGCGGCGACCCAGATCCAGGTCAGCACCAGGGTGATCCGTTGGAAGATGGCGCTGTCGACCACCTCGTCGGGCTGGTCGGCCGCGGCGAACTCGCGCACGAATGGCCTGCCGACCAACAACCCGACCAGGGCGACCAGGAAGATGCCGACGTTGCTCAGCGGTTGCAGCCAACGCTCCATGAAGTCCCGGCTCACCGTGAACGTGAGGATAGTGAGCGCGAGAAAGGTTGCCACAGCGCCGATTTCGAACGTCGCACCCGGAATGCGGCGGCTACGCCCGATCGCCAGCCCGGCGACGGCCACCGCCAGCGCGACCAGCACCGCCGTCTCGAACGGCACGTTGCCGACCAGCACCCAGTAGACGATCCACGGCGCGAAGCCGATAACGATGCTCACGGTGGTTCAGTGTATTGGCGAGCCGACCTGCGGGTACCCGGAGCCGTGAGCGAAACCAGCCAGCGTCAACTCGGCGATTCCGACAGTCCCATCGAGGACGAACTCGAAGACGCCTTCACCCGGATGGTCGACGAAGGCAGCCAGCGATTGCACCGCAGCTGGCGCGAGGTCCTGGTGACAGGTTTCTTCGGCGGCACCGAGGTGGCGATGGGTGTGCTCGCCTACCTGTCCGTGCTACACGCGACCGGCGACCCGCTGCTGGCGGGGCTGGCGTTCGCCATCGGTTTCCTGGCCCTGCTGCTGGGCCGCAGCGAGCTGTTCACCGAGGGGTTCCTGGTGCCGGTCACCACCGTGGTCGCCGGGCGCGCCGGCATCGCCCAACTGGCCAAGCTGTGGAGCGGCACGCTGCTGGCCAACCTGGTCGGCGGGTGGCTGATCATGGGGTTGATCGTCACGGCGTTCCCGAAGCTGCGCGAGCAGACCGTGGAGTCCGGCGCGCACTACGCCACCGCCCCGCTGTCGGCGCAGAGCCTGGCGCTGGCCGTGCTCGGCGGCATGGCCATCACGCTGATGACCCGGATGCAGCACGGCACCGACTCGGTGCCGGGAAAGATCGCGGCCGCGGTCGCCGGGGCTTTCCTGCTCGCCGGGCTGCAGCTGTTCCACTCGATCCTGGACTCACTGCTGATCTTCGGCGCGTTGGCCACCGGCGAGGCGCCGTTCGGGTACCTCGACTGGCTGTACTGGTTCGGCTACACCATCGTCGGCAACATGGCCGGCGGCCTGATCCTGGTGACGCTGCTGCGGTTGCTGCGCAGCAAGGAACGAATCAAGGATGAGCGGCGCGCTTCCGCCGGGGACGGTCAGGCCATTTCAAACCGGTAGCCGTCACCGACCGGGACGACGTAGCCGGCCGACGTTCCGGCGAAATGCGTGCCGAGCACCAGCGCCTTCTTCTCTGCGGCGGTCGCCAGGAAGTCCCGGCGCGCGGACCTGGCGAGATCGGGATCGCCGTCCCCGGTCGCCGTCCACTCCGGATGGCCGCACTGCACCGGGTGATGCACCACATCCCCGGTGATCACGCAGTCCTCCCCGATCCAGACGCACATGTGCCCGGGCGTATGCCCCGGTGTCATCCGCAGCCGCACCCCCGGGGCGATGGTCCGGTCGGCGGCCACCGTGTCGACCAGGCCGGCGTCGAGGACCGGCCGCACCGAATCCTCGAACGCGGGGCTGTGCATCGGATCGCTCGAGGCCGACCAGAAATCGATGTCGCCCTGTCCGAACAGGTAGCGCGCCCGCGGAAAGGTCGGGCGCCACTGTCCGTCGACGAGGGTGGTGTTCCAGCCGACGTGATCGACGTGCAGGTGGGTGCACACCACCATGTCGACGCGGTCCGGGTCGAACCCGGCGGCGGCGAGCTCGGTGAGGAACGGGCCGTCCTGCCGGTCGAACATCGGTACCAGCGGCCGGTGCTTGGCGTTGCCCGCGCAGGTGTCGACGATGATGCGCGCGCCACCCGCCTCGATGAGGAAGGAGTGGATGCTGATCAGCAGCAGGGCCGCCGCGTCGACGAACGGGGCCAGGGCCGGCTCGGTGAGGTCGGCCGGGGTGGCCCCCGAGAAGAACTCGACCGGCAGCGGGACGACCTGCTCGACCACCCGCGACACCCGAACGTCGCCGAAATCCCAGGACATCCGTCGAACCTAGCCCAGCACCAGCATCGCCACGTGCAGCGAAGTCCGGGATTCGGCGTCGTCGAGATCCAGGCCCAGCACCCGCTGCAGCGCCTCGAGCCGGGCGTACAGCGTGGGGCGGGACATGTGCAGTGTGCGGGCCAGTTCGGCCTTGTTGCCTCCGGCCTGCAGAAAGCTCGTCAACAGATCGAACATCGCGTCGCCGTGCTTGGCGCGGTGGGTCAGCAGGCCGGCGAGTTCGGTCTCGGCGAAGGTCTGCACCCGCGGGTCGGACCGGAGCAATGAGATCAGCCCGCGCAACCGCGTGTCGGCCGCCCGGTGAAAGGGCTTGTCCCCGTTGGGGTCCCCGGCGACGAAGGACATCGCCACCTCGGCGACGTGCCCGGCCTCCGCCAGCCCGCCCACGGCGTCGATCAGCC
>JAGQTU010000120.1 GCA_020438865.1 Mycobacterium sp.
CCAACGGTCCAGTTCTCCGCGGGCGCGATCGCGTGATGCAGCGCAACCTGTTTGGGCACGGTGTCGGTGGTCATGATGGCGCGGGCGGCCGCCTCGCCGCCCGTCAGCCCGCCGCCCAGTTCGTGCACGATCTCGGTGATCCCGGCGAGCACGCGCTCCATCGGCAGCCGGTCGCCGATCAGCCCGGTGGAGCAGACCGCCACCTCGATCGGACCGGTCTCGGTGCCCCAGTCCGACAACGCCGCCGCGACGGCCTCGGCGCTGGCATGGGTGTCCTGGAAGCCCACCGGGCCGGTACATGCGTTGGCGCCGCCGGAGTTCAGCAGCACCGCACGCAGCCGGCCGGTCGTCAGCACCTGCTGGCTCCACAGCACCGGCGCGGCCTTGACCTGGTTGCGGGTGAACACCCCGGCGGCCGCATAGTCGGGCCCCTCGTTGAACACCAGCGCGAGGTCCGGGGCGCCGGACTTCTTGATGCCGGCGGCGATCCCCGCGGCGCGGAACCCCGCCGGTGCGGTGACACCCTGGGTGCGCAGCAGCCTGGGCCCGGTGCCCATTCCCGGGTCGCTCCGCTCCTGCCCTCCGGTCACGGCGCCACCCCCACGATCGACAGCCCCTCGTCCTCCGGCCAGCCCAGGGCCAGGTTCATCGACTGCACCGCCGCCCCGGCCGTCCCCTTCACCAGGTTGTCGATGGCACAGACGGCGACCAGCACCCCGGCATCGGCGTCCACGGCGACCGCCAATTGCGCGGCGTTGCTGCCGATCACCGCCCCGGTTCGCGGCAGTTGACCCTCGGGCAGCAGATGGACGAACGGCTCGGCGTCGTAGGCCTTTTCGTAGGCGGCGCGGATCAGCGACAGCGGCGCCGCGGTGCGGGCGGTGCAGGTGGCCAGGATGCCGCGCGACGTCGGGATCAGCACCGGGGTGAACGACACCGTCACGGCACGGTCGGTGACCGAGCGCAGGCCCTGCGCGATCTCCGGGGTGTGCCGGTGCGCGCCGGCGATGTTGTACGCCCGTGCCGATCCGATGACCTCCGAGCCGAGCAGATCCACCTTCGCGGCGCGTCCGGCGCCGGAGGTGCCGCTGACGGCGACCACGGTGACGGCGGGCTCGATCAGGTCCTCGGCCACCGCGGGCAGCAGGGCGAGCAGCGCCGCGGTCGGATAGCAGCCGGGCACCGCGATGCGGTTGGTGGCGCGGATCCGCTCGCGGGCGCCGGGCAGTTCGGGCAGACCGTAGGGCCAGTGGCCGGCGTGGGGCGAGCCGTAGAAGCGGGTCCAGTCGTCGGCACCGGTCAGCCGGAAGTCGGCGCCGCAGTCCACGATCAAGGTGTCCTCGCCCAGCGTATCGGCCAGCGCGGCCGAGTTGCCGTGCGGCAGCCCCAGGAACACCACATCGTGTCCGGCCAGGACGTCCGCATCGGTCGGCTCGAGCACCCGGTGCGCCAGCGGCAGCAGATGCGGGTGGTGCTCGCCCAGGTGGCTGCCGGCGCTGGCGGCGGCGGTGAGCGCCCCGATGGTGAGCCGGCCGTCCGCATGGGCGGGATGGCCGAGCAGCAGCCGCAGGATCTCACCGCCGGCATAACCGCTGGCGCCGGCCACCGCCACCGAAGTCATCCGCCGATTCTGCATGTTTATGCAGTCTGTTGCAAATTCATTCCGGCCAGGTTCGGCGAGCAGACGGGAAAGTCCCCGACACGCCGACGACCCCGGCCTGTCTGTGCCTGCTTGCGCGGCGAACCCTCAGCCCCGCAGCACAGCTCCCACCCGCTCGGCCGCGGCGGCGGCCGCCGCGTCGCGGGCGGCGCTGGCCTCGTCCTCGGTCAGGGTGCGATTCGGTGCCCGGAACCGCAGCGCCAGCGTCAGCGACTTGCGGTCCTGCCCGATCTGCGGGCCGGTGTAGACGTCGAACAAAGCGACATCCTCCAAAAGCTCGCCGGCGCCGGCCCGGACGGCGTCGATGACCGCCTGGGCCGCCACATCGGCCGCCACCACGAGGCTGAGGTCCTGGAAGACGGCGGGGAACGGCGACACCCGCGGGGCAGGCAAAACCTCGGCGACGGGCACCGCGTCGAGGTTCAGTTCCACCGCGCAGGTGCCCTTCGGCAACCCCGAGCGCTCGATCACGGCCGGATGCAGCTGCCCGGCATGGCCGACCACCCGGCCGTCAACGAGGACCTCGGCGCAGCGCCCGGGATGCCACGGCAGGTACGGGGCCGCGCGCAGCCGGACGTCGACGCCGCAGGCGCGGGCGATCACCCGCACCGCTTCGAATGCGTCGGCGGCCTCGACGGGGCGTCCGGGCCCCCAGGGTCCGCGCGGGTCACGCAGGCCGGTGAGGACCGCGCCGACGTGCACCGGCTGATGTGGCAGGGACGCATCGAGGGCTGCGATCTCCTCGTCGGTGGGCCTGCGGTGGGTCGGAATCAGCTCCACCGCGCCGGTGCGCTCGGTCGGTTGCACCACCTGCGCGATCGCGAACAACGCGACATCGACAGAACCCCGGGATACGTTGCGCGACAACGCCTCCAGCAATGAAGGCAGGAGCGTGGTGGCCAGGTGCGGGCGGTCGGCCTCCAGCGGGTTGAGCACGGCGGTGGTGCTGCGCCTGGGGTCGTCGTCGGGCAGGCCCCACTGGTCGAACACGCCGGCGGGCAGGAACGGGGTGGGCAGCACCTCGACGTAGCCGCCGAGCGCGAGGGATTTGCCGACCGCGCGGCGGCGCTTCTGGGCGGCGGTCAGCCCGCGGCCCGCGGGCGCGGTGGGCAGCACCGATGGGATCTTGTCGAGGCTCTCCAGCCGCAGCACCTCCTCGACGAGGTCGGCGGGCTGCACCAGGTCGGGCCGCCAGCTGGGTGGGGTGACGACGAGGATCGCCGGATCGGCACCGTCCTCGTCGACCCGGGCCCCGATCTGGGTCAGCCGGTTGACCGCCGCACCCGGCTCGTACTCGACGCCTGCCATCCGGTCCGGCAGGTCGAAGCGCATCCGCACCGCGGCCGGTGACCAGTCGTCACGCGGCGGATCGCCGCGCCAGTCGGTCAACCGGGGTTCGACGGTCCCGCCGGCGATATCGGCGAGCAGGCTCGCGCAGCGGTCCAGCGCGGCCACCGAGATGGCCGGGTCCACCGACCGCTCGTACCGCCGGCCCGCCTCGCTGACCAGACGCAGCCGCCGCACGGTGCGCGACACCGCGGCCGGATCCCACACCGCGGCCTCCAACAGCACCTCGGTGCTCTCGCCGTCGATCTCGGTGCTGCCGGCGCCCATCACGCCGCCGATAGCCGCGGTGGCCACATCGTCGACGATCAGCACGTCGCCCGGGTCCAGCTTGCGCTCGATGTCGTCGAGGGTGACCACGGTCTCCCCCGGCCGGGCGAATCGGACGGCGAAGTCGCCGTGAATCCGGCTGCTGTCGTGGGCGTGCATGGGATGGCCGAGTTCGAGCATCACGTAGTTGGTGACGTCCACCGCCGGTGCGATCGGCCGGATGCCCGAAAGCAGCAACCGGCGGCGTAACCACCACGGCGACCACGCCTTCGGGTCGACACCGGTGACCGGACGCAGCGCGAACCGGCTCACCCCGGTACCGGGCTGGATCGTCACCCCGAGCGCCGGACCCTCGACCGGCAGCGGCGGGACTCGTTCCGGATCGAAGGCGGGGTCGACGTAATCCAGGTCGTAGGCACACGCGATCTCGCGGGCGATGCCGCGCACCGACATGCAGTAGCCACGGTCGGGCGTCACCGCCAGGTCGAACACCACATCGTCCAGGCCCAGTACGGCAACGGCGTCGGCACCGGGTTCGGCGGCGCCCGGGGGCAACACCAGGATTCCGGAATGGTCTGCGCCCAAACCGAGTTCGGCGGCCGAACAGATCATGCCGTCGGAGGTCCGGCCGTAGGTGGTGCGGGTGGCGATGTGGAAATCGCCGGGTAACGTGGTGCCGGGCAGCGCCACCACCACCAGGTCACCGACCACGAAGTTGGTTGCCCCGCAGACGATGTCGCGGTCCTCGACCTCACCGACATCGACCTTGCACGCCCGGATGGGCTTTTTGAACTCGGTGAGCTCCTCGATGGCGCTCACCCGCCCGATCGTCAGCGGCCCGTTCACCGGGCCGAGGGTGATGATGTCCTCGACCTCGTGGCCGACCCGGATCAGGGCCTGCTCCAGGTCGTGTGGGTCGACGTCCCAGCCCGGGGCGCCACGCTGGACGACCTCACGCAGCCAGCTATAGGGAAGGCGCATCAGACCCCGACCCCGAACGGCAGCGAGAACCGCACGTCACCCTCGACCATGTCGCGCATGTCGGGGATGCCGTTGCGGAACTGCAGGGTGCGCTCGAGACCCATGCCGAAGGCGAAGCCCGAGTACACCTCCGGGTCGATTCCCGCGGCGCGCAGCACGTTCGGGTTGACCATGCCACAACCGCCCCATTCGACCCAGCCGGCGCCACCCTTCTTGTCCGGGAACCAGATGTCGACCTCGGCCGAGGGTTCGGTGAACGGGAAGAAGTGCGGACGCATCCGCGTGCGGGCCTCGGCCCCGAACTCCGAGCGGGCGAAGGCGTCCAGGGTGCCGCGCAGGTTGGCCATGGTCAGGCCGCGGTCGACGGCCAAGCCCTCGACCTGGTGGAACACCGGGGTGTGGGTGGAGTCGAGTTCGTCGGTGCGGAAGGTGCGCCCGATCGACACGATGTAGACCGGCAGCTCGCGATCCAGCAGCGTGCGCACCTGCACCGGGGAGGTGTGGGTACGCAGCAGCTGCCGGGATCCTTCGGGGGCGATGTGGAAGGTGTCGGACTCGCTGCGCGCCGGGTGGTCCGGCGGGAAGTTCAGCGCGTCGAAGTTGAACTGTTCGGTCTCCACCTCGGGGCCCTCGGCCAGCTCCCAACCCATCGCCACGAAGGTGTCGGCGATGTGCTCGGCCAGGATGGTGATCGGGTGGCGGGCGCCGATCGGCTGACGCGTGGAGGGCAAGGTGACGTCGATCGACTCGGCGACCAGAACCGCGGCGTCGCGCTCGGCACGCAGCGCAACCAGGCGCGCGTCGAAACTGCCCTGCGCCTCGGTGCGGGCAACATTGACCCGCTTGCCGGCGTCGGCCCGGTCCGCCTTCGGCAGGGTAGCCAGCGCCTGGCGGGCCAGGGCCAGCGGCGAGCGGTCGCCGAGGTGTTCGGCCTTGGCGACGGCCAGCGCGTCGAGGTCGGCGGCCGAGTCGAAGGCATCCCGGGCCGCGGCGACGGCCCGGGACAGCGAATACTGCGACAGCAGGTCGTCGGTTTGCTCACCCACTAGGCGAGACTCTCCTTCGCTGGCCAGGTCGGTCGCGACACGGGTGTGACGCAAGTGCCGATCATAGGTGATGCCAGAATGACGCCTCGCGGGCATTTCGCCCGGCCGGCCGCCGACGGCGGCTGCGTTGCACTGCCCAATGCACTGCCCGAGGATGTCCAATGCTCCCAGCCCTAAGAGCCCTTGCCGTCGTAGCCGTGTGGGTGGCGGCGCTTGCCGCAGCCCTGCTGGCGCTGCATCTCAGCCCGTGGTGGTGGTTCGCGGCAGCGGGGGCCGCGGCGGTCGCTGGGCTGGGCACCTGGGACGTGCTGCAGACGCAGCACACGATCCTGCGTAATTTCCCGGTGCTGGGCCACGCCCGCTTCGTGGCCGAGGAGCTTCGACCCGCGGTACGGCAGTACTTCATCGAGTCCCCCACCGAGGCGACCCCGTTCGACCGCGAGACCCGGGACATGGTCTACGAACGGGCGAAGGGCACCAAGAGCGAAGAACCGTTCGGCACCGACCGCGACGTCAACGCCCTGGGGTACGAGTTCCTCCGACACTCGTTGCGCGCCAGGTTGGCCACCGACCTGACGCCGACGGTCCGGCTGGGCGGACGGGACTGCCGGCAGCCCTACGACATCGCTTTGCTCAACGTCTCCGCGATGAGCTTTGGAGCGCTCTCGGGCAACGCCATCGAGGCGCTCAACGGCGGCGCCGCGCTCGGCGGATTCGCCCACGACACCGGCGAGGGCGCGATCAGTCCCTATCACCTCAAGCACGGCGGAGATCTAATCTGGGAGATCGGATCGGGCTATTTCGGTTGTCGTGACGCCGAGGGCCGGTTCGATGCCGTGCAGTTCGAGGAGAAGGCCGCGCTGCCGTCGGTGAAGGCCATCTCGATCAAACTGTCCCAGGGTGCCAAGCCCGGTCTCGGCGGCGTTCTGCCGGGACCGAAGGTCAGTCCGGAGATCGCCGCTACGCGCGGGGTGCCCGTCGGCAAGACCGTGGTCTCCCCGCCCGCGCATTCGGTGTTCCACACCCCGCTGGAACTCATGCACTTCATCGCGACCCTGCGCAGCATGTCCGGTGGCAAGCCGATCGGGTTCAAGTTGTGCGTCGGGGCTCGCACCGAGTTCTTGTCGATCTGCAAGGCGATGCTGCAGACCGGGATCACCCCGGACTTCATCATCGTCGACGGTGCTGAGGGCGGGACTGGCGCCGCGCCCCAGGAGTTCGAGGACCACGTCGGCATGCCGCTGACCGAAGGGCTGATGCTGGTGCACAACTGCCTGGTCGGCACCGGCCTGCGGGAGCACGTCAAGATCGGCGCCTCGGGCAAGGTGGCCAGCGGCGTCGACATCGTCAGCCGGATATGCCAGGGTGCGGACTTCACCCTCTCGGCGCGGGCCATGATGTTCGCGGTCGGCTGCATCCAGGCACTGAAGTGCAACACCAACAAGTGCCCGACCGGGGTCGCCACGCAGGACAAGGGTCTGTCGCGCGCCCTGTACGTGCCGGACAAGATCGGCCGGGTCGCCAACTTCCAGAAGGGGACGGTGGCCAGCGCCGCCCAGATCGTGGCCTCGATGGGGCTCGACGGCTTCCATCAACTCGAGCCGGCGATGCTCAACCGCCGCGTGGAGGGTCAGCGCACCCGGACCTACGCCGAGATCTACGACTGGCTGATGCCCTGCGAGCTGCTCGAGGATCCACCGGAGTCGTGGCGCTCGGACTGGATTGAGGCGTGCGCCGAGGAGTTTCGCTAACCGGCGGGCTGCGGCTGGGGCAGCGCGGCGCCGGCGCGCACCCGCCGCCAGCGGGCGACGTAGTGGGCGCCGAGCGCACCGATCACCCCGAGCGTCGCGGTCACCACCAGCGACAGCTCGGTGTAGGCCATGATCATGTAGCCGAACGAGGCGGCCACCGCCAGCAGGGCGTAGCGGGCCCTCGTCCACTGCGCGGGGCGGCCGAAGCGGGTGCCCACCAGCATGCCCAGCACCAGCGCGATGCCGTGCCCGACGTTGGTGAAGTCGCCCGCGCTGGCCGCTGCCGAGCCGACCGCCACCGCCAGCCACCAGCCGGTCCAGGCCGCGCGCCAGCGCACGGGAATCGCCGCGGTCAGCGTGCCGAGCACGGCCACGGCGCCATAGCTCATCCCGACGTCGGTCACGTCGATGATGGACATCGAGAGCAGCCCGACGGCGACCGAGACCGCCAGACCGGCGGCCACCAACAACGTCGCCCCGATGTGGCCGACCACGAAGGCCACCACCAGGCGGCGGCCGTGCCATAGCAGTTCGCCGAGGGCCAGCAACGCCACCAGGCCCGGCAGCCAGACGTAGATCGGGCCTGCCTCGTTGACGAAGGCGCTGCCGATGAGCGTGCCGATCCGCCCGTCACCGAGATTGCGCAGGTTGGTGCTCATGTGTCGGATCACCTGGTCGCGGACGTGCGGGCCCATCATGACGAGCGCCGTGGCGACCGCGACCAATAGCGCGGAGTAGCCCAGCGTGACCCTGACGCGACCCAGCCGCGACAACACCGAGGAAACCATTGCCCTACCACTATGCCTTGTTTCCCGCGGAATCCCGAAGCCGCGGCCCGTCGCCGGCCGGCAAACTTCTCCCGATTCCGCGGCCCGGCGGGCGCGCCGATTCGTCGGGACCCGGCACCCGCACGGCGGGAATCCCGGCGACCGCGCCGCCTGCTCACGCAAATACCTGCGTCGACGGCGTGCAAGGTCGTCAAGCGGCCCGATCGGAGCGGTGCTGGCGGGCGTCACCTCCGGCGGCCACCCGGATCCTCGGCCGGCCCCGACCGAACGCCGAATGTGTCCGATTTCACGTGACGCGGCGGCGCCGGGCACCCCGCAGCAACGGTCGGCGGGGGCGAGACGAGGGCCAACGTCTCACTACGCCCAAGGTGTGGTCACAGGTTCATCGCTGTCATAGACAACGCTTGTTGTCACCACTATCGTCCGGAGTCAGCCCGCCATGAGCCGAGGTGATAATGGGGTCGACGAAGACCGCGAAATCCGCCCAGCCGGTTCCGCTCGGACCGGATTCGCTCACCTGGAAATACTTCGGGGACCTGCGCACCGGGATGCTCGGGGTGTGGATCGGATCCCTGCAGAACATGTATCCGCAACTCGGCGCCGGCGTGGGGGACCATTCGATCCTGCTGCGCGAGCCACTGCAGCGGGTGGCGCGGTCGGTCTACCCCATCATGGGCGTTGTCTACGACGGCGAACGCGCGAGACAGACCGGTGAACAGATCAAGGGCTTCCACACCTCGATCAAGGGTGTCGACGCGGCGGGCCGGCGGTATCACGCGCTGGAGCCGGAGACCTTCTACTGGGCGCACGCCACGTTCTTCATGCTCATCCTGAAGGTGGCCGAATACTTCTGCGGCGGGCTGACCGAGGCCGAGAAGCGGCAACTGTTCGAGGAGCACGTGCAGTGGTACCGGATGTACGGCATGAGCATGCGGCCGGTGCCCCGGACGTGGGAGGCGTTCTGCGAGTACTGGGACCGGGTGTGCCGCGAGGACCTCGAGATCAACCGCGCCACCCTGGAAATCTTCGACATCCGCATCCCCAAGCCGAGATTCGTGATGATGCCGACGTCGCTGTGGGATCAGCTGTTCAAACCGATGGTGGCGGGCCAACGCTGGATCGCGGCCGGGTTGTTCGACCCGGTGGTGCGGGAGAAGGCCGGGATGCGCTGGACGCCCGGCGACGAGGTGCTGCTGCGACTGTTCGGCAAGGCGGTGGAGGTGGCGTTCTGGGCGGTTCCCGACGAGATCCGCCTGCACCCGCGGGCGCTGTCGGCCTACCGGCGCGCCGCCGGACGGATCCCGGCGGATGCGCCCCTGGTCGAGGCGCCCGCGTTCATGGCGCCGCCCAAGGACCGTCGCGGCCTGCCGATGCACTACGTGCCCCGGCACAAGGGCCTCGTCGCACGGGCCGGGTCCCTGGTTCACACGACGTTCTCGCTCGCCGGACTGCGGCCCGCCCGGGGACGTTCCGCCGCTTAGGGCGAGTCGGGCGGGCCGGCGCTTCGCCGGGCGCGTGCGCTCTGGTAGAGGCAAATGGCCGCTGCCGCAGCCACATTCAGGCTCTCGGCGCCGCCGGACATCGGGATTCTGACCCGGTGGTCGGCCAGGGCGGCCACTTCCGCGGACAGTCCGTGCGCTTCCCCGCCGAACAGCCACGCCGTCGGCGCCCTCAGCAGGGTCCCGGTTTCATCGAGGTTGAGCTCGCCGTCGAGCGTCGTCGCGAGAACTTGCAGCCCGCTCGAGCGCAGCCGGGCGGCCACGGCCGTCGTATCCGGTTCCACGACCACCGGCAGGGCGAAGATGCTGCCCGCCGAGGATCGCAGGCATTTGCCGTTGTAAGGATCGACGCTGTGCCCGGCGAAGACCAGCGCGGCCGCCCCCATCGCGTCAGCGAGCCTGATGAGGGTGCCGGCGTTGCCGGGCTCGGAGAGGTCTACGGCGACCACGACCAACGCTGGCTGGTCGGCCAGCACCTCGTCGAGACCAGTGGCCGGTAGCCGACACACGGCGACCAGCCCGGACGGGGTCACCGTCTCCGAGAGCGCCTTGGCGGCGCGTTCGGTCACCGGATGGACCCGCAGCCCGGCGATCAGCGAACCGTGCCGCCGGGCGGCCTCCTCGGTGACGAACACCTCGTCGACCAGGCCGCGCTCGGCTGCGGCCGCGACCAGGTTCGGGCCTTCGGCCAGGAATCGCCCGGAACGACGCCGCCCGGTGTGGCGCTGCAGTTTCACCGCAGCCACCACCCGGGCGGATCGTTCAGTGAGTGCCGCTGTCAGGGAGATGTCAGGCGGCTTCACCGGAACCGGATGTCGCCGGCCCAGCGGCGCCGGCCGCAGCGTTGACGTCCTCCGGCAGAGCGGCCTTGGCTACCTCGACCAGCGCGGTGAACGCGGCAGCATCGCTGACGGCGATCTCGGCGAGGTTCTTGCGGTCGACCTCCACACCGGCGGCCTTGAGGCCCTGGATCAGGCGGTTGTAGGTGACGCCGTTGGCGCGGGCCGCTGCGTTGATCCGGGAGATCCACAGCTTGCGGAACTCACCCTTGCGCGCCCGGCGATCCCGGTAGGCGTAGGTCAACGAATGTAGTTGCTGCTCTTTGGCTTTGCGGTAGAGCCGGGACCGCTGACCGCGGTAGCCCTTGGAAGCCTTCAGGATGGTGCGGCGCTTCTTCTGGGCGTTGACTGCCCGCTTCACGCGTGCCATGGGGTTTTCCTATTCTCGGTCGGTCAAAAAAGCTGGAAGGGTTGCGGCGCTCAGCCGTTCAACATCGCGTTGACACGCTTGGTGTCATTGGCCGACACGGTGGTGCGGCCGTCGAGGCGGCGGGTGCGCTTGGACGCCTTGTGCTCGAGCAGGTGGCGACGGTTCGCCTTCTGCCGCACGATCTTCCCGGTGCCGGTACGGCGGAAGCGCTTGCTGGCGCCGCTGTGGGGCTTGG
>JAGQTU010000121.1 GCA_020438865.1 Mycobacterium sp.
CACCGTCTCCCCCGACGATCAGGTCTCCGGCCAGATCATTGCGGCCGCCAAGGTCCGGGACGACAAGGATCCCGGGCCGCAGTTCGACACGAACGTGCCGTTCAGCCAGAAGATCGCGGTGTCGAGGTACGACGACGGTGACGGCTACGTCGGCTCGGAGGCGGTGTTCTCCGACCTCACCTTCGCCGAGCTGCCGCAGCTGGCGAACCTGAACCGGGAGGCCACCGGGGTCGACATCTCGCTGCGCCGGGCGGGCAATCTGGTGATCCTGGAGGGCCGCGTCGACCTGACGAACGTCAACGATCCGGACGCCGACGTGCAGTTCACCGTCGCCTTCCCCGGCGAGGTCACCTCGACCAACGGCCAGCGGATCGAGGGCGACGCGGTGCAGTGGACCCTGAAACCGGGTGTGGTGTCGACGATGAGCGCCCAGGCCCGGGTCACCGATCCGAGCACCCGCTCGTTCACCGGGGCGGCGCTGTGGCTGGGCCTGGCGGCGCTGGTCGCCGCCGGGGTGATCGGGACCCTGGCCTACCTCAACCGGGACCAGACGCCGGCGTTCGCCGGCGCCGAGGATGCCGAGGAGCCCCCCGAAGAGTCCAGGGACTAGACGGCGACCGTCATGCCCAAATTCGCCAGCACCTCACTGGTGGCCCTGGCGAAGTTGAGCGTGCAGAAATGCAGGCACGGCACGCCCTCGGCGATCAGCCGCAGGCTCATCTCGGTGGCCAGCTCGATCCCGATTTTGCGGACCTCGTCGCGGTTCTCCTCCGGCCCCGTCCCGGCGGCACGGGTCAGCCGTTCCAGCACCGCCGGCGGAATCTGCGAACCGGACAATTCCACCTGGCGGCGCACGGTGCGCAGCGACGTGATCGGCATCAGCCCGGGAATGATCGGCTTGGCACCCTGCTCGGGGTCGGCGGCCACCACTCGGTCCCGCAGCCGCAGGTAGTCGTCGGTGTCGAAGAACATCTGGGTGATCGAGTACTCCGCGCCGGCGCGCAGCTTGACGATCAGATTCGCGGTGTCGGCCTCGATGTCGACGGCCCGCGGGTGTCCCTCCGGGAAGGACGCCACCCCGACGCGGAAGTCGCCCAGTCCGCGGATCAGTTCGACCAGTTCGACGGCGTACTCCAGGCCCTCGGGGTGGCGGACCCACTCGTTGTGCACCCCGCCCTCCGGGTCACCGCGCAGCGCCAACAGGTTGGTGATGCCGCGGTCGGCGAACGCGCCGACCAGCGACCGCAGTTCGGCCACGCTGTGGCCGACCGCCGTGAGATGGGCGACCGGCAGCAGCGTCGTCTCCTCGGCCAGCTGCCCGACGATGCGCACGGTCCGGTCGCGGGTGGAGCCACCCGCGCCGTAGGTCACCGATACGAACGCCGGATTGAGCTGTTCGAAGGACCGCGCCGCCCGCCACAACCGGGCCTCGGCCGCCTCGTCACGCGGCGGATAGAACTCGACGGAGAACGGGACGCGCTCGCCGCCGGTGCGCCGGAGGCGGTCCACCACCGAGGGCGCCTGGCGGTCGGAGGAAGCTGGGCTCGTCACCGCGACAGCATAATGGGCGCTCAGCGGCCCGTCGGCGCGCGTGCGGCGGCCCACCGTGCCACAGTGTGCGCACGATCACCCACGCTTTACTCTGGTGGCACCCACCGGGTGGGCCCGACACGGCAGAAAGGGGCGGACGCTGAGCGTGCAGGCAACAGCTCCGTCAGCGGCCGAGCTGGCCGGCTCCGTCACCGAACAACTGCGGCAGTACCTGGCCGAGCGGCGCGCGGGCGCGGCCTACATCGGCGCCGACTACGACGAACTGATCGCGGTCCTGGAGGACTTCGTGCTGCGCGGCGGCAAGCGGGTGCGCCCGGCCTTCGCCTACTGGGGCTATCGCGCGGTCGCGGCGGACCCGGACGGCGCCGTCGGCGACGACATCCTGCGGCTGTTCGCCGCGCTGGAACTGCTGCACGCGTGCGCGCTGGTGCACGACGACGTCATCGACGACTCGGCGACCCGGCGCGGGATGCCGACCGCCCACATGCACTTCGCCCACCTGCACCGCAGGCACGGCTGGCGCGGTTCACCGGACAAGTTCGGCCACTCGGCAGCGATCCTGCTCGGCGACCTGTCACTGGTGTGGGCCGACGACATCGTCGCCGCGGTGGACCTGCCCGGCGACGGCAGGCACCGGGTTCAGCGGGTGTGGTCCGATATCCGCACCGAGGTGCTCGGCGGGCAGTACCTCGACATCGTCGCCGAGTCCTCCGGTGCCCAGTCGATCGAGTCGGCGATGAACGTCAACACCTACAAGACGGCGTCGTACACGGTGTCGCGGCCACTGCAGCTCGGCGCAGCCGCGGCCGCCGACCGGCCCGACATGCAGATGCTGTTCCACGACGTGGGCACCGACCTGGGGGTGGCGTTCCAGCTGCGGGACGACGTGCTCGGCGTGTTCGGCGACCCGGCGGTCACCGGCAAACCGTCCGGGGACGACCTGCGCTCCGGCAAGCGCACCGTGCTGCTGGCCGAGGCCGTCGACCTCGCCGACCGGTCCGACCCGGCCGCGGCCGAATTGCTGCGCACCGCGGTCGGCACCGAACTCGGCGACGACCAGGTACGCGAGTTGTGCGAGGCGATCGTGTCGGTGGGCGCCCTGGCCGCGGTGGAGGAACACATCGGCACCCTCACCCACCGCGCGCTGAGCCGGTTGGAGGACGCCCCGATCAATGACCCGGCCAAAACCGGGCTGGCCGAACTCGCCAGATTGGCCGCCAACCGGTCGGCCTGATGTCCATCCCGACAGCCCCCTCCACCGCGCCCACCGGCCTGGCGCGGCTGGCCGCGTTCACCGTCGCCGACGAGGGCCGCCCCGCGGTGCTCGGCTTCCTCGGTGCGGCCCTGATCGCGCTCGGTGGCCTCGGCGCGGGCAGCACCCGCCTGCATGATCCACTGCTGGAATCGCTGCACCTGTCCTGGCTGCGGTTCGGCCACGGCCTGGTGGTGTCCTCGGTGCTGCTGTGGGCGGGCGTCGCACTGATGCTGCTGGCCTGGCTGTGGCTGGGCCGCCGGGTGGTCACCCGGCGGGCAGGAGCGCAGCGACCAGGGGACGCAACCGAGCCGGAGTCGGTCAGCGTTTACACCATGGTCGCCACCACCGGGTTCTGGTTGTTCCCGTTGCTGCTCAGCGTCCCGCTGTTCAGCCGCGACACCTACTCCTATCTGGCCCAGGGCGCGCTGTTGCGCGACGGTTTCGACCCCTACGCCGTCGGACCGATCGAGAACCCGAACTCGTTGCTGGACAACGTGAGTCCGATCTGGACCACCACGACCGCGCCCTATGGGCCGGCGTTCATCCTGGTGGCCCGGTTCGTCACGATGATGGTCGGCAACCACGTGGTGGCGGGCACCATGCTGCTGCGGCTGTCCATGCTGCCCGGCCTGGCCCTGCTGATCTGGGCGGCGCCCCGGGTGGCGCGCCACGTCGGCGCCAATGGCGCTGTGGCGCTGTGGATCTGCGTGCTCAACCCACTGGTGATCATTCACCTGATGGGCGGGGTGCACAACGAGATGCTGATGGTCGGCCTGATGATGGCCGGTATCGCGCTGACGTTCGCCCGCCATCACGTCGCAGGCACCGTGCTCATCGCGGTGGCGGTCGCGGTCAAGGCCACCGCGGTGCTGGCCCTGCCGTTCATGGTGTGGGTGTGGATGCGGCACCTGCAGGACCGCCGGCGGGAGACCTCGGCGCCACACGCGTTCCTCATCGCCGCGACGGCGTCGGTGGCGATCTTCGTCGCGGTGTTCGTGGTGTTGTCGGCCCTGGCCGGCGTGGGCCTGGGCTGGCTGACCGCGCTGGCCGGTTCGGTGAAGATCATCAACTGGCTGACCATCCCCACCGCGGTCGCAAACCTCACCAACGCGATCGTCGGACTGTTCCTGCCGGTCAACTTCTACGCGGTGCTGGAGGTGACCCGGATCGTCGGCATCGCGATCATCGCGGTGACCCTGCCGGTGCTGTGGTGGCGGTTCCGGCACGACGATCGGGAGGCACTGATGGGCATCGCCTGGGCGATGCTGGTCGTGGTGCTTTTCGTTCCCGCGGCGCTGCCCTGGTACTACACCTGGCCGCTGGCGGTGGTGTCGGCACTGGCCCAGTCGCGCGGCGCGATCGCGCTGATCGCCGGCTTCTCCACCTGGATCATGGTGATCTTCAAACCGGACGGCTCACACGGCATGTACTCGTGGCTGCACGTGCTACTGGCCACGACGTGTGCGGTGGCCGCGTGGTACTACCTGCACCGCACCGACTCCCCGCCCGCTCCGGTCCGGGCCGACGACCCGGCCGGGATACCGGCCACCAGCTGATCAGTACGCCATGGCCTGGGCCCGGCGCACGACCTCGCGGGCCTGGTGGGCGTGCAGCGCGTCGACCGGGCGGACATTGCTGATCGCCTCGCGCACCCCGTCGCGGGTCACCGTGAGCGACGGGTCAGCGGTGAACAACCAGCGCAGGATCTCGGTGTCGCGGTAGCCGCCGTCGTGCAGCACGGCCAGCAGGCCGGACAGGGATTTGACCACCTCGCCGCTCTGGGTGAAGAACATCTGCGGGATCATCGGCACCCCGTTGCGCCGAACCGCCACCAGGTGGCCGTCGCGCAGCTGCTGATGAACCTTGGTCACCGGCACCCCGAGCAGTTCGGAGACGTGTGGGAGGTCGTACAGGGGCTCGTCGGGCTCGAGGACGTCGTCGCCCGCCGGAATGCTGCTCACCCGGCCAGTCTAGGGCTCCCCGGCCCGCACCGACACGCCTCCACGTGGGCGGACCAGCGGAGAAACTAGGCGTTGGGACCCGCGGCATACCATTGGCCGGTGACGTCGGACCCACTCGTCGGCGCGTTGCTGGACGGCCGGTACCGGGTCGAGGCCAGGATCGCCACTGGCGGCATGTCGACGGTGTACCGCGGGCTGGACGTCCGCCTGGACCGCCCGGTCGCGCTGAAGGTGATGGATTCCCGGTACGCCGCCGACGGTCAGTTCCTCACCCGGTTCCAACTCGAGGCGCGCGCCGTCGCCAAGCTCAAGGATCCCGGTCTGGTGGCGGTCTACGACCAGGGCACCGATGCGGCGCACCCGTTCCTGGTGATGGAGCTCATCGAGGGCGGCACGCTTCGCGAACTGTTGCGCGAGCGCGGGCCGATGCCGCCGCACGCCGCCGCCGCGGTGCTGCGCCCGGTGCTGGGCGGTCTGGCGGTCGCGCACCGGGCCGGCTTGGTACACCGCGACGTCAAGCCGGAGAACGTGCTGATCTCCGATGACGGCGAGGTCAAGCTCGTCGACTTCGGTCTGGTCCGCGCCGTCGCCGAGGCCGGCATCACGTCGACCAGCGTGATCCTGGGCACCGCGGCCTACCTGTCGCCGGAGCAGGTCAGCAGCGGGCAGACCGGTCCGCGCAGCGACGTCTACGCCGTCGGCATCCTGGCCTACGAGTTGCTGACCGGCTCACCGCCGTTCACCGGCGACAACCCCCTGACGGTGGCCTATCAGCGGATGGATGCCGATGTGCCTCCGCCCAGTGCGGCGATCGGCGGGGTGCCGCCACAGTTCGACGAGGTCATCGGCCGGGCCACCGCACGCGATCCCGAACGGCGCTACGCCGACGCCGCGGCCATGCGGGACGCACTCGACGCCGTCACCACCGAATTGGCGCTGCCGAATTTCCGGGTGCCGGCGCCGAGGAACTCCGCGCAGCACGCAGCGGCCACCGCGTTGCACAGCCGGGCGACCCAACAAACCGTCGACCATCGCCGCCAGACCGTTGCGGTGCCCCCGCCCGGGCAGGCGGTGAAGAACCCGACCCGTCAGCTCATCCGCGGACCGGAGGACTGGCAGCCCGCGGCGGTCGATGTCGATGAGGACGAATACCCACGCGTGGCAAGGCAGTTCGCCGGCATCGAGTTGAGCGAGTTCGCCTGGGCGCGGCAGCGGGCGCGACGTGCGCTGGCGTTCTGGGTGCTGGCGGTGCTGGTGCTCACCGGGCTGGTGGCCGCCGGCGCGTGGACGGTGGGCACCAACCTGCAGGGCCTCATCGGCCAGTGACGCGTTCAGCCGCGTTCAGACAGAACTCACGCACGGGCCCACTCGAACTTCGTGTGCGAGATTTCCATCTCAGCGCGAAATAGCTGATCGCGCAGCATCTCCACCCCGCCCAACCGCGGAGCCTGCAGCGCTAATCGCGCAGCATCTCCACCCCGCCCAACCGCGGAGCCTGCAGCGCTAATCGCGCAGCATCTCCACCCCGCCCAACCGCGGAGCCTGCAGCGCTAATCGCGCAGCATCTCCGCGACCAGGAACGCCAACTCCAGCGACTGCTGGGTGTTCAGCCGCGGGTCGCAGGCCGTCTCGTAGCGGCCGGACAGGTCGGTGTCGGAGATGTCCTGCGCGCCGCCGAGACATTCGGTGACGTTCTCGCCGGTGATCTCGACGTGGATGCCGCCGGGGTGGGTGCCCAACGCCCGGTGCACCTCGAAGAAGCCCTGCACCTCGTCGACGATGCGGTCGAAGTGCCGCGTTTTGTAACCGGTCGAGGACTCGTGGGTGTTGCCGTGCATGGGGTCGCACTGCCAGATCACCTGGTGCCCGGTGGCCTGCACCTTCTCGATGATCGGCGGTAGCAGGTCGCGCACCTTGTGATTGCCCAGCCTGCTGACCAGGGTCAGCCGGCCCGGCTTGTTGTGCGGGTCGAGCCGCTCGACGTACTCCACGGCAAGCTCGGGGGTCATGTTCGGCCCGATCTTCACCCCGATCGGATTGGCGATCACCTCGGCGAACGCGATATGCGCGCCGTCGAGCTGCCGGGTGCGTTCCCCGATCCAGACGTAGTGCGCCGAGAGGTCGTAGAGCCGCGGTTCGGCCCCCCCGATCGGGTAGTCCTCGCTCAACCGCAGCATCGCCCGCTCGTAGTCCAGCACCAGCGCCTCGTGGCTGGCGTAGATCTCGGCGGTGTCGAGATTGCGGTCGTTGACCCCGCAGGCGCTCATGAACCGCAGTCCGCGGTCGATCTCGCCGGCCAGCTGCTCGTACCGCGCCCCGGCCGGCGAGGTGCGGACGAACTCCCGGTTCCAGTCGTGCACCAGGTGCAACGACGCCAGCCCCGACGAGGTCAGCGCCCGGACCAGGTTCATCGCCGCGCTGGCGTTGGCATAGGCGCGCACCAGCCGGGACGGGTCGTGGTCGCGGACCGCGGCGTCGGGGGCGAACCCGTTGACCATGTCGCCGCGGTAGGACTTGAGTCCCAGCGCGTCGGTGTCCGACGAGCGCGGCTTGGCATACTGCCCGGCGATGCGGGCGACCTTGACCACCGGCAGGCTGGCGCCGTAGGTCAACACGACCGCCATCTGCAGCAGGGTGCGGATGTTGGCGCGGATGTGCGGCTCGGTGTTGTCGGCGAACGTCTCGGCGCAGTCGCCGCCCTGCAGCAGGAAGGCCTCACCCCGGGCCACCGCGGCGAGCTGGTCGGCCAGCCGTTCGATCTCCGAGGGCACGGTGATCGGCGGCACGCTCTCCAGCACCGTGCGCATCGCGGCGGCCTGCTCGGCGTCCCAGCTGGGCTGCTGGGCGGCCGGCCTGGCCAGGGCTGCGTCCAGCCGGCCGCGCAGCTCCGCCGGCAGCGGCGGCAGCGACGGCAGCTGATCGATGGGTACGTCGACGGTCCAGTTCACCCGTTCATCCTAACCGGCCCGAACAGCGCGTTTCACCAGCCGGTAGGCGGGCTACCTGCGGGAATCGGCGGTGTGGTCGGCGACCCCGCGGTCGACCCCGGTGGTCATCAGCACATAGCGGCGCAGGTTGTGGCGCGCGTCCACCAGCGCGTCATGGGTGTCGTGCGGCCGTGGCGGCATCCGCGGACAGCCCCGGTCCTCCCAGAACTGCCGCAATTCACGGGTGAATCGCGGGATCTGCGGCGGCAAGCTGGTCATCGGGCCCCACAGTTGGCACAGCGCGACGTGGTCGTAGGCGGCCACCCAGGCCCACAGCTCGATCGGCTCGTCGCCGTCGATGCCGAAAAACTCCTCCAGACCCTCCCGGATCTGCCGCCGCGAGCGCCACAGCTGCGAGGACGGTGAAGGCAGTTTGGGCAGCACGTGGGTGCGCACCCAGCGGCCGGCTGATTCCGGGTCGAACTCGGTGGAGATGGCGTAGAACTCGCGGCCGTCCTCGGCCACCACCCCGATTGAGATCAGGTCGATGATGCGCCCGTTGTCGATGAACTCGGTGTCGTAGAAGAAGCGCACCTGGCGAACCTATCCCGCGGACTTCGTCGCGACCTGCGGTTCGGCGCCGGACCCGGCCGGGTGCCCGGGCGCGGGCGCGGCATGGATCTCCTTGTCGAGTTCGGCGTCGACCTCGGCGTCCTGCGGGAATCGCGGCTCACCGGCGATCAGATGCTGCAGCCACAGCTTGGCCTGCACGACGGGTCTGCGCAGGTAGCGCTCGCGTTCCAGGGCCTTGTGCATCTTCTTCGGCTTGTCCTGGTAGTGCCAGCGCGCCCACGGCGCATGCGGCCGCGAAACCCGGATGGCGCCGATGAACAGCAACGGCGTGATGAACATGCCCACCAGACCCGTCCACAGCTTGCCCTTGAGGAGCACCACCACGGCCAGCGCCAGCGTGAGCAGCGCCAGGATGACCACCGTGACGCGGGCGACGATGTTGTCGTCGTCGCGCCAGATCCCGATGTCGAAGAACGACAGCGGGTTGAAGCCCAGCACCAGCAAGCCGGCCACCGCGACCGCGACGAACACCGCGTCGACCGAGGTGCGGCCGTCCTCGCTCCAGTACACGTCCTCCAGGTGCAGGATCAGCGCGAACTCGTCCAGCACCAGGGCCGCGCCGATTCCGAAAAAGATTGCCGCAGCGGTGAATTCGACTATCCCGCCATCGACGGCCATGGTGACCATGGCGACCCCGGAGAGCAGCACCAGCACCACGCCGATCACCACGTGGTGGATGTGCAGACCGCCGGCGCCGGAGATGTTGCGCGGCTGCCACCACTTGCGCGGTGCGGTTTTGTCGGCGTTGCGGCGGATGTAGCGCACGATGGTCCGGGTCACGAAGAACGTCAGGATGAACGCGATCAGGCACCACATCAGGGGGATGCGCCCCGAGGCGACGACGTCGAAGTGCACATTGAAACGCACGGCGCAGAACTTACGCCCACACTCCGACGCGGCGCGCACCATACGGGGCCATATCGCCCGGCCCGGCGGAGCGCCCCGATAGTCTGGTCACGACATGAATAGGTGGCGGTCGCCCGACGTGGGCAGTCTCATCGGGCGCGGCCTGGCATCGCCGCAGGCGCGCCGTTGGCTGCCGGTGTGCTGGCGCCTCGTGCAGGCGCTCATCGTGGTGGGCCTGGTCTACGCCGGCTGGCAGCTGTTCGGCCACCTGCCCTACCGGATCGACATCGAGGTCTACCGGATGGGCGGGCGGGCCTGGCTGGACGGCCGACCACTGTACGCCGGTGACACCACGTTCCACACCCAGATCGGCCTGGACCTGCCGTTCACCTATCCCCCGCTGGCGGCGATCCTGTTCAGCCCGTTCGCGTGGCTGCCCTTCCCGGCGGCCAGCGTCACGATCACCGTCATCACCCTGGTGCTGCTGCTGTTGTCCACCTGGATCGTGCTGACCCGGCTGGATGTGTGGCAGAACTCGGCCTTCACCGCCGAGCCGGCCTGGCTGCGCCGCTGCTGGCTGGCCGGCGGCATTGTCGCCCTGGCGGTGAGCTACCTGGAACCGATCGCCGCGAACTTCTCCTTCGGCCAGATCAACGTCGTGCTGATGACGCTGGTGGTCGCCGACTGCGTGCCGCGGCGCACGCCCTGGCCGCGCGGGCTGCTGCTCGGCCTGGCGATCGCACTGAAGCTGACACCGGCGGTGTTCCTGCTCTACTTCGCACTGCGCCGCGACGGCCGGGCCGCGCTCACCGCGCTGGCCTCGTTCGCCGTCGCGACTCTGGCCGGCCTGGTGCTGGCCTGGCGGGACTCCTGGCAGTACTGGCTGGCGACCGTGCGCGACACCGACCGCATCGGCAGCGCGGCGCTGAACACCAACCAGAACATCGCGGGCGCGCTGGCCAGGCTGGGGTTGTCCGAGACCACCCATTTCCTGCTGTGGACCACCGCGTGCTTCGTCGTGCTGGGCCTGACCATCTGGGCGGTGCGGCGGGTGCTGGCTGCCGGTGAGCCCACCCTGGGCCTGATCTGTGTCGCGTTGTTCGGCCTGGTGGTCTCGCCGGTGTCGTGGTCCCACCACTGGGTGTGGGCGGTGCCGACACTGATCACCACGGTCGTGGTCGGCTACCGGCGGCGCAACGCCGCCCTGGGGTTTCTCAGCGTCGCCGGGGTGGCGCTGATGGTGTGGGTGCCGCTGGAGTTGCTACCCAAGCACCACGAGTCGACGGCGTCCTGGTGGCGTCAACTGTTGGGGATGTCCTATGTGTGGTGGGCGGTGGCGGTCATCGTCGCCGCCGGGGCCACCGTGACCGCCCGGGCGGCTAGCCCGCCGCGGTCTCGGGAATCCGCGCCGACGGCTGATCTGGTGCGGCCGGCTTAGCGCCGCCCTCCTTGACCGTCGCGGCGTAGATGTCGACGTACTCCTGACCGGACAGCGTCATCAGTTCGTAGATGACCTCGTCGATGACGGCCCGCTCGATGAACCGGTTACCGGCCAGGCCGTCGAAGCGGGAGAAGTCCATCGGCTTG
>JAGQTU010000122.1 GCA_020438865.1 Mycobacterium sp.
TCGATCGTGCCGCAGGAGGTGGAGGAACTGCTGCGGCGGGAGGCCACCGACGGCGTGCAGACCCTTCCCGGGGACCGATTTTTGGCGCCGAACTCCTACCTCATTACTCTCAGTGCGTCCGACTTTGCGAAGGTGAACGCCGATCCTGATCTCACGGCGGACACGTTTGCCACTCACTTGGGCGGATACATCCGGGAACAGGGTTGGCAAACGTATGGTGAGGTGGACGTCAGATTTGAGCAGTCGCCGAACCTGCACACTGGCCAGTACCGTGCGCGCGGTGTCGTCAATCCGGACGTGCACCCCCAACCGTCCACAGCCGCATCCGCCCCACCACAATCGAACCATGCGTACACCGCAGAACCAGGAGTACCACCGATGAGCGACAATCCGACCTATAGCGGCGGCCAGGGTCAGGGGCGCCCCGGCGACGACTACTACGACGAGCGCTACGGCCGCCCGCAGGAGGATCCGCGCGGACCGGCCCCCGAGCAGCCGCGTGCGCCGTACCCGCCCGAGCAGGGCGGGTACCCGCCGCGCGGCGAGCAGGGTTACGCGCCCCGTCAGGGCTACCCCGAGCAGGGCGGCTACCCCGAGCAGGGCGGCTACCCCGAGCAGGGCGGCTATCCGTCCGGCTACGAGCAGCGTCCGCCGGCCGGCGGCTACGGCGCCCCCGGCTACGACCAGGGCTACCGGCCCGCTCCGGGCGGCTACGGCCCGCCGCCCACCCCCCAGGCGCCGTACGGTCCTCCCGGCGGCGGCTACGGCGCCCCGGCGGGTGATTACGACTATGGCCGCCCGCCCGGCCGGCACGAGGAGCACGGATACGGCCGTCCCGAGCCGCGGCCGGCCTACCCCGACCAGGGCGGCGGCTACGAGCAGCCCGGCTACGGCGGTTACGGCCGGCCGGACTACGGCCAGCCCGACTACAGTCAACCGGGAGGCCGCTACGACCAGGGCGGTTACGCCGAACCGGGCCGGGACTACGACTACGGACAGCCGGCCGGCGGCGGCTACGGCGGCTACGCACAGCCGCCCGCCCAGGGCGACTATCCCGCCACCGCGGTGGCGGTCACACTGCAGCTCGACGACGGCAGCGGGCGCACCTACCAGCTCCGCGAGGGCGCCAACGTCATCGGCCGCGGCCAGGACGCCCAGTTCCGGCTGCCCGACACCGGCGTTTCCCGCCGTCACCTGGAGATCCGGTGGGACGGCCAGGTCGCGCTGCTGTCCGACCTGAACTCCACCAACGGAACCACCGTCAACAATGCGCCGGTGCAGGAGTGGCAGCTGGCCGACGGTGACGTCATCCGGCTGGGCCACTCCGAGATCATCGTTCGCGTTCACTGAGGTCGTCGGCGGCAGCGATTCCGGTGGGCCCGGCTGCTTCACCTTCGCGTCGTCCCGACGTCCAAGTATCGTGACGATGCCGCAGTCGGCCCGGTATCAGCCGATGCCAGGCGAACCCGGCGACGGCACGAAGACGGAGAGGACGCCGGATGCAGGGACTGGTTCTGCAGCTGACGCGCGCCGGCTTCCTGCTGATGCTGTGGCTGTTCATCTGGTCGGTGCTGCGCATCCTGCGCAACGACATCTACGCGCCGACCGGCGCGGTGATGGTCCGCCGCGGCCTGGCGCTTCGCGGGGCGCTGCTGCCGGCGCGCCAGCACCGGCACGCCGCCCGCTATCTGGTGGTCACCGAGGGCGCGCTGGCCGGCACCCGGATCACGCTGGGCACCCAGCCGGTGCTGATCGGGCGGGCCGACGACTCGACGCTGGTGTTGACCGACGACTACGCCTCCACCCGGCATGCCCGGCTGTCGCAGCGCGGTTCCGACTGGTACGTAGAAGACCTAGGATCGACCAACGGTACATACCTCGACAGGGCGAAGGTGACCACGGCAGTACGCGTTCCGATCGGCACGCCGGTTCACGTCGGCAAGACGGTGATTGAGCTGCGCCCGTGACACTGGTCCTCCGCTACGCGGCCCGCAGCGACCGCGGCCTGGTACGCGCCAACAACGAAGACTCGGTCTACGCCGGTGCGCGGTTGCTGGCCCTCGCCGACGGTATGGGTGGGCACGCCGCCGGCGAGGTCGCCTCCCAACTGGTGATCGCGGCGCTGGCGCACCTCGACGACGACGAGCCCGGCGGGGACCTGCTCAGCAAGCTCGACAACGCCGTGCGGCAGGGCAACTCGGCCATCGCCGCACATGTCGAAGCAGAACCTGAGCTCGAGGGCATGGGCACCACGCTGACCGCGATCCTCTTCGCGGGCAACCGACTTGGGCTCGTGCATATCGGCGACTCACGCGGTTACCTGCTGCGCGACGGTGAACTGTCGCAGATCACCAAGGACGACACCTTCGTCCAGACCCTTGTTGACGAGGGCCGGATCACCGCCGAGGAGGCACACAGCCACCCGCAGCGATCCCTGATCATGCGCGCGCTGACCGGCCACGAGGTGGAGCCGACGCTGATCATGCGCGAGGCCCGCGAGGGCGATCGTTACCTGCTGTGCTCGGACGGGTTGTCCGATCCGGTCAGCCACGAGACCATTCTCGAGGCGCTGCAGATCGCCGACGTGGCCGAGAGCGCGGACCGGCTGATCGAACTGGCGTTACGCGGCGGAGGCCCCGACAACGTCACCGTGGTCGTCGCCGACGTCGTCGACCATGACTACGGCGGTCAGACGCAACCCATCCTGGCCGGCGCCGTCTCCGGCCATGATGAGGACGTCGCGCCGCCCAACACCGCCGCCGGCCGCGCCTCTGCGATCAATCCGCGGCGTACCACCGCCAAACGCGTTGTCGCCGAACCGGAACCGCAGCCCAAGCCACGCTCCCGGCGCCGCGTCATCATCGCGGCGGCACTGGTGCTGCTGCTGCTCGTGGCCGGACTGGTGGTGGGCAACCAGATCATCCAGTCCAACTACTATGTCACCGCCTTCAACGGAACCGTGACGATCATGCGGGGCATCCAGGGCTCCATCCTGGGCTACCGGCTGCAGAAGCCGTACCTGCAGGGCTGCCTCAACGACCGCAACGAACTGTCCCAGATCAGCTACGGTCAGGCGGGGGAATCGCTTGGCTGCCAACCGATGCGGTTACAGGACCTGCGGCCCTCCGAACGCACCCAGGTCTCGGCCGGGCTGCCGGCCGGCAGCCTCGACAACGCTATCGGCCAACTGCGCGAGCTGGCGCACAGCTCGCTGCTGCCGCCGTGCGCGCCCCCGCTCCCGCCCACGCCGAAGCCCACGCCCGTACCGGCTCCGGCACCCGGCCCCTCGCCCACGTCGTCGACCGCGCCGGCCCCGCAGACCTCCGGGGCGACTCCGGCCCCGCGCAGCACCCCGAGCGCTACGACGACACCGTCCGCGCCGACGCCGACGGCCGAGACAGCGGCTCCACCAACGGATCCGGCGACGTCGACGGCTCCCACGGCACCGCCGACGGTCGCCCAACTCCCACCGGCACCCCAGAATCCGGGTGTCGACTGCCGGGTGGCGGCATGACGACACAGCCGCAGTCACCGGTGGCGGTCACCCCGCCACTGCCGACCCGCCGCAACGCCGAACTGGCGCTGCTGTGCTTCGCCACCCTGATCACCACCGTCGCACTGCTCATCGTGGAGGCCAATCAGGAGCAGGGCATCCGCTGGGACCTGGTGTCCTACACGCTGGCCTTTCTGACGTTGTTCGTCTGCGCACACCTGGCGATCCGGCGGTTCGCGCCCTATGCCGACCCACTGCTGCTTCCGGTGGTGGCCCTGCTCAACGGCCTCGGCCTGGTGATGATCCACCGGCTCGACCTGGTCGAGGGCGCGCTGAGCGCGACGACCAAGGGGCCCAACGACGAACAGCAGATGCTGTGGACCCTGCTCGGCGTCGTCGGCTTCGCCCTTGTGATCATCTTCCTCAAAGATCACCGCATCCTGGCCCGCTACGGGTACATCTGCGGACTCACCGGTCTTGTGCTGCTTGCGATTCCGGCGCTGTTGCCCGCGCGCTTTTCCGAGACCAACGGCGCCAAGATCTGGATTCGGCTGCCCGGCTTCAGCATTCAGCCGGCGGAGTTCTCCAAGATCCTATTGCTGATCTTCTTCGCCGCCGTGCTGGTGGCCAAGCGCAACCTGTTCACCAGCGTCGGCCAGCACTTCCTGGGGATGGAGCTGCCGCGGCCCCGGGACCTGGCCCCGCTGCTGGCCGCATGGATCGCTTCGGTCGGGGTGATGGTCTTCGAGAAGGACCTGGGCACCTCGCTGTTGCTGTACGCCTCGTTCCTGGTGATGGTCTACATCGCCACCGAGCGGTTCAGCTGGGTGGTGATCGGGCTGGCGCTGTTCGCCGCCGGAAGTGTGGTGGCCTACTACCTGTTCGGTCACGTGCGGACCCGGGTGGAGACCTGGCTGGACCCGTTCGGCGACCCGGAGGGGTCCGGCTACCAGATGGTGCAGTCGCAGTTCAGCTTCGCCACCGGCGGCGTGTTCGGGACGGGACTGGGCAACGGCCAGCCCGGCACGGTTCCGGCGGCCTCCACCGACTTCATCATCGCCGCCGTCGGGGAGGAGCTGGGCCTCGTTGGCCTGGCCGGCGTGCTGATGCTGTACACCATCGTGATCCTGCGCGGGCTGCGGACCGCGATCGCCGTGCGCGACAGCTTCGGCAAGCTGCTGGCGGCCGGGCTGTCGGCGACCCTGGCGATCCAGCTGTTCATCGTCGTCGGCGGCGTCACGGGGCTCATCCCGCTCACCGGGCTGACCACGCCGTGGATGTCCTACGGCGGATCGTCGCTGGTGGCCAACTACCTGCTGCTGGCCATCCTGGTCCGCATCTCCCACGCGGCCCGCCGGCCCATCATGTTCAGCCCGCACACCCCGATCGCGGCGGCCGGCACCGAGGTGATCGAGCGCGTATGAACACCTCCCTGCGGCGCATCTCGGTGATGATCATGGCGTTGATCGTGCTGCTGCTCCTCAACGCCACGGTCACCCAGGTCTTCCGCGCCGACGGCCTGCGCACCGATCCGCGCAACCAGCGGGTGCTGTTGGACGAGTACTCGCGTCAGCGCGGCCAGATCACCGCGGGCGGCCAACTGCTTGCGTATTCGGTGTCGACCAACAGTCACTACCGGTTCCTGCGGGTCTACCCGAATCCCTTTGTGTACGCGCCGGTTACGGGGTTCTACTCGCTGCGCTTCTCAAGCAGCGGACTCGAGCGGGCCGAGGACGGCATCCTCAACGGCTCCGATCAGCGGCTGTTCGGCAAGCGGCTGGCCGACTTCTTCACCGGCCGCGATCCGCGGGGCGGCAATGTCGACACCACGATCGTGCCGCGGGTGCAGCAGGCCGCCTGGGACGCCATGCAGCAGGGCTGCAACGGACCGTGCAAGGGTGCCGTGGTGGCCTTGGAGCCGTCCACCGGGAAGATCCTGGCGATGGTGTCCTCGCCGTCCTACGACCCCAACCTGCTGGCCACCCATGACACCGATGAACAGGGCACCGCCTGGACGCAGTTGCGCGACGACCCGGACTCGCCGTTGACCAACCGCGCCATCGCCGAGACCTACCCGCCCGGCTCGACGTTCAAGGTCATCACCACCGCGGCCGCGTTGCAGTCCGGTATCACCGACGATGCGCAGCTGACGGCCGCGCCCCAGACCCAGCTGCCCAACAGCACCGCCACGCTGGAGAATTACGGCGGGACGCCGTGCGGCAACGGGCCCACCGCATCGCTGCGGGAGGCTTTCGCCCGCTCGTGCAACACCGCCTTCGTCGAGCTGGGCATCCGGGTCGGCGCCGAGGCGCTGCGCAGCACCGCCCAGGCGTTCGGCTTCGACAGCACACCCGACCCGATTCCGCTGGAGGTGGCCGAGTCAACGGTGGGCCCGATGACCGACTCCGCCGCGGTGGGCATGTCCAGCATGGGGCAGAAGGATGTCGCCGTCACCCCGCTGCAGAACGCCCTGGTGGCCGCGACCATCGCCAACTCCGGGATAGAGATGGAGCCCTACCTGGTCGACAGCCTCAAAGGTCCGGACCTGGCCAACATCGCCACCACTGCCCCGCGCCAGCAGCGGCGCGCCGTCTCCCCACAGATCGCGGCTAAACTGGCAGATTTGATGATCGGCGCCGAACAGTTCACCCAGCAGAAGGGGGCGATCCCCGGCGTGCAGATCGCATCCAAGACGGGGACCGCCGAGCACGGGACCGACCCGCGGAACACCCCGCCGCACGCGTGGTACATCGCGTTCGCGCCGGCACAGAGTCCCAAGGTGGCGATCGCGGTGCTGGTCGAGAACGGGGGCGATCGATTGTCCGCCACCGGCGGCGCGCTGGCCGCGCCGATCGGGCGCGCAACGATCGCGGCGGCATTGCAGGGGGCCTCATGAGTCCGCGCGTGGGGGTGACGCTCTCGGGTCGCTACCGGCTGCAGCGACTGATCGCCACCGGTGGTATGGGCCAGGTGTGGGAGGCGGTCGACAGCCGGCTCGGGCGCCGCGTCGCCGTTAAGGTGCTCAAGGCGGAGTACTCCTCGGACCCCGAGTTCGTCGAGCGGTTCCGCGCCGAGGCACGCACCGTCGCGATGCTCAACCACCCCGGAATCGCCGCCGTGCACGACTACGGCGAGACCGACATGGACGGCGAGGGCCGCACCGCCTACCTGGTGATGGAACTCGTCAACGGTGAGCCGCTGAACTCCGTCATCAAGCGCACCGGCAGGCTCTCGCTGCGACACGCGCTGGACATGCTGGAGCAGACCGGGCGCGCCCTTCAGGTGGCCCACGCCGCCGGGCTGGTGCACCGCGACGTCAAGCCGGGCAACATCCTGATCACTCCGACCGGTCAGGTGAAGCTCACCGACTTCGGTATCGCCAAGGCCGTCGACGCGGCCCCGGTCACGCAGACCGGCATGGTCATGGGCACCGCCCAGTACATCGCGCCCGAACAGGCCCTCGGCCACGACGCGACCGCCGCCAGTGACGTCTATGCGCTGGGAGTCGTCGGCTACGAAGCGGTTTCGGGGAAGCGCCCGTTCACCGGCGACGGCGCCCTGACGGTGGCGATGAAACACATCAAGGAGACCCCGGCGCCGCTACCCGCCGATCTGCCGCCCAACGTGCGCGAGCTGATCGAGATCACCCTGGTGAAGAACCCGGGCATGCGCTACCGCAACGGCGGGCAGTTCGCCGATGCGGTGGCCACCGTGCGGGCGGGCCGGCGTCCGCCGCGACCCAACTCCGCGCCCACCATCAAGGCCACCCCGGCCGCCATTCCGGGCAGCTCCCCGCGGCTGCCGGCAGCGTCGACCACCGGGATGCGCCCGCGGACCACGACGGGCGGCCACCGCACGCCCCCGCCGCGGCGGACCTTCTCCTCGGGCCAGCGTGCGCTGCTGTGGGCCGCCGGGGTTCTCGGCGCGCTGGCGATCATCAGCGCGATCCTGATCGTGCTGGCCGACCGGGACAAGAAGAACAACACCCCGGTCGAGCAGACCATCACCGACACCGTGACCCCGCCCCCGACGCCACAGTCCGCGCCGACGGGTTGGACGAACGACCCGTTCACGGGTATTCCTGGAGATCAGATTGGGAAGATCCGGTTGACCGGGACACCCGCGGTTATTGCTCAGCTGAGAAAGTCCGACGCGGTGTCCCCCGGGGCGCCGGACCCGTATGACGAGATGCCGCGATGACCACCCCACAGCACCTGTCCGACCGCTATGAGCTCGGGGAGATCCTCGGCTTCGGCGGCATGTCCGAGGTGCACATGGGCCGCGACACCCGGCTGCACCGCGACGTGGCGGTCAAGGTGCTGCGCGCCGACCTGGCCCGCGACCCCAGCTTCTACCTGCGGTTTCGCCGCGAGGCGCAGAACGCCGCCGCCCTGAACCATCCCGCCATCGTGGCGGTCTACGACACCGGGGAAGCGGAGACCGCCGGCGGTCCGCTGCCCTACATCGTGATGGAGTACGTCGACGGGGTCACCCTGCGCGACATCGTCCACACCGACGGCCCGATGCCGCCCCGGCGCGCCATCGAGGTCATCGCCGACGCCTGCCAGGCGCTGAACTTCAGCCACCAGCACGGGATCATCCACCGCGACGTCAAGCCGGCGAACATCATGATCTCCAAGACCGGCGCGGTGAAGGTGATGGACTTCGGTATCGCCCGTGCCATCGCCGACGGCGGCAACAGCGTCACCCAGACCGCCGCCGTGATCGGCACCGCCCAGTACCTCTCGCCGGAGCAGGCGCGCGGCGAGACCGTCGACGCCCGCTCGGACGTCTACTCGTTGGGCTGCGTGCTCTACGAGCTGCTCACCGGCGAGCCGCCGTTCGTCGGTGATTCCCCGGTGGCGGTGGCCTACCAGCACGTCCGCGAGGATCCGGTTCCGCCGTCGCGCATGCACGCGGGCATCTCGCCCGAACTGGACGCCGTCGTGCTCAAGGCGCTGGCGAAGAACCCGGACAACCGCTACCAGACCGCCGCGGAGATGCGCGCCGACCTGGTACGGGTGCACAACGGCGAGCGTCCCGAGGCGCCCAAGGTGCTCACCGACGCCGAGCGGACGTCGATGATGGCAGCCGGGCCGGTCGCGCGCCACGACACCACCGACCAGCTGCCCCGCCAGGCCGACTTCGTCAGTCGGGACCGCACCGGTGGTTCGATCGGGCGGTGGCTGGTGGCGGTCGCGGTGCTGGCCATCCTGACCGTCGTGGTCACGGTGGCGATCAACATGGTCAGCGGCAGCCCCCGCGACGTCCAGGTGCCCGACGTCCGGGGTCAGGCCTCCGCGGACGCGATCGCCGCGCTGCAGAACAAGGGTTTCAAGATCCGCACCCAGCAGAAGCCCGACAACACCGTGGCGCCCGACCACGTCATCAACACCGACCCGGCGGGCAACTCCTCGGCGGGGGCCGGTGACGAGGTCACCATCAACGTCTCGACCGGGCCCGAGCAGCGGGAGGTGCCGGACTGCTCGAACGGCCTGAGCTACGCCGAATGCGTGAAGAAGCTGCAGGCCACCGGGTTCGGCAAGTTCAAGCAGGCCGATGCGCCCTCGACGCCGGAGCAGAAGGACAAGGTGCTGAGCACCATTCCGCCGGCCAATCAGACCTCGGCGATCACCAATGAGATCACCATCGTCGTCGGATCCGGGCCGCAGACCGCCGACGTCCCGGCGGTGTCGGGCCAGACCGTCGACGTCGCCCAGGAGATCCTCACCGCCTCCGGCTTCCAGAAGACGGTGGCGGTTCCGACCGACAGCACCCAGACCTCCGGCCAGGTGCTGGGGACCGAGCCCGCCGCGGGGCAGAACGTTCCGCTGGACACGGTGATCCAGATTCAGGTGTCGAAGGGCAACCAGTTCGTGATGCCCGACCTGAAGGGTCAGTTCTGGACCGACGCCGAACCGAACCTGCGCGGCCTGGGCTGGACCGGGACGTTGATCAAGCTGCCCAACGCCGACAACAGCGGGGTGCGCAGCAACGGGGTCGTGACGCAGAGCCCGCCGCCCGGCAGCGCCGTGAACTTCGGCGCCCCGATCACGATCAGCTTCGCGTCGTAGCGGGCTCGGCCGACTCCCCGGTCGCTGCGCTCCTGCCCGTCGCGGCGGTCGCGTGCCGCACGGTGTCGGCGACCTCCTGCTCCAGGCGGTGCACCAGCGCCTCGTCCGGGGCGGTGCCGCAGTAGCCCAGCCAGTTGGCCAGCATCCGGTGCCCGCCCTCAGTGAGGATCGATTCGGGATGGAACTGCACACCGTGGATCGGCAGGTCCACATGGCGGACGGCCATGATCACCCCGCCACCGGTGCGGGCGGTCACCTCGAGTTCGGGCGGGACCGTCTCGGGCAGGATGGTCAGCGAGTGATACCGGGTCGCCGTGAACGGGTTTGGAAGTCCCTGCAGCACACCGGCATTCGTGTGATACACGGTACTGGTCTTGCCGTGCAACAGCTCGGGCGCCCGGTCGACGGTACCGCCGAAGGCCACCCCGATGGCCTGGTGGCCCAGGCACACGCCCAGCAGCGGGGTGCGCGTCGCCGCGCAGGCCCGGACGAGCGGGATCGACGCCCCGGCCCGCTCCGGGGTGCCGGGGCCGGGGCTGAGCAGCACCCCGTCGTAATCGGCCACCGCCTTGGCGATCTCGGCCTCGGTGCCCAGCCGCGCGTCGTCGTTGCGCCACACCTGGGCGTCGACCCCGAGCTGGCCGAGGTACTGCACCAGGTTGAACACGAAGCTGTCGTAGTTGTCGACGACCAAGACCCGCATCGTGCCAGGTTACCCGGGCTGCAACCGGGCGATCGGCTCAGTAGCCCACCGGTCCGGCCGGCTGCGCGTAGCGCATCCGCACCGGTTCGGTGTAGCCGGTGACCCGGACGTCGTCGCGGACCTGCTCGCTGTACCCCAACCCGAACCGCACCACGTACTGCTTGTACAGGGTCACCAGGGGAGCGGCCGCCAGCGCGGCCTGCATCGCCGAGGGGTCGCCGATCGCCGTGACGGTGTAGGGCGGGCTGTACGTGCGCCCGTTGAGCAGCAGGGTGTTGCCCACACACCGCGGGGCCGAGGTGCCGATGATGCGCTGGTCCTGCATCTGGATGGCCTCGGCGCCCGCGCTCCA
>JAGQTU010000123.1 GCA_020438865.1 Mycobacterium sp.
AACACCGTCTGCGGAATCGTCCCGAACAAGGCGATGTCGACCGCCGGCGTTGCCTCAACGCCTGCTGCCGGATCGGCGGCCACCGCGGCGACGGCGTTTCCGCCGATGAGTCCCTTGAGGCCGAAGTACTGGGCCGGGTCACCGAACAGGTTGAACTTGTCGTTGCCGAAAGCGACCGAATAGCCGTAGAGCGCCCACAGCACCGTGACAACGCCCATCGAACTGACGCTCATCATGATCATGTTGAGCACGCCCCTGGCGCGCACCATGCCGCCGTAGAAGAACGCCAGCCCTGGGGTCATGAGCAACACGAGTGCGGCACTGGCCAGCATCCATGCTGTGTCACCCGTGTCCGGCTGACCCATTATCGGGAATTGATCCACTCGCGATTTCCTCCTTCGCCCATGCCGCGGTTAGCCACCGTCGACCTAGGCCAAGACAATGCGCAGTGGTTGTTTCGGCTGAGACGCCTGGGTGTTTCGCGCATGTGAACGGATCGGCAGTCTTCGTTTCGCGAGTGTTACATCCCGCAATTCGGGCCGCCCCTAACGGATTTGCGTGTCAGCCGAGTAGCGCGTCGACGAAGGCGGCCGGTTCGAACGGGGCCAGGTCGTCGGGTCCCTCGCCGAGCCCGACCAGCTTGACGGGCACCCCGAGCTCCTGCTGGACGCGGAACACGATGCCGCCCTTGGCGGTGCCGTCCAGCTTGGTCAGCACCACCCCGGTGATGTCCACGACGTCGGCGAAGACCTTGGCCTGCGCCAGGCCGTTCTGGCCGATCGTGGCGTCGAGCACCAGTAGCACCTCGTCGACCTCGGCGCGCTTGCCGACCACCCGCTTGACCTTGCCCAGTTCGTCCATCAGGCCGGTCTTGGTGTGCAGCCGGCCCGCGGTGTCGATGACGACGACGTCCGCGCCGGCCGCGATGCCCTTGTCCACGGCATCGAAGGCCACCGAGGCCGGGTCCGCACCCTCGGCGCCCCGCACCACGTCGGCCCCGACCCGCGAGGCCCAGCTCTGCAACTGGTCGGCCGCGGCGGCGCGGAAGGTGTCGGCGGCGCCCAGCACGACCCGGCGGCCGTCGGCCACCAGCACCCGGGCCAGCTTGCCGACGGTGGTGGTCTTGCCGGTCCCGTTGACACCGACCACCAGCAGCACCGAGGGCTTGTCGGCGTGCGGGAGGGCCTTGATGGAACGGTCCAGGCCGGGGTCGAGCTCGGTGATCAGGACGTCCCGGAGCACCGCGCGGGCGTCGGCCTCGGTGCGGACGTTGCTGCTGGCCATCGCACCCCGCAGGTGCTCGACCACCGATCCGGTGACCACCGGGCCCAGGTCGGCGACCAGCAGGGTGTCCTCCACCTCCTCCCAGGACGCCTCGTCGAGGTCGCCGCCGCCGAGTAGGCCCAGCATGCTGCGGCCGAGAGCGTTCTGGGACTTCGCGAGGCGCCCCCGCAGGCGTTCGAGCCGGCCCGCGCTCGGCTCGATGGCGCCGAGATCGGGGGCACTCGGGGCGGCCGGCTCGGCCGCCGGCGTCGTCCCGACGGGCTCGGCGGGCACCACCGGGGTCTCGGGCAGGCGGACCTCGGAGATCGGGCGCTTTGCCGAGTCGCGGGGTATCGCGGCGTCGTCGCCGACCCCGGGCAATCCGGTCGCCGTGGTTGCTGACGATTGTGTGAACGAAATACCCGACGAGGCGGTATACCCACCGGACCGGTCGATCGGTGTGGCAACCTCTGGGCTGCGGCGCAGACTGATCTGACGACGCCGGTACCGCACCAGACCGATGACGATTGCAGCGACGACCAGGACGGCGATGACCGCGATTGCGATCCAGAGACCCTGTGACACCGTGCCATTCTTTCAGGGCGCAGTGCCGGGCCGTCCCGCGCCCGCAGAACGGCCCGCGGATGGCTGAGCGATGACGATGGACCGGAGCGGGCTGTCGCACCGGAAACTGCGCCACATCGACGCCTGCCTGACCGGAGCCGTCGAGTACGAAACCGTGACCACCGGCTTCGAGCGCTACCGGCTGCCGTATAACGCGTTGACGCAGACCGGGCTGGGCGCCGTCGATCTGAGCACCCAGTTCCTCGGGGAGACCCTGCAGGCGCCGGTGCTGGTCGGGGCCATGACCGGCGGCGCGGAACTGTCCCGCACCATCAACCGCAACCTGGCCGAGGCGGCGCAGAAGCTCGGTATCGGCATGATGCTCGGATCGCAGCGCGTCATGCTGGGTGACGAGCGGGCGGCGGGCAGCTTCGACGTCCGCGAACTCGCGCCCGACGTGCTGCTGATCGGCAACATCGGGCTGGCGCAGTTATCCGACGGGGTGGTGCCCAGGCTGGCCGATGCGCTGCGCCGGGTGGGCGCCGACGCGCTGGCCGTGCACTCCAATCCCCTGCAGGAGGCCATGCAGGACAACGGCGACACCGACTTCTCCGGCACGCTCGAGCGGCTGCGCGCGCTGGTGGCCGAACTCCCCTACCCCGTGTTGGTCAAGGAGGTCGGCCACGGCATCGGGGCGGTGGCCGCGCAACGCCTGCGGGGTATCCCGCTGGCCGCGGTCGATGTGGCCGGGGCGGGCGGCACCTCGTGGGCCCGGGTGGAGCAGCTGGTCCGGTACGGAGAGGTCCGCTACCCGGCGATCGCCGAATGGGGTGTGCCGACCGCCCAGGCCCTGCAGGAGGTGCGCCGAACGCTGCCCGCGATGCCACTGGTCGCCTCGGGGGGCATCCGCAGCGGCATGGACGCCGCCAAGGCGATCGCGATGGGGGCCAGCGTGGTCGCGCTGGCCCGCCCGCTGCTGGCGCCCGCGATCGAGTCGTCCGGCGCGGTGCTCGACGTGCTGGCGGGCTTCATCGAGGAGCTGCGGGTCTGCCTGCACGGGGCCGGCGCCGAGAACCTCGCCGAGCTGCGCAAGGCCGGGGTCGAGCCGGTCTAGAACCGGGGACCGGCCCTAGGAACCGACCTGGGCGCTGCTGACGAGTTCCTCGCCGCGCATCCGCTGCGAGATGACCGCCGTGATCCCGTCGCGCCGGCGGTCAGGAGGTCCTACTGCTGGCGGTCACCGTCAGCCTCCGGCCGGTCCCCGACTTTCCGAAACAAGTCCTGAAAAAAGTGTGACGGCGGTGTGGCTACGGCACTCATACCTGTGCGAGCAACCCAGAGGGGGCTGCGACCACACGAAGGAGTAACTCATGACCACAATTCCTGCCGTCGGGAAACTCGGCGCGATGGCCGCCATTGTCGCGGCACCGGCAATCCTGCTTGTCGGAGCGGGCACCGCCCAGGCGTTTGAAATCCATATTCCGCTCGCAGTCTGGGGCACGTCAGCGCCCGGTGGCGTCGATGTCCATGTTCAGACGCCGATCGACGGCCTGAGCGGTTGGTGCACCTACACCTCCATTGCGCAGGGAAATCCCATCGGCAAGCCCCTGCCAGCCATCGGTGTCCCGTTCTACCTGGGTCCGGCGGGCGACGTGAACGAGGCATCGCTGTGGTTCCCCGCCTGGCCTACAGGTTCGACCTGGGACACCACTGTGAGCTGCCCGAACGGCACAATGACAGTGGTATCCGCCTGGTGATAGCCGATCAGCCGAGACTTCGACACCATTACCGCGGGAGGTCCCGGACGGGGTACTCGTGCCATCACATGAGGCCGACCCGGAAACAGCTGCCGCACCCTCAACGCCTGCTGAACGGTCCAGATCCGGCGTAGAAAACCCCTAGGAACCGACCTGGGCGCTGCTGACGAGTTCCTCGCCGCGCATCCGCTGCGAGATGACCGCCGTGATCCCGTCGCCCTGCATGGTGACGCCGTACAGCGCGTCGGCGATCTCCATGGTCGGCTTCTGGTGGGTGATCACGATCAGCTGCGACTGTGCCCGCAGCTGTTCGAACAGCCCGAGCAGCCGGCGCAGGTTGGTGTCGTCGAGGGCGGCCTCCACCTCGTCCATCACGTAGAACGGCGACGGGCGGGCCCGGAAGATGGCCACCAGCATCGCCACCGCGGTCAGCGACTTCTCACCGCCGGACAGCAGCGACAGCCGCTTGATCTTCTTGCCCGGCGGACGGGCCTCGACCTCGACCCCGGTGGTCAGCAGGTCGTCGGGATCGGTGAGCAGCAGCCGGCCCTCGCCGCCCGGGAACAGCGTGGCGAACACCTGCTCGAACTCGCGCTCCACGTCGGCGTAGGCCTCGGCGAAGACCTGCAGGATCCGGTTGTCGACGTCGGCGATCACGTCCAGCAGGTCCTTGCGGGCGGCCTTGACGTCCTCGAGCTGGGTGGACAGGAAGTTGTAGCGCTCCTCCAGCGCCGCGAACTCCTCCAGCGCCAGCGGGTTGACCCGGCCGAGCTCGGCCAGTTCCCGCTCGGCCCGCTTGGCGCGGCGCTCCTGGGTGGGTCGGTCGAACGGCAGCGGCGCCGGGGTCGTCACCTGCTCGCCACGCTCGCGGGCCTGTTCGTACTCGGCCATCTCCAACTCCGACGGCGGCAGCGCCACGTCCGGGCCGTATTCGGCGATCAGATCGTCGGCGGCCGTGCCGAACTGTTCGAGCACCATCTGCTCGAGCTGTTCGATGCGTAGCGCGGCCTGCGCCTTGGCGACCTCGTCGCGGTGCAGCGAGTCGGTGAGGGCGCCGATGCGGTTGTTGAGCACGGCGACCTCCTCCCGTGCGGCGGCCATCGCGATGGCGCGCTGCTGGCGTTCGGCGGCCAGCGCGTCGCGGCGGCGGGAGGCGGCGGCGACCACACCGGTGAGGCGTTCGGCGACGCGCTGCCCGGCCTCAGAGACCGCGCCCGCCACCGTCGCGGCGTGTTCGCGGGCGGCGCGGGCTCGCTGGGCGCGCAGCCGCGCCTCGCGTTCGGCGGCCGCCGCCCGGCGCAGCGAATCCGCTCGTCCCCGAACGGCATTCGCCCGCTCCTCGGCAGTGCGCACGGCCAGCAGCGCCTCCACCTCGGCGGCGCGGGCCGACTCGGCGGCGGCCTGCATCTGCTGCCGGTCCACCGGCGTGGGGTCCACCACGGCCCCGATGTCCTGGGCCGCGCTGAGCCGGTTCTCCAGCTCGGTGAGTTCCTCGACGGTCTGTACCCGGCCGGCCTCCAGTTCACCGCGCTGGGCCACCTGGCGGCGCCAGTCGTCCTCGGCCGCCCGGGCCTCGGACCCGAGCCGGCCCAGCTGCTCGTAGATCGCCGAGATCGCCGCATCGGATTCGTTGAGCGCCGCCAGGGCCTGCTCGGCGGCGTCCTGCCGGTTCGACTGCTCGTCGAGCGCACCGGCCAGTGCCGCCGTCAGTTCGCCGACGAGCTTCTCGGCGGCGACGAGTTCGCCTCTGGCCTTGTCGATTTCGGACGCGATCTCCAGCGTGCTGGGCTTGCGGTCCGAACCACCGCTGACCCAGCCGGGACCCACCAGATCACCGTCGAGGGTGACGGCGCGCAGCGTCGGCCGAGCCGCGACCAGATCCAGGCCGGCGCCCAGATCGCGCACCACCGCAACATCGGCGAGCATCGCGCTCATCGCGCCCTGCAGCCGCGACGGCGCCTCGATCAGGTCCAGCGCCCAGTGCACGTCGTCGGGCAGTGGGGTTCGGTGTTGCGCGGCCGCGGGCCAGTCGGCCAGCACGATCGCGGCCTGGCCGCCGTCGGCGTCCTTGAGTGCGCGCACCGCGGCGCGGGCGGCGTGGGCGTCGTCGGCTGCGACCGCGTCGGCGGCCGCGCCCAGCACCGTCGCCAGCGCGGTCTCATAGCCGGAGCTGACCTTGACGAGTTTGGCGATGGTGCCGAAAAGTCCAGAGCTACTGCGGTTTTCGACGAGCCACGCGGCGCCGTCCTTACGCTCCAGGCCCACCGCGAGCGCGTCGATGCGGGCCCGAAGCGAGGCCACCTGACGTTCGGCACCGCGTTCGGCGGCCTGCAGTTCGGTCACCCGTTCGTCGGCGAGCCGCAGCGCCGCCACGGTGCGGTCGTGCTGCTCGTCGAGGCCCACCTCGCCCTGGTCGAGTTCACCGACGCGGCCCTGGACGATCTCGAACTCGGCCTGCGCCTGCTGGGCGCGCGCGGCAGCCTCCTCGATGGCGGCGGTCAGCCGGGCGACCCCGTCATCGATCGACTCGACCCGGGCGCGCACCGTCTCGACCTGACCGGCCAGCCGGGCCAGGCCCTCCCGGCGATCGGCCTCCGCCCGCACCGCCGCCAGGTGCGCACGCTCGGCCTCGGTGGCGGCGCGCTCCTTCTCGCCCAGCGCGGCGCGGGCCGTCTCCAGCCGCGTCCGTGCCTCGTTCAGCTCGGCGAGCAGCTGCTGCTCGCGGGCGGCCACCTCGGCGGCCTCGGCCTCCAGCGCCTCGGGATCGGGCCCGCTGCTGACGGTCTGCTCGGTCTCGAGGTACTGCGCCCGCTCGCTGGCGATCCGCACGGTGGCGTTCACCCGCTCGGCCAGCGCCGAGAGCCGGAACCAGGTCTGCTGCGCGGCGTCGGTGCGTTCGGACAGCGTCGCGACGGCGGCCTCGTGGGCGGCGAGCTGCTCGGTGGCCGCCGCCAGCCGGGCCGCGGCCTCGTCGTGCTCGCGGCGCAGCGTGGTCTCGATATCGTCGGCGCCCGCGAACTCGGCGCGGCGGATCACCAGGTCGTCGGCCGCCAGTCGCAACCGGGCGTCGCGCAGGTCGGCCTGGATGGTCTGGGCGCGCCGCGCCATTTCGGCCTGCCTGCCCAGCGGCTTGAGCTGGCGGCGCAGCTCGGTGGTCAGGTCGGTGAGCCGGGCCAGGTTGGCGGCCATCGACTCGAGCTTGCGGACCGCCTTCTCCTTGCGCTTGCGGTGCTTGAGCACCCCGGCGGCTTCCTCGATGAATGCCCGGCGGTCCTCCGGGCGGGATTCCAGGATCTGGGCCAGTCGGCCCTGGCCGACGATGACGTGCATCTCCCGGCCGATACCGGAGTCGGAGAGCAGTTCCTGGACGTCCATCAGCCGACAGGCGCTGCCGTTGATCTCGTACTCGCCGGCGCCGTCGCGGAACATCCGGCGGGTGATCGACACCTCGGAGTACTCGATGGGCAGCGCATTGTCGGAGTTGTCGATGGTCAGCGTCACCTCGGCGCGCCCGAGCGGGGCCCGCGAGGACGTGCCGGCGAAGATGACGTCCTCCATCTTGCCGCCACGCAGCGTCTTTGCGCCCTGCTCGCCCATCACCCAGGCGAGCGCATCGACGACGTTGGACTTTCCCGAGCCGTTGGGGCCGACCACGCAGGTGATGCCGGGCTCGAAGCGCAGAGTCGTCGGCGACGCGAAGGACTTGAAGCCCTTCAGCGTCAGACTCTTGAGGTACACGTCGGTGAGAGTACCGGCGGCCGGATCAGCGCTCGCGGAAGCCCGACATCGGCTCGCCGGGAGCGCTGAAGTCGGCGATGACGTTGTCGACCGTTCCGGGGGTGGCGCCGCCGCGCAGCAACTCCAACAGGCGCTCGCAGCCGGGGCGCGGCCCCTGCGCCACCACCAGCACCCGGCCGTCCGGCTGGTTGCTCGCGTAGCCGGTCAGCCCCAGTTCCAGGGCGCGCGAGCGGGTCCACCAGCGGAAGCCGACGCCCTGGACGAGGCCGTGCACCCAGGCGGTCAGCCGGGTGTGCTCGGTCATGCCCCGGAGCCGGCGATCGTGCCGGACACGGCGGTGTCGGTGACCTCGAAGTTCACGGTGGTGCCGGCCTTGAGGGTGCGGCCGACCGTGCAGGCCTGGTCGATGGCGCGGTTGACGACGATCAGCAGGCGCTCGATTTCGGCCGCCGAGAGGCCGGACAGGTCGAGTTCGAGGTTCTCCTCGAGCAGCGGATAGCGTTCCTGCTCCCGGTCGGCCGGGCCGGAGACCTTGATCACCGCCCGGTAGTCGTCGCCGAGGCGGCGGCGCAGCGGCTGGTCGCTGCTCAGCCCGCTGCACCCGGCCAGCGCGATCTTCAGCAGCTCGCCGGGGGTGAACACGCCCTCATCGTCCTCGGAGCCGATCAGCACCTCCGCGCCGCGGGTGCTGCGGCCGGTGTAGCGGCGGATCCCGGTGCGTTCCACCCACAGTTGCGTCATGTGGTGTTTCTACCTTGCCGGGGTGGCTTTCATTCCCGCACCCGGCGGCGCGGGGGCGGCTGGCAGGTAGGGCAATAGAACGACGAGCGGTTCATGAACTTGTCCCGCCGGATCACCGACCCGCAGCGCCGGCAGTTGCGATCCTCCTGGCCGTAGACGTTGAGAGAGCGGTCGAAGTAGCCCGATTGCCCGTTGACGTTGACGTACAGCGAGTCGAACGAGGTGCCGCCCTGGCCGAGGGCCTCCGACATCACCCCCGCTGCGGCGTCCAGCAACTCACCGAGCTGGCAGCGGGTCAGCTTCTCGGCGATGCGGGCGCCGTTGATCTTCGCCCGCCACAGCGCCTCGTCGGCGTAGATGTTGCCGATCCCGGACACCACGGTCTGGTCCAGCAGCTGGCGCTTGATCTCGGAATGCTTGCGGCGCAACACGCCTACCACGGCGTCACGGTCGAACAGCGGGTCGAGCGGGTCGCGGGCGATGTGCGCCACCGGCACCGGCACCCGGCTGCCGTCGACGGTGACCAGATCGGCCAACTGCCAGCCGCCGAACGTGCGCTGGTCGACGAAACTCAGCGGGGTACCGTCGTCGAGCAGTACCGCGATGCGCAGATGATCGGTGTTGGGCACCTCGCCGAGCAGCATCTGTCCGCTCATCCCGAGGTGTACGACCAAGGCATCGTCCCCAGAGAGGTTGAGCCACAGATACTTTCCGCGGCGGTCGGTGCCGGTGATCCGCTCCCCCAGCAGCCGCGCGGTCAGGTCGGCGGCGCCGCCGAGATGGCGGCGCACCGCGCGTGGATGGTTCACCCGCACCGCGGTGATCACCTTGCCTGCGACGTGGGCCTGCAGCCCGCGCCGGACCACCTCGACCTCGGGAAGCTCAGGCATGGGTGGCTCTGCGGAGCGGCCCGCGTCTCAAACCGTCTCCAGCGCTTTCCACGCCGCCGCGGCCGCCTTCTGCTCGGCTTCCTTCTTGGAGCGCCCCACCCCGGTGCCGTATTCGGTGTCCAGCACGATCACCACGGCGGTGAACTCCTTGTCGTGGTCCGGCCCGGTCGAGGTGACCAGGTAGGACGGCGGCCCCAGGTTCCGCGCGGCGGTGAGCTCCTGCAGGCTGGTCTTCCAGTCCAGCCCCGCCCCGAGGGTGGGCGCGGTGTCCATCAGCGCGCCGAACAATCGGAGGATGACCTCGCGGGCGATCTCGATGCCGTGATGCAGGTAGACCGCGCCGAGCAGGGACTCCATCCCGTCGGCCAGGATGCTCGACTTGTCGGCACCACCGGTGTTCATCTCACCGCGGCCCAGCAGCAGGTAGGCGCCGAGACCATCCTCGGTGAGCTCGCGGCCCACGTCGGCGAGCGCCTGGGTGTTGACCACGCTGGCGCGCAGCTTGGCCAGGTCGCCCTCGCTGCGATCGGGATGGCGGTGGAACAGCGCGTCGGTGATGGTCAGCCCGAGGACCGCGTCACCGAGGAATTCCAGCCGCTCGTTGGTGGGCAGCCCGCCGTGCTCGTAGGCGTAACTGCGGTGGGTCAGCGCCAGCGTCAGCAGGTCGTCGGGCAGTTCGACGCCCAAGGCGTCCAACAGGTTCCGGCGCGGCGGGGTCACGCGCCCGACCCCGGCTCGGGGTGATGCTCCTCGTCACCGGGAGGCAGCAGCCCCGCGAGCTTGGCCCAGCGCGGATCGATCAGGTCGTGCTGGTGGTCCGGGCCGGCCGTGGCCAGGGCGACCCCACACTCCGAGCACAGCCCGGGGCAGTCCGCGGAGCAGAGCGGCGCGAACGGCAGGGCCAGCCCGACGGCGTCGACGATCGGCTGTTCGAGGTCGACGGTGTCGTCGACGACGTGGCCCACCTCGTCGGCCTCGGTGGTCGATTCGGTCGCGCTGTCGGGGTAGGCGAACAACTCGGTGAGTTCGATCTGGATCTCACCGGTGATCGGGGTCAGGCAGCGGGCGCACTCGCCGCGGGTGGGGGCGTGCACGGTGCCGGTCACCAGCACACCCTCGGAGACCGACTCGAGCCGCAGATCCAGGTCCACCGCGACGCCCGGCTGGATGGCGATCAGGTCCAGACCCATCCGCGATGGGCTGGGCACGGTCTCGCGAACCGTCGTCATGGTGCCCGGACGCCGGCCGAGTCGGGAGATGTCGAGCACCAGCGGCGAACGCTGATTGCGCCGGGTAGCCGCCGCCTTGGCCCGATCTGCCATACCCCGATCTTAGGAGCGGCTAGTGCTGCACGTAGTCGTGGGTTCCGGCGGCGGTCCGCAGCTGGTGGCGGCCGCGGCTCACCGAGCGCAGGGTGCCGTTCAGGTAGTCCTCGAACTGCGCGAGCTTGTTGTCGACGTAGATGTCGCACTCACCGCGCAGGCGGTCGGCCTCGGCGTGGGCGGTGTCGATGAGCCGGGTGGCCTC
>JAGQTU010000124.1 GCA_020438865.1 Mycobacterium sp.
CGCGAACTGCGTGAGAAGCGCTTCATGAAGATCGTCTCGCTGGCCCCGGAGGTGCTGTAAATGAAGGTCCACAAGGGCGACACCGTGCTGGTCATCGCCGGCAAGGACAAGGGCGCCAAGGGCAAGGTCATCCAGGCCTACCCGGAGCGCAACCGGGTCCTCGTCGAGGGCGTCAACCGGATCAAGAAGCACACCGCGCAGTCGGCCAACGAGCGCGGCGCGTCATCGGGCGGCATCGTCACCCAGGAGGCGCCCATCCACGTCTCCAACGTGATGGTGGTCGACTCCGACGGCACGCCCACCCGGATCGGCTACCGCATCGACGAGCAGTCCGGCAAGAAGGTTCGCATCTCCAAGCGCAACGGCAAGGACATCTAGGGATGACGTCAGTGGAAGAGAAGGTTCAGCCGCGGCTGAAGCAACGCTACCGCGGGGAAATTCGCGACGCGCTGAACACGCAATTCAACTACACCAACGTGATGCAGATCCCCGGCGTGGTGAAGGTGGTCGTCAACATGGGCGTCGGTGACGCCGCCCGCGACGCCAAGTTGATCAACGGCGCCGTCAACGACCTGGCGCTCATCACCGGGCAGAAGCCGGAGATCCGCAAGGCCACCAAGTCCATCGCACAGTTCAAGCTGCGCGAGGGCATGCCGATCGGGGCGCGGGTCACACTGCGCGGTGACCGGATGTGGGAGTTCCTCGACCGTCTCGTCTCGATCGCGCTGCCGCGCATCCGGGACTTCCGCGGCCTGAGCCCCAAACAGTTCGACGGGCACGGCAACTACACCTTCGGCCTGGCCGAACAGTCGGTGTTCCACGAGATCGACGTGGACTCCATCGACCGTCCGCGCGGTATGGACATCACCGTCGTCACCTCGGCGACGACCGACGACGAAGGGCGAGCGCTGCTGCGGGCCCTGGGCTTCCCGTTCAAGGAGAACTGAGCAATGGCAAAGAAGGCTCTGGTCAACAAGGCCAACAAGAAGCCGAAGTTCGCAGTGCGCGCCTACACCCGGTGCAACAAGTGCGGTCGGCCCCATGCGGTGTACCGCAAGTTCGGGCTGTGCCGGATCTGCCTGCGGGAAATGGCGCATGCCGGCGAATTGCCCGGTGTGCAGAAGTCCAGCTGGTGAGGAGGAGTAGCGCCAAATGACTGCGATGACGACGATGCAGAGCGCAGCGATGAAGAGGAGTGTCGCGCGTATGACTGCGATGACGACGATGCAGAGCGCAGCGATGAAGAGGAGTGTCGCGCGATGACGATGACTGATCCGATCGCGGACTTCCTGACTCGCCTGCGTAACGCCAACTCGGCGTACCACGACGAGGTCGCCCTCCCGCACTCGAAGATCAAGGCCAATATCGCCGAGATCCTCAAGACTGAGGGCTACATCACCGACTACCGGACCGAGGACGCCCGGGTGGGCAAATCCCTGGTGGTCAAGCTCAAGTACGGACCCAACCGGGAGCGCAGCCTCGCCGGTCTGCGCCGGGTGTCCAAGCCCGGCCTGCGGGTCTACGCCAAGTCCACCAGCCTGCCGCGAGTACTCGGCGGCCTGGGCGTGGCGATCATCTCCACGTCGTCGGGTCTGAGGACCGATCGCCAGGCCGCCCGGGAGGGCGTCGGCGGCGAAGTCCTCGCCTACGTGTGGTAGCGGGACGGGAGAAGCAGAGACATGTCGCGAATTGGTAAGCAGCCCGTGCCGGTGCCGGCCGGGGTAGACGTAACGATCGACGGACAGAACCTGTCGGTCAAGGGGCCCAAGGGCACCCTGGAGATGGCGGTCGCCGAGCCGATCACGGTCTCGCGCGACGACGACGGCGCCATCGTGGTTGCCCGGCCCGACGACGAGCGTCGCAGCCGGTCGCTGCACGGTCTGTCGCGCACGCTGGTGGCCAACCTCATCACCGGTGTCACCCAGGGGTACACCACCAAGATGGAGATCTTCGGCGTCGGCTACCGTGTGCAGCAGAAGGGCAGCAACCTCGAGTTCGCCTTGGGCTACAGCCACCCGGTCGTCATCGAACCGCCGGACGGCATCACCTTCGCGGTGGAAGCGCCGACGAAGTTCAGCGTGTCGGGCATCGACAAGCAGAAGGTCGGCCAGATTTCGGCGGTCATCCGCCGCCTGCGCCGCCCGGACCCGTACAAGGGCAAGGGCGTGCGTTACGAGGGCGAGCAGATCCGCCGCAAGGTCGGAAAGACAGGTAAGTGACCATGGCCAAAACTGACACCACGGGTGCCGCCATCGACCGCAAGCCGATCGGTACCACCGTCTCGGCCGCTCGCCGGACGTCCCGGTTGCGTCGGCACGCCCGGCTGCGGAAGAAGGTCGCGGGCACCGAGCAGCGCCCGCGCCTCGTCGTCAACCGCTCATCTCGGCATATCCACGTGCAGCTGGTCAACGACGCGAACGGCACGACACTGGCCGCGGCGTCCTCGATCGAGCCCGATGTACGGGCTGTCGAGGGCGACAAGAAGGCCCGCGCCAAGCGGGTCGGCCAGTTGATCGCCGCCCGCGCCAAGGCCGCGGGTATCGAGGCCATCGTGTTCGACCGTGGGGGTAACACCTACGGCGGACGGATCGCCGCGCTGGCAGACGCCGCCCGCGAGAGCGGACTGAAGTTCTAGCCGGCGGGCTGGAGCGAAGCGACATGGGGATTGACATCGGCGGGCCGGAGCGAAGCGACATGGGGATTGACATCGTGACTGACCTGAATGACAACGGAAGGACCGCGTGATGGCGGAGCAGACTGCGGCCACCTCGGTGGCTGAAGGGGCGGCACCGGATACCGGTGCGCCGTCCGCGGGAACCCGCACCGACGAGCAGCGCGGCGGCCGTGAGGAGCGCGGTGGCCGGGGCCGCCGTGATGACCGCGGCGGCCGCGGCGGGCGGGACGACCGGGAGAAGAGCCAGTACCTCGAGCGGGTCGTCACGATCAACCGCGTCTCGAAGGTGGTCAAGGGCGGCCGCCGGTTCAGCTTCACCGCGCTGGTGATCGTCGGCGATGGCAACGGCCTCGTCGGTGTCGGCTACGGCAAGGCCAAAGAGGTGCCCGCCGCGATCGCTTAGGGTGCGGAGGGAGCTCGCAAGAGCTTCTTCGGGGTCCCGTTGAGCGGTGGCAGGGTCGTCCACCCCGAAAAGGGCGAGGCGGCGGCCGGTGTGGTCATGCTGCGCCCGGCCAGCCCCGGTACCGGCGTCATCGCCGGCGGTGCCTGCCGCGCGGTGCTGGAATGCGCCGGCGTGCACGATGTGCTGGCGAAGTCGCTGGGCAGTGACAACGCGATCAACGTGGTGCATGCCACCGTCGCCGCGCTGAAGCTGCTGCAGCGTCCCGAGGAAGTGGCTGCCCGTCGTGGGCTGCCGATCGAGGACGTCGCGCCGGCCGGCATGCTGCGCGCGCGTCGGGAGAGCGAAGCGCTGGCCGCCCAGACCGCCGGGGCCGCCGCGCGTGAAGGAAGCGCATAACCATGGCTGAACTGAAGATCACCCAGGTGCGTGGCACCGTCGGGGCGCGCTGGAAGCAGCGGGAAAGCCTGCGGACGTTGGGGCTGCGCAAGATTCGCCAGTCGGTGGTCCGTGAGGACAACGCGCAGACGCGCGGACTGATCAAGGTCGTCCACCACCTCGTTGAAGTAGAAGCGGTTGAGGCAAAATCATGAGTGTCATCAAACTGCACGACTTGAAGCCGGCTCCCGGCTCCAAGAAGGCCAAGACCCGCGTCGGCCGCGGTGAAGCCTCCAAGGGCAAGACCGCCGGCCGCGGCACCAAGGGCACCAAGGCGCGCAAGAACGTGCCGGCCACCTTCGAGGGCGGGCAGATGCCGATCCACATGCGGCTGCCCAAGCTCAAGGGCTTCCGCAACCGGTTCCGCACCGAGTACGCGGTGGTGAACGTCGGCGACATCGCCCGGGTGTTCCCCGAGGGGGGCACCATCGGCGTCGACGAGCTGATCGCCAAGGGCCTGGTGCGCAAGAACGTGCTGGTGAAGGTCCTCGGTGACGGCAAGCTGACCGCGAAGGTCGACGTGACCGCGCACAAGTTCAGCGGCAGCGCCCGCGAGGCGATCACCGCCGCGGGCGGATCGGCCACCGAGCTGTAATTCCGCGACAGCGCCAGTCGAAAACCCCCGCCATGCGGGGGTTTTCGCTTTCCGGGGTCAAATCTGTGGGCGGGCCCCGAGCACATCACGGAACAGCGCCTGCCGCAGGCTCAGTTCACGCGGGTCGCTGAATAGATGGAAGCCCATCCGGTTCATCACGTAGGCGAAGCCGATTCCGGTGTCGGGGTCGGCGAACCCGAACGAGCCCCCGAAACCCGGCGTGCCGAAGGCCCTTTCGGACGAACCGAACACCATGCCGGGAAACGGCTTGGCGAACCCCAGTGAGTACGCCGTGTCGACGCGCAGGACCTTGTCCAGGACACCGCCGGACGGCGGGCGCGCCGGTGTCGTGAGTTGCTCGAAAGTCTCTGGGCTCAGGCCGATCCGGTTGCCGCCGCGGGCCGCGTCGCCGTACAACTGCGCGACCGCCCGTGCCGTCCCGGTCCCGTTGCCCGCCGGGATCTCCACCCGGCGAACGTCGTCCCGGTTGAAGTCGCCGGCGTAGACGTCGATATCGGCCGGTGACCCGGTTCGGGCCAGCAGGCCGACCGGATTCAGTGCCGCCCCGAGGAAACCCGGCGGCATCTCACGGACGTGCAAGAGCGATTCGGCTCGTTTCCAGTTGTGCATGTGGGCGAGGCGGTCACGCGGCACGGTATCGGGCAGCCCGATGTGCAGGTCGAGTCCCATCGGCCCGGTGATCTCGTCGGCCAGATAGCGGCCGAGCGTACGGCCGGCCGGATCGGTCCTGCGGATCAGCTCCGACTCGTACCAGCCGATCGTGACGGTGTGATAGCCGTGCCGGGTACCGGGCCGCCAGGCCGGTTTCTGCGCCGCCAGCACGGCGGCCAGTCGCACCGGATCCGCGACGTCGCGCAGCGTCGGATTGGGAGTCAGCGCACACAGCCCGGCCTGGTGGGCCAGCAGTTGTCGCACCGTGACGGTGTCCTTGCCCAGGGCTGCGAACTCCGGCCAGTAGTCGCAGACCTCGGCGTCGTAGTCCAGCAGCCCCCGCGACACGGCATGCGCGACCGTCAGCGCCGCCACGCCCTTGGTGGTCGAGAACAGGTTGACCATGGTGTCGCCCCGCCAGGGCGCCTTCGTCGCACCGTGCCGGTAGCCGCCCCACAGGTCGACGACCTTGACCCCGTCCCGGTAGACCGCCAGGGCGGCGCCGATTTCGCGGCCGGCGGCGAAGTTGGCGCGGAACGCGTCGGCGACCTTGCCGTAGCCCTCGTCCACCTCACCGTCGATGAGATGGGGCGGGACGTCGACCTTGAGCACCATGCGCCGATTCTCGCGGTCGGCGCATCCGAGCATGCGGTTTCCGGGAGAAAGCCTCGCGGCGATCCGGCCCCCGGGCCGTCGGTAGGCTCGTTGGCATGCTGTCATTCCTGCCCGGGATCCCCGGCGCCGACAACCTGCGTGACATGGCCCGCAAGGTCGACACCGCCCGCCACCACGGCGTGCCCGCCGGTGTGGTGCTCGAGTTGGACCTGCAGTCCGCGCCCCCGGAGACCGCCGGTTTCGACCCGCTCAGCTTCGTCACCGGCGGTGGCCGCCCGATGCTGCTGCGCGACGCCGTCGCCGCGATCCACCGCGCCGCCGCCGATGACCGGGTCGCGGGACTGATTGCCCGCGTGCAGATCACAGCCGCACCGGCCGCCGCCGTCCAGGAGTTGCGGGAGGCGATCGTCGCGTTCACCGAACGCAAGCCGTCGCTGGCGTGGGCCGAGACCTACCCGGGCACGCTGTCGTACTACCTGGCCTCGGCGTTCAGCGAGGTGTGGATGCAGCCGTCGGGCACCGTCGGCCTGGTCGGCTTCGCGACCAACGCGCTGTTCCTCCGCGACGCCCTGGACAAGGCGGGCATCGAGGCGCAGTTCGTCGCCCGCGGCGAATACAAGTCGATGGCCAACCTATTCACCCAGGACCACTACACCGATGCGCACCGCGAGGCCGACTCCCGGCTCATCGAAAGCCTGCACACCCAGGTGTGGCAGGCCATCGCCGCGTCCCGCGGCATCGAGGTGTCCGCCGTCGACGAGCTGGCCGATCGGGCGCCGCTGCTGCGGGACGACGCCGTAACCGGACACCTGGTGGACCGCATCGGGTTTCGCGACGAGGCCTACAGCCGTATCGCCGAACTCGTTGGTGTGGAAGGTATTTCACCGGAGACCGGCGACGCCGACTCCGACGACGACGCACCGCCCAGGCTGTTCCTGTCGCGCTACGCCCAGACCCGCAAGAGCGGTCCGCCGGTTCCGGTCCCGTCGCTGCCGGGCCGCTCGAAGCCGACGATCGCGGTGGTCACCGTCGCCGGCCCGATCGTCAATGGCCGAGGGGGACCGCAACTGTCGCCGTTCGGCCGATCCAGCGCCGGCGGGGACACCATTGCGGCGGCGCTGCGCGAGGCCGCTGCCGACGACGACGTCACCGCCGTGGTGTTGCGGGTGGACAGTCCCGGCGGTTCGGTGACCGGTTCGGAGACCATCTGGCGGGAGGTGGTGCGGCTTCGGCACCGGGGCAAGCCGGTGGTCGCCTCGATGGGGGCGGTCGCGGCATCCGGTGGCTACTACGTGGCCATGGGCGCCGACACCATCGTCGCCAATCCCGGAACGATCACCGGGTCGATCGGTGTGGTGACCGGCAAACTGGTGGCGCGTGAGCTCAAGGACCGGCTCGGGGTCGGCTCGGATGCCGTGCGCACCAACGCCAATGCCGACGCCTGGTCGCTGAACGCGCCGTTCACCCCCGAGCAGCACGCGCTGGTGGAGGCCGAGGCGGACCTGTTCTACGCCGACTTCGTGCAGCGGGTGGCCGAGGCGCGCAACCTGTCGGTGGAGGCCGTCGACGCGGTCGCCCGGGGCCGGGTGTGGACGGGCGAGGATGCGCTGGGCCACGGCCTGGTCGACGAGCTCGGCGGCCTGCGGACCGCGGTGCGGCGCGCCAAGATCCTGGCGGGCCTGGACGTCGACGCCGATGTGGAACTGGTCGGCTACCCGGGTGCCTCGTGGCGGGATTACCTGCGGCCCAGGGCATCCTCGCAGCCGGCGGCGGCCTCGCTGCCGGACGCCGTCGCGGTGCTGCTCGGCCGGTCGATCAGCGTGGCCCTGGAACACGGTCAGCGATCGTTGACCGGTGCCCGGGCGTTGTGGCCGGGGGACAGCCGGTTCTGACTATCGGCAGCGCTCCAGCCGATAGTCGGGGGAGTCGGGCGCGCTGAGCATCCGGTCCCGGATCACCGTGGAGCGGGGTAGCTGTGGGTCGGCGCACACCTGGGCCAGGGTGGCGCCGAGATCGTCGATGTATTCGATGTCGACGACATAGTCGCCGTAGACATCGGTGTATGCGGCGCATTCGTCGAAGCGACGGCATTCCTCGGCAACGGCGAAGTCGAAGCCGATGTCGGTAGGCCCACGCTTGCCCAGATCCGGCGTGTTCTTCTGTCCCGCAGCAAGTTTCTCGCGGTGCGCGAGTTCCACCAGGAGCTTCGCGTGGGCCTCGGCCGCTGCCAGGTCCAAGGCGCCGTTGGACCTCGCATACGAGTCGAGATTGTCGAACTCGACCGCCTGAAACCCGCGGGCCGCGCAACGGTGCACCGTCGGGGTGAGGACCTCGACGATCGCCGCCCGTTTCGCCGCCGTCGAAATGTCGAGTATTCGCTCATCCGGCCAACCACGATCGGCCACGTCGGATCCGGAGGCGTCGTGCAGCACCAAGGAGTCCGGCCACTGATCGCCCGGCTGCGTCTGGAAGCCGTTGACGTAGCAGATCGAGTACCGTCCCGGTGCGGGTTGCTCGGAACTGTCGCGTGCCACGATGCCCACGCCGGCACCCGGGGGATACGCCCCGCCCAGTTGATAGTCGACCGCCGCGCCCTTCGGCCAGGCCGACAGCTTCGCGCCGGCCGTCACCGGCGCCGACGACGCCGGGTCACCCTGCTGCGGGTGCGGTTTCGGCGCGCAGGCCGCCGCGAGCAGCAGGCCGGCCAATCCGGCGACACCGATCAGCCGGTTCACCGGTTCAGTATGCCGCCTGGCGTTTGTGGCCGGGGGGCGGCCGGTTCTAACCCAGGACCGCGCTGACGTAGACGATCTCACCGAGTGGAGCGAAGTCGCGGCGGTCGGGGGGCTGTAATCCGTTGCGGGTGAGCAGTTCGTCGCGGGACACCCCGGTCACCTGCCAGCCCTTGGTGCGCAGGTACTCCATGACATGGCTGCGCGGACCGGGATAGATCAGCGTCGCCATGTCGATGTCGAGGCCGCGCTCGCGCATCATCGCCGCCCGTTCCCGTGCCTTCTCGAAGTCGAATTCGATTATGCCCGGGACGTATTCCGTTGCCACGGTGCTGCCCGGCACCGACAGCGCGGTGATGGTGTCGAACAGCCGGTCCTGCGCCTCGGGTGGCAGGTAGATGAGCAGCCCCTCGGCCAGCCAGGCGGTGGGCGCGCCGGGGTCGAACCCCGCCTCGCGCAACGCTGCCGGCCAGTCGCCCCGAAGGTCGATGCCCACGGTGCGGCGCTCGGCCGTGGGCTGCGAGCCGAGATCGCCGAGCACGCGGTTCTTGAAGTCGATGACCGCGGGCTGATCGATCTCGTACACCACGGTGCCCGCCGGCCAGGCCAGCCGGAAGGCCCGGGAGTCCAGGCCGGAGGCCAGGATCACCGCCTGGCGCACGTCGGCGGCCGTCGTGGTGAAGTAGTCGTCGAAGAACTTGGTGCGCATGGCCATCCCGGCGATCATCGCCTCCACCCGATCGGGCGAGTCGTCGGGGAACGCCGAGGTGTCCAGGGTGCCGTCGAGCATCGCCACGAAGAAGTCGATGCCGACCGCGCGCACCAGTGGTTCGGCGAACGGATCGTTGATCAGCCGGCGTGGGTCCTTGGTGGCCATCGCCCGCCCCACCGCGACCATGGTCGCGGTGGCGCCCACACTGGATGCCGGGTCCCAGCTGTCGTCATCGGTGCGTGCCATCTCGCTACGTCCGGATCGCCGTGACCGACAACGAGTTTCGCAATGGTGCAGCGGGATCTCCGTCCGGGAATACGCGGCCGTGCAGGGCGAACATCTCCGGGCGGGTGCGGGTGGTGACCTGCCAGCCGTGCCGGGTGAGGTAGTCGACGACGGAGGCGCGCTCGCCGGTGTAGAACAGGTCGGCCATGTTCAGGTCCAGGCCCTGCGCGCTCCACTGCTCGCTCATCTTCGTGGCGCGGTCCAGGATTCCGGCGCCGGCGTCAGGGTGGTACTCGGTGGCCATCCTGCTGCCGGGTGCGGACAGAGCGGTGATGTTGTCCAGCAACCGATCCTGGGCATCCGGCGGCAGATAGACCAGGAGGCCCTCGGCGCTCCAGGCGGTCGGCGCGGTGTCGTCGAAGCCGGCGGCGCGCAGGGCGGCCGGCCAATCGTCGCGCAGGTCGACGGCGACGGCCCGGCGGTCCGCGGTGGGGGAGGCGCCCAGATCGGCCAGCGTCTCGGACTTGAACTCGATGACCTTGGCCTGGTCGATCTCGAAGACCACGGTGCCCGCCGGCCACGACAGCCGGTAGGCGCGGGAGTCCAGTCCCGAGGCCAGGATGACCGCCTGGCGCACACCGGCTTTGGTGGCCTCGAGAAAGAAGTCGTCGAAGAACCGGGTCCGGACCGCCATCACGTCGGTCAGCATCCGGGCGCTACCGCTGTCGTCGACGGCGGCCACGTCGATGTCACCGTCGACGAACTTGGTGAAGAGCTCGATCCCGACCGCCCGCACCAGCGCCGCCGCGAACGGATCGTCGATGAGCGGGTTCTCCTCCCGGCTGGCCACGGCGCGGGCAGCGGCCACCATCGTCGCGGTGACCCCGACGCTGGAGGCCAGGTCCCAGGTGTCGTCGTCGGTGCGTTTCACGGTCGAGCCTCCAGGGTCGCGTCCAGGTAGCGCAGCTTCGACATCGGTTCGTCGTCGTCGAACGGGGCCAGGCCGTGCGCGGCCAGCAGGTCGTTGACTCCGGTGGCGGCCACCCGCCAGCCGTGACCGGCCAGATAGGCGCTGGCCTCGTTGCGTTCACCGATGTAGACCAACTCGCTGAAGTCCAGGTGGAAGCCCTGCTCGCGCCAGTGGTCGGAGAACGCCCGCATGCGTTCGCGCGACCGCTGCTCCTGGGCCGGGTCGGACGGTGGGGCACAGTCGGTGT
>JAGQTU010000125.1 GCA_020438865.1 Mycobacterium sp.
CGGAACGGTTGGTAGCCAACCTCTTCCAGCAGATCAGGCCGCCACGGCGGCTGCGACCAATCCTGGCCGAGCTGGTTGTACTCGTCGGGCGGGGCGCCGGCGCTGACCCCGAGCGCGAGCAGGTCCTGCAACGCCCACGCGTCGGCGCCGGTGGGGTGCACCCCGACGGCGAGGTCATGCATGATCCCCAGCGCCATCCCGGTGCGCACCGCCTGGGATTGCGCACCGGCCAGCTGGTCGTCGAGTTGCCACTGCAGCCAGCGGTGGAAGTCGACCGCCCGCTCGTGCCGCGCGACGAACTCGGCGACCTCGGGGTTGGCCGGGTGCTGGAAGCCCGCCGGCCAGCGCCGCCAGTCGCCGCCGTACTTCTCCGCCAGCGCACACCAGGTGGCGAAGTCGTCCAGTGCCGTGCCCTCCCGCGACTTGTAGGCGTCGAAGGCCAGCTCCCTGCCCGCCGAACGGGGCACCCGGTAGACGAGTTTGAGCGCCGTCCGCTTGGCCGCCCACGCGGCGTCGCGGTCGATCCCGTCGTGGCTGCGTGCGCGGGACTGCACTTCGGCGCGCAGCTTGGCGACCCGTCCCCGCTTGGGCAGGGAGCCGAACTCCGGGATGGCCTCCACCCGCAGGTAGAGCGGGTTGGTGAAGCGCCGGGAAGTGGGCAGGTACGGCGAGGGCTCCATCGGCTTGGTGGGCGCCGCGGCGTGCAGGGGGTTGACCAGCACATAACTCGCGCCGTGCCGGGCACCGGCCCACACCGCGAGGTCGGCGAGGTCGGCCAGATCGCCCATGCCCCAGGAGTTCTTGGACCGGACGCTGTAGAGCTGGGTGGCCAGGCCCCAGGACCGGCGGGCGCCGAGGCGGGCCGGCATCCCCAGCCAGGACGGGGTGATGATCAGCGGCGTACTGGTCTCGTGCTCGCCGCTGCGCAGGTGCACCCGGTGATAGCCCAGCGGCAGATCGGCGGGCAGCACGAAGGTGGCCTCGCCGACCAGCCGGCCGTCCAGGTCGAACGGGGGAGTGAAGTTGTCGGCCTGGCGGACACCGGTGCGCACGGTGCCGTCCTCCAGCCGCACCCAGATGTGGGCCGGATCGCCGTGGGTCACATGCACCCAGAACGCGGTCTCGGCGTCGTTGCGGCCGATGATCGTCGGCGGCAACGCCCGCGACCAGTGCCTGCGGTCGTGCGCCGAAAGCGCTGCCGCGCGGTCCTGCTCGGTGTCCGCCGGCACCCCCAGGGCGCCCAGCACCGCCACCAGCGTGGCCGGGGCGACGGTCGTCGGGCGGCCGGTCCAGTCGTGGTACTCAGTGGCCACGCCGTACCGGCGCGCCAGTTCGCCCAGCGAGGCCTCCAGCTCTGTCATGGGTGCCATCTTGCTCGGTTCCCCGTAGCCTCGCCCCATATGGGCGGCGCCGGGGTGGACGCACGTGACCGGCGGGCCCGCGTCGCCACCGCGGGGCTGTTCCTGACCAACGGTGCAGTGTTCGCCAACCTGCTACCGCGGCTGCCCGAGATCAAGTCAGATCTGCACCTGACCAACACGGTGTTCGGCGCGGCGGTGGCCGCCTTCTCCGCGGGTGCGCTGCTGACCGGCCCGGCGGCGGGGGCGCTGATCCGGCGGTTCCGCTCGTCGGTGGTGGCGGTCGGGGGCAGCGTGCTGATCGCGGCCTTCACCCTGGCCGCCGGGCTGGCGCCCAGCTCCGCGACGCTGGCGACGGCGCTGTTCTGCGCGGGGGCGGCGGACTCGGTGACCGATGTGGCGCAGAACCTGCACGGGCTGCGGGTGCAGCGCCGGTACGGGCGGTTCATCATCAACTCGCTGCACGCGGTGTGGTCGGCGGGCGCCGTCCTCGGCGGCCTGATCGCCGTCGGCGCGATCTATCTGGAAATCCCACGCGCCGTGCAACTTTCGGTCACCGGGGTGCTGTTCGGCGTGCTCTGCCTGGTGGCCTACCGCTTCCTGTTGCCCGGCCCCGATCACGGGCCGCCTGCCGAGGGCGCCCGGCGGACCGCGGAAGCCACCGGTTCGCAGCGCCCGGTGTACCTGGCGCTGGCGGCGCTGGTCGGTATCGCGGTGGGCGGCGCGGTGATCGAGGACGCCGGCAGTTCCTGGGCCACGCTGTATCTGCGCGACGCCCTGGCGGCACCGGCGGCCCTGGCCGCGCTGGGCTACGTGGCGGTGGTCGGATTCCAGTTCGCCGGCCGGATCCTCGGCGACCGGCTCGTCGACCGGCTCGGGCAGCCGGCGGTCGCGCGGGCCGGTGGTCTGATCGCGGCCGCCGGGATGGGTGCCGCGCTGGCATTTCCCAGCGTCCCGGGCACGCTCGCGGGGTTCGCGGCGGCGGGATTCGGGTCGGCGACCATGGTGCCCGCGGCGATGCACGCCGCCGACGAACTACCCGGCCTGCGCGCCGGCACCGGGCTGACCGTGCTGACCTGGCTGATGCGGGTCGGGTTCTTCGGCTCACCACTGATCGTGGGTGCCGTCGCCGACGCCGTCAGCCTGCGGGCCGGCCTGTTGACGGTGCCACTGGCCGGGCTGGCGGTCGCGGCGCTGTCCGGCGCGCTCAGACCGATCCGGACAGCTGGATCGTGAGCACGCCGGCGGCGATCAGCGCGATGCCCGCCGCCATCGTCAGCGTGAACGGCTCGTCGAACAGCACCCGCGCGACCACGGCCACCAGCGCCACCCCGCATGCCGACCAGACGCCGTAGGCGATCCCGACGGGCATGCCCAGCCGCAACGTCCACGACAACAGGGCGAACGAGATGAGATAACCGACGACTATCGGGGCGATCCAGGCCCGCTTGCGGAAGCCCTCCGACGCCCGCAGCGAGAGGGTCGCGAAGATCTCCACGAGGATGGCGCCGGCCAGCGTCAGCCACATCATGGCGTGGACCCATCGGCCGAGTGGTGCCGCGACCCGAACTCCACCAACAGCACTCCGGCGATGATCAGGCCGATGCCGAGCACGATCGGGGTGGTGAACGGGTCACCGAAGATGACCGTCCCGAGAATCGCGGTGGCCGCGGTACCCAGCGCCCCCCAGATGCCGTAGGCGACGCCGACCGGCATGCCGCCGCGCAACACCCGGGACAGGAAGAAGAACGACGTAACGTAGCCGGCCACCACCACGGCAAGCCACGCGGTGTGATCCTGGGCGGCCCGCAGCGACAGGGTGCCGGTCACCTCGGTCACGATCGCGCCCAGCAGCAGCGCCCAGTTACGCACGCCCGCCGCCCTCCGCAGTGATGAGTCGTGATGATCAGCCCGGCTGAGGATAGCCCGGCCGCCCACCTGTCGGGTGCGGCCGTCGCAAACCACATCGGGGGCCGCTACCGGCCATTACCCTGGTCGCGACCACAGCGGGGGAGGGAGGCGTTTTCGGTGACGACACCCGCTCCCGCCACGATGTCCCGCTCGCTGGTCGCGCCGGTCTTCGGCGTGATCCTGCTGCTGCTGTTCGGCTTCGCCTTCAGCGAGGAGGTGCTCACCGTCCTGCTCGAGGGCTTCGGGCGCGACGATTCCGCGGCCCCCGCGGTGGAGATCGTGGTGGACGCCGTCACCCTGCTCGCGGTCGGTCTGCTCAAACGCCGGATCGACCGGATCGACGGCGGGGGTTCGGGACTGTGGGGCTGGTGGTGGACCGGCGCCGTCGTCATCCTGCTCTGCGACGTGGTGCTCGTCGTGGTCGGCGGCCACCCCCCGGTGTGGCTGGACCAGCTGCTCGCGCTGCTGCTGGCGCTGGCCATGGGGGTGGTGCTGACGTCGTCGCTCAACGCCGACCCGATGACCCTCTTCAGCGCCCGCCGCCGCGCCGAGATGCCCCTGGACTGGCAGCGGGTGCGCGCCGTCACCCCGTTGGTGATCGGCAGTTACGCGGCCTATGCCGGTGCCGCGCTGTGGTGGGACTATCGCAGCCTCGACGTCATGCGTCAGCTCGACCCCGCCGTGGCCGCCGCGGCCCAGAACATCCCGCTGACCTTCCGGGGCCAGTTCTATGTCTTCTCCTGCTGGGGTGCGGTGAGCCCGCGCTACTTCGACCAGATGAGCTACGTGATCCCGCTGCTGCTGATCACCCTGGGTATCGAAGCCGGCTTCTTCCGCCGCCACCGGATAGACCCGGTGCAGCGGGTGGCCACCGGGGTGACGGTGTTGGTGATGTCGCTCGGGCTGGTGGGGGCGCTGTCGACGCTGCCGTGGGAGGGCGTGGGCTGTGGGCAGGTGCTGTCGAAATGGCACGAGTACATCGTGTTCATCCTGACCCTGCTGGCAGTGTTCGTGGGACTGACCACGCTGATCTGGCAACTGCTGGTCGCCCGTCCCGACACCAGGCCGGAGGTCCCGGGCGGCGCCGACTAAACTCCGGTGCCGGGAGGTGTAAGGGTGGATCGAATCGGGGACCTGCTGTCGGTGCTGCCGCCGGCGATGCGGGATCCGGTGCTGTTCGCGGTGCCGTTCTTCATCCTGCTGCTGACCATCGAGTGGACCGCGGCCCGCCGGGTCCTCCATTTCGAGGAGACCGACCCGGACCGTCCGCCGCCCGGTTCGTACCTGGCCCGCGACGCGCGGGCGTCGATCTCGATGGGGCTGGTCTCGGTCGCGACGATGGGCGCGTGGAAGTTCCTGGCCCTGCTGGGGTACGCCGCGCTGTACGCCTATGTGGCGCCGTGGCACCTGTCCGCCCGGCAGTGGTACACCTGGCTGATCGCCCTGGTCGGGGTCGACGTCCTGTTCTACGCCTACCACCGCATCGCCCACCGGGTGCGGCTGATCTGGGCCACCCACCAGGCCCACCACTCCAGCCGATACTTCAACTTCGCCACCGCGGTGCGGCAGAAGTGGAACAACAGCGGCGAGATCATCATGTGGATTCCATTGCCGCTCTTGGGCGTTCCGCCGTGGATGGTGTTCATCAGCTTCTCGATCAGCCTGGTCTACCAGTTCTGGATCCATACCGAGCGGATCGGCAAGTTGCCGCGGTGGTTCGAGTTCGTCTTCAACACCCCGTCGCACCACCGGGTGCACCACGGCATGGACCCGGAGTACCTCGACAAGAACTACGGCGGCATCCTGATCATCTGGGACCGGCTGTTCGGCAGCTTCCAGCCGGAGACCTTCCGGCCGCACTACGGGCTGACCAAGCCGGTGGACACCTTCAACATCTGGAAGCTGGAGACCCACGAATACGTGGCGATCGCCCGTGACGTCCGGTCCGCGACCCGCTGGCGCGACCGATTCGGCTACGTCTTCGGCCCGCCCGGCTGGGAGCCCAGCGAGCGCCTGCGCCCCGCGCAGGTCTGACGCATCGGCGAGGATGGGGGCCATGGAGGTCAAGGAAGTCCTGCTGCCCGGCGTCGGTCTGCGCTACGAGTTCGAGAACCATGACGGGGACCGGATCGGCGTCGTCGCCCGGCGCACCGGCGACTTCGAGGTGGTGCTCTACGCCGCCGCCGATCCCGACCAGGCCCGCGCGGTGTTCCGGCTCACCGAGGAGGAGGCCGACGCGCTGGCCCAGATCCTCGGCGCCCCGCGCATCGTCGAGCGGTTCGCCGATCTGACCAAGGAAGTGCCCGGGCTGGACGCCGGGCAGGTCAGGATCGTCGCGGGTTCCGAGTTCGTCGACCGGCCGCTGGGCGAGACCAGGGCCCGCACCCGCACGGGTGCCTCGATCGTCGCGATCGTGCGCGACGAGCAGGTGATGGCCTCGCCGGGACCGTCGGAGGTGCTGCACGCCGGCGACGTCCTGGTGGTGATCGGCACCGAGGACGGTATCGCCGGAGTCCAGCGCATCGTCGACCAGGGTTGAGTCCGTGGAAGTCTCGGTGGCGCTGCTGCTCGAGCTCGGTGTCATCCTCATCGCCCTTACCGTGCTGGGTTCGGCCGCCCGCCGCTTCGCCCTCTCGCCCATCCCGCTGTACCTGCTGGCCGGGCTGGCGCTGGGCAACGGCGGCATCGCGCCGGTGCCCGCGGCGGGGGAGTTCGTCTCCACCGGCGCCTCGATCGGCGTCGTGCTGCTGCTGCTGACCCTCGGGCTGGAGTTCTCCATCGGCGAGTTCGGCGCCAGCATGCGCCGCCATCTGCCGTCGGCGTGGGTCGACCTGGTACTCAACGCCACGCCCGGCGCGGTGGCGGGCTGGCTGCTCGGCCTGCCCGCCGTCGGCATCCTGGCGATGGCGGGCATCACGTTCATCTCGTCGTCCGGGGTGATCGCGCGGCTGCTCGACGACCTGCGCCGGCTCGGCAACCGCGAGACCCCGGCGGTGCTGTCGGTGCTGGTGCTCGAGGACTTCGCGATGGCCGCCTACCTGCCGGTCCTGGCCGTACTGGCCGCCGGCGGCACCTGGTGGCAGGCACTGCTCTGGATGACCGTGGCCCTTGCCGCGCTGGGCAGCGCGTTCGCCGCGTCGTATCGCTGGGGGCATCATGTCGGCCGGTTGATCTCGCACCCCGACGACGAACAGCTGCTGCTGCGGATCCTCGGCTTGACGCTGATCGTCGCCGCCGTCGCCGAACATCTGCACGCCTCGGCCGCCGTGGGCGCCTTCCTGGTGGGGCTGACGCTGACCGGGGAGACCGCCGACCGGGCCCGGGCCGTGCTGACGCCGTTGCGCGACCTGTTCGCGGCGGTGTTCTTCGTGGCGATCGGCCTGTCGGTGGACCCCGCGGATCTGCTGCCGATGCTGCCGGTGGCCCTGGCGCTGGCGGCGGTGACGGCCCTGACGAAGGTGGCCACCGGCGCCTACGCCGCCCGCCGGGACGGGGTGGCCCGCCCCGGGCAGCTGCGGGCCGGCACCGCCCTGATCGCCCGCGGGGAGTTCTCGCTGGTGATCATCGGGCTGGCCGGCACGACGGTGGCCGCGATCGCGCCGGTGGCCACGCCGTACGTCTTCATCCTGGCCACCGTCGGGCCCGTGCTCACCCGGTTCGCCAAGTGAAACGGCGCCGACGTGGCACCATGCTCTCGTGCACACCGTTTTCGACGCCCACGTCAATCCGGAGCTGATCGCCAAGTCCCTGGCCGGCGCCCAGTTCGGGTCGATGTGGCTGGACATTCCCAGGCCCGAATACCCCAAGCTGCCGAGTCCGCTGGCATGTGACCTGCTCGTGGTGGGCGGCGGCTACGCCGGGCTGTGGACGGCGTTGCACGCGGTCGAACGCAATCCCGGCGCGCGGGTGCTGCTCATCGAGGCGGAACGGGTGGGCTGGGCGGCGTCCGGACGGAACGGCGGCTTCGTCGAGGCCAGCATCACCCACGGCGACGAGAACGGGAGGTCGCGCTGGCCGGACGAGTTCGGCCGGCTCGAAGAGCTGGGCCTGGCCAACCTGGACGGGATGCAGGCCGACATCGAGAAATACGGCATGGACGCGGAGTGGGAGCGCACCGGCATGCTGACGGTGGCCACCGAACCGCATCAGTTGCGGTGGCTGCGGGTAGCAGCCGAGGAGGGCGAGGGCCGGCTGCTCGACGAGGCCCAGATTCGCGCCGAGGTGCACTCGCCGACCTACCTGGGCGCACTGTTCACCGACACCTGCGCGATCGTGAACCCGGCGCGGCTGGTGTTCGGACTGGCCCGCGCCTGTGCGGAGAACGGCGTGGAGATCTTCGAGCACACCGCGGCGACATCGATCGACGCCGATCGCAGCGGGGTCCGGGTGGGTACCGATGCCGGGGTTATCAGCGCGGCCCGGGTGGTGCTGGCCACCAACGTGTTCCCGAGCCTGCTGCGCCGGAACCGGCTGCACACCGTTCCGGTCTACGACTACGTGCTGGCCACCGAGCCGTTGTCGGACGAGCAGCTCGACCGGATCGGCTGGCGCTCGCGCCAGGGCATCGGCGACGCCGCCAACCAGTTCCACTACTACCGACTCTCGGCGGACAACCGGATCGTGTGGGGCGGCTACGACGCGGTGTATCACTTCGGCCGCCGCGTCGACCCGATGTACGAGGATCGCCTCGAGGTGTTCCGGCGGCTGGCCGCGCACTTCTTCATCACCTTCCCGCAGCTCGAGGACGTCCGGTTCAGCCACCGCTGGGCCGGGGCCATCGATACCAACACCCGGTTCTGTGCGCACTGGGGACTGGCGGGCCGCGGCCGCATCGCCTACGTCAACGGCTTCACCGGACTGGGGGTGGGCGCCGCCCGGTTCGCCGCCGACGTATGCCTCGATCTGCTCGACGGTCGCCCGACCGAGCGCACCCGGCTGGAGATGGTCCGCCGCAAGCCGCTGCCGTTCCCGCCCGAGCCCTTCGCCAGCATCGGCATCCAGGCGACCCGCTGGTCGCTGGACCGGGCCGACCACAACGCCGGTGAGCGCAACCTGTTCCTCCGGGTCCTCGACAAGCTGGGGCTGGGCTTCGATTCCTGAGGGATTCCTGACGGGATTCCTGACGGGATTCCTGACGGGATTCCTGACGGGATTCCTGATAGTTCACCGTGGTTTTCGATCCCATTGACCCCAACGCACCACGGTTGACGTCAACGTCAGTAGGCTCGCGGACGCACGCCCGAGAAGTAGGCGTCTTACAGGAGGAAAACAGTGGGAGACACACTCACCGCAGGACAGAAGTTGGGACAGGGTGACTCGATCACCTCGAACAACGGGGCCTACACCCTGACCCTGCAGGAGGACGGCAATCTGGTGCTGGCCGCGCGCGGGGAAGCCGTGTGGGCGTCCGGCACAAACGGGCAGGGTGGCGACCGCGCCGAGGTGCAGACCGATGGCAACTTCGTGCTCTACGCCGGGAGCAAGCCGATCTGGCACAGCGACACCAAGGGCAAGAAGGAACCCAAGCTGGTCATCCAGGACGACCGCAACGTCGTGCTCTACGCCGCCGACGGGCCGGCCTGGTCGACCCGCACCGAGACCGATGCCCCGCCGCCGCCGGTGGTCGAGGACGTCGAGGTGGCCCCGGTGGCCGTCGAGGAGCCGACCCCGCCGCCGCCGCCCGCCCCGCGCACCTACACCGTGGTGTCCGGCGACACGCTGTTCGCCATCGCCGAGCGCTTCTACGGTGATGGCAATCGTTACCCGGAGATCGCGGCGGCCAGTGGCATCGCCAACCCGGATCTGATCAATGTCGGGCAGGTCATCACCATTCCGTAGCCCATTCCACGGCGGGTGACTGCGGAAACGGCGCGGTTCCGCAATAGTGCGTTGGTAACGATCGGCCAACGAAGCCGATACACAGTCGACACACTATTGCGGCCGCGTCGTTTCCGGGCCGCCGAGGGATCGGGGTGTATGGTGGCTCGTTTCAGTCCGAGAGGTGCACTCGCCGCCACGGCGACCGTGGCCGCCGCCCTGTCGCTGGCGTCGACGGCCGACGCCGACCCGAGTGTCGTCGTCTATCCGGGGATGGAAATCCGCCAGGACACCAACGTCTGCACGCTCGGCTTCGTCGACCCGGCACAGCGGATCGCCTTCTCGGCGGGACACTGCCGGGGCAACGGACCGGTCACCGACAAGGCCGGCCGGTACATCGGCACCGTGTCCACCTCCCGGGACAACACGCCCAACGGCACCGTCGTGCGCACCGACCAGGTGATCTCGGACTACGAGACGATCAC
>JAGQTU010000126.1 GCA_020438865.1 Mycobacterium sp.
ATCGGGTTTCCGCTCGGGCTGAGCATCGGAACCTACAACCTTCCGCTGCCGTCCAAACTCGTCACCCAGGTGCTGGAACCCATCGACATCACCGGGACGTTCGGTACGAACCCGGATATCGCCGAAGTCGACACCCATGTACGCAAGGTGATGCAGGCCGCCCTGGACGAGTTGGCCGCCCAGCGCCGATTCCCGGTCCTGGGGTGAGGCCGGTGCAGATCGCCCGGGGGCGCGATGCGCTTCGCTCGCTGGTGAACGCCCGGCTGCTGGTGGGCTTGCGTCCGGACAAGTACCTGCGGATGGGTGCGGCCATCGCACGCACCGGCTTCGGCAACACCGTCGGGATCGCGGTGTCGGCCCAGCGCTGCCCCGAACGTCCGGCCGTGATCGACGAACTCGGCGTGCTGAGCTATCGCGAACTCGACAACCGGGCCAACGCGCTCGGCGCCGCCCTGCAGCAGTACCCCGGCGGGGCGCCGCGGGTGGTCGGCATCATGTGCCGTAACCACCGTGGTTTCGTCGACGCGCTGGCCGCCACGGAACGCATCGGTGCGGACGCGCTACTGCTCAACACCTCGTTCGCCGGTCCGGCCCTCGCCGACGTGGTGGCCAGGGAACGCCCCGGCGTCATCATCTACGACGACGAGTTCACCGATGCGGTGGATGTCGCGTTGGCCGACCGCCCGGAGATCGGCCGCGTCGTCGCGTGGACGGAACGATGCGCGACGGACCGGGTCAGCATCGAGACGCTGATCGCCCGGCACGCCGGCGAGCGGCCGCTGCGCGGCGACCGCAGGTCCGCGGTGATCCTGCTGACCTCGGGGACCACCGGAACCCCCAAGGGCGCCAAGCGCGGGGCCGGTGGCGGGGGCTCCGACGGCCCGGCCATCCTGGGCCGATTGCCCTGGCGCGCAGAGGAAACCACGGTGGTGGCCGCTCCGCTGTTCCACGCGTGGGGGTTCGGCCAGCTGATCATGGGAACGATGCTGTCCTGCGCTCTGGTGCTGCGCCGTACGTTCGACCCCGCAGCCACAATGGAACTCGTCGACCGCTACCAGGCGACCGGCCTCAGCGTCGTCCCGGTGATGCTGGACCGGATCATGGAGTTGCCCGACGAGGTGCTCCGCCGGTTCAGTGGGCGCTCGCTGCGGTTCGTCACCGCCGCCGGGTCGCGGATGCGGCCGGACGTCGTCATCGATTTCATGAACCACTTCGGCGACGTCATCTACAACAACTACAACGCCACCGAGGTCGGCGCGATCGCGCTCGCCGGCCCGGCGGACCTCCGCGCCGCCCCGGATACCGCGGGCAGGCCGATGCCAGGCACCGAGATCCGCATCCTCGACGAGCAGCACCGCCCGCTGCCGGCCGGCGAGGTCGGCGCGATATTCGCCCGCACCACAACGGCATTCGAGGCCTAAACCTCCGGGCAGACCAAGGAGATCCTCGACGGGTTCATGGCCACCGGCGACATCGGCTATCTCGATGCCGAGGGGCGGCTGTTCGTGGTGGGTCGCGACGACGAGATGATCGTGTCCGGTGGCGAGAACGTGTACCCGATCGAGGTGGAGAAGGTCCTGACGACCCATTGCGCCGTGGACGACGCCACCGTGCTCGGTGTCGACGACGAGAAGTTCGGCCAGCGGCTGGCCGCCTTCGTGGTGCTCAAGCCGGGAGACTCGGTCACCGCCGAGGAACTCAAGGCGCACGTCCGCGGGGAACTCGCGAACTACAAGGTGCCCCGCGACATCGTCGTCCTCGACGAGTTGCCGCGCAACGCGGTGGGCAAGATCCTGCGCAGGGAGCTCAAGGCGCGGTTGGCCGACACCTGAGCGTGCGGGCTAGCGTGGAGTCATGCCCGAACTGCCCGAGGTCGAGGCCCTCGCCGACCATCTGCGCAGGCACGCGGCCGGTAGGGTCGTCGAGCGTATCGACGTCGCGGCCCTGTCGGTCCTGAAGACCTTCGACCCGCCGCCCAGTGCGCTGCACGGCCACACCGTCAGCGGCGCGCATCGCTGGGGCAAGTACCTCGGCCTGCAGGTCGGCGAGTTCCACCTGATCACCCACCTGTCACGGGCAGGCTGGCTGCGCTGGTCGGAGAAACTGGGCCCGGCCCCGCTGAAGCCGGGCAAGGGCCCTATCGCGCTGCGCGTCCACCTGGGCGACGGCGAGGGATTCGACCTCACCGAGGCGGGCACGCAGAAGCGGCTCGCGGTATGGATCGTCCGCGACCCGGCGGCCGTGCCCGGCATCGCCGCACTGGGCCCCGACGCGCTGGAACTGACCGGCGAGCAACTAACCGAGGTGCTGGCCGGGCACACCGGACGGCTCAAGACGGTCATCACCGACCAGAAGGTGATCGCCGGCATCGGCAACGCCTACAGCGACGAGATCCTGCACGTCGCCAAGCTGTCGCCGTTCGCAACCGCCGGAAAGCTGACGGAGTCCCAGCTGGCGGCCTTGCACGACGCCATGGTGTCGGTGCTGACCGACGCCGTGCAGCGCTCGGTGGGCCAGCAGGCCGCGACGCTCAAGGGCGAGAAGCGGTCCGGGCTGCGCGTCCACGCCCGCACCGGGCTGCCCTGCCCGGTCTGCGGTGACACGGTGCGGGAAGTGTCGTTCGCGGACAAGTCATTTCAGTACTGTGCGACCTGCCAGACCAGCGGCAAAGTGCTGGCCGACCGGCGGATGTCGCGGCTGCTGAAATAGGCAGGAGCGAAGCGACCGGGGGATTATCGTGGCTCAGGTGACCAGGCAGAGAATCCTCATCACCGGCGCCAGCTCCGGCCTCGGCGCGGGCATGGCCGGGGCCTTCGCGGCCAGGGGCCGCGACCTGGCGTTGTGCGCGCGTCGCGTCGACCGGCTCGACGAGCTGAAGTCCGGACTCACCCGGCAATATCCGAACATCAAGGTCGCGGTGGCCGCGCTCGACGTCAACGACCACGAGCAGGTGCCCAAGGTGTTCGCCGAACTGGCCGGCGAGCTCGGCGGCATCGACCGTGTCATCGTCAACGCCGGCGTCGGCAAGGGCGCGCCGCTGGGGTCGGGCAAGCTGTGGGCCAACAAGGCCACCATCGAGACCAATCTGGTCGCGGCGCTGGTGCAGATCGAGACCGCGCTGGAGATGTTCAAGAAGTCCGGCTCCGGACACCTGGTGCTGATCTCCAGTGTTCTCGGCAACAAGGGCGTCGCGGGCGTCAAGGCCGCCTACGCCGCCAGCAAGGCGGGCGTGTCGTCGCTAGGCGAGTCGCTGCGGGCCGAATATGCCTCCGGCCCAATCAAAGTCACGGTGATCGAGCCCGGATACATCGAATCCGAGATGACCGCGAAGTCGGAGTCCACCATGCTGATGGTCGACAACGAGACCGGGGTACGCAAAATGGTCGACGCCATCGAGCGCGAGACCGGCCGGGCGATCGTCCCAGGGTGGCCGTGGATTCCGTTGGTGGCCATGCTCAAGGCGCTGCCGCCGCGGTTCACCAAGCCGTTCGCCTGAGCGCCGCTCAGATCTCCGTATCGCCGTAACCCAGGCCACGCGCGTACTAGCCTTTGCGAATGAAAGAAAAGGCCGCCCGATTGGCGGGCGTCGCTGCGGCTTTCGCCGGTTGCAGCGTCGTTGCCGCCGGCATCGGGGCCGGTCCCGCCCATGCCTATACCTATGGGCCGTTCCAGTGGTGCCCCGGTGACGCCATGCCCAACGATCCACCGCGGCCCGACGGCCAGCTGAACTGGGACATGAGCGTCTGCCACACCTACTACTACGCCTGGGACGTGTTCACCCACTCGGCGGCGAACTACTGGGAGGGGCCGAACCTGTTCCCGACGCCGATACCGCCGCCGCCAGGACCGCCGCCGGGCACGCCATTCTGCAGCCCGCGTGGTGCCCTGATCATCATTCCGCCGATCTGCGACGAGATCGGGGTCGACTGGCCGCCCGGGAGTCTCGCCAACCGGTAAAGCCTCCCGCTCAGCGAACCCTTCCGCGCTCCTCGCGGTAACGGCGCACCAGTTCGTCGGTCGAGGAGTCGGACTGCTTCGCCGGTGAACCGTCGTCGGTGATCACCGGAAGCAGCGCCTTGGCCTGGGTCTTGCCCAGCTCCACACCCCACTGGTCGAACGAGTCGATGCCCCAGATCACACCCTCGGTGAAGACCTGGTGCTCGTAGAGCGCGATCAGCTGGCCGAGCACCGACGGGGTCAGCCGGTTGGCCAGGATCGAGGTGGACGGACGGTTGCCCGGCATCACCTTGTGCGGCACCACCTCGGCGGGGGTGCCCTCGGCGGCGATCTCCTCCGCGGTCTTGCCGAACGCGAGCACCTGCGTCTGGGCGAAGAAGTTGCTCATCAACAGGTCGTGCATGCTGCCGTCGCCGTCGGCGGTCGGGAGATCGTCGGTCGGTTCGCTGAAGCCGATGAAGTCGGCGGGCACCAGCCGGGTGCCCTGGTGCAGCAGCTGATAGAAGGCGTGCTGACCATTGGTTCCCGGTTCGCCCCAGAAGATCTCGCCGGTGCTGGTGGTGACCGGGGCGCCGTCGGCGCGCACCGACTTGCCGTTGGACTCCATCGTCAGCTGCTGCAGATACGCCGCGAATCGGGACAGGTCGTTGGAGTACGGCAGCACCGCACGGGTCTCGGCGCCGAAGAAATCGGAGTACCACAGGTCGATCAGCCCGAGCAGCGCGGGCGCGTTCTGCGCCAGGGGTGCGGTGGCGAAGTGCCGGTCCACGATGTGGAAGCCGGACAGGAAGTCGGCGAACGCCTCGCGGCCGATCACCGCCATCACCGACAGCCCGATCGCGGAGTCCACCGAGTAGCGGCCGCCCACCCAGTCCCAGAAGCCGAACATGTTGTCGGTGTTGATCCCGAACGCGTCGACCAGCTTCCGGTTCGTCGACACCGCGACGAAATGCTTTGACACCGCGGCATTGCCGAGCGCATCGGTGAGCCAGCGCCGGGCGGCGGTCGCGTTGGTCAGGGTCTCCAGGGTGGAGAACGTCTTGGATGCGACGATGAAAAGTGTTGTGGCGGGATCCAACCCGTCCAGCTTGGCGACCAGGTCAGCCGGGTCGACGTTGGAGACGAACCGGGCCGAGATGCCCGCGTCGGCGTAGTGCCGCAGCGCCTGGTAGACCATCACCGGACCGAGGTCCGAGCCGCCGATGCCGATGTTGACCACTGTCGTGATCCGCTCGCCGGTGGCCCCGGTCCACTCCCCGCTGCGCAGCCGGTCGGTGAAGTCACCCATCGCGTCGAGCACCTCGTGCACGTCGGCCACCACGTCCTGGCCGTCGACGCGCAGTTTGGCCTCCCGCGGCAGCCGCAGCGCGGTGTGCAGCACCGCGCGGTCCTCCGAGGTGTTGATGTGCTCACCGGAGAACATCGCGTCGCGCCGCCGCTCGAGGTCCGCGGCCTTGGCCAGATCGACCAGCAACGACAACGTTTCGCGGGTGATCCGGTGCTTGCTGTAGTCGATGTAGAGATCACCCACGGTCAAGGCGAGCTCGCGGCCGCGGTCGGGATCCTCGGCGAAGAACTCGCGGAGGTGTTTGCCGGCGATCTCGTCGTGATGGCGACGCAGCGCGTCCCATTCCGGGCTGGCGGAGATGTCTGCGGTCATTCCGAGAACCCTAGTGCGGCGAGGTGAACGAGGGTGTAGATGATTGAGGTATGAGCACCCCAGACATTGAACGGTTGTTGGCGTCGGTTCCGACCGGGTTGTGGATCGGCGGCGAGGAACGCCCCGCCACATCGACCTACGACGTGCTCGACCCGTCGAACGACGAAGTGCTGACCAAGGTCGGCAACGCCACGGCCGCCGACGCGATCGCCGCCCTCAACGCCGCCTGCGCCGTGCAGGCCGAATGGGCGGCCACCCCGCCGCGGGAGCGTGGCGAGATCCTGCGCTCGGTGTTCGAGACCATCATCGAGCGGACCGACGAGCTGGCTGCGCTGATGACCCTGGAGATGGGCAAGGTGTTCGCGGAGAGCCAGGGCGAGGTCAAGTACGGCGCGGAGTTCTTCCGCTGGTTCGCCGAAGAGGCCGTCCGCATCGGCGGCCGCTACACCCAGGCGCCGGCGGGTACCGGACGCATCGTCGTCACCAAGCAGGCCGTCGGCCCCTGTTACGCGATCACGCCGTGGAACTTCCCGCTGGCGATGGGCACCCGCAAGATCGGCCCGGCCCTGGCGGCCGGCTGCACCATGATCGTCAAGCCGGCCCAGGAGACGCCGCTGTCGATGCTGATGCTGGCCAAGCTGATCGACGACGCCGGTCTGCCCAAGGGGGTGCTCTCGGTGCTGCCGACCAACCAGCCGCGTGAGGTCACCACCGCCCTCATCGATGACGGCCGGCTGCGCAAGCTGACCTTCACCGGCTCCACCGGGGTGGGCAAGGCCCTGGTGAAGCAGTCCGCCGATGCGTTGCTGCGTACCTCGATGGAACTCGGCGGCAACGCGCCGTTCGTGGTGTTCGACGACGCCGACGTCGACGCCGCCGTCGAGGGCGCGATGCTGGCCAAGATGCGCAACGGCGGCGAGGCCTGCACCGCGGCCAACCGCCTGCACGTCTCCAACGCGCTGATCGACGAATTCACCGACAAGTTCGTCAAGCGGATGGGGGAGGTCACCCTGGGCAACGGCCTGGACCCGGGCGCCAAGCTCGGCCCGCTGGTCAACGCCAAGCAGGTGGCCTCGGTTCAGGAACTGGTCGACGACGCGGTGGAGAAGGGTGCCACGGTGGCGCTCGGCGGCCAGGCGCCCGGCGGTCCCGGCTGCTTCTACCCGGCCACCGTGTTGACCGACGTCCCGCCGGACGCCCGCATCCTCAAGGAGGAGGTGTTCGGGCCGGTCGCCCCGATCATCGGGTTCGACACCGAGGAAGAGGGCATCGCCGCCGCCAACGACACCGAGTACGGCCTGGCGTCCTACATCTTCACCGAGTCGCTGGACCGTGCGCTGCGGGTGGCCGAGGCGCTCGAGTCCGGCATGGTCGGGGTCAACCGGGGGGTCATCTCCGATCCCGCGGCCCCGTTCGGCGGCGTCAAGGAGTCCGGGTTCGGCCGCGAGGGCGGCTACGAGGGCATCGAAGAGTACCTGGACACGAAGTACATCGCGCTGACCAAGTAGGTGTCGATCGTCACGCTTGCTCCAGCAAGCGCTGGGTATCCCCGCGGCATGAATACCAGCAATGATCGGGCGTCAGCGCGCCGTGCGGTGCCCGAGTTGGTTGCGGCCCAGGTGTCCGGCGCTTTCTCCGGTCTGCTGCTGGCGCTGGATCAGTTCGTCGCACCGGCCCCGAAGCGGCCCAAGATCGTCGACCGGGATTTGACCCGCTGCTAGCACCCGCGCGCCGCCACCAACCAGTGGTCGTTCGCGCCTAGAGTCACAAGCCCGGACCAAAGGAGAGGGCTCACGTGACCGCGGCGCCGGCGCGATCTGTTGCGCAACGTCGATGGGTGACTCCCGCTCCCGATCGCGGTGCTCGGCGCAGACCGCTGCCTGGCCCGGGTTCCGGGGTTCCCGCCCTCAACGGCATCCGCGGCGTCGCGGTGGCACTCGTCGTCGTCGGCCATGGCGGCATTCCGGGCGTCGACGGCGGCTTCATCGGAGTCGACCTCTTCTTCGTGCTCAGCGGGTTCCTGATCACCTCGCTGCTACTCGACGAGCTCGGCCGCACCGGCCGAATCGACCTGCGCGGGTTCTGGATTCGCCGGGCCCGGCGGCTGCTGCCCGCGCTGCTGCTGATGGGCCTGGCCGTGGTGGCGGTCCGCACCTTGTTCTCGCCGGACTCGGTTGAGACGCTGCGCACCGATGCCGTCGCCGCGTTCCTGTGGACGGCGAACTGGGCGTTCATCGCGCACAAGGCCGACTACTTCAGCCAGGGCGCCGCCCCGTCGCCGCTGCAGCACACCTGGTCGTTGGGGGTGGAGGAGCAGTACTACCTCGTCTGGCCGGTCCTCCTGGTGCTGACCGCGCTGGCGCTTGCGGGCCTGGCCCGGTGGCGCGGCGCCACCGCGACGCTCGGTCGGGTGCGGATCGTGGTCGCCGTCGTGGCCGGTCTGGGCGTGCTGGCGTCGGCGACCGAGGCGGTGCTGATGGCCTCGGATGCCAGGCTCAACCGCGTCTACTTCGGCACCGACACCCGCGCCCAGGCGTTGTTGGTCGGCGCCGCCGCGGCGGCGCTGCTGGTGCGGGACTGGCCCGCGGTGCTGGCCGGCTGGTCACTGATCCGCTCGCGGTGGGTCAAGTGGGTGGCGCGGATCCTTCCCGTGCTCGGGGTGGTGGTGCTCGCGGAGGTCGTGCACCGCGCGACGGGCAGCGCCACGGAATTCCGCCACGGTCTGCTGATCGTGGTCGCGGTGGCCGCCGCCGCCGTCATCGTGCCCACCGCGCTGGACCAGGACGGCCCGGTGGCACGGGTGCTCGAGGTGCGGCCGCTGGTCTGGCTGGGCGTCATCTCCTATGGGGTGTACCTCTGGCACTGGCCGATCTTCCTGGTGCTCAACGGGGAGCGCACGGGGTGGGCCGGCTATCCGCTGTTCGCCGCCCGCTGCGCTGCGACGTTGGGCGCGGCGGCGCTTTCCTGGTGGCTGATCGAGCAGCCGGTGCGCCGCTGGCGGCCCGTGCATGTCCCGGTGCTGCGACTGGCCGGTGCGATGGCCGCCACCGCGGTAGCCGTCACGATGGTCGTCGTTCCGCAGGCGACGCGGACCGGTTCCGGGCCGATGCCCGACGTGTCCGCCGCCGCCTTGGTGGAGACGGTGCGGCCCGCCCCGCCCGCCCACGCCGGCCCGCGGCCGCACACGGTGGCGGTGTTCGGTGACTCGATCGCCTGGACGATCATGCGGTACCTGCCGCCCACGCCCGGCATCAGCTTTCTGGACCGCACGACGATCGGCTGCGGGGTGGTCCGCGGCGGGCCGTATCGGTACAGCGGCCGGAGCCTGGAGCAGAAGCCGGAGTGCGACACCTGGCCGGAGCGGTGGTCCGAGCGGATCGCCCACGACCGTCCCGACGTCGTGCTGTTGACCATCGGTCGGTGGGAGACGGTGGACCGGATGTGGCGGGGGGACTGGACGCACATCGGCGATTCGGACTTCGACGAGTACCTGGAGGCCGAGCTGCGCCGGGCCCTGGAGATCCTGGGTTCCAGCGGCGCCCGGATCGTCGTCACCACCGAACCGTTCAACCACCACGGTGAGCGCTCCGACGGCACCCTCTATCCGGAGGACCAGCCCACCCGGGTCAGGCGCTGGAACACCATGCTCCGGAATGTCGTCGCGGATCTGCCGAACGTCGACGTGCTCGACCTCAACGCCAAGCTCGCGCCCAACGGCACCTACACCGCCAAGATCAACGGCGTGCTGGTGCGCAGCGACGGCGTACACCCCACCCCGAACGCGGTGAAGTGGATGACGCCCTGGCTGGTCGACGCCGTCAGCTAGCGGTGCCCGGTGGCCGCCTCAGTGCCCGAGCCGGCGGTGCCCGATGGCCGCCTCAGTGCCCGAGCCGGCGGTGTCCGATGGCCGCCTCAGTGCCCGAGCCGGCGGTGTCCGATGGCC
>JAGQTU010000012.1 GCA_020438865.1 Mycobacterium sp.
GGTGGTGGGCGCAATCTCAACAAAACGATGAGCCTGTCGCAGCGCCACCCGGACAACCCGTACGAACAGACCGGGGTGAAGCTGGGCGACGAACAGTTCGAGGCCGAGCCGGACTGGATCGCGGCGGGCCGGCTGGCACTGGTCGGGTTCGGGGTGGAACCCGGACTCGCCAACGTCTTCGCGCGGTACGCATCGGACTTCCTGTTCGGCGAGATCGACGAACTCGGCGTGCGCGACGGCGCCAACCTGACCGTCGAGGGCTATGAGTTCGCGCCGTCGTTCTCCATCTGGACCACCATCGAGGAGTGCCTGAACCCGCCCGTCATCTGGGAGAAGGACCGCGGCTGGTTCACCACGCCGCCGTTCAGCGAGCCGGAGGTGTTCGACTTCCCCGAGGGCATCGGCCCGGTCGAGTGCGTCAACGTGGAGCACGAAGAGGTGCTGCTGATGCCGCGCTGGATCGAGTGCAAGCGCGCGACGTTCAAGTACGGCCTCGGCGACGAGTTCATCGAGGTGCTCAAGGTGCTGCACAAGCTCGGCCTGGACCGCACCGAGAAGGTGAAGGTCGGTGGGGCTGAGGTCAGTCCGCGCGACGTGGTGGCGGCCTGCCTACCCAACCCGGCGACCCTCGGCCCGCAGATGAAGGGCAAGACCTGCGCCGGACTGTGGGTGACCGGCAAGGACAAGGACGGCAATCCGCGCTCGACCTACCTGTACCACGTCGTCGACAACGAGTGGTCGATGAAGGAGTACGGCCACCAGTGCGTGGTGTGGCAGACCGCGATCAATCCGGTTGTGGCACTGGAGCTTCTGGCGAACGGAACCTGGAGCGGTGTCGGTGTCCTCGGGCCGGAGTGCTTCGACTCGGTGCCGTTCCTGGAGCTGCTGACCGCCTACGGTTCACCGTGGGGGCAGATGGAGTTGAAGCCCTAGCTTCACCGCCGAGTAGACACAAACGTCCCCGGATCGTGGCGGGTCGCGGCGGCTTCATGTCTGCTCGTTCGAATCAGACGGGTTGATATATCCAGGGTTCACGCGGTAGCCGGCCCGGATCGAAGGTGTCGAGCAGTTCGTCGATGCTGCTCGACGGCCGGCCGAGCGAGTCGCTGATCAGGACGAGGGTGCGATCGACGCCCAGTTCGGCGAGTATGACGGCGCCGTCGCGCTTGGCCAGTCGCTTGCCCTCGTGGTTGAGCACCAGTGGTACGTGGGCGTATACCGGCGGCGGGTGGCCCAGCAGTCCGGCGAGGTAGGCCTGGCGGGGCGAGGAGGGCAGCAGGTCATCACCACGCACCACCTGGTCGATGCCGGCCAGCGCGTCGTCGACCACCACTGCGAGGTTGTAGGCGGGCACCCCGTCGCCGCGGCGCAACACGAAGTCGTCGACCACACCGGTGTAGCTGCCGTGCAGCATGTCGGTCACCGTGAATTCGGTTGCATCGGAACGTAACCGGAGCGCAGGAGGTCGGTCCACGCCCTTGGCGGCCCGCTCCCGCTCGCCGAGGTCACGGCAGGTACCCGGGTAGGCGCCTTCCGGGGCGTGCGGTGCGCGCGGAGCGCTGAGAATGTCTTTTCGGCTGCAATAGCATTCGTAGACCAGACCCCGGGTGATCAGATCGTCGACCACGGCGTCGTAGCGGTCGCGGTGTCGGGATTGCCACTCCGGCTCGTCGTCCCACGTGATTCCGATCGCCGCCAGATCGGCCAACTGGCGCCGCGCGACGTCGTCGTGGGTGCGGTCGTCGAGATCCTCGACCCGCAGCAGGAACCGCCGCCCGGTCGAGCGGGCGAACAGCCAGGCCAGCACCGCGGTGCGCAGGTTGCCGACGTGCAGGTCGGCCGACGGGCTGGGGGCGAACCGGCCCGCGCCCGGGGCTGGGCTCCTCACGCCCGCAATCTACGGCAGCTGCTCAACCAGGTACTTGCCGCCGCTGGCCGGCCCGTGACTCAACAACCACTGCACGCTGAGCTTGTCCGAGGGCTGGTCGGGCACGAAGCCGGGCATCAGCATGTACTGCATACCGCGGCCGGGCTGACCGAACCACGGCGCGATGGCGCCGGCGTCCACGTCGAACGCGTTCTGCACGCAGTAGGCGTGGTAATTGCTCGGCGGGACGATGGTGTTCTCCGTCCACATCTTGCCCTCGTAATCCGGCCGGGTGTGGGACGGCGTTTCGAGGGCCTGCGGCGGCAGCGCCCGCTCGGGGAACGGGGTGCCCTTGGGCGCGAGGAATTTTCCGGCGGCGAAGCCGAACCGATCGAGTTGGGTTCCGGGCTTCAGCGTGATCTTCGCGCGGTCGACCTGCCCGTACGGCCCGCCATCCTTGAGTGCGAACCCGTCTGAGGGCGGCCAGTTCCACTTCTTCCCGTCGACGATGTAGTCCTGCTTGAACGCATCGGCTTTCAAGTCGCCAAACCGCTCGTACCCGGAGACCACGGCGCCGACGGGGCCCTCCTTGGGCAGCTTCGCGGGGCCCAGCATGAAGTTGCTCTCATAGAACTCGGTTGTCTCCGGAGTGTCGGGCAGGCTTCCACCGTCGCCGCAGGCATCGGCCTTCGCCGCGCCGGGTGACATCACGGGCAGTAACAGGAACGCCATCGCGGTGGCGACAAAAGGGCGGAAACGCACGGTTGCTCCTTCGCTGGATGTTTGCTGAGGCGATCGTAGGCAAGTCGACGGATGCTTGCGAGGCGAACTAACGCGATCGGCCCCGGACTGATCCCGCGACGGGCCCGGCGGGTTCGTGAGCTGCAGCGCCGGGGTGACCTCGCCGCGGTGAGATTGCCGCGGCGCGACGGTCTACGTGAGTATGGAGATCGTGGACCTTCCCGTCATGCCGCCGGTCGAACCGATGCTCGCCAAGGCGCAGGCGAAGGTGCCCGACGAGCCCGGCGTGTGGTCCTACGAACCCAAGTGGGACGGCTTCCGGGCGCTGGTGTTCCGGGACGGCGACGAGGTGGTGGTGCAGTCCCGCAACGGCAAGGAACTCGGCCGCTACTTCCCGGAACTGATCGAGGCCCTGCGCGACGAACTGTTGCCGCGCTGCGTACTCGACGGGGAGGTCGTCGTCCCCCGCGAGATCGACGGCCGCATCCGGCTGGACTGGGACTCGCTGTCGCAGCGCATCCACCCCGCCGAAAGCCGGGTCCGGATGCTCGCCGAGCAGACACCGGCGCACTTCATCGGCTTCGATGCGCTGGCCACCGGCGACACGTCGCTGCTGGCCGAACCGTTCCGGGTCCGGCGCGACGCCCTGTCGAATGCGATCAGTGGCTCGCGCTGGTGCCACGTCACGAGCGCCACCGACGACCCCGAGCACGGCGCACGCTGGCTGACCACCTTCGAGGGTGCCGGCCTCGACGGGGTGATCGCAAAACGACGGGACGGGTCCTATGTGCCCGGCAAGCGGGAGATGGTGAAAGTCAAACACGCCCGCGACGCCGACTGCGTGGCCATCGGCTATCGAATCCACAAGAGCGGACAGGGGGTCGGCTCGATCCTGCTCGGCCTCTACCGCGACGACGGGGAGATCCAAATGGTTGGCGGTGCAGCGTCATTCACGGTCAAGGACCGGATCAAGCTGCTCGCCGAGCTGGAGCCGCTGCGCAAGGGGGCCGACGTGGTGTACGACGGCGAGCCGAGCCGGTGGAACTCGGCGGCGGACAAGCGCTGGATCCCGATCCGGCCGGAGAAGGTCGCCGAGGTCGCCTACGACCAGATGGAGGGTAACGCCGGTTGGCAACGCTTCCGGCACACCGTGCGGTTCGTGCGCTGGCGTCCCGACCGGGACCCGGCCAGTTGCACGTTCGACCAACTCGATGTTCCGCTGAACTACGACCTCTACGACGTGCTGGAGACCCGCTGATGGCGACCAACGCCTCCCAGAAGGCCTCCGAGATCGAGGTTGACGGGGTCAAGGTGCGCTTCACCAACCCCGACAAGGTGTACTTCCCGAAACTGGGCGCGGCCGGGACCAAGGGCAAGGTCATGGAGTACTACCGTGCCGTGGCGGCCGGCCCGTTGCTCACCGCGCTGCGCGACCGACCGACGCACCTGCAGCGCTTCCCGGACGGGATCGATGGCGAGGAGATCTACCAGAAGCGGGTGCCCGAGAAGCATCCCGACTATCTGCAAACCTGCCGGGTGACATTTCCCTCCGGGCGCACCGCCGACGCGCTGAAGGTCACTCACCCGTCGGCGATCGCGTGGGCCGCGCAGATGGGCACCATCACATTTCACCCGTGGCAGGTCCGCTGTCCGGACACCGACCACCCCGACGAGCTGCGGGTCGACCTCGACCCGCAACCGGGAACGGGATTCGGCGAGGCCCGCACGGTCGCCGTCGATGTGCTCAAGCCGCTGTTGGACGAGCTCGGTCTGGTCGGTTACCCGAAGACCTCCGGCGGTCGGGGTGTGCACGTGTTCCTGCGGATCCGACCGGACTGGGATTTCGTCGCGGTGCGCCGGGCGGGCATCGCGCTGGCCCGCGAGATCGAAAGGCGCGCACCCGAACTGGTGACCACCTCCTGGTGGAAGGAGGAGCGTGGCCAGCGGCTCTTCATCGACTACAACCAGAATGCCCGCGACCGCACGTTCGCCGCGGCCTACTCGGTGCGGGCCACCCCGATCGCCACGGTGTCGACGCCGCTGACGTGGGAGGAACTGGCCACCGCGGATCCGGACGACTACACCATGGCGACGGTGCCCGCCCTGGTCGCCGAGCGCGGCGACCCGATGGCCGGGCTGGATTCAATTGCGCAGTCGATTGATTCGTTGCTGGAGATGGCGGCAGCGGACGAGGAGCAGGGTCTCGGTGACCTGCCCTATCCGCCGAACTACCCGAAGATGCCGGGCGAACCGAAGCGAGTACAGCCGAGCCGGGATAGGGACTTGAAGAGCAAAGACAAATAGTTCCCGCATGGGTGCGACCGGGGTGGCCGTCACAGCTCAGCCGGATCGCGGATGGAGCGATCGACGTCCGGGCGACCTGGCGGGTCGCTGGGCCGATCTTGTTCGCGATTTCAAACGAAACCCCTGAACGTGGCGGTACTGTCCCCCGGTGAATATGAGCAGGAGTGCGGCGGCCGCGTTGACCGCCAATCGCTGGTGGCGCGGCAGTGCGCGCGGCATGCTGGTGGCGACCGTGTGCGCAGTCTTCGCCGGCTTAGCCCTATGGGGTCATGGCGCGGCTCCTGCGGAGGCGAGACCCCCGGCACCGCAGTGGCCTTCTGGCCCCACGCCATTCCCTGCCTGCGGCGATCCCAACTCCCCGGATGGCTTATGGAACGACGTCAAGGACGCCACACCCGCCAAACCCGGTAGCAACAGGGTGGTCGTCTGGCCCAACAATGACCGATCTCGCGGTTACGCGATCCACAACGGTGCGCAGGGCGGCGCGAAGTACAACTGGTTGCTTCTGGCCACTGTCCGCCAGCAGGGCATCGAATGCTCGACTCTGTTGCAGTCCGGGGCGCCCGAGTATTTCTTGGACGCCTACAACGAGCACGCCAATTGGCTCCCGAACGGGACTGATTGGGCGTTGGGCATCGAGTCGGCGGACAACCGCAGCAGAGATCAGCTGCATATTCACATCAGCAGATTGATTCCGGATGCCCGTAAGGACATCGACAAGCAGTGGAAGGCGATCGCCACCGACGAAAGCAAGTGGAAGGACAGCGTGATCACCGTGCTGGGCAAGAAGTTCCGTGCCTGGAACGTCGCTACGCTGAATCACAACCTGTTCAAGCATCTGAACGACGACATCGTTACGCCGTTCAAGGTGCAGATGCAGAACCAAACCATGCTCGTCACCGGATGTGCTCCCAACACGTGCAGTGGCTTGATCGTCCTCAACAGCGACAAGGTCAGTCCAAACACGAATCCCGGCGCAAACAATATCGAGTTTCTTTTGGACAAGGCCTGAGCGATTGCGGGTCTAGTCGGAGCTGCAGCCAGCCTTACCGGAAGCGCCCCGTCCGCTAGTAGAGCCGGAGTCGAGGGCCGATTCCAATTCTGCGGCTGTTGGCGCGATAGCAGTCCACGTGGCTTCCTGCCATGCGAGGGCAGGCCAACCAATCCACAACGCTTGAAAACGATCTGTCTCCCCCAAGCGGTTCAGCCGAGCAGGGTCCGCGATCTAAAGGGTTGAGTCTGTGAAGCAGCGGTGGAGGAAGTCACCGATCCCGCCGAGGTCGTCTCTGTGCGTATGGACGCGGCGGCCCACTCCCACAAGCGATCCCAGTTTCGCTTGCGTTGAGACATGGCCGTCTCATCGCTTAACGCGGCTCTGGGTGGTCATCAGGAGATGGTCGTAGACCGAGCGGTCCGGCAGAGACTCGGTGTGGCGCAACCGATGAAGTCCTCGACGAATTGTTCTGCAAGCCGTAGGAGCTTGGTGTTGGTCAGTTGTGAACGCCAGCGCAGCACTTCGAAAGCGGCGGCATCGTCGATGTCGTAGATCAGCCGCAAAATGCCCTTGGCCTGCCCGATAGCGGCCCTACTCTCGGTGATCTCTTGGATTTCCTGACCCAGTTGTTGCTGGCGGCGTCCTCATCTTAGGTCAGGTCGAGGTAGCAGGCGTCGGTGCCGATGACGCGACCGGTGCCGTCGCGCAGTTGGTGACGGGCCCACTCCATATGTCCACTTATGTAGGTGCCAGGAATTTAGCAGTTCAGCACATCAACGGCAACGAAATTCGACAATGTATTCCCATTGCTTATTTCGAAATTCAATTCGTCCTCCTGGCCGTATACCGGGGCCATTTTTCGACGATGGGTATATTCGTCAGTTGGTCGATTTAGTCCGCGAAGCAGCGGTTTCACATTTCAATGACCCGATCGGTGTCGGCCGCGCCGTCCCGATGGGAGGTACCCCCGTCAAAATTAGAGCATCGGTCTAATTTGACGACGAGGGGATAACCTAAGGTATAAAGCCCCGGTAATTGCGTCCCAAAGGGCTACGTCGGGGTCACCCCTCGCGCATTCGGCAGCGGCAGATCGTTGTAGGTCGCGATCCCCGGCGCCGCGGCGACGACGGCCGGTATGGCGTGGATCGGCGGCATCGCGGTCATGATGTGCCCGAGGACGAAGAAGTCCTCGATCGACGTGGCGTTCTCGATGAGATCGGGCGGCGGCAGGAAGCCGATGTTCATGGTGACCGTGGGGCGCCCGTCGATGGTGATCTTCCAGCCGTCACCGTCGAGTTTCCAGTCCGGGTCCAGGGTCTGGCCCTTGCGCCAGCGCACGTTCAGGTCGATGACCGTCTTCTCGCCGACCCGGCCCTGCCAACTCGCGTACACCCCGGCCACGCAGCCCGCCGGAATCGTCCAGGACGCCATCACCAGATCCTCGGTGGTCTGCGCATACTCGGCCTCGCACACGACCTCGTCGAGTTCCACCCCGAGCGAATCGGCCACCAACCGCACGGCCTCGGCGAAAATGGCGGTTCCCTGGGCCGCCATGCCCGGCAGCTTGGGGTCGTCGATCGGCATGCCGAAGCCGCACGGCTTCTCGGTGTCGGGGGAGTCGTAGAGGGTGGTGTCGGCGGACTCGGCGATGGTGACCTTGTCGACGCGGTCGCAGGCCGTGGTCGCCACGATCGCCAACAGTTCGGCGAAGCCAGGGCTGACGCCGGAGCCGAACATCGTCGAACCGCCGGCCTTGCAGGCCTCGACGATCCGATCGCGGCCCGCGCCCAGGTTGTGGCCGGTGACGAACGATGCCGAGGCGACGACGTTCACGCCGGCCGACAGGATGCGCACCAGCTCGTCGACGTCGTTCCACATCGGGTTGTAGACCACGCAGTCGGGTTTGAGCGCCAGCAGTGCGTCGACGTCGTTGGTCGCGGTCACGCCGAGCGGACCTATCCCGACCAGCTCACCGACGTCGCGGCCGACCTTGTCCGGCGACCATGCGTAGCAGCCGACGAGTTCGAGGGTGGGGTTGGCGGCGATGGCTTGGACCGAGCTCTTGCCGACGTTGCCGGTCGTCCATTGGACGACCCGATATGGGGTGTTGGGCACTCGCTCAGCATAGGGACGAGCCGTGCGGGACTCCAGAGTTATTCGTCGGTGGCGACGCCGCCCCGATTGCGGCGACGCAGCCGGTGTGAGGCCTTGCCGGTCGGGCGTTTGTTGCGCAGCGCACCGTCCTCGGCTTCGATCTCGGCCTCCGCGGTGGGCTCGACGGGGTTCTCGACGACCGCAGGCTCGTCGGTGGGCTCGGTATTCACCACGGGCGCGGCCGGCTCGGCGGCGGGTTCCTCGGCCTCGGTCGCGTCGGCGGTTTCCTCGGCCTCCGTCTCGGCCTCCGTCTCGGCCTTCGTCTCGGCCTCCGTCTCGGCCTTCGTCTCGGCCTTCGTCTCGGCCGATGTCTCGTCGCTGTCCGTCGTCTCCTCGGCCACACTCTCGGCCGAGGCCTCGTCGGCCTTCTTGCCGCGGCGCTTCCGGGGCTTCTTCTCCTTGGGCGGCTTCGGCGGCGCGGGCGGCTGCTCGGCGACGAATGACAGGTAGAACGCCCCGATGCCGAGGAGTGCCACTGCTGCCGCGGCGCCGTACACCCCGAACAGCCACGGGCCGGCCTTGTCCAGGCTCAGCCAGATCTCGGCGATCGCCGCCCCGGCGATCAGCACCCCGGCCAGCACATGCGCCACCGCCGACCACAGCCGCAACCGCAGCGCCACTTCGGGTGTCGCCAGTTCAGGGCGTCGGGTGCGCACCAGGGTCAGGACCACCGGCAGCGCTGCCAGGGCGATCAGGACGGCGGTCACCAGGCGCAGCACGGTGCCAAGGGTGTGGGAGATATCGCCCATCAGTTCCCACCACCGAGGCAGGACGAACAGGACATAGAAGACGCCGGCTGCGATCGACAACGTCAGGTGGACTGCTGTTGCAGTGCCGCGCCCCATTCCCCTCCTCAACTGCGATTTCGGGTCTTGTGGTCCGAACTGCGATCAGACCCTTGCTGGCGGAGGATGCGGGATTTGAACCCGCGAGGGCGTTAACCCAACCCGCGTTCCAGGCGAGCGCCATAGGCCACTAGGCGAATCCTCCGTCGGCAATGGTAGCCGACCGCTGCCGACCGCCGTTTCGGCTGGCTGTCCGAGCGGCTGAGGCTGTCTATCAGGCCGCGTACTACACTCGCGATGGACCCCGCGCGGCGTCTATCCTGTGAACTCCCCCAGGGCCGGAAGGCAGCAAGGGTCAATGGGCTCTGGCGGGTGCGCGGGGTCCCCTTCGAAAGGCGCATGGTGTCGTTCCAGTCCCTGGGCCGTGACGAGCTACAAGCCCAGCACGAGGTGCAGCGGCAGAACTACGCCGACCTGCAGGCCAAGAAGCTGTCCCTGGACCTGACCCGGGGCAAGCCGTCGAGTGAGCAACTCGACCTGTCCAACGCGCTGCTGAGCCTGCCCGGGCCGGAGTACCGCGACGAGGACGGCACCGACACCCGTAACTACGGCGGCCTGCACGGCCTGCCGGGGCTGCGGGCGATCTTCGGCGAGCTCCTCGGTATCGGGGTGCCCAACCTGATCGCGGGCAACAACGCCAGCCTGGAGCTGATGCACGACACCGTGGTGTTCTCGCTGCTGCACGGTGGGGTGGACTCCCCCCGGCCGTGGAGTCAGGAGCCGGTGGTCAAGTTCCTATGCCCCTCACCCGGTTATGACCGGCACTTCGCCATCACCGAGAGCCTCGGCATCGAGATGATCACCGTGCCGATGCGTGAGGACGGCCCGGATGTCGACCTCATCGAGGAACTCGTGGCCGTCGATCCGGCCATCAAGGGCATGTGGTGCGTGCCGGTGTTCGCCAATCCCACCGGCATCACGTACTCCTGGGAGGTGGTCCGGCGGCTGGTCCAGATGAACACCGCCGCACCGGATTTCCGGCTGTTCTGGGATAACGCCTACGCGGTGCACACCCTGACCCACGAGTTCCTCCGCCAGGTCGACGTGCTGGGGCTGGCGGCGCAGTCCGGCCACCCGAACCGGCCGTACGTGTTCGCGTCCACCTCGAAGATCACCTTCGCCGGCGCCGGGGTCAGCTTCTTCGGTGGCTCCCTGGGCAACATCGCCTGGTATCTGCAGTACGCGGGCAAGAGGTCGATCGGTCCCGACAAGGTCAACCAGTTGCGGCACCTGAAGTTCTTCGGCGACGCCGACGGGGTGCGCCTGCAGATGCAGCGGCACCAGCAGATCCTGGCCCCCAAGTTCGCGCTGGCGCTGGAGATCCTCGACCGGCGGCTGGGGGAGTCCAAGATCGCGTCGTGGACCGACCCGAAGGGTGGCTACTTCATCAGCCTCGACGTGCTTCCCGGCACCGCCAAGCGCACAGTGGCGCTGGCCAAGGACGCGGGGATCGCTGTCACCGAGGCGGGGGCGTCGTTCCCGTATCGAAAAGACCCGGAAGACAAGAACATTCGCATTGCGCCGTCCTTCCCGGCGATTGCGGATCTCGGTGAGGCCATCGACGGCCTGGCAACCTGTGCGCTGCTGGCGGCCACCGAGTCGCTGCTGCGATGATCACCCGTCCGGCATGTCCGACCGTGTCGGTAGCCTGCTGACGTGGCGCTCTACCGCAAGTATCGACCGGCGACCTTCGCCGAGGTGGTGGGTCAGGAGCACGTCACCGAACCGCTGTGCACCGCGCTGGCGGCCGGCCGCATCAACCACGCCTACCTGTTCTCCGGTCCACGCGGCTGTGGCAAGACCTCGTCGGCGCGCATCCTGGCCCGGTCGCTGAACTGTGAGAAGGGCCCGACGCCGACGCCGTGCGGGGTGTGCGACTCGTGTGTGGCGCTGGCGCCCAACGGCCCCGGCTCGGTCGACGTGGTCGAACTGGACGCGGCCAGCCACGGCGGCGTCGACGACACCCGGGAACTACGCGACCGGGCGTTCTATGCACCGGCACAGTCGCGCTACCGCATCTTCATCGTCGACGAGGCGCACATGGTCACCACGGCCGGCTTCAACGCGCTGCTGAAGATCGTCGAGGAGCCGCCGGAGCACCTGATCTTCGTCTTCGCCACCACCGAACCGGAGAAGGTGCTGCCCACCATCCGGTCGCGCACCCACCACTACCCGTTCCGGCTGCTGGCGCCGCGCACCATGCGCGCGTTGATCGAACGCATCTGTGCCGCCGAGGACGTCCAGATCGACGACGCGGTCTTCCCACTGGTGATCCGGGCCGGCGGCGGGTCGCCCCGCGACAGCCTCAGCGTGCTCGACCAGCTGCTGGCCGGCGCCGACGGCAACCAGGTGCACTACCAGCGGGCGCTGGCCCTGCTGGGTGCCACCGATGTGGCGCTGATCGACGACGCCGTCGACGCCCTCGCGGCCGGTGACGCCGCGGCGTTGTTCGGCGCGGTCGAGTCGGTGATCGACGCGGGCCACGACCCGCGCCGGTTCGCCACCGACCTGCTGGATCGGTTTCGCGATCTGATTGTGCTGCAAGCGGTTCCGGATGCCGCCAGCCGGGGCGTGGTCGACGCCCCCGATGACGTGCTGGACCGGATGCGAGACCAGGCGGCCCGGGTCGGGTCGGCCACGCTGGCCCGCTACGCCGAGGTGGTGCACGCCGGCCTCGGTGAGATGCGCGGTGCGACCGCCCCGCGTCTGCTGCTGGAGGTGGTGTGCGCACGGCTGCTGCTGCCGTCGGCCAGCGACACCGAGTCGGCGCTGCTGCAGCGCATCGAGCGCATCGAGACCAGGCTGGACATCTCGCTGCCCGCGGGCGAGGCGGCGCTGAGCACCGAGGCGTCGGCACCGGCCCTGCAGTACGTGCGCAAGACGCAGGTGCCGGCGGCTTCCGCCAAGGCCCCCGCCGCCCCGCCGGAGCCGGTCGCCAAACCGGAGCCCGTCCCCACACCAAAACCGGTGGCCGCACCAAAGCCGGTGGCCGCACCCGAACCGGTGGCCGCGCCGGAGCCCGTCCCCACAGCCGAGCCCGAGCCCGCACCCGCCGCGGCGCCGGCCGCATCCGGCGAACCCGGCGCCGCCGCCGTGCGCAGCATGTGGTCGACGGTGCGGGAGAAGGTGCGCGAGCGCAGCCGCACCACCGAGGTCATGCTGGCCGGGGCGATCGTGCGCGCGGTGGAGGGCAGCACGCTGGTTCTGGGCCACGAGTCCGCGCCGCTGGCCAAGCGGTTGTCCGAGCAGCGCAACGCCGACGTCATCCGCGATGCGCTCAAGGACGCGCTCGGGGTGGACTGGCGGGTGCGGTGCGAGCCGGGTGTCGGCGCGCCGATGGCCGAGTCCGAACCCACGCCGGCCGAACCCGCGCCCGATGCGGTGGACCCGCAGCGCGCAGAAGAGGACAGCATGATCGCCGAGGTCGATCGGGATGCCGAGGACCCGGCGCCGCGCCGCGATCCCGAAGAAGTGGCGCTGGAGTTGTTGCAGAGCGAGTTGGGCGCCCGGCGCATCGACGGGTGACGTCCGTCGGCAAAGTCGTTCTTGTCACACCGGCATGGCACAATCGAATGTATGTTCGATGGACTGCATCCGGGCGACCTCGCGACGGCCGACGACCACGCGGTGGTGGGTGCCGTCGAGGGTTGGGGGCGTGCCGAGGTCGCAGGTGCGGCGCGGCGATTGGCGGCGATCGCCGAACTCGTCGAGCGGCGGTGCGGCACCGAGGACGATCCGGGAGATGCCCGACGGCTGTGGTCGTGTGATCGCTGGGACGCCACGGCCGCGGAGGTGGGCGCGGCGCTGAACCTGAGCGCACGCCGGGCTTCCTCCCAGATGTATCTGGCCCGATCGCTGCGCGAACGACTGCCGAAGGTCAATGCCGTGTTCTTGGCGGGCAGCATCGGGACACAGTTGGTATCCACGATTTCGTGGCGCACCCATCTGGTCGTCGACCCGGCCGCGATGGCGGCCATCGATACCGGCATCGCGGCGGCTGCGACCCGGTGGGGGCTGCTGTCCCAGGCCAAGGTTGAGCAGGCCATAGACGCGCTGGTCGAACAGCATGATCCGCAGGCTCGCGAGTGGTTCCGCGCGGCCGAGTGCGGAATGGACGTCCAGTTCGGCAAGCCGGAGGATGACACCGGAACTCGATCCATGTGGGGCCGGTTGTATTCGACGCATGCCGAACTGATCGAACGCAGACTCACTGCGATCGCACGGGCGGTTTGCGCCGAGGATCCACGCACGATCGGCCAGCGTCGCGCTGAGGCGATGGCCGCGGTGTTCGCCGGGGCGGACCGGATCGCCTGCCAGTGCGGGTCGCCGGAGTGCCCCACCCCGACCAGTCCTGCTCTGGCCGGCAGTGTGGTCATTCACGTGGTCGCTGACGAGGCTGCTGTTGTCGAGGCCGGTACCCAGTCCGATGTCGCGACCGACAAACCGGACATCGTGACTACCACCGCCACAGCCGATGCCGCTGTGCGGGCGCCGGCCGCAGTGATGACCGCGGGTGGTGTGGTGCCCACTCCACTGTTGGCGCAAATGATCCGCAACGGTGCGAAGGTGGTGCCGTTGCGCACGCCGTGTGAACAAGCCGAACAGCAGTACCGGCCGTCAATCGCGTTGCAGCGGTTCATCCGCTGCCGCGATATGACCTGCCGATTCCCGGGCTGTGGCGCCCCGGCCGAGCACTGCGATATCGACCACGCGATCGCCTACCCGGTCGGGCCGACCCACCCGTCGAACCTGCGCTGCCTATGCCGCAAACACCACCTGTTGCGCACATTCTGGACCGGCGTCGACGGCTGGGCCGATCGCCAATCGGCCGACGGCACGATCGTCTGGACTGCGCCGACCGGACGCACCTACATCACCCACCCTGGCAGCCGTTTGTTTCTGCCCGCCTGGAACGTCACGACCGCTCAACTACCCCCGCCATGCCCAGGCAAGCCAACATCCGAGAACCGCGGCCTCATGATGCCCCGGCGTCATCGAACTCGGGCCGCTGACCGCGCCCAACGCGTAAAAAGTCGCCGGGCACAGAATGATACGAGCTGATCGGTCACGCTCATCTCGCCACTCCACGTCCACTAGGGGCGCTATGGCGGCACGCCTCGATCAGGCCGTCCACCACGGGCGTAACGGCAATCCGCCGTCGCCGCCCTTGTCGTCCAGCTTCACGGCCAGAACCTGGTGCAGCTGAACGACATTCGTCTCGAACCCCAGCCGCGAGCCGGCCATGTACAGCCCCCACACCTTGGCGGTGGCCAGGCCGACCTCGGCGACGGCCTCGTCCCAGTTCTCGACGAGGTTGCGGCACCAGTCCCGCAGGGTCAGCGCGTAATGGTGGCGCAGGTTCTCCTCGTGCGTCACCTCCAGGCCGACGTTCTGCACTGCGGTGATGATGCGGCCCGAGCCGGTCAGTTCGCCGTCCGGGAACACGTAGCGGTCGATGAACCCGCCAGTGGACGTGGTCTTGTTGTCCGGCCGGGTGATGCAGTGGTTGAGCAGCAGGCCGCCGGTGCGCAACTTCGACTTCAGGAAGGTGAAGTACGACGGGTAGTTCGCCACCCCGATGTGCTCGGTCAGCCCGATCGAGGACACCGCGTCGAAGCAGGACTCGCGCACGTCGCGGTAGTCGCTGTGGCGCACCTCGGCCAGGTCGGCCAGCCCCTGATCGGCGATCGCCTTCTGAGCCCAGGTGGCCTGCTCGCGAGACAGCGTCACGCCGATGACCTTCACCCCGCGCCGCGCGGCGTAGCGCACCATCCCGCCCCAGCCGCAGCCGACGTCGAGCAACCGGTCGCCGGCCTTGAGGTTGAGCTTCTCGAACACCAGCCGGTACTTGTTCTCCTGGGCCTCCTCCAGCGTCGCTCCGGCGCTCGGGTAGCAGGCGCAGGTGTAGGTCATCGACGGCCCGAGCACCCACTCGTAGAACGTGTTCGACACGTCGTAGTGGTGGTGGATGGCCTCGGCGTCGCGTTTCTTGCTGTGCCGCAGACCCTCGGCGATGCGCCGCCAGCGCGGCAGTGCCTCCTGCGGGGGTGGGGCGATCGGCTTGAGCCGCTCGATGCCGATCGAGCGCACGATGTCGACCAGCACCCGGGCCGGCGGCCGCTTGAAGTCCATCGACTGGTCGAGCGCCTTGAGCAGCTCGTACGGGTCACCGGGGTGCACGCCGTGCACGTCCAGGTCACCGGAGACGTAGGCCCGCGCCAGGCCCAAGTCACCCGGCGCGGTGGCCAGGTAGGTGGTGCCGCGCGGGGTGAGCAGATCCAGACCCAGCTCGGCGTCGTCCGGCCCGGCGGAGCTGCCGTCATAGGCGCTGAACTTCAGTGGCAGCTCGCCACCACCGGCGAAGGTCTCCAGGATCTCGGCCAAGCTGAGCTTGCCGGAGACCGCCCGGTCATCTCTGAAGGTCGTCATCGTCTTTGCACCGCCTTTGCGTACAGGTCAAGCAGCCGTGAGTCGGGATCGTAGGTCTTCTTTACGGTCTTGTAGGTTTCTCCGCCATACAGGTCGTCAAACTCATCGCGGCCGTAGTAGGCGTCGGAGTACAGCGATTTGTGGCCGTCGAGCGCGCTGACCTCGGCCTCGATCAGTCGGTTGGTGTGGCCCGGGGTCGGCCCGACCGGCACCGACGACCAGAACCCGACATTGACGTAGGTGTGGCCGGCCGACAGCGGGTACAGCGGCCAGCCGCCGTCGTCGCGCAGCCGCAGCGGGCACAACCAGAGCGGCTCGATGTCGACGTTTCCCAAAAACCAGGTTAGGAACTCCTCGGTGCGTCCGATCGGCACCTCGACGTCCTGGACCACCCGCTCCCGGGGCGGGCGGCCGTGCCGGGCCTCGATGCGATCGGCGATGTTGAACCTCTGGTCGTAGCCGATCAGCTTCCAGTAGAAGCTGCTGCGCCGGTAGCGCCGCGGCCACAACCGCCGCAGTCGTGGGTTCTGCGCCCCGAACGCCCGCGAGCACCAGAACCAGTCGGTGTCCCACCGCCACAGGTAGTCGTGGATCGTCAGCCGGTCTTCCTTGACACCGTCGGCGTGCTGGATCGAGCGGTAGTAGATGTCCTGGCCGGTGTAGTCGCTGACCGGGCCGGGTGTGGCGGTCTGCACGCCGACGCACAGGTAGCTCTCGTCGGCGCTGAACACCACCCCGTCCAGGTAGTCCACCGGAACACCGTCATAGCCGCCGGTGTCGACGATGCGGTCCATCGCGGCGATGAGGTCGCCGAGGCGGTGGAAGCGCAGGTGCCGCAGGGTGACGAAGGGACGAACCGACTCCAGCTCGATCCGCAGTCGCACCGAATAGCCTAGCGTGCCATAGGAATTCGGGAACGCACGGAAAAGATCCGGGTGGTGGGTGCGGCTGGCGGTGACGATCTCGCCCGCGCCGGTCAGGATGTCCATCTCCAGTACCGACTCGTGCGGCAGACCGTTGCGGAACGACGTCGACTCGATGCCCAGCCCGGTGACCGCGCCGCCTAGCGTGATCGTCTTCAGCTGCGGAACCACCAGCGGCGCCAACCCGTACGGCAGGGTCGCATCGACGAGGTCCTCGTAGGTGCACATGCCGGCGACGTCGGCGGTGCGGGTGTCCGGGTCGACCGCGATGACATCGGTGAGCCCGGAGGTGTCGAGGCCGGGGGCGTCCCGTTCGGCCCGGGCCCGAAAGAGGTTCGACGTCGGCTTGGCCAGGCGCACCGAGGCATTCGACGGTATGGCGCGGTAGCTGGCGAGGAGCCGCTCGACGCCGTCGGCGTGCGCGGTCCGGGCTTCGGAATCGGGCACACGACTACGCTAGTCCGCAGCCGCAGTCGATGCGACCGCACGGCTGCTCACCCGCACGATGATGGGAGTTTTCAGCGTATGGGACAGGTCAGCGCGGCCAGCACGATCCTGATCGAGGCCGAACCCGCGAAGGTGCTCGACGCAGTCGCCGACTACCAGGGCGTCCGGCCCAGGATCCTGTCGTCGCAGTACAGCGAGTACCAGGTGCTGCAGGGCGGCCACGGCCCGGGCACGGTGGCCAAGTGGAAGCTGCAGGCCACCAAGTCGCGGGTGCGTGAGGTGCAGGCCGACGTTGATCTCGCGGGTCACACCGTCATCGAGAAGGACGCCAACTCCTCGATGGTGACCAACTGGACCGTGGCCCCGGCCGGCCCCGGCTCCAGCGTCACCGTCAAGACCACGTGGAAGGGCGCCGACGGCGTCAAGGGCTTCTTCGAGAAGACGTTCGCGCCGCTGGGGTTGCGCCGCATCCAAGACGAGGTGCTGGCGAACCTGAAGAAAGAGGTCGAGCGGGCCTAGCTCAGTAGGTTCGCGGCGGCTGCGTCGCAAGGTAGGCCGCGATGCCTTTGACCACGGCGTCGGCGTACTTCTGCCGACCTTCCTGGCTCTGCATCAGCGCCGAGTCGACCGGGTTCTTCATGTTGCCCAGCTCGACCAGGATCGACGGGTACTGCGCCAGGTTCAAACCGGCCAGATCGGGCCGCCCGTAGAGGCCGTCCGAACCGATGTAGTTCGCCGCCGGGATTCCCGAAGCGGCCAGTTGGTCGCGCATGATGCGGGCGAACTGCACGGAAGGGCCGGCCTGGGCGGTATTCAGCGGCGGGCTGGAGTAGTTGACGTGGAAGCCGCGGCCGGTGGCGGGGCCGCCGTCGGCGTGGATCGACACAACGGCGTTCGGTTGCAGCGCATTGGCCATCGCCGCCCGTTCGTCGACACATGCCGCGACCTGGTCGTCGTTGCCGCGCGACATCGCCGTGCGCACCCCGAGCTGGGTGAGCTCCTGGCGGATCAGCAGCACGGTGTCCCAGTTGAAGGTGTGCTCGGGGAAGCCGCTCTCGGTGCTGGTGCCGCTGGTCTGGCAATCCTTGGTACCGCCGCGACCGGTGGGGACCTGCTTGGTCAGTGAGGCGTCATTGGCGCCGTTGTGGCCGGGGTCGAGGAAGACGATCATCCCGGCGATGCTCGAGGGTGCGGCGTGGGAAACCGATGCGGTCAGCGTCGAGGCGGCGAGCAGCACACTGGTGGCAGCGGCGGCCGCGACACGCATGCGGGCGGACATAGGCACGGGCGCCACGGTAACCCCTGTGCCGTCTAGGCTTGAAGTCACTGAACGCCTGAATCCCCAGGCGAAACCAACTCGAGACCAAGATGCAAGGGGACCGTCATGCAACCCGAAGGTCCGCCGGACATGTCGGCGCTGCTGGCGCAGGCCCAGCAGATGCAGCAGCAGCTGATGGAGGCCCAGGAGAAGCTGGCCAACGCCGAGGTGCAGGGGCAGGCCGGCGGGGGCCTGGTGCAGGTGACCGTTCGCGGCAGCGGCGAGGTGGTGGCGATCCGGATCGACCCGAAGGTCGTCGATCCCGAGGACGTCGACACCCTGCAGGACCTGGTCCTCGGTGCGCTCTCCGATGCGTCCAAGCAGGTGACGATCATGATGCAGAGCCATCTCGGCCCGCTCGCCGGCGGTCTGGGCGGCGCGCTTGGCGCGCCCGGGTTCTAGAGGCGCCGCCGTGTTCGAGGGCCCCGTCCAGGATCTGATCGACGAGCTCGGCAAGCTGCCGGGTATCGGGCCCAAGAGTGCCCAGCGCATCGCCTTCCACCTGCTCTCGGTCGAGCCGCCGGACATCGACCGGCTCACCGCGGTGCTCGCCCGGGTGCGCGACGGCGTGCAGTTCTGCGAGGTGTGCGGCAACGTCTCCGATGCCGAGCGGTGCCGGATCTGCGGCGACGCCCGCCGCGACGGTTCGCAGGTGTGTGTCGTCGAGGAACCGAAGGACGTGCAGGCCGTCGAGCGCACCCGCGAGTTCCGCGGGCGCTACCACGTGCTGGGCGGCGCGCTGGATCCGCTGTCCGGCATCGGGCCCGAGCAGCTGCGCATCCGTCAACTGCTGAACCGGATCGGTGAACGGGTCGACGGTGTCGACATCACCGAGGTGATCATCGCCACCGACCCGAACACCGAGGGCGAGGCCACCGCCACCTACCTGGTGCGGATCCTGCGGGACATTCCCGGGCTGACCGTCACCCGCATCGCATCGGGTCTGCCGATGGGCGGTGACCTGGAGTTTGCCGACGAGTTGACGCTGGGCCGAGCCCTGTCCGGGCGCCGCCAGATGGTCTAGCCGGCTCGTGGGGCCGGGTAACGACCGACGCATCGCACGCGAAGGCAGTAGCGTGCTGGCAATGAGCCGACGAAATCGGATGGCGTTCGCCGCCGCGCTGGTCGCGGGTGGCGCGCTGGGCGTCGCCGGCCAGGCGGCCGCCGACCCGGCGGTGCCCGACCCGGCCGTGCCCACCCCAGGAACACCGCCGACCCCCACACTGACCGTGATCCAGGGCGATCCGGCCGCCGCCGCTGCCGCACCGGCCCCGGGCCAGTTGGTGATGGGCTCGGGCAACCTATCGGTGGCTCCCGCACCGCCGCCGCCGGTTGGCACCCGCACCGTCCCGGAGATCCAAAACCCGCAATACGGTTCGGGGCAGTCGTCGGGTCCACTCGGGACCCTGCGGGACCTCTGGCACGCCGCGCGCAGTGACGACCCGATGGGCGCGCTGGCCTCCCCGGCGGACGTCGCGCCGGGGCCGCCCCCCGGTGCGGGTCCGCCGCCGCCGCTGCCGCCGGGCTACATCTCGCTGACCGCGCCGCGGCCGGCCACCGCCCCGGCTCCATCGGAGGCGCCGCCGCACCCGCCGTTGCCGCCCGGTTACGTTTCGCTGAACTCCCCGCAGCCGGCCGCAGGCCAGGTTCCGGCGACGACTCCGGGCCCTTCGGAGGCGCCGGCACGCCCGCCGTTGCCCCCCGGCTACGTATCGCTGAACGCTCCGCCGCCGGCACCGCCGGCTCCGGCAGCACCAGCCGACGCCGCTACACCGCCGACCGTCGCCGCGGTCCCGCCGACGCCCTGACCCTCACACCCGCCGCGGGGCGGCCAGCCGCTCGCGGCGCAGTTGCTCGACCTCGGGCAGTTCCAGCGGCGGCAGTTCACCGACCACCCGGGACAGCAGCAGGTCGGCGAGCTCCGGATTACGGGCCAGGCACGGTCCGTGCAGATACGTCGCCACCACGCTGCCCTGCACCGCGCCGTCGTAGCCGTCGCCGGCGCGGTTGCCCGCGCCCTTGACGACCGTTGCCAGCGGCCGGGCGTCGGGACCCAGAACAGTTCCGCCGCGGTGGTTTTCGAAGCCGGTCAGCTGCTGGGTGAGGCCTTCGATCAACGGCTTGGATACCACCTCGCCGATGGTGCGCTTCTCCTGCGGGGATGTCGTCACATCCAGCAGGCTCACGCCTTCGACCCGTTCACCGGCCGAGGTCTCATACCAGTGGCCCAGCACCTGGATCGCGGCACAGATCGCCAGCACCGGAGCGCCGCGTGCGGCGGCGCGCTGCAAACCCTGATGGGTGAGAAGGTGTTTGGTGGCCAGCCGTTGCGCGTAGTCCTCCGCGCCGCCGAGGGTGTAGAGGTCGAGCGAGTCCGGCACCGGATCGGCCAGTGTGATCTGGACGATCTCGGCGGGGATGCCGCGAAGCCGCAACCGCTGGCGAAGTACCACGGCGTTGCCACCGTCGCCGTAGGTGCCCATCACATCGGGCAGCACCAGGCCGATCTGAACGGTACTAGCCATCGCTGCGCCTCCCCGCCGGGTTCATCCGCCCCAGCGTCCGGGTCAACTGCAGGAACGCGGTGTAGTTCGCCACCACCTCGACGTGCCCCTTCGGGCATGAAATGATCGCGTCAATGGTGTTGTGCACCAACGTGTGTGGCACGCGAGCATAGCCGAGCCGCACCGCAAGATCGGTGCCGCGTTCACCGGCGGCCACCACCGGCACACCATTTCCCGACGCTCTTCGCTCGAGAAGCTCATCGCCGAAACGCTCGAAGTCGACGTCCCACAGCCAGGACAGGTCCTCGCCGTCGGGCACCTGACCGTTGACCGCGATCACCACACCGTCGGCGCTCTTGTCGACCATCGACAGCGCCTCCTGCCAACCGGCAGGATTTTTGGCCAGGAGGATTCGCACGGTGTGCTCACCCATCGGCACGGTCTGATAGCGTCCGGCGACCTCGTCGACCGTCGACACCGCGGCCACCGCGGCGGCCGGATCGGCGCCCAGCGCCACCGCCGCGGCCACCGCCTGCGCGGCGTTGCCGCGGTTGACCGTGCCCGGCAGCGACAGCCGCATCGGCAGCGCCAGGCCGTCCGGGCCGTACAGGTTCACCTCGTCGAACCACCACTGCGGTGCCGGCCGTTTGAAGGCCGGAGGGCCTCCGGGCCCGACATCCGGACCGGTGCCGGTCGAATACCAGTCCGAACCGTCGCGCACGATCACCTCGCCGCTGCGGGGGCAGCTCACCGAGTCGTTGGCCCAGCCGCCGCCGGCGGCCACCCACACGACGTGCGGACAGTCGTAGGCCGCCGAGGTCATCAGCACGTCGTCGCAGTTGGCCACGACGATCGCGTCCCGGTGGCGGGCCAGCCCGGCCCGCAGGGTGCGTTCGATGTGATTGATCTCACCCACCCGGTCCAACTGATCGCGCGAGAGGTTCAGCAGCACGATCACCGCGGGGTGCACGGCATCGGAGACGTGCGGGACGTGCATCTCGTCGACCTCGAGAGCGGCGAGGGTGGCGTCCGGGGACAACGCCAGCGCCGACACCAGGCCGGCGTCCATGTTGGCGCCCTCGGCGTTGGTCGCGACGGTACCCAGGGTGGCCAGCGCCGCGGCCGTCATCCGGGTGGTGGTGGATTTGCCGTTGGTGCCGGTGACGACGATGGTGCGCCGGCCCGCGCCGAGCTGGCCCAGGATGGACTGGTCCAGCGTCATCGCGACCAGGCCGCCGATCATGGCGCCCGCCCCGCGTCCGGTGACCCGGGAGGCCCAGCGCGCGGCGGAACCGGCGGCCAACGCGGCCCGCCCCCGGATCGTCATCGTCGGCCTCGGCATCGGAACGCAGTTTATGCGGACCTCCCGCGGGCGGCCCGACACGGATCCGATGTGCCGGGTGCTGTCGGGGGCGCGTGCCATCCTGACTGTGTGAGTCAGTCCTGGGGCAGACCAGCCTCCGAGTCGGGCGACGGTTGGGTCGTCGTCGACGTGGAGACCTCGGGCTTCCGCCCTGGTCATGCCCGCATCATCAGCCTGGCCGCGCTGGCGCTGGACGCCCAGGGCAACGTCGAGCACTCGGTGGTCAGCCTGCTCAACCCCGGCGTCGACCCGGGCCCCACCCACGTGCACGGGCTCACCGCGGAGATGCTGGAGGACCAGCCCACCTTCGCCGAGATCGCCGACGAGGTGATCGAGCTGTTGCACGGACGCACCCTCGTCGCCCACAACGTGGCCTTCGACTACGCGTTCTTGACCACCGAGGCCGAACTGGCCGGCACCGCCCTGCCGATCGACAACGTGATGTGCACGGTCGAGCTGGCCCGCCGGCTCAAACTCGGGCTGGACAACCTGCGGCTGGAGACCCTGGCGCGGCACTGGAACGTCGCCCAGACGCGGGCCCACGACGCGTTCGACGACGCGCTGGTGCTCTCCCGGGTGCTCAGCCCGGCCCTTGAGCGGGCCCGGGAGAATGACATCTGGCTGCCGGTGCGCCCGGTCACCCGGCGGCGCTGGCCCAACGGGCGGGTCACCCACGACGAGTTGCGGCCGTTGAAGACGCTGGCCTCCCGGATGCCCTGCCCGTACCTGAACCCCGGGCGTTATCAGGGCAAGCAGCTGGTGCAGGGCATGCGGGTGGCGCTGTCCAGCGAGGTGCAGCGCACCCACGAGGAGCTGGTGGAACGGATCCTGCACGCCGGGCTGGCCTACACCGAGGCCGTCGACCCGCAGACCTCGCTGGTGGTCTGCAACGAGCCCGCGCCCGAGCAGGGCAAGGGCTACCAGGCCCGCGAACTCGGTGTGCCGGTGGTCTCCGACGAGCAGTTCATGGACAACGTCGGGTCGGTCGCCCTCGGCACCGGCATCGACGACTTTGTCCAGTCGGTGGACCAGGGCCAACAGTTCGCCCTGTTCTGACGCCGACGATGAGCAGCGAACTCAGTGCCGATGACGTGCGTGGCGTGGTCTTCGCCAAATCCGGTGTCGGCAGGCGGGGCTACGACCCGAAATCGGTGCAGGAGCTGCTGCAGCTGGCCGCGCGCCGACTCGACGGTCGCGGCTACCTGCGCGCCGACGACGTGCGCGCCGCCAAGCTGCGCACGTCGTCGGTGTTCAGCCGCGGCTATGACCGGGCCGAGGTCGACGCATTCGTGGACCGCCTGGTGGCGGCGATCCGGGCGCTCGAGCCCTAGCTGAGGGCCTTGGCCTTCAGGGAGTCGAACTCGGCCTGGCTGATCGCGCCGGAGTCCAGCAACTGCTTGGCGTGCTCGATCTCCTGCGCCGGCGACCGGCCCGCGGTCTCGCGGATGTAGTCGTCGGTTTCCTTCTTGGCCTGCAGAGCCGCCTCGCGCGCCCGCTCGGTCATGCCCCGACCGCGTGCGATCAGGTAGACCACCGCGGTGAGCCACGGCAGGACGATCAGGAAGATCACCCACACCGCCTTGATCCAGCCCGACGTCTTGTGGTCGCGCCAGAACAGGTCGGTCAGGATCTGGAACAGCACCAGCAGGTAGGCGATCCAGGCGAAGATGATCAGGAAGTGCCAAAGAAAATCCCAGGTCGAACCCCAGTTCACGGCTTACTCCTCAGTCTTGTCCGGTATTGCGGCGGTTAGCTTAACCGGGCCGCCCGGTTCACCGCGGAGACCACCGCCCGAAGTGACGCAGTCGTGATCGAGGTGGCGATGCCGACGCCCCACACGGTACGGCCGCCGACGGACGCCTCGACGTAGGCCGCGGCGGCGGCCTCCTCACCGGCCGACATGGCGTGCTCGGAGTAGTCCAGCACCGATACCTCGATGCCGACGTTCCCCAGGGCGTCGACGAACGCGGCCAGCGGGCCGTTACCCTCGCCGCGGATCTCGGTTTCGACGCCGTCGATCTTCACGGTGGCCTCGATGACGTCGATCCCGCCGTCGACCTCCGAGCCGATCACCCGCTGCTTGATCCGTTCCAGCGGCCGGATCGGCGCCAGGTACTCGTCGGCGAACGCGTCCCACATCTCCTTGGGGGACACCTCGCCGCCTTCGCCGTCGGTGATCTTCTGGATCACCTGGCTGAACTCGATCTGCAGCCGGCGCGGCAGCACCAGGCCGTGGTCGGCCTTCATGATGTAGGCCACCCCGCCCTTGCCGGACTGCGAGTTGACCCGGATCACGGCCTCGTAGGTGCGTCCGACGTCCTTGGGGTCGATCGGCAGGTACGGCACCTGCCACAGGATGTCGTCCACATCGGAGTCGGCCTCGTCGGCGGCGATCTTCATCGCGTCCAGGCCCTTGTTGATGGCGTCCTGGTGGCTACCGGAGAAGGCGGTGTAGACCAGGTCGCCGCCGTAGGGGTGCCGCTCGTGGACTCCCAGCTGGTTGCAGTACTCCACGGTGCGACGGATCTCGTCGATGTTGGAGAAGTCGATCTGCGGGTCGACGCCGCGGGAGAACAGGTTCAGGCCCAGCGTCACCAGGCAGACGTTGCCGGTGCGCTCACCATTGCCGAACAGGCAGCCCTCGATCCGGTCCGCGCCGGCCTGGTAGCCCAATTCGGCTGCGGCGACGGCGGTTCCGCGGTCGTTATGCGGATGCAGGCTCAGGATGATCGCGTCCCGGCGCGCCAGGTTGCGGCTCATCCACTCGATCGAGTCGGCGTAGACGTTGGGGGTCGCCATCTCGACGGTGGCGGGCAGGTTGACGATCAGCGGCCAGTCCGCAGTGGGTGCGATTACCTCGGAGACCGCGTCGCAGACGTCCTTGGCGTACTCCAACTCGGTGCCGGTGTAGGACTCCGGGGAGTACTCGTAGCGCCACCGGGTGCCGGGATGCTTGGCCGCCTCCTCCAGGCACTTGCGGGCGCCGTCGGTGGCGATCTTCTTGATCTCGTCGCGGTCGGCGCGGAACACCACCCGGCGCTGCAGGATCGAGGTCGAGTTGTAGAAGTGCACGATCACGTTCGGGGCACCGTCGCAAGCCTGGAAGGTCCGCTCGATCAGTTCGGGGCGGCACTGGGTCAGCACCTGGATGGTGACGTCCTCGGGCACCGCGCCCTGCTCGATGATCTCGCGGACGAAGTCGTAGTCGGTCTGGCTGGCGGACGGGAAACCGACCTCGATCTCCTTGTAGCCCATCTTCACCAGCAGCTCGAACATCCGCCGCTTACGGGCCGGGCTCATCGGGTCGATCAGGGCCTGGTTGCCGTCGCGCAGGTCGACGGCACACCACAGCGGGGCCCGGTCGATGACCTTGTCCGGCCAGGTCCGGTCGGGCAGCGAAACCGGTTCGACCTCAGCGGCGAACGGCCGGTAGCGGAACACCGGCATCGCGGTGCTGCGCTGGGTGTTGTACGCCGGCTGGCCGTCCTGGCGCGGCCCGGCGGGGGTCTTGATGGTGCGCGCGGATACGTAGGCATCCAGCGAATCAGAGTGGGTGTTCACGATCGGGCTCCGGGTGTCTTGAGTTTGGGCTTCAGACCGGCGCATCGCGAACTCCCGCGACGGGAGGCCAGTCTGGATCAGACCCCGTCGCGGCGTCCGAGGAGGAGCACCCGCTGCACAAGGACGTACTGTACTCCCGATGCAGCACCAGGCCAAAAGTCCGAGTTGCCGGCTGGATGGCTGTCCGACCAGGCCCGCTAGGCTGATGCCACGATGAAGAGCCGATTCCGCTGGCCGCTCACCGCGTCCGTTCTGATCATCGCGGTCGCCTTCGGCGTCTGGGCCGCGTTCTTCCGCGGACCGTCGGAGAAGTGCAAACCGGTGGTCGACATTCTGGAGTTCAACCACGCGCAGGCGGCCAAGGTCAGCGAGAAGCCCCCGGACCCGAACAATCCGGTGCCGACGCAGGCCGAGGACCTGATCTACCAGCAGTGGGCCGACGGCCTGGCCGAGCGGGCGCAGAAGGTCAGCGACCCGGGACTGCAGGTGCAGGCGATCCAGCTGGCCCAGCTGGCCTCCGAGTTCGCCGCCGGGCTGCCGGGGGTGCGGGCCGCGGTGCAGCACCGTGCGCCGGGGGCACCGCCGCCACCGCAGGTATTGGGCATGTTCGCGCTCAACCAGCGCATCGCCGACCAGCTGCAGCAGCTATCCCAGGCCTGTAAGTCCTGACCGGTTGAGCACGATCTGCTCCAGCGGTAGCCGTTCGCGGGGACGCCGGTCCCGTTCGGCGACCTCCTCGGGCACTTGCGCGTAGTCGGCCAGGGAGCCGACCGCGATGATCATCAACGGCCGCAGGCCGGCGTCGAGTGCGAAGGCCTGCCGGGCGCCGTCAACGTCGAAACCGGCCATCGGATGGGCGATCAGGCCGCGGGCGACCGCCTCGATGATCAGGGTGGCCATCGCCGCACCCGCGTCGACGCCCGAGTACAGCGCGGTCCGCTCGTCCTCGCCCTCGTCGGCGCACACCAGGATCAGCGCGCCCGCGGACTTCGCGTAGCTGTTACCGCGCCTGAGCAGGCCGGACAACACGGCGAAGGTATCGTCGCCGCCCGGTTGATCCCCGGGTCGCTCCGCTCCTGCCCACCGCCGCCCCACGACGAAGCGGACCGGCTGGCGGTGGCCCCAGGTCGGGGCCCACCGGGCCGCCTCGAGCAGCGCGGTCAGCTGTTCGGCGCCCAGGACGGCGTCGGGATCGAACGCCCGGGGACTCCACCTGGCGGCGATCGGCGGATGGATCGGCACCCGGGTGTCGGCGGTGCGATCGGCGGGACTGTCAGCCACGGACCGGACGTTACCGCCGGTTTACGCGGCGAAAAGCAGGTGCGTGCACCCCTTATCCTTATGGGCGACCTCCCCGTGTTCTGGAAAGGGCAGACAGTGGCGCTCGTCGTGCAGAAGTACGGCGGATCCTCGGTGGGTGACGCCGAGCGGATCCGGCGTGTCGCCGAGCGCATCGTGGAGACCAAGAAGGCCGGTAACGACGTCGTCGTGGTGGTCTCCGCGATGGGTGACACCACCGACGACCTGCTCGACCTGGCCCGCCAGGTGTGCCCGGCCCCGCCGCCGCGCGAGCTCGACATGCTGCTGACCGCGGGGGAGCGGATCTCCAACGCGCTGGTCGCCATGGCCATCGAGTCCCTCGGCGCGCACGCTCGGTCGTTCACCGGCTCGCAGGCTGGTGTCATCACGACTGCTACGCACGGCAACGCCAAGATCATCGACGTAACCCCCGGCCGGCTGCGCTCCGCGCTGGACGAGGGGCAGATCGTCCTGGTCGCGGGGTTCCAGGGCGTCAGCCAGGACAGCAAGGACGTCACCACGCTGGGCCGCGGCGGCTCGGACACCACCGCCGTCGCGCTGGCGGCGGCGCTGAAGGCCGACGTTTGCGAGATCTACACCGACGTCGACGGCATCTTCACCGCCGACCCGCGCATCGTGCCCAACGCCCGCCGGCTGGACACCGTCACCTTCGAGGAGATGCTCGAGATGGCGGCGGCCGGGGCGAAGGTGCTGATGCTGCGCTGCGTGGAATACGCCCGTCGGTACAACGTTCCCATCCACGTCCGGTCGTCGTACTCCGACAAGCCCGGCACCATCGTCACCGGATCGATCGAGGACATCCCCATGGAAGACGCCATCCTGACCGGAGTTGCGCACGACCGCAGCGAGGCGAAAGTGACCGTCGTCGGCCTGCCTGACGTGCCGGGCTACGCCGCCAAGGTTTTTCGCGCGGTCGCCGAAGCCGACGTCAACATCGACATGGTGCTGCAGAACATCTCCAAGGTCGAGGACGGCAAGACCGACATCACCTTCACCTGCTCGCGAGATGCCGGGTCCACCGCAGTGCAGAAGCTGGCCTCGCTACAGGACGAGATCGGGTTCACCAAGGTGCTGTACGACGACCACATCGGCAAGGTTTCGCTGGTCGGGGCGGGCATGCGCAGCCATCCCGGCGTCACCGCCACCTTCTGCGAGGCGCTCGCCGAGGTCGGGGTCAACATCGAGTTGATCTCCACCTCGGAGATCCGAATCTCGGTGCTGGTCAAGGACTCCGAGTTGGACAAGGCGGTGGCCGCGCTGCACGAGGCGTTCGGACTCGGCGGCGACGAAGAGGCCGTCGTGTACGCGGGGACGGGACGCTAACCATGGTCAATATCGGTGGGCAGGAGCGAAGCGACCGGGGAATCAACATCGGTGTGGTGGGCGCGACCGGTCAGGTCGGCCAGGTGATGCGCACGCTGCTCGAGGAGCGCGACTTCCCGGTGGGCAGCGTGCGGTTCTTCGCCTCGGCCCGCTCGGCCGGCAAGAAGCTGCCGTTCCGCGGGCAGGAGATCGAGGTCGAGGACGCCGCCACCGCCGACCCGAGCGGATTGGACATCGCGCTGTTCTCCGCGGGCGCCACGATGTCGCGGGTGCAGGCGCCGCGGTTCGCCGACGCCGGCGTGGTCGTCATCGACAACTCCTCGGCCTGGCGCAAGGATCCCGATGTGCCGCTGGTGGTTTCGGAAGTCAACTTCCACCGGGATGCGGGTAATCGCCCGAAAGGCATCATCGCCAACCCGAACTGCACCACGATGGCCGCCATGCCGGTGCTCAAGGTGCTGCACGACGAGGCGCAACTGGTCCGGATGATCACCTCGACGTATCAGGCGGTGTCCGGCAGCGGCCTGGCCGGGGTCGAGGAGCTGGCCTCGCAGGCGCGCGCGGTGATCTCCCGTGCCGAGGACCTGGTGCACGACGGCGGCGCGGTCGACTTCCCGCCGCCGGAGAAGTATGTCGCGCCAATCGCATTCAACGTGATCCCCCTGGCCGGCGCCCTGGTCGATGACGACTCCGGCGAGACCGACGAGGATCAGAAGCTGCGCAACGAGAGTCGCAAGATCCTGGGCATCCCGGACCTCCCGGTCAGCGGGACCTGCGTGCGGGTGCCGGTGTTCACCGGCCACTCGCTGTCGATCAATGCCGAGTTCGCCCGGCCGATCTCACCGGGGCGCGCCGCCGAACTGCTGGCCGCCGCACCCGGTGTGACGCTGGTCGACGTGCCGACTCCGCTCGCCGCCGCCGGCATCGACGACTCGCTGGTCGGCCGGATCCGCCGGGATCCGGGGGTGCCCGACGGTCGCGGTCTGGCGCTGTTCATCTCCGGCGATAATCTCCGAAAAGGCGCTGCGCTCAACACCATTCAGATCGCCGAGCTGCTGGCCGCCGAATTGTGATCCGCGGCGCGATCGGCGCCGCCGCGGTCGCTTGTCTGACCGGGGTGCTGACGTGTCCGGCCTCGGCCGACCCGCCGAGCCCGGCACCCGATCCGATCCTGCCGCCCCTGGCCTTGGGCCAGGTGGTCCGCATCGGCCCCGTCGCCGGAACCGGGACCCCCACTCGCGACTACGGCATAGGTGCCACCGACCTGTGCGAGTTCATGGAGTTCCCAACCGAACTGCTGCAGATCTGTGGTGACAGCTTCGCCGGGCCGGGGGTGGGGTTCGGCGGCTGGTTCTCACCGGTCGCCCTGCATGTGGCCGGTGATTCCGTCGACGATCCGGAGGGCGTGCGCTACACCGGCGTGACCGGGGTGGACACGCCGTTACTGGCGGATCCGGCCCCGCCCGGCTCGTCACAGCTTCCCGCGGGCGTGGTACAGATCAACCGGCAGAACTATCTCCTGGTGACGACCGCCACGAATCTCGTTCCGGTGTCGTCGCGGTTGGTGAAAGCCCAAGCCGGCCAGGGCAGTTGGGCGACCGTGGCCGGATCGGTGCGCAAGGCCGGGTACGCCGGCGGCAGGCAGACCCAGATCAGCGGCTACTACGACCCGATCCCGACCGCCGAGTCGCAGACCGGCTGGGTGTACATCGTCGCCAACAACTTCAACCGGTCCGGGCCCCTGGTGCTCTACCGGGCCACCCCGCAGTCGTTCATCGACCGGTCGAGCTGGCAGGGCTGGGCCGGCGGGCCGGGCGGCGGCTGGAACAAGCCGCCGACGGCGCTGTGGCCGGATCGGGTCGGCGAGATGAACTTTCGCCAGATCGATGGCAAGCCCGTGCTGTCATACTTCAATGCCAGCACCGGGAACATGGAAGTGCGGGTGGCCTACGACCCGACCGGGTTGGGCACCGCACCGGCCACGACCGTGGTGCGCGCCGACGAGTGGCCCGACCCGGTGGATAGCCTGCCCGCGCCGGAGGACAACCGGCTCGCGCAACCCTACGGCGGCTACATCTCGCCGGGCTCGACGCTCGACGAGGTACGGGTGTTCGTCAGCCAGTGGAACACCGCGCCGCGGGATCGCGCGCCCTACCGGGTGATCCAGTTCGCGGTGAACCCGTTCAAGCCGTGGTCGACGGGCTGAGTCCGGCTGTGCCGTCTCGATTGGTCCCCTGACCGCCACCGGGTTTCTGACCTCTGTGTTAATAAGGACGATGCCCTCCGCCCACCGGGCCGCGCCGTGACCGACGCGCTGATCCTGATCCTCGCCGGAGTGGCCGGCGCGTTTCTGAACACGGTGGCCTCGAGTGGATCCGCGGTGATCCTGCCGATCGCGATCGCCATCGGCGTCGACCCGGTCGTCGCCAACGCCTCCAACCGGCTTCCGATCGTCGTCGGCTGCGCCACCGCCGTGTGGAGATTCCACCGCGCCGGGGAACTGCCCTGGCGCGACGCCGTCCGCTTCGCGATTCCAGCGATCGTCGGCGCGATCGCCGGCGCCTCGCTGGCCTCGGTGTTCGACAACGTCCGCACCGCCGAACTCGTCACGTTCTCGATCGTGGCGGCCTTCATCATCCTGTTGGCCAATCCCGGGCGATGGCTGCACGCGGACCGGACCGATCAGCAGCCCGACAAGGGCCCGCTGGTGCTGTTCCTGATGGGTTGCGTCGGGGCCTGGGCGGGCCTCATCGCGGTCGACTCGGGAACCTATGCCCTGGCGGTGCTGGTTCTGCTGGCGCACTTCTCGATTCGAGAGGCCAACGCCATCAAGGTGACCACGCTCGGATTGGCGGCGCTGGTCTCACTGCTGATCTTCTCGGGACAGGGCCAGGTCGACTGGGGGGTGGCGGGTCTGCTCGCGGTGGGCAGCATCGTGGGGGCGCTGCTCGGAGCGCGGCTGGCGCTCGGACCGAACGCGGCGAAGTGGGTGTTCCGGCTTCTGATCGCGGCGCTGCTGATCGAGGTGATCCACCTCGTCGGCGGATTCCTGTAGCGGGGTGCTCAGCCCCGGCGGCTGTCCCGCTTGGCCTGCCGCCGTGCCCCCTTGGCCAGCGTGCTCGCGTCGCGCTTCTTCCGCGCGGGCGACTTCCGGCTGTCGGCGACCCGCACCCGGGCGACACCCTTGACCTTGGCGGCTGACTTCTTCGCCGGCTTGGCCGGAGCCGCGTCACCACGGGCGCGGGCCAGCCGCTCATCCTTGAGATCCCGGGCGCTGCGCCGGGCCGCCACGCTGAGCTGCCTGCTCACGCGGGCCAGGGCGTCCTCGAAGATCTCCGCCTTGGCGCCGTTGCGTTCGTTGGCCGAACGGGCGGCACCCCGGGCGCCCTTGGCGCCGACCTTCGCCGCGCCCTTGCGCCGGTAGAGCGTGACGTACTTCTTGCGGGCCCGGCGCACCTTGTCGTGCAGGTCGATCAGCGCGTCCTCGTCCAGGCCGGCGAGCGCGTCCGTCGCGGTCTGGCGGATCAGGAGGTACTCCTTCTCGGTCAGGGAACTGAGCAGCTTCTTCATCATCCGGTCCGATCACTAGGCGTTGGTGAATGTCTAGCCTGCCGGTCGCTCGTCGGGGGCAGATTGGCATTCACAGCAGGTTCACATCCGACACCTAACTGGCGCCCGCAAACGCCTTCCATGATCGGCGGTATGACCGAAACACCCCAGCGGGCCGACGAGCCCGGCACCAGCCCCGTCGACACCCTGCCCCCACCGGAGCCCAGCCGGCCGGAGCCCCGGCCGGCACACCCGCCGCGGCTTTACCAGGCCGCCGCCTGGGTGGCGGTCGTCGCGGGCGTCGTCTTCATCGTCGGCGCAGTGTTCTTCACCGGATTCTTCCTCGGCCGCCACGGCGGGGGCTTCGGCCAGGCGGGCCACCACCGGCTGGACCAATCGGAATTCCACCGTCCTCCGCCGCGGATGATGCCGTTGAACCCGGGTCCGATGGGCCCCGGCGAATGGCCCGAGCCGGGTCGGGGCATGGGCCCGGGCGGGCCCGGGGCGCCGACCAATCCCGGCACCCCGCCGTCCCCCGCCACCCCGCCGGCCCGACCCTGACGGATGCACCGCCCGCCGTGATGTGACGGCCGATGTGGGTACCCCTGTCTGCGACTGCAAATCAGGCCGATGACAGGGGACGACACCGATGACCGACAAGTACGCCACCACCGACTCCGGAGCGCCGGTACCCAGCGTCGAACACTCACTGACCGTCGGACCGGACGGACCGATCCTGCTGCAGGACCACTACCTGATCGAGCAGATGGCCAACTTCAACCGGGAGCGCATCCCGGAGCGTCAACCGCACGCGAAGGGCGGGGGCGCCTTCGGCCACTTCGAGGTCACCAGCGACGTCAGGCGGTACACCCGCGCCGCGGTGTTCCAGCCGGGCACGAGGACCGAGATGGTGGCGCGGTTCTCCACCGTCGCCGGTGAGCGCGGCAGCCCAGACACCTGGCGCGACCCCCGGGGCTTCGCGTTGAAGTTCTACACCTCCGAGGGCAACTTCGACCTCGTCGGCAACAACACACCGGTCTTCTTCATCCGTGACCCGATGAAGTTCCAGAACTTCATCCGCAGCCAGAAGCGGCTGCAGTCGTCGAACCTCCGCGACCACCACATGCAATGGGACTTCTGGACTTTGGTGCCCGAGTCGGCGCATCAGGTCGCCTGGCTGATGGGGGATCGTGGCATCCCGAAGACATGGCGGCACATGAACGGCTACTCAAGCCACACCTACAGCTGGCTGAACGCGGCCGGCGAGATGTTCTGGGTGAAGTACCACTTCAAGACCGACCAGGGCATCGAGTTCCTGACCCAGGAATCCGGTGACGAGCTGGCGGGCAGGGACGGCGACGCGCACCAGCGCGACCTCTACGAGTCCATCGAGAACGGCGACTTCCCGAGTTGGACGCTGCAGGTGCAGATCATGCCGTTCGAGGATGCGAAGACCTACCGGTTCAATCCCTTCGACCTGACCAAGGTGTGGCCGCACAGCGACTATCCGTTGCACGAGGTGGGCAGAATGACCCTCGACCGCAACGTCACCGACTATCACGCCGAGATCGAGCAGGCCGCTTTCGAACCGAACAACGTCGTCCCGGGCACCGGCCTGAGTCCCGACAAGATGCTTTTGGCGCGTGGCTTCTCCTACTCCGATGCGCATCGGCACCGACTCGGGGTGAACTACAAGCAAATTCCGGTGAACACCCCGAAGGTCGACGTCCGCAGCTATTCCAAGGACGGTGCGATGCGCATCCGCAATGTCACCGATCCGGTGTATGCGCCCAACTCCATGGGCGGCCCGCAGGCGGATCCGTTGCGGGCGGCCGAGGTGCACTGGGCCTCCGACGGCGACATGGTGCGCACCGCTTACTCCCTTCGCGCCGAGGACGACGACTGGGGGCAGGCCGGGACACTGGTTCGTGAGGTGCTCGACGACGCTGCCCGGGACCGGTTGGCGCACAACGTGATCGGCCACGTCTCGAAAGGTGTTCGGGAGCCGGTGCTGTCCCGAGTATTCGAGTACTGGCGCGCCATCGACGCCGACCTCGGCAAGAAGATCGAGGAAGGGGTGCGGGCCAACCTCGACGGCAATGGCGGCTGAGGCCTGTTGCGCTGCGCGTGCCGACTGGCATGATCGATTTCATGAGCATTGACGTCGTGTACACCGCAGAGTCAACGGCCAGCGGCGGGGGCCGCGACGGTCATGTGAAGTCCTCCGACAACCGCATCGATCTCGACACCCGGCCGCCGAAGGCGGCCGGGGGCAGCGGCGAGGGAACCAACCCCGAGCAACTGTTCTCGGCCGGCTACGCGGCCTGTTTTCTCAGCGCGCTGCAACTGATCGCCCGTAGCGAGAAGGTGGCCCTCGACGGCGCGACCGGTATCACCGCCCAGGTGGGTTTCGGCAAGGACTCCGACGGCGGATTCGGGATCAACGCCCACCTGATCGGGTACCTGCCCGGGCTGGAACAGGGTCAGGCGGAGGACCTCATGCAAAAGGCGCATCAGGTGTGCCCTTACTCGAAGGCCACACGCGGCAACATCGACGTGACGCTGGCCGCCAAGGTCTGAGGGTGGCCAGGCTCGCCGGGGTGGCCGCCGCGCTGATCGTCGGCATCGCGCTGGCCGCTCCGGCCGCGGCACGACCGTCCGACCCGGGGGTGGTGTCCTACGCGGTGCTCGGCAAGGGCTCGGTGGGCAACATCGTCGGAGCGCCGATGACCTGGGAGTCGGTGTTCACCGATCCGTTCCAGGGGTTCTGGGTGGACCTGCCGGCCTGCAACAACTGGGCCGACATCGGGTTGCCCGAGGTCTACAACGACCCGGACCTGGCCTCGTTCAACGGCGCGGTCACGCAGACCTCGGCGACCGACAAGGGTCACCTGGTCAAGCAGGCCGTCGGGGTGTTCGCCACCAACGAGGCCGCCGCCCGCGCGTTCCACCGCGTCACCGACCGAACCGTCGGCTGCGCGGGGCAGACCACGGCCATGCACCTGGAGGACGGCGCCACCGAGGTGTGGTCGTTCGGCGGAGCGGCGCCCACCGCCACCGACGCCGTCTGGGTCAAGCAGGAAGCGGGTGTTGACCGGCGCTGTTTCACCCAGACCCGACTGCGGGAGAACGTGCTGCTGCAGGCCAAGGTCTGCCAGTCCGGCAACGGCGGGCCCGCGGTCAACGTGCTCGCCGGCGCCATGCAGAACACGCTCGGTCAGTAAGGAGCTCGCGGCTACCCGATACGGGTGTTCGATCAGGGAGGGCTTGTCGGTGCCGTCTGGAAGATTGGTGTCATGACGTTCGTCGTCACGTCCCACCCCGAACCCGCACGCTGTGGGTCCACGGACGACGACGGCGCGCTGGCCAGTTCCACCGCGGCCGGGCTTCGGATCGCCGAGGCCTGCCTGTCCGACGGCCCGGTGGGTCGGGTGGGCCTGGAACTCGAGGCGCACTGCTACGACCTGGCCGATCCCGCCCGCCGCCCGGAATGGGCGGAGCTGACCGCGGTGATCGCCGACGTGCCGGCCCTGCCCGGCGGCAGCGCCATCACCGTCGAACCCGGTGGCGCCGTCGAGCTGTCCGCGCCACCGGCCCCCGATGCGGCGGCCGCCATCGCCCTGCTGGCGGCCGACCGCGAGATACTGCGCTCGGCGTTCGCCGCGGCCGGTTTCGGGCTCGCGCTGCTCGGCACCGATCCGCTGCGACCGGCGCGGCGGGTCAATCCCGGTGGCCGCTACGCCGCGATGGAGCGGTACTTCATCGCCACCCGCACCGCCAGCGCGGGGGCGGCCATGATGACGTCGACCGCTTCGGTGCAGGTGAACCTGGACGCCGGCCCGCGCGCCGGCTGGACCGAACGGGTCCGCCTTGCGCACGCGCTGGGCCCCACCATGATCGCGATCGCCGCCAACTCACCGATGCTCGCGGGCAAGTTCACCGGCTGGGTCTCCACCCGCCAGCGGGTGTGGGGCCAATTGGACTCCGCGCGGTGCGGCCCGATCCTGGGTGCCAGCACCGACCCCGCCATCGACTGGGCGCGATATGCGCTCAAGGCGCCGGTGATGCTGGTGCACACCCCGGCCGGCGCCCAGCCGCTCACCGCACACGTCCCGTTCGCCGACTGGGCCGACGGCCTGGCGGTCGTGGGCGGCCGCCGCCCTACCGGCGCGGACCTCGACTATCACCTGACCACGCTGTTCCCGCCGGTGCGGCCCCGCGGATTCCTGGAGATCCGCTACCTGGACAGCCTGCCGGACTCGTTGTGGCCGGCCGTCGTGTTCCTGCTCGCCACCCTGCTCGACGACCCGGCGGCGGCGGCGATCGCCGCCGAGGCCGTCGAACCCGTCGCCACGGCATGGAACGTCGCGGCCCGCGTCGGGCTGGCGGACGCGCGACTGCACGCGGCGGCCACCCGATGCCTGGATGCGGTGGCCGGACTGGTGCCCGCGGAATTAACCGGCTCGATGCAGCAGTTGGTGCACAACGTGGAACGTGGCCGCTGCGCGGGGGACGACTTCTCCGATCAGGTGATCGGTACCGGCATCGCGCCGACCGTCCTGGCCGCCACGGGGGAGCCACGGTGAGCGGACGCGAGATGCTGGCGCACAGCCTCGAGCGGGCCCGACGGCGCACGCTGGCGCTGACCGATTTCGACGACGCCGAACTGCGCCGTCAGTACAACCCGTTGATGAGCCCCCTGGTGTGGGATCTGGCCCATATCGGTCAGCAGGAGGAGCTGTGGCTGCTGCGGGACGGCGACCCGCAGCGGCCGGGGATGCTGCCGTCGAACATCGAAGGCCTCTACGACGCGTTCGTGCACAGCCGGGCCAGCCGGGTCGACCTGCCGTTGCTGTCCCCGGCGGAGTCCCGTGCCTACTGCCGCAGCGTGCGTTCGGCTGCCCTCGACGTGCTCGACAACCTACCCGAACGGGACCTCGAAACCGGCCGTGACGAGATCGCGTTCCGGTTCGGATTGGTGATCAGCCACGAGAACCAGCACGACGAGACCATGTTGCAGGCGATCAACCTGCGCGCCGGGGCACCGTTGCTGCAGCCGCGAATTGTGCTGCCGCGCGGGCGGTCCGGCGTGGCGGGCACATCGGTGCTTGTTCCCGGTGGGCCGTTCGTGCTCGGCGTCGACCCCGACACGGAACCGCTGTCGCTGGACAACGAGCGCCCGGCCCACGTGGTGGATGTGCCGGCCTTCCGGATCGGCACGGTGCCGGTGACCAATGCGGAATGGCGGCAGTTCATCGCCGACGACGGCTACCGCCAGGCGCGGTGGTGGTCAGCGCGGGGCTGGGAGCACCGCCGGCAGGCGGGTCTGGCCGCCCCGCACTTCTGGAACCCCGACGGCAGCCGGACCCGGTTCGGTCACGTCGAGGACATCCCCGATGACGAACCGGTGCAACACATCACCTACTTCGAGGCCGAGGCCTACGCCGCCTGGGCCGGTGCCCGGCTGCCCACTGAGATCGAGTGGGAGAAGGCCTGCGCCTGGGATCCGGTGCTCGGCGCGCGCCGCCGCTACCCGTGGGGTGCGGAACCGCCGACGGCGCGGCACGCCAATCTCGGCGGCGACGCGATGCGCCCCGCCCCGGTCGGCGCCTACCCGGCAGGCGCCTCGGCGTACGGCGCCGAACAGCTGCTCGGTGACGTGTGGGAGTGGACCAGCTCGCCGCTGCGACCGTGGCCGGGCTTCACCCCGATGATCTACCGGCAGTACACCGAGCCATTCTTCGAAGGCAATGGGGCTGGCGACTATCACGTGCTGCGTGGCGGTTCCTGGGCGGTCAGCCCGGACATCCTGCGGCCCAGCTTCCGCAACTGGGACCACCCGATCCGGCGCCAGATCTTCTCCGGTGTGCGTCTGGCCTGGGACGCCTGATGTGCCGGCACCTGGGCTGGCTGGGCGAGCCGGTTTCGGTTGCCTCGCTGGTACTCGACCCGCCGTGCGGTTTGTTGGTGCAGTCGTACGCGCCGCGCCGCCAGAAGCACGGCCTGCTCAATGCCGACGGTTGGGGCGTCGGCTTCTTCGACGTCGTCGGTGAGCAGACCCCGCGCCGGTGGCGCAGCGCGTCCCCGTTGTGGGGTGACGCCTCGTTCGCCTCGGTGGCGCCCGCCCTGCGCAGTGGTTGCGTGGTGGCCGCGGTGCGCTCGGCGACGGTCGGCATGCCGATCGATGCCACCGCGTCGGCCCCGTTCAGCGACGGGCACTGGCTGCTGTCCCACAACGGCATCGTCGACCGCGCCGTGCTGCCGCCGTCACGCATCTCGGAGTCGACCGTCGACAGCGCACTCTTGGCGGCCCTGATCTTCGAGCGTGGCCTGGATGCGCTGGGCGATAGCGTCGTCGAGATCGGCGCCGCCGATCCGGCGGCCCGGCTGAACATTCTGGCGGCCAACGGTTCCCGACTGCTGGCCACCACCTGGGGGGACACCCTCTCGGTGCTGCAGCGCGACGACGGCGTGGTGCTCGCCAGCGAACCCTACGACGACCATCCCGGTTGGCGTGACGTCCCCGACCGCCGCCTGGTGGACGTGCACCACGGCGAGGTCAGCATCACCGCGCTGAAAGGATCGTGATGGGATTCACCCTGTCGAACTACCTCGCCGCCGACTCCGCCGCCCGGGCGTTGCGTGACGACGTCAGCCACGGACTGCGTCAGACGCCGAAATCGTTGCCGCCCAAATGGTTCTACGACTCGGTCGGCAGTGAGCTGTTCGACCGGATCACCCGGCTGCCGGAGTACTACCCGACCCGGACCGAGGCGCAGATCCTGCGGGCCGAGGCGCCGACCATCGCGGCGGCCAGCGCGGCGGACACCCTCGTCGAATTGGGCAGCGGAACGTCGGAGAAGACCCGGCTGCTGCTGAACGCCATGCGCGACGCCGGAGCGCTGTCACGGTTCGTCCCGTTCGACGTCGACGACGGCGTGCTCGAGGCGGCGGGGGCCGCGTTGCAGCGGGAGTATCCGAGCCTGCAGATCGATGCCGTCTGCGGTGATTTCGAGGAGGACCTGGCCAAGGTGCCCGTTGGCGGCCGGCGGTTGTTCGCTTTTCTCGGTTCCACCATCGGCAACCTCACCCCGCAACCGCGTGCCCGGTTCCTCGCCGCGCTCGCCGAGACGCTGCAGCCCGGGGACAGCCTGCTGCTGGGCACCGATCTGGTCAAGGACACCGAACGGCTGGTCCGCGCCTACGACGACAGCGCCGGGGTGACGGCACTGTTCAACCGCAACGTGCTGGCCGTCGTGAACCGGGAACTCGCCGCCGACTTCGACGTGGACTCCTTCGAGCACGTCGCCCGCTGGAACGCCGAGCAGGAGCGCATCGAGATGTGGCTGCGCGCCGGGCCGGCCCAGCACGTCACGATCGGCGCCGTGGATCTCGTGGTGGACTTCGCGGTCGGCGAGGAGATGCTCACCGAGGTGTCCTGCAAGTTCCGGCCCGACGCCGTCGCCGCTGAACTGGAGCGGGCCGGGCTGCGACCCACCCACTGGTGGACCGACCCGGCCGGTGATTTCGGCTTGTCGCTGGCGGTCAAGTGAGCAGTGCCGAGCACCTCGCGCAGCGCTGGCGTGAGGCCCGGCCGCCGGTCGCCGGTGTGCACCTCGACAGCGCCGCCTGCTCACGGCAGAGCCTCGCGGCGATCGAGGCAGCCGCCCGCCATGCCCGCCACGAGTCCGAGGTCGGCGGTTACGTCGCGGCCGAGGCCGCCGCGCCAGTGCTCGCCGCCGGACGCGCCGCGGTGGCGGCGCTGACCGGAATGTCGCCCGGTGACGTCGTCTTCACCACCGGGTCCGGCGACGCGCTGGGGCTGCTGCTCGGGGTGTGGCCACTGGCGACGACGGTGGCCTGCCTGCCCGGGGAGTACGGACCGAACCTGGCCCAGTTCGCCGCCCACGGTTTCACTGCGCACCCGCTGCCGGTCGACGAGCTGGGTCGGGTGGATGTCGACGCCGCGGCCGCCGCGCTGCGTGCCGACCCGCCGGGGATGGTTCACCTGACCGCGGTCGGCAGTCATCGCGGTGTGGCGCAACCCGTCTCGGCGGTCGCGGCGATGTGCCGCGACCTCGGTGCGCCGTTGGTGGTCGACGCCGCGCAGGCGCTGGGCCAGGTCGACTGCGTCCTCGACGCCGACGCGATCTACTTCTCGTCGCGCAAGTGGCTGGCCGGCCCGCGCGGGATCGGCGTGCTCGCCGTCCGCCCCGCCCTGGCCGACCTGCTGAAGTCCCCGCCGTGGGCGCAGTCGCTCTCGGCGCTGGCCTGCCTGGAGCTCGGCGAGGCGAACATCGCTGCTCGGGTGGGCTTTTCGGTCGCTATCGGCGAGTATCTGGCCGCCGGCCCGGTGCCGGTGCGGCGGCGCCTCGGCGAGTTGGGGCGCACCAGCCGGGCGGTGTTGGCCGACGTAGCGGGCTGGCGGGTCGTCGAACCGCTGGACGAACCGACGGCCATCACCACGCTGGCGCCCACCGATGGAGCCGACCCCGTGACGGTGCGTGCGCGCCTGATCGCCGAGCACCGCATCGTCACCACCGCCGCGGGAGTCGAACGTGCCCCGCTGGAAATGCAGACCCCGGTCCTGCGGGTGTCCCCGCACGTCGACAACACCGGCGAGGATCTCGAGGCGTTCGCGATGGCGCTAGCGGCGGTGACGGGCTAGGAAACCGTCGGACCGTTCCCGGCCGAGGTGCTTCAGCCGGCGTCGTGACGCACGATCCTGGCGTGCTCGGGGCAGTAGCTGCCGCGCGGTGTCGGCAACCAGCCGTAGTCGACCAGCAACTCCTCGACCGCATGCACGGTGAACGTTTCGCGCTCGGCGTCGGCCAGCACCGAGATGACGATGGTCTGCCTACAGGACAGACACACGATCTGGCGATCGCTGATCTTGTCGCTCACCTGAACCCCCGGCCGGATCGTTCCTGTGCGGTTCGAGGGATCCTAAGGCGATTCTTGCGATCGCGCATACCGAGTGCGCAACCGGCGTCAGTCCGCCTTGTGCGCGCTCAGCAGGTAGGCGGGCATTCTGAGTCGGCCCTTGTCGTCCAGGTCGATCGCCATCTTCACCCCGGCCGGCACGTCCGGGAACTCCGGCTTGTGGGAGTGGATCTTGGCCGGCCGGATCTCGTCGATCTCGAAGTACTTCGACACCGCGGCCCGCAGTTCGTCCTCGGTGACCTCGTTGGGCTTGGTCTCCAACTCGGCCGGGAACGCGCCCTTCGCGAACACCAGCGCGTAGTAGCGCGCGCCGGGGGCGGCGGCCCGGTGAATCGAGCGCAGGTACCCGTCGCGGCCTTCCACCGGCAGCGAGTGGAACAGGGTGCTGTCGATGATCGTGGCGAACCGGCCGTCGTAACCGGTGAACGCGGTGATGTCGGCGCAGACGAATGTCGCGGTGCTCAGCCCGCGCTCCTGCGCGGCCTCGGTGGCCGCCGCGATGGCACTCGGGGCCACGTCGATGCCGACGACGGTGTGCCCTTGCGCGGCCAACGCCAACGCCAATTCGGCGTGCCCGCACCCCGCGTCCAGTACCTCACTGCGCACCGCACCGCTGCGAATGATCGCGGCGAGTTCGGGCTGCGGTTCGCCGATGTTCCACGGCGGCGGGCCGGGCAAAACGCCCTCCTGCCGGTAGGCGCCTTCCCAGTTCATCACCTCAGAGTCCATGGCATCCAACGTACTCCGCGCCGTGGCGCAACTCCGAACCCGCCGACGGGCCACCGGCTAGTCCAGGTCCGCCCAGGTGTGCACCGGCTCGTTGCTGTGCATCAGGTCGCAGTAGCGGCGCAGCATCTCGGCCAGGGCCTGCGGGCGGGGCAGGCCCCGCTCCTGCAGGGCTTGCACGGTGACGACCTGCCACGCCGAGCCGTTACGGCCGGTCTTGGCCCGACCCTCGATGACGCCGAGGTAGCGATCCCGCACCTCGGCGGCCACCCCCCAGCGGCGTAGCCCCTCGTCGGCCATCGGCAGCAGCGTCCGCAGCACCAGCTCGTCCGGCGTCACCTCGCCCAGGCCCGGCCAGTACAGCCGTCCGCACATGCCGTTGCGGGCCGCTTCGAGGAAATTGTCATGCGCCGCAGTGAAACTCATCTTGGTCCACAGCGGCCGCTCGTCTTCGGCCAGCGTGCGCAGCGTGCCGTAGTAGAACGCCGAGTTGGCCATCATGTCTACGACCGTCGGCCCCGCCGGCAACACCCGGTTCTCCACCCGCAGATGCGGCCGGTCGTTCACGACGTCGTACACGGGCCGGTTCCACCGGTACACCGTGCCGTTGTGCAACCGCAGTTCGGGCAGTCGGGGGGTACGTCCGGCCGCCAACTCCGCCACTGGGTCCTCCTCCGACAGTTCGGGCAGCAGCGACGGGAAGTACCGCACGTTCTCCTCGAACAGATCGAAGATCGAGGTGATCCAGCGCTCGCCGAACCACACCCGGGGCCGCACGCCCTGGGCCTTCAGTTCATCGGGGCGGGTGTCGGTGGCCTGGGCGAACAACTCGATGCGGGTCTCGGCCCACAGTTCGTGACCGAAGAAGTACGGCGAGTTGGCGCCGAGGGCCAGTTGCGGGCCGGCCAGCACCTGCGCGGCGTTCCAGTTGTTGGCGAACTCCGACGGTGACACCTGAAGGTGCAATTGCATACTGGTGCAGGCGGATTCGGGGGCGATCGTCTCGGCGTGCACACTGAGCCGTTCCGGCCCGGCGATGTCGATCAGGATGTCCTCGCCGCGGGCGGTGAAGATCGAGTCGTTGAGCGCCTGGTAGCGCATGTTCGGGCTCATCCAGTGCCCGGTCAGGTGCTGCGGCATCAGGGTGGGCAGGATCCCGACCATCACGATGTGGGCGCCGTCGGTGTTGGCCTTGGTCTCGGCTGCGTTGAGGCTGGCCCGGACCTCCGCCTCCAGGTCCAGCGCCGCGCGGCCAGGCAGCGGACGCGGCGGGACGTTGAATTCGATGTTGTAGGCGCCCAATTCGGTCTGATAGGCCGGATCGGCGATGGCGGCCAGCACCTCCTGGTTGGTCATCGCCGGCTGATAGTCGGCGTCGACCAGGTTGCACTCGATCTCCATCCCCGTCATCGGACGGTCGAACTCGAAACTGGACTGCGCCAGCATCGTCTCGAACACGTCGAGGCACAGCTGCACCTTGCGCCGGTACTCCTGCCGATGCTCACGGTTGTAGCTGGCGTGCCTGACCTCGTCGCCCACTCCGACGATGCAACCGGTTCAGTGATCTGCGCGCAAGGAAATCGCGGAGATCATCGGGGGCGGCGGGCTACCACCGTCTGGCGTCCCGACAGCAGGAACTGCCCGAGCGCCGAGCCGGAACTGATCTCCACCTCGATCGCCGGGTCGGCGTGCGCGGCCAGGGCGCGCAGCGCCGACGGGCTGTAGGCGCGCAGCGAACTGATCAACCCGTCGTGGGCGAACGGCCACACCAATGCGGGGGCGATCAGGCTGAGCACCTTCGCCAGGTACACCGGTGCGGGCGGGCGCGGCAGGTCGACGATGAGCAGGGTGTCGGCCACCCGGGTGCCCTCGGCGAACACCCGCGCGGCGGCCTCGGGGGGCAGGTGGTGGAAGGACAACGCGAAGACGGCCAGGTCGAAGGAGCGGTCGGGAGCGTCGATGGCCGTCGCGTCGATGGTCCGCACCTGTGCCCGCGGGTTGCTGCCCAGGTCGGAGGCGGCGAGCGCCGCCGCCGACACCGGGTCGACGTCGGACACCGTGACCGAGGCGGTTGGGTGCTGCTCCAGGACCGTGCGGGACAAGCCGCCGTGGGCGGCCCCGAGTTCGAGAATGTTTGGATCGGGGATGTCGGCGACCTCGCGCAGCACCAGTTCGGCGATGCGGTCGTTCTCCTTGAACAGCGTGCCCATCCGGGCCAGCGACCGGACCACACCGCGTTTGACCTCTTCGTCCACGTCGGCGCGGTCGAGATACTCGGCCCTGCCGGTCTGCAACACCCGGTCCAGGCAGGACGCATCCGGCCCGCCGCGGGGCATGTCGGCGATGTCCGCCACGTGTCGCGCCACGTAGGCCATCATGGACGACTGACCGCCACCTTTCTAGGAGCACCGTTGGCCGACTTCGTCGCATCGATTGACCAGGGCACCACCAGCACGCGCTGCATGATCTTCGACCACAACGGTCTCGAAGTCGGCCGCCACCAGCTCGAGCACGAGCAGATCCTGCCAAAGGCCGGCTGGGTGGAGCACAACCCGGTGGAGATCTGGGAACGCACCCAGACCGTCGTGCAGTCGGCGCTGAACACCACCAAGCTCACGGCCGCGGACCTGGCCGCGCTGGGCATCACCAACCAGCGCGAGACCACCCTGGTGTGGAACCGCAAGACCGGGCGGCCGTACTACAACGCCATCGTCTGGCAGGACACCCGCACCGACCGCATCGCCGCCGCGCTGGACAAGGACGGTCGCGGCGACGTGATTCGGCACAAGGCGGGCCTGCCGCCGGCGACCTACTTCTCCGGCGGCAAGCTGCAGTGGATCCTGGAGAACGTCGACGGGGTGCGCGCCGACGCCGAACGCGGTGATGCGCTGTTCGGCACGCCCGACACCTGGGTGCTGTGGAACCTCACCGGCGGCGCGCTGGGCGGGGTGCACGTCACCGATGTCACCAACGCCAGCCGGACGATGCTGATGAACCTCGAGACCCTGGACTGGGACGACGAACTGTTGTCGTTCTTCGGGATTCCGCGTGCGATGTTGCCGGACATCCGGCCGTCGTCCTCACCGGAGCCCTACGGCATGACGCACCCGGACGGCCCGGCCGGGGGCCAGGTCCCGGTGACGGCCAGCCTGGGGGACCAGCAGGCCGCGATGGTCGGCCAGGTGTGCCTGGCGCCCGGCGAGGCGAAGAACACCTATGGCACCGGTAACTTCCTGCTGCTGAATACCGGCGAGAAGATCGTCCGCAGCGCCAACGGGTTGCTCACCACGGTGTGCTACCAGTTCGGGAATGCGAAACCCGTTTACGCCCTTGAGGGTTCGATCGCGGTGACCGGCTCGGCGGTGCAGTGGTTGCGCGATCAGCTCGGCATCATCAGCGGCGCCGCGCAGAGCGAGACGCTGGCCGCCGAGGTGGAGGACAACGGCGGTGTGTACTTCGTGCCGGCGTTCTCCGGGCTGTTCGCGCCCTACTGGCGGTCCGACGCCCGCGGGGCGATCGTCGGTCTGTCGCGCTTCAACTCCAACGCCCACGTGGCCCGGGCGACGCTGGAGGCGATCTGTTACCAGAGCCGCGATGTGGTCGACGCGATGGAGGCCGACTCCGGTGTGCACCTCGGTGTGCTCAAGGTCGACGGCGGTGTGACGCTCAACGAGCTGTGCATGCAGATCCAGGCCGATGTCCTCGGCGTCGACGTGGTGCGCCCGGTGGTGGCCGAGACGACGGCGCTCGGGGCGGCGTACGCGGCGGGGCTGGCGACCGGCTTCTGGGCGGATCCCGATGACCTGCGGGCCAATTGGCAGGAGAGCCGCCGATGGTCGCCGTCGTGGAGTGAGGAGCAGCGCGCCGCCGGGTACGCCGGCTGGCGTAAGGCGGTGCAGCGCACGCTGGACTGGGTGGAGGTGTGATGCAGGGTGCCGAGCAGACACAAAGACCCCCGACACGCCGGGCGTGTGAGGGCCTTTGTGTCTGCTCGCGCTGACTATTCGGACTCGCCGAGGATCTGGTAGATCTCGCGCCGCGCGTTGTTCACGATGTCGACGATGCGCTGTTGCTGTTCGGGGCTTGCGGTGTGCGCGGACTGCGCCACCGCGCCGAACAGCTGGCCCACCGCGGCCCGCAGGTTGCGGTGGCCGGGCTCGATGCCCTCGGTGATCTCCTGCCACGGCGGGGTGGCGATCTTTCCGGCGGCGTCGCGGCCCTCCTCGGTGAGCTCGAAAAGCTTCTTGCTGCCCTCGGTCTCGGTGCCGACGATCACGCCCTCGTCGACCAGCAACTGCAGGGTGGGGTAGACCGAGCCGGGGCTGGGTTTCCACACGCCGTCGGTGCGCTCGGCGATCTCCTGGATCATCTCGTAGCCGTGCATCGGCCGTTCGGCCAGCAGGGCGAGGATGGCGGCGCGGACGTCACCGCGCCGGCCCCGGCCGCGACCATGTCCGCGGCGGCCGCCGCGTCCGCCGGGGCCGAAGCCGGGGCCGGGCCCGAAGCCGGGACCGAACCCGAAGCCCGGGCCGAAGCCGCCCGGGCCCATCCCGGGTGGGCCGCCGGCGGCCATCTGCTCGCGAAGGTGCTCACGAAAGTGCCGGCGGGCGTGCCGACGTGCGGGTCCGGGCGGCGCGAAGCCGAAGCTGGGGTGGCCCAGTTGCGGGCCGTTGAACTGGGGAAATGGGGTGTCCATGTGGTTTCTCTTTCTGCGACAGAAAGCGCCGACTGCGCTTCCGATGCATTAACGATATATCGGAAACTATCGCGATGCAACGCTCAGTCGGCGGAGCGGCGGTCAATCTCCTCGAGCAGCCACCGAGCCCAGTCGGTTTCCATCGCCTCCCGGCGAATCCCGAACTCCAGCGCCGCCCTGGCGTAGAAGTCCGCGTCGCTGTCGCGCCACGGGATGGTGTCGCGCATCGTCTGGTAGCGGGCCAACTCGGCCTCGGCATGGTCCGCGAACGCCTCGATGTACTGTCGCGCTTGTTCGGGAGGCATCTCGCCGAGCAGGAAGATGCGCAGCAGACCGGCGCTGCGAAACGGCGGATCGGCACCGGCATCGGCCAGCCAGCGCAGCAGGTCATGCCGCCCCGCCTCGGTGACGCGGTACTCCTTGCGACCGCGTGGACCGATGTCGCCGACCTCGATCAGGCCGGCGTCGGCCAGCTTGTTCAACTCGCCGTAGAGCTGACTCTGCGTCGCCGGCCACACGTTCGCCATCGAATTCTCGAACCGCTTGAGCAGGTCGTACCCGCTGCCCGGCTGCTGGGCCAGCAAGCCGAGTGCCGCATACCGGAGACTCACCCGTCCATCGTAGGACTGACATGTCACTACTGGAATGTCGAGGCTGCGAGCGGCGCGCCGCGCGACAACATTTCACTCTTGACATGTCAGCTATGGACTGTCAGAGTTATGGCATGACCGACGTCACAACCGACCTAACCAACCTGCCGAGCACCGGACAGTTCTTCGAGGTGGGCAACTACGCGCCCGTGCCGGACGAGATCACCGAGCACAACCTACCGATCGAGGGCGCCATCCCGCCCGAGATCGATGGCTGGTATCTGCGCAACGGGCCCAATCCGCGCAAGCGTGTCGGCCACTGGTTCGCCGGCGACGGGATGATCCACGGGGTGCGGATCGAGGGTGGCGCCGCCAAGTGGTACCGCAACCGCTGGGTGCGCACCGACAGTTTCGACAAGCCGTTCCCGATCTACAACTCCGACGGCACCCGGAACCTGCGGGCGGCGGTGGCCAACACCCATATCGTCAATCACGCCGGCAAGACGTTGGCCCTCGTGGAGTCGTCGCTGCCCTACGAGATCACCAACGACCTGGAGACGGTCGGCTGCTACGACTTCGACGGCAAGCTCGACGACTCGATGACGGCGCATCCGAAGATCTGCCCAACCACCGGTGAGTTGCACTTCTTCGGATACGGCAACCTCTTTCAGCCGCACGTCACCTATCACCGGGTGAACGCTAACGGCGAGTTGATCGTCAACCGGCCCCTGGAGGTCGAGGCTCTGACCATGATGCACGACTTCGCCCTCACCGAGAGCCATGTCATCTTCATGGACCTGCCGATCGTCTTCAACCTCGAGGTCGCCGCAAATGGCAAGGGCGACATGCCGTTCCGCTGGGACGACGACTACGGCGCCCGCCTGGGTGTGCTGCGCCGCGACGACCCGTTCGGCCAGGTGCGCTGGTTCGACATCGATCCCTGCTACGTGTTCCACGTCGCTAACGCCTACGACGCTTCGGATGGGAAATCGATTGTGCTGCAGGCGGTCCGCTACCCGGAGCTGTGGCGCGACAACGGCGGCTTCGAGGCCAGCGCGGTGCTGTGGGACTGGACGATCGACCTGGCCGACGGCACGGTCAGGGAACGTCAGCTCGACGACCTGGCGGTGGAGTTCCCCCGTATCGACGATCGGCTGGCCGGCTCGCGGGCCCGCTACTCGGTCTCGGTCGGCGACGCCAGCCTGGTGCGCCATGACCTCGACACCGGAGCGGCCGTCGAGCACCGGTTCGGCACGCCGGATGCCCCCGGTGGACCCGGGGAGTTCGCCTTCGTGCCGTCGCCGTCCGGTACCGCCGACGAGAGCAACGGCTGGTACCTCGGCTACGTGTACGACCCGACCCGGGACGGCAGCGACCTGGTGATCCTGGACGCTTCCGACTTCGCCGGTGACCCGGTCGCCCGGGTTCGGCTACCGCGACGTGTTCCGTACGGATTCCACGGGAACTGGATCGGCGCCTAGGAGACCCCGGTGTCCGAACCAGCCGCGCGACTCGCGGATCTGCACGCGATCCGCGAGGTGGTGAGCTCCTACTGCCGGGGCGTCGATCGGCTCGACCTGGATCTCGTGCGGAGCGCCTACCACCCCGACGCCGTCGACCATCACACCGGTTTCGACGGCGGTGTCGAGGACTTCGTGCGGTGGCTGGGAAAGAACCTGCAGCATCTCACCGGCTCGATGCACATGATGGGCAACCATCACGTCGAGTTCGTCGGAGCCGACCTGGCGATCAGCGAGACCTATTGCAACGCAGCACATTGGGGCCAGAATGAACGGCTGAACTTCACCACCGGCGTTCGCTACGTCGATCGGATGGAACGACGCGACGGCCGATGGGCGATCGCCGAACGGTGGGCGGTACGGGAATGGACCCGACGCGACGTGTTCGTCGCACCCGAGGGTCCGGGTCCCCGCGGCCGCCGCGACGCCGACGACCCACTGCAGGTCCTCCGGTGCCGGCTGGGGGCATCCGGCGATTGATTGACGGGTGTGTCGGCCACGGTCCGCGGGTAGCCGGAGAACATGAGTGCTTCACGGACCAGTGAGTCGAGCGATACCCGATCGGATTCCACACGCCGGTCCCGGCGCTGGCTGAACTGGATTCTCGCGCTGTCGACGGTGCTGGGCGCGGCGGTGGCGGAACTGTTCGCCATCGGCGCGGTGATGGGCACCGCGACGTGCAGCACCCCGAACTGCCCGAAGCCCACCGGTCTCGTATACGGGTTGCTGACCTATGCCCCGCTGGTGATCGCCGTGGCCACGATCGTCGTCACGATCTTCACCGCCGGGCATCGGCGTGGGTATCTGGTGCCGCTGGTGGCCTGGGCCCTGATCATCATCGACGTCGGACTGCTCACGGCGACCTTCAATTAGAGCGGTGGGGCGAACCCCGACCCGGGCGGTGGCGGGGGTGGGGCGAAACCCGGACCGGGCGGCGGTGAGCCGGGCATCGGCGGCGGCGCCGGGGGCCGGGGTCCGGCGGGTGGCCCAACCGGCCGCAGTCGCGCCAACTCGCGGCGGTGCCGTTCGGCCAGCACGGCGGCCAGCACGTACTGTGGGGGCGCACCGGGCGGCGGTGGCGGTGAAATCCGTGCGGCCACGTCGGTGGCGATCCGGTAACCCATCTCGTCGCGCACCCGCGGTTCCAGTTGCGGTGCGCGATAGAGGAACTGGCGGATCACTCCGGCCTGCTCGGAACTCAGCCCGGAGAGCTCCAGCGAGGACGCCCACCATGCCAGCGCCGGTGGCATAACCGGTGGGGGCGGCAGCTTGGGCCCGCGCTCGCTGATCACCACCGTGCCGGCGAAGACGTCACCGATCCGTTTTCCCTTGGCCGACAGCAAACTACAGATGACCGCCGGGCCGCCGAAGAACATCCAGATCTCGACGAAACCGGCAAGGGCACGAAACAGGGCCTGGCGGAATCGTTCCGGGCCGCCGTCGTCGGACACCACCCGAAGGCCCATCACCATCTTGCCGAGCGAGCGTCCCCGGGTGGCGGTCTCGATCGCGATCGGATAACCCACCAGCGTCAGCACCGTGAAGATGATCAACGTGGCCGCGCTCAGCGCATCGTCGAACTGCGTCACCGCGGCCGCCCACAACATCACACCCACGATGTAGCCGAGCACCACGACGACGATGTCGATCAACGCCCCGACGGCGCGCACCGGAAGCTGGGCGATCTGCACATCGAGGACCACCGCGTCCCCGGTCACCACCGTCTCGGGCGCCGCAACCATAACGACCCACGCTACCCGCGACGACGCGCCGGGGTCCGGCCATGAGCCAACTAGGATCGCCTGGTGGATGTCGACGCCTTCGTCGTGGCGCACCGCGACACCTGGAAGCGGCTGGACGAGCTGGTCAAGCGCCGCCGCGAGCTGTCCGGCGCGGAGATCGACGAACTCGTCGAGCTCTACCAGCGGGTATCCACCCATCTGTCGATGGTGCGGTCGGCATCGACGGATTCGGTGCTGGTCGGCCGGCTCTCGACGCTGGTGGCGCGGGCCCGGTCGGCGGTCACCGGCGCGCACGCCCCGCTGTGGAGCGAGTTCGCCCGGTTCTGGACCGTGTCGTTTCCCGTGGTGGCCTACCGGGCCTGGCGCTGGTGGCTGGCCACGGCCGTGCTGTTCTTCGCGGTCGTGTTCGCCATCGGGTTCTGGGTGGCAGGCAGCCACGAGGTGCAGGCCGCGCTGAGCACTCCGGCCGAGATAGAGCACCTGGTCAATCACGACTTCGCGTCGTACTACAGCGAGAACCCGGCGGGATCGTTCGCACTGCAGGTCTGGGTGAACAACTCGTGGGTGGCCGCCCAGTGCATCGCCTTCTCGATCCTGCTGGGCATCCCGATCCCCTGGGTGCTGTTCCAGAACGCCGCCAATCTCGGCGTCATCGGCGGCCTGATGTTCTCGGCCGGCAAGGCCGACGTGCTGTTCGGCCTGCTGATCCCCCACGGCCTGCTCGAGCTGTCCGCGGTGTTCCTGGCCGGTGCGGTCGGTATGCGGCTGGGCTGGACGGTGATCGCGCCGGGTGACCGGCCGCGCGGACAGGTTCTGGCCGAACAGGGTCGCGCGGTGGTCGCGGCCGCGGTCGGCCTGGTCGTCGTGCTGCTGGTGTCGGGACTGATCGAGGCGATGGTCACCCCGTCGCCGTTGCCGACCTTCGTGCGGATCGGCATCGGGCTTGCGGCCGAGGCCGGTTTCCTGGCCTACATCGTCTATTTCGGGCGCCGTGCGATGCGGGCCGGCGAGACCGGCGACATCGAAGACGCGCCGGACGTGGTCCCGACGCGCTGAGTCGATCAGAGCCGGCCGGTGGCCTTCATCGACAGATAGCGGTCGGCCAGCGCGGGCGCGAGCTCATCGGGCGGCGCGTCGACCACCTCGACACCGCTGTGCCGCAGCCGGGATGCGATGGCACGCCGGTCATTGCGCGCCTGTTCGGCCGCCGCGGCGTCATAGACCTGCGCGGCGTCGGCGCGGCCCACCGCCAACTGGTCGACGCGGGGATCGGTGACCGCGGCGACGATCACCTGATGCCGGCTGGACAACTGCGGCAGTACCGGCAGCAGGCCCTCGTCCAGGGCCGAGGCGTTCAAATCCGTCAGCAGCACCACCAGGGCCCGCCGCCGGACCCGGCGCTGCACCGCGGCCACCATCGCGGTGGCGTCGGATTCGATCAGCGCCGGTTCCAGCGGGGCCATCGCCTCCACCAGCTGCGCCAGCAGCTCGGTGCGGGCGGCGCCGAACACCGCTGCACGGGAAACCCGGTCGTGGGCAAGGAAATCCACATGGTCACCGGCTCGCGAGGCCAGGGCCGCCAACAGCAGCGCGGCGTCCATCGACCAGTCCAGCCGGGGCCAGCCGCCGGGGTCGCGGGAGGTGGGATCCACCCCGACCCGGCCGGCCGACGTCCGCCCGGTGTCGAGCACAATGACCACCCGGCGGTCGCGCTCAGGGCGCCAGGTGCGCACAACCACGTCGCCCCGGCGCGCGGTGGCCCGCCAGTCGATGGAGCGCACGTCGTCGCCGTCGACGTACTCGCGCAGTGAGTCGAATTCGGTTCCGTGGCCGCGGATCAGCACCGGCAGCAGGCCGTCGATCTCGCGCAGTTTGGCCAGCCGGGACGGCAGGTGCTTGCGAGACAGGAACGGCGGCAGGATGCGGATCCGGCCCGGAACCCGGTGTGAGCGTTGCCTTCCGGCCAGGCCCAGCGGCCCGATCGAGCGGGCGGTCACGACCGCCGACTCCTGATCGCCGCGACGCAGCGGATTCAGCACGCTCGTGACGGTGGTGGATTGCCCGGCGCCGAGCACCAGTCGCCGGCTGCGTGGCTCGGCGCAGGCGCTGGGCGGCCACGCGTCGCGCAGCATGCCGCGTAACCGCCGGGAGCCCTCGTTGTGCACCCGCAGGTGCGCCTCGACCGGCTGGCCCAGTCGCGCCGCGGTCTCACCGAATCGGGTGAAACTCAGGGTGCGCGGGCTGCCTGCCAGCAGCACGTCGACGACTACGGCAACGACCAGTGTGGCCAGCATCAGCAGGAACGTGGTTGCGGGCCAGGGAGACACTGCGATCGGCAGAACGCAGATCAGGGCGACCAGACCGGCGCGGCCGGTGAGGATCACTAGCGGGGCACCGGAACCACCGACAGGATGCCGTCCAGCACCCCGTCCGGGCTGGCGCCCTCGAGTTCGGCCTCCGGGCGCAGGGCCACCCGATGCCGCAGGGTGGGCCGGGCCATCGCCTTGACGTCATCGGGGGTGACGTAGCTGCGGCCGGACAACCAGGCCCACGCCCGTGCGGTGCCGAGCAGTGCCGTCGCCCCGCGGGGTGAGACGCCGAGCTGCAGCGAGGGGGAGGTCCTTGTGGCGCCGACGATGTCGACGATGTAGCCGAGCACCTCATCGGCGACCAGAACCTGCCGCACGGCCTCGCGGGCGATGCTGAGATCCGCGGCGCCGGCCACCGGGCGGATCGCCGACAGGTCGCGCGGGTCGAAGCCGTGCGCGTGCCGGCTCAGGATCGCGATCTCCTGGTCCCGCGGCGGCAGCGGGACGTTCAGCTTGAGCAGGAAGCGGTCCAGCTGCGCCTCGGGGAGCTGGTAGGTGCCCTCGTATTCGATGGGGTTCTGGGTGGCGGCCACGATGAACGGGTCCGGCAGCGGCCTCGGCTCACCGTCGACACTGACCTGGCGCTCTTCCATCGCCTCCAGCAGCGCCGCCTGGGTCTTGGGTGGGGTGCGGTTGATCTCGTCGGCCAACATCAGGTTGGTGAACACCGGGCCCTCCCGGAACACGAACGCGGCCGTGCGGGCGTCGTACACCAACGAGCCCGTCACATCGCCCGGCATCAGGTCCGGGGTGAACTGCACGCGCTTGAAGTCCAGCTGCAGCGCGGCCGCGGTGGCACGCACCAAGAGTGTCTTGGCCACGCCCGGAACGCCTTCCAGCAGCACGTGCCCGCGGCACAGCAGGGCGATCACCAGCCCGCTGACCACCGCGTCCTGCCCGACGACGGCCTTGGCGATCTCGGCACGCAGGGCCAGTAGGGCGGCGCGGGCGGCATCGTGTTGCGCCGTGGCGGACGCAGGCGCGGCGGAGTGTGTCACGACTGGGTGACCTGCCTTTCGATGTCGTCGAGCGCGTGTGCGAGGTGGAGCAGATCATTGTCGGTGATCGGCGGCGGACCGAACAGGGTGTACTGGGCGGCCTGGTCGCCACCGGCGTAGCGCCTGCCCACCGCCGCCACCACCGCGGCCGGATCGGCGTTCGGACCCAGGCCCAGCCGAGGCGAAAGCCGTTGCAGGGTGGCGGTCCGCAGTGCCTGCGCGGCGCGGTCCCGGGCACGCCGGGAACGGTACAGCCGGGCGCGGCCCTCGACCGTCTCCGAGGCGCGCACCACCACCGGGAGTCGCTCGGCGACCAGCGGGCCCAGTCGCCGGCCCTGCCACACCGCCAAGAGCGCCACGACCAGGCTGAGTTGCCACACGACCGGGACCACCGCGTCCGGGATCAGGTCGCCGATCTCGGCGTCGGCCTCGGATTCACCTTCCGGCTTCTGCGGCGCGTACCAGATGAGCCGCGGCCGGTTGCCTGCCAGATTCATCGCCAGCGCGGCGTTGCCCTCTTTCAGCAGCGAGCCGTTGGTCATGAAGTCGGCGCTGCCGACGACCGTGATGGTGCGCTCGCCTGACTCGTAGCGCACCAGCGCGCCGCCGTAGCAGCGGGCCAATGCGGTGTCACCCACCTTCCGGTAGGTGTCGGTCGGGCCGAGGGCGACCACCCCGGCCCGCTTCGCCTCGGGCAAATCGCAACCGGGATCGTCGGTGGGGGTGTCCTCGGTGCTGATCCTGATGTTGGGGGCCAGCATTTCGCGGGCCCGCGCCGTGGGTTCCAGCACCAGCCGGTCGCCGGGCAGTTCCGATAGCCGCTCCAGGAGTTGCCCGGTACGGGTCTGGTAGATCTCGGCGGCCAGCAGCAGGGTGTCGGGACCGGCGGCCCGCTCGGCGTCGGCGACGGTCTGGGCGACCACCACGTCGACCCCGTGCTCTCGGAGCAGGGTGACCAGTGCGTGCGCGCCGTCGGGGGAGGTGGATGCGGGGTCCATCCGGCCGCCCGGTCGCGGAGCGGTCAGGTAGGTGCTGACCAGTGCGAGCGCCGTGATCACCGCGGCACCCAGGGCGATCCAGCGCCCGGTGCGCCAGCGTTGCGTGACGGGGCTCACCGAATCGGGGTCCAGGTGTGCGCCGGCTCCGCAGCCCGCGCCGCGCCGGCGCCCGCCGAGGAGTGGCTGCGCAGCCGGTCGTCGAGGTCGGCGATCATCCGGTAGCCCGGCTCGGTGCCGGGTCGTTCGCCGTAGGTGACGTCGTTGAACGTAGTTGCCGCGCGTGCGAAGTCGTCGGCGAACCCGGGCAGCAATCCACCGGCATCCCGAGCGAGTTCGGTGGCGGTGCGACCGGGAACCGGGTTGAGCGTCCCGGCCTCCTCCAGTTGTCGGGCCACTGCCCGCAGGCGGTGCCGGATGGCTGCTACCCAATCGGCCTGGGCGGCAGCCCGTTCCGCGGTGGCCCGGTGCTCGGCTGCGGTCAGTTCGTGGGCGCCGAACAACCCGTAGTCACCGGAGCGGTTCGTGCGCATGGTGTTTCGGGCGAGCCGCACACCCACGATCAGCGCCGCCAGCATCAGGATGACCAGAACAGTGATGGTCAGCCAGCCGCCGGGCACCGTCGAGCCCTTGGCGACCAGGCGGTTGAGGAACTCGTCGATCCATTCGCCGATCCGGTCGGTGAGTGAGGCCTTCGGGTAGATCGGCTTGGCCAGCTCACGTTCGGCCGCTTCGCGCGCGGCCTCCCGGTCAATGTCGATGGCGGGCATGACGATCGGTCCTCAGCGTGCGAGCCACAGATTGTCGGTGGATTCGGTGGCGGCCGGTCCACCGGCGGCGCCGGTCTGCAGAACCAGGTCGAAAGCCTCAGCCCGAATCCTGGTGTCGGTGTACAGCAGCACCGCAACGCCGGCGGTGAACGGCGCGGTGATGATCTGGCTCACTGCCCGGCCGACGGCACCCAGCGCCGCCGCAAACAGCAGCATCCCGGACGAGGCCGCACTCGTCAGCATGATCTGGCCGGCGATGGTGAACGGGACCGACACGGCGCCCGCGATCACGGAGGCGACGACGGAGGCCAGCAGCCGGATACCGAAGATTCGCCAGAAGTGGTTGCGCACCAACTGGAACGACCGTGTGATGGACGCCATCACCGGCTTGCGTTCGAGCACTATCGCCACCGGCGCGAACGTCAGGACGGTGAACAGGTAGGCCAGCCCGACCAGCAGCCCGAGTCCCAGTGGCAGGCCGACGATGAATGCGACGACGCCGTTGCCCGCCAACGCGACACCGACGATGATCAGCACCACCACGGTCGTCAACACCACGGCCGCAACGACTTCCAACGCGGTCAAACCGACCAGGGCCGGCAGCCGGCCGCGGACCTTGTGCCAGGCCTCCTCGATGGTGATGCTGGAGCCGAACACGGCGCGGCCCACCACCACGGTCAACATGCCGGAGAGCAGGATCGCTGCGAGCACGGTGGCAAGCGCACCGGCGGCGGCCGAGAGCGAGGACCCGACCACCGCCGCGGTCGAAGCCGCCTCGCCCCGAAGGACTTTCAGGTTCCCGGTGAGCGCCAGCGGCCCGGTCTGCAGCAGCAGCGCCAGCACCTCGGTGATCACCACGACGATCGTGGTCAGTCCCAGCGTCGCCTTCGGGTTGGCGCGGATGTAACCGACCGCCCCGTTGAAGATGTCGCTCAACGACAGCGGACGCAGCGGGATGACACCCGGCTTGGGGGCCCACGACATCGGGGCGCCGTAGCCGGGGGGAGGATACCCGGGCGGCGGACCGCCCGGTGGCGGGTATCCCGGCGGGGGATAGCCCGGGGACGCATGGCCGGGCGCGCCGTAGCCCGGCGGCGGATAACCGGGCGGGGGGTAGGCGGGCGGGGGATAGCCCGCGGGCGGATACCCCGGTGGCGGGTACCGGGGCGGAGCGGGCGGCTGGCCGGGCCAGCCGGGGGGTGGTTGTTGCGGGCCGGCGGGTGGTTGGGTCACCGGCCGACGCCCCCGACGTCGATGCTCATCAGCCCATCCTGTCGGCGCGCGGGGTATTTCTCAACGTTCTGCGATCTTCGACCGGTAGCGTCTGCCCCATGGCGGAGCTCAAAGACCGGCTCAGATCCGATCTCACCGAGGCGATGAAAAGCCAGGACAAGTTGCGTACGGCGACGCTGCGCATGCTGCTGGCGGCGATCCAGACCGAGGAGGTCTCCGGGAAGGCGGCGCGCGAACTCACCGACGAGGACGTGCTCAAGGTGCTGGCCAGGGAGTCCAAGAAGCGCGGTGAAGCGGCCGAGATATACACCCAGAACGGCCGGGGCGAACTGGCCGCCGAGGAGCACGCCGAGGCCCGCATCATCGACGAGTACCTGCCCACCCCGCTCACCGAGGCGGAGGTGGCCGACGTGGTGGACACCGCGATCGCTCAGGTCGCCGAGGAGATCGGGGAGCGTCCATCGGCCAAGCAGATGGGGCTGGTGATGAAGGCGGCCACCGCGATCGCCGCGGGCAAGGCCGACGGCGCACGGTTGTCCGCGGCGGTGCGCGACCGGTTGTAGAACCCCCGTTTCCCTCGCTGACATGGGGGTACCCGTCGCGGATGACACGTTTCGGGTACACGTTGATGACAGAGCAGAGCGGCCCTAAAGAGCTTGTGCGGTATGCCGTTTCGGCCGAGCGGGTCGGGTTTGACTTCGAGGTGTCCAGTGACCACTTCTCCCCGTGGCTCGCCGCACAAGGCCACGCACCCAATGCCTGGACCCTGCTGGGCGCGGTGGCCCACGCCACCGAACGGGTGGACCTCTACACGTATGTGACCTGCCCGACGATGCGCTACCACCCGGCGCTCGTCGCCCAGCAGGCCGCAACGGTGCAGATCCTGGCCGACGGGCGCTTCACGCTCGGGGTGGGCAGCGGTGAGAACCTCAACGAGCATGTGGTGGGCCGGGGCTGGCCGTCGGTGCAACGCCGCCACGACATGCTGGCCGAGGCGATCGTGATCATCCGGCGGCTGCTGAGCGGGGAACTCGTCGACCACAAGGGCGAGTACTTCGAGGTCGACTCGGCCCGCATCTGGGATGTGCCGGAGGTGCCGGTGGGTATTGGCGTCGCCGTGTCCGGGCAGCGTTCGCTCGACGCCTTCGCCACCGTCGGCGACCACATGATCGCGGTCGAACCCGACGGCAAGCTCGTCGACGGCTGGCATAGCGCCCGGCAGGCCACCGGCCTGGCCGGCGGCGGCCGGGTGATCGGACAGATCCCGGTGTGCTGGGACCCCGACCACGACGCGGCGTGCACATGAGCAGTTCCGGTGGTTCGGTGGGGGCTGGGCGGTCAACGCCGACCTGCCCACCCCGGCCGGGTTCGCCGGCGCCACCCGGTTCGTCACCCCCGAGGCGGTGGCCGAGAGCATTCCGTGCGGACCCGACCTGGACGCCATCGTCGAATCGGTGAACGCGTACCGGGACGCCGGGTTCACCGAAATCGCGCTGGTCCAGGTCGGCGACGACGGGCAGGAGGCGTTCTTGAAGGAAGCCGCCGGCCCGCTGCTGGACAAGCTGCGCGACGCTGCGAGCTGAGCGTTCTCCCTTTGCCGCGGAGGGTGTTTGGGGATGGCGGCTCAGGGTATGCGGGCCGAATCCCACACAGCCGAAATCAGTAGGGGGCTAGATGTTCGTTCACAACAAGGACCTTCAATTCGAGGTACGGGTCAACGAGCCCGACCCGCGCTTCGCCAAGTTGCTGCAGGAGCAGTTCGGCGGCGCGAATGGCGAATTGAAGGCCGCGATGCAGTACTTCACCCAGGCATTCGTCCTGCGCGGCAAGAACCCGAAGATGTACGACCTATTCATGGACATCGCGACCGAGGAGCTCAGTCACCTCGAGATGGTCGGCTCGATGATCACCATGCTGCTCGACGGATTGAACGATGATCTGAAGGCCGCCAACGAGAAGTGCGACTGGATGCCGGCGATGTCCAGCGCGGACGGCCGCGATTCGGTCATCCACGAGGTGGCGATGAACCCGCTGTACCTGGTTCTCACCGGTGGCGGGCCGGACGTGAGCAACTCCGTGGGCGTTCCGTGGAGCGGCGCGTACGTCAACGCCAACGGCGACCCGTCGGTCGATCTGCGCAGCAACCTCGCCGCCGAGTCGCGCGCCAAGATCGTCTACGAGTACCTCAAGCAGTTTACCGACGATCCGGGTGTCCAGGACACCCTCACGTTCCTCATGACCCGGGAAGTGGCGCACTACCAACAGTTCACCGCCGCCATCAACGAGTTACCGGTGAACTTCCCGCCCGGTCACCTCGCTGGTGACGACCGGTTCCAGAACGTCGCGTTCAAAATGTCCAACGGCGACGGTGATGTCCGCGGCCCGTGGAACGAGGGTCAGGGTCCGTGGCCGGACGGGATGGAGTGGCAGTACGTGTCCAACCCCACTGAGCAGTGGTTAGGCAGCGACATCCGGGAGAACAAGGGCGACCAGCGCAGCCCCGGCGGGACGCCACATGTCGACAGCGAGAAGCCGTTCACACATGAACAGCGCGTCGCGACAAGCTGATTCGGCCCGACGAGAAGCCGGCTCTGCTTGGCGCAGAGCCGGTCTCGTCGTTGCTCAGCGAACCTGCGGGTCGGGTGGATTGTCCGCCGACCGCCCACTGACGGCATCGCGGATATGGTCCACGGCCGCCGCGCCGGCGCCCATCGTCTTCTGTACCAGCGAGTTGGCCGGGGTGTCGGGATGCGGCCGCGTCGGCGCGACCTTCCTTGCCGCGGCGAGCTTCTCGCCGAGCTGTTCGAGTTCGTCGGAGCTCACCGCGGCAGCGAACAGCGGCCACACGACCTCCTGCTCGTAGGCGATGTGCTCGCGGCCCGCCTTGATGAACTCCTCAAGGGCGTCGTGGTATTCGACTTCGCCCGGGCGGCCGTCCTCGAGGCGCTGGAGCAGCTTCTTGCCCTCCTGTTCCTGGGCGACGGCGGCGTCGGCCAGCTCGTCACCGTTGTCCAACACCCTCCGAACCGCCGGCCAGAACCACTGCTCCTCGATGGCCTCGTGCTGCGATTCGGCGATCACCAGGTTGGTCACCATCGTATCCAGGCCGCTGCGAACCGCTCCGGTGCCCTTCGGGGCGCCGTCGAGCACCTCGAACATGCCAACCACGCTCTCGTGATCAGCGCGCAGAAAGCTCAATGCATCCATCGTATCCCCGCTTCATTGTTGTCTCCGTCACGCGCTGATACCCAGCCTGGTGGGGTTGAAACGCTGGCCGACGGGCTACCCCGTCGCCCATGACCGAGCGCACGTCAGACGAGGACGATATGGCCGACTACACCGACGACCACCAGGATGCGCCGATAAGCGACGCTGCCGACAAGGTACGGGACGGCGGAAGCTCCATCGACGAGATGACACCCGACGTGCAGACCGGCCAGGATCAGGAACCGCCCGACTGAGACGCCGAGGCGGCGTCGCGGCCCTCACGGCTGCTGCGGTACGCGATGGAGCGCAGGTCCCGGAGCCAGTCCGGCCACACCTGGACATCGGCGGCGGTGTACCGGACCGGATCGAAGGACACGTCGTGGTGGTGCTCCTCGGCGGCGGGGATGACCTCGGTGAGGCTCAGCCGGGCCAGCGGCTCGAAGTCCGCGGTGCCACGGGCCTGCTCGACCGTGAATTCGATTCCACCACGGCCGATGACGTCGGTGATGGTGTCAAGCGCCAGGCCGCGGGCATCGATGGAGGTGGCGGTACGGGCGCGCACCCACCACAACTCGTCACTGCACCGTAGCGGCACCAGACTGGAGTACACCGCGTCGGACCACCTGGTCACCGGGCGTAGCAACACCCGGTTGCCCACCCAGGAGCCGGTGCCGACCCCGGCCGTCGCCAGCAGGACGTCCCACGGGGTGGCCGCGAAGGCCGCGGGCGGCATCCGCCACGCCAGGCCCGCGGCGTCCGGCAGCGCACCCGGGGTGCCGACGGCCTTGGAGAGGCGGCCGACTATCGCACCGGACTCGACCGGTAGCCCCTCGGTCGGCGGGGCCAGCCGTTCGATCGAGCCGTGCGCCAGCACCCCCGTTGGATGGAACAGCCTGCGGTGCCGTAGAGCAGCGCCGGCCTGGATCGGCACGGCGGCGATGTCGGAAGCCTTCATGGGACAAAGCTTCCCGGCACATCGGCCGGGCAAACCTGTCGCGCCGCAGCAGATGGAACACACCGGGGTTTAGCGAAGCGCAATTCGGGCATTTATCCCAGGCGACTGCGCAGCACCCCGGCGCAGACTTCCCGAAAGGCCAATGTTGACAACCCTGTACGACGACCTGCGGGCGCCAGGTGCCGCAGGCTCCGGTGTCTATGCACCACAGCATGATTCGTTGCTCCTGATCGCGGCCATGCAACGCGCCAATGCGGTGCGCGGGCGGGCTGTGCTCGACCTGTGTACCGGAAGCGGGGTGGTGGCCATCGCCGCCGCCCGCCTGGGCGCCCGGCATGTCACCGCCTTCGACATCTGCCCGGACGCGGTGCGTTGCGCGCGGGCGAACGCCGCGTCGGCCGATGTCACCGTCGAAACCCGGCTTGGCGGTTGGGAGCCCGCGCTGGGAGCCGGCCCGTATGACCTCGTCGTGTCCAATCCGCCCTATGTGCCAACGGGTCCCGATGCTCATCTCGAGGAGATACCCGGTGCGGCGGGGCCGGCATGGGCGTGGAATGCGGGTGTGGACGGCAGGTTGGTGCTCGATCCGCTGTGCGATGCGGCGCCGGCGTTGCTCGACGACGAGGGCACGATGCTGATCGTACAGTCGGAATTCGCCGACGCCGACCAGACGGTCCGTCGCCTGAACCACCGGGGCCTTCGCGCCGAAGTGCATATGAGGCAATTGATCCCGTTCGGTCCGGTGATGCACGCGCGTGCGCCCTGGCTGGAGAGCACCGGCCGACTGCCGATCGGTCGTCGCGAGGAGGAACTCGTCGTGATCCGGGCCCAGAAGCCATGAGTGCCGACGAGGTACGCGCGGTGCGGATCGTGGCCAATGGTCCGATCATGGTCGAGGGGCCGGCGCGGATCGAAATGCCGGACGGCTCGGTGGTCGAATCCGACCGGTTCATGGTCGCGATCTGCACCTGCCGGCGCAGCAAGAGCTATCCGCTGTGCGACACCAGTCACCGCCGCCGGTGTCGCGGCGAGGAGGAGTCAGCCCAGCGGCCGGCGTAGCGACGTCTCACCGGAGCGCCAGCACCGCATCAGGTGATCGGCCAACCGGCTCTCCACCACCTCGTGGGCGCGGATGCCGAACACCACATCGCGGTCCAGTGCGGGCTCGCGGCGCACCAGATCGCCGACCACGTCGGTTCGCACCACCTGCTCGTGCACCGCATCGGCCGCCACGTGCTCGCGATAGAACCGGACGCACGCCTCGGGGGCGTCCATCCGCTCGAGTGCGTCCACCAACCGGCGTGAGCCGGGCGAGGAGGTGATCTCGGTGGACGCGAAGTGGCCGATCACCGCACCGCGATGGGCGCGGTGCAGGCCGAACAACGACATCAGGTTCACTACGGCAAGGGTTTCGGCCGGCACCGCATCGATGTAGCCGAGGTAGTTCGCGTCCAGGTCGGCGGCGACCATGAGGTCGACGAACAGCTGCTGATGCACCTGATCCCCGCGGCCCCCGCCGAACTCGTCGAACTCGACGGCGACGAAGGCCGCCTTGGCCTGCCCGGTCAACCGGGGGATGGCCCAGGCGTGCGGATCGCCCTCCTTGAGGTGGTACAGGGAGCGGTGCACGAAGTACTCGCACATCTGCTCCCAGGTGCCCTGCGAGCGAAGGAAGTACGAGGGCCCCGAACCGTCGATCGGCTCGATCGACAGCCGCTCCATCTCGGCGTCGGCCGTTGCTTCCGTTTCGATTTCGCCGACATCCCGCTGCACGGCGCTCAGGAATGCGTCCTCGAGTTGGGCGCGCAGGTGCAGTAGGCCCGGGTTCCACTCCCAGCCGGCGTCCACCCCGGCGAAGCCGCGGTAGTGCAGCTCGTAGCAGACGTACAGCGTCAGTTGGACGTCGATCCCGTACGGATCGGAGTCGTGGATCGAGGCTTCGATGCGGTTGAGGTGGGTGCGCGGAGCGCGCTCGGTGAGCAGATCCAGCACAGCCATCGACAACGGTCCCCGAGCGCTCGGCAAAGCCGGCTCGAGGGCGATGGGGGCAAATGACACCTAGGGCTTTTTCCCGCGCCCCGCGTGAGCTAAACCCCTTGTGTCACATCACCCACGGCGAACGGAGGCGATGAAGGCCCCAGGATCGGTCACGCTCACGAGCAGAGTCCGCAACGTCGTGGGGACACCCAGCACCCGCGCCCGGACGGGTGGGTCGATCGTCAGTTTCACGATGCCCTGCGACGATCCGTTCACCAGCCATCGGCCTCGCCAGCCGTGCACACCCCAGCCGAGGACCCGGTCCGTGTTCGGTTCGGCGGTCCTGATGGATGCAAGCGGAATGTCCGCGGAGAAGCCCCAGCCCATCGCGACATGGAGCGTGTTGCCGTCGACGGTCGCCGAACTGTTGCCCGGCCCGAGGCCCAGCGGCACCGACAAAGGTAGGAACCAGCGTTCGTACCGCAATTCGGTCATGTGTCTGACGGTAGTGCCGCGACCGCGGCGGTGCCGGACCCGTGAAGTTACCGACCTCGCCATTATGGCGATTTCAAGCTGCTTTGGGCGCGGAGGGTGTACGAAATCCCGAGGGGACCGCGACGCCGAATTCGCGGTGATGAGGGAACGGACGTGACGGTGGACTCCAATCTTGGTCAGCGGCGACTCAGCAGGCGTACGTTCATCGCCACCACCACGATCGCCGCGGGTGCCGCGCTCACCGCGTGTGGTCGCACCGCCACCACGGCGGAACCGCTGCAGACTCAGCCAACGGGTGTGCCCTCCAGCCTGGACGCGGCGATCCAGGCCGCCGAGTCGGCGCGCCCGCACACCGGCAAGACGGTCACCGCGGTGCTGACTCCCGGACCGGTCACCGCGGACCTGGGCGGTCGGGTGGTCAACACCCTCGGCTACGCGAACACCATTCCCGCTCCGGTGATCCGCGCGAACGTCGGTGACGAACTCCAGGTGGCGGTCACCAACAAACTCGACAGACCCACCTCGACGCACTGGCACGGCATCGCCGGGCAGAACAACATGGACGGCGCCATGCCGGCCACCCCGAACATTCCGGCCGGCGCGGAGTTCACCTACAAGTTCTCAGTGCCGGATGCGGGCACCTACTGGGCGCATCCGCACACCGGCGTGGAGGCCGACACCGGGCTGTATCTGCCGCTGATCATCGACGACCCGAAGGCACCGGCCGACTATGACGCCGAGTGGATCGTGATGATGGACGACTGGACCGACGGCGTCGGACGCTCCCCGCAGACGATCCTCCAGGACCTCAAGAAGGGCGGCATGGGGGCGATGGGCGGTGGCGGCCAGAGCAAGCTGCTCGGCGGCGACCCGGGCGACGTGATCTACCCGTACTACATCATCAACGGCCGGATTCCCGATGCGCCGACCAGTTTCGCCGCCAAGCCCGGTCAGCGGATCAGGATCCGGTTCATCAACGCCGGCGCCGACACGGCCTTCCGCGTTGCGCTGGCCGGTCACAAGATGACCGTCACCCACACCGACGGCTTCCCGGTGGTGCCCACCGAGGTCGATGCGCTGCTACTCGGTATGGGCGAGCGTTACGACGTCATCGTCACCGCGGGCGAGGGGGTGTTCCCGTTGGTGTCGCTCGCCGAGGGCAAGAACGCCCTGGCGCGGGCCCTGCTGTCCACCGGGGCCGGCGCCATGCCCGAACCTGGATTCCGGCCCGCCGAACTCAACGGGCGGATCGGCACCGTCGACATGTTCACCGCGCCGCCCGAAGCCCGGCTGAAGTTCACCGAGGCCGACACTGACTACACGGCCGAACTGACGGCCGCCCCGACCGGCTACCAGTGGGGGGTCAACGGCTTCTACCCGGACAACAAGCCCTTCAACGTCAAGCAGGGCCAGCAGGCCACCATGACGTTCACCAACAAGACCCGGATGTGGCACCCGATGCATCTGCACGGGCACACCTTCCAGATGCTGAACGACAAGGGGGAGTTGGGCGCCCGCAAGGACACCGTCATCGTGCTCCCCGGGCAATCGGTCAAGATCGCCATCGCCGCCGACAATCCCGGTTACTGGCCGCTGCACTGCCACAACACGTATCACGCCGAAGCGGGCATGGCGAACACCTTCGACTACCTGAACTGAGGTGTGACGAGTTTCTGACGCGGGCTCGCAAGCTGCCCATTGGGAGGCGCAATGGCAAGCCGCGGTGCTGAACTGGTGGCTGAACACAGATGGCGAGGGGAGCGGGTATGGCCGCAACAACGGCGCGCGGGCCGATCAAGGTCTTGGTGGCTTTGACCTATGTCGCGATGATCGCGGTGAACTATCTTGCGAATGCGTTGCCGCTCAACGGCCGCAGCACCGGTGACGTGTCCGACGCCTACCCGAGCCTGTTCACCCCGGCCGGCCTGACGTTCTCGATCTGGGGCGTGATCTACCTCTTGCTCGGGCTGCACGTGCTCTATCAGTTGGGTCTGTTCCGGAGTGGCCAGTCCAGCGATCGCGATGCCCTGCTGAACCGGGTCGGCGTGCTGTTCTCGATCTCGTCGCTGGCGAACACCGCCTGGGTGTTCGCCTGGCACTACGACATCATCCCGCTGTCCGCGGTGCTCATCATCGTGATCCTGGTCTGCCTGATCCTCATCACGAACACGCTGCGGGCTGCCGGGTTGACCGGGCGGGAGCGATGGCTGGTGGGGGTGCCGTTCAGCGTCTACTTCGGCTGGACCACCGTGGCGACCATCGCCAACATCACCGTGCTGCTGGTCAGCCTGCACTGGAACGGCTTCGGCCTGTCCGAGTCGGTCTGGGCGACCGTCATCGTCATGGTCGGGATGGTGATCGGCACGGCGACCATGCTGCGCAACCGCGATGTCGCCTACGGGCTGGTGCTGGTCTGGGCCTACCTCGGGATCCTGCTCCGGCAGACCTCCGCCACCGAAGGCTTCGGTGGACGTTACCTGAACATCATCACCGCGGTGATCGTCGCGCTGGTGATCTTCGTCGTCGCCGAGGTCGCCGTCATGCGGCGGGCACAGGCGGATCGTGGCACGATGCGTCATTAAGCTCGAAATGAAATCCGTTCTGGTCGTGGGGAATCAATCGGCAAAACGATAGCCCTATGGCTCATGGAAGGTCCGATAAATCATGAGGCGTATCGCAGTCCAGGCTTGTGAGCTAGAAGGAAGGCAATTGGCTGAGACCAGCGAGGGGACGGATAACCGCCCAACTATCCTGTTCGTATTGGCCATGGCCCGCTCCGGAACATCGGCCTTAACACGGGTTCTCTCGCTCTGCGGCGCGGCTCTACCAGCTGGAATGTTGGGCGCGAACAAGGGAAACGAGCGCGGATATTGGGAGCCGCGCGAATCCATCTATCTCAACCTTCGCATCCTTCGAGAACGCGGAAGTGGCTGGTGGGATCTCTCAATCCCGAATGGTGATGAGCTCGACAAGGCGAAGCATGATGCGGATACAGCCGATGTCAAGGCCTATCTCGCTACGTTGCCTGCCGCCCCTCTGGTGGTAATCAAGGATGTTCAGATCGTTCCCTCGGCAGAATTGTGGTTCGACGCTGCTGTCCAGTCTGGGTTCAGGGTAGCAACCGTGATCGCGGTTCGAAATCCGGACGAAGTCTCGGCATCGATGGAGGACCACATCAGGGCCAACCCCGCATTCGCCAGCGCCTTATGGCTCAAGTCCAACCTGTTGTCCGAACGAAACAGCCGTAGTGTGCCAAGGGTATTCGTGGAATACCGCAACCTGATGGCTGATTGGCGTGGTGAAGTTGAGCGAGTCTCGGCGGCCCTCAGCATCAGGCTCAGTACCGCCAACGGCGGGGCGATTGACGAGTTTCTGACGTCGGCCCTGCGGCACAAAAAGCACAGCGGACCCGTCGCCGATCGCTTCGGCGCGAACTGGATTTCCAAGACGTACGAGATCCTGAGTGCGGCAGCCCAAGACGAGCCAGTCGACACCGTCGCATTGGACCGAATTCTCGATGCGTATCAGGGGAGCCAGCGCGACTTCCAACTCGCTTTCGACTGGGCTCGTAACTACAACACATCTGCTCGGCTCTTTTTGAGACCATCCATCACCAAGCTGATCTTCGAGCTTCGGGCCACGGCGCACCGTCGAAAGGGCACGTGGGCCTAGGCTGAAGGAGTACCGCAGACCACGCGCCCTGAACGGTATCAAAGGACAGCGGCCGCGCGATCGACGACTTCGCTGAATCCGCTCCTGCCGCCTTCTGAAAGGCAACACCCCGACGGCATATCTGCTGACCGGGGCGTTGCTCTCACTGTCGGGGTGGCGGGATTCGAACCCACGACCTCTTCGTCCCGAACCACGACACCAGGGAGTTTGATTGAGTTGGCGTCGTTGGACAGCGTGAGAAACTGCAGGTCAGCAGTTGTTGGTTGGGTTGGGTGTCACGGACGGCATGCGGATGTGCTGCGGACTGACTGCGGACTGGCGGCCGCATGATTGGCCCGGTTATCCACAATCAGTGTTACCTCGACGACATCGGGATTGACCGTGTCGCCACCGCCGAGTACTGTCATCTGTGACATCTAGAACTTTTATGACATCTGTGGACGGTTGGCATGGAGACCATCGAAACCTCGAACATTCCGGCAGAGCAGCTCACCGCTCTGGACGCTTACGCCCAGACCGCTGGCGTCGAGCTGCGCGCCGTCCTGCTTCACGTCACACGTTGCGTGCGTGAGGGCGCCAAGCTCGCTGTCATCGACCAGAGCGAGACACTCACCCCGAATGAAGCCGCGAAGCGTCTGGGGATGAGCCGGACTCACTTCTACAAGCTGCTTGATCGCGGTGAGATCCCGTTCGATCGCGTTGGACGTGACCGCCGCATTCGCGTGCACGATCTACTCGAATTCGAGTCCCGTCGCGAGCGTGACCGCCGCGAACTTGCGCAGCGATTCGCCTCCCAGCCGAAGACGCGCGATGGAGCCATCGACGAGGTCGCCGACCTGTTGTGAATCGATGGACGGTCGGGTGCGTCGGGCATCATGCTGTGCATGCACAGCCGACGCACCCGACCAACCATCCGCCTGCTGGTCGAAGACCTTCGCGACGGCTGGTCGTCACCGTATCCGCGCCGGATGTTGGACGCCGGTGATTACGACGCGCTTCACCCCCTGAGCGAACTACCGCACCCGATCATCGCCAAGGCGACGGAAACCTTCGGCATGGTTGCCGCCGACGACAACCCGGTCGGGCCGATCGCCAGCAGCACGCAGCTGCGACTCATGGAGGTCAAGGTTGCGCAGTGGCGAGGTGGCGTGTGGGTCGATCCGGAAACGGGCGTGCATTGGCTGGTCGTCGCGGGCTTGGCCAAGGGCGGTCACGAGGATCATGACGACTTCTACATGCGCGTCGCGGCCGACAACGCAGGCAACGCACCGCAGCGATGGTTGCCCACCGAACCGGATCGACGACTCCTCAAGCGAGAGACGGCAGCTCGACTCATCACAGAGTGGGAGCTGACGGTGCAAGTCCGGGTGTTAGAGGCACTGCGCAGGGTTCACGCAGGCGGAACCGACCGCTTCACCATCGACCACCCACTACCCGGAAAGGTACCCCTGGCCACCTTGACGGTGACGGTCAACCCGGTCCGTGAACCGGACTACGAATCCGACGACATCGTGGTCGAGATCGATCCCGTCGCCCAGTACGCCGGACAACACCTTTTATGGCAGCTCACGGTCCGCGTCCTCGCGGCGTTGAATCCGCCCCAGGAAGGTTGGGACCGATACGGAGACACCTACTCCAACATCGCTGAACCGGGGAGTTGGACAGCCAGGCTCGCTGAGTTGGAGACCTATGTTGAACGGCACGAACTCGTTGAATCCGAACCGGGTCAACACTGCCACTACACCCACCGCAAGCACATTGCCGGCAGCACCATCGAGGGCTCGGCCGTACGTGCACTTTGCGGTGTCTACTTCGTGCCGTGCCGAGACCACACGGACATGCCTGTATGTCCGGAATGCCAGCAGCACTACAACGATCTCCCGCGGTGAGCGCCGCACTGCAGCTCCTGCGGAATGTTGGTGAGATCGGAATCGGGTTGGCCATCCGGCATAGCCGTCCCGAACACGAAGCATGGCGTCGTTAGCCCGTCGGAACACGGCGCGGTTGACGGCATGGACAATAGACCTATGCGGGCTGCGGGGTTCAACGTCGAGGCAGGGACGCTGTTGCTGGCCGTCGTGGAACGCCGCGATGAAGGACCAGCGACCCCAGTGCCCGTTACGAGCCCAAAGCTGACACCTGCCGACTTGCCCGAAGCGCAGAGTCTCCGCGACCTCGCCAAGCGCGTGAAGCAGGAGCTCGAGGCCGCCCGGGTAGACGCGGTGGGGCTCGTCCAGACGCGCGCTTTCAGGAATCTGCAGTACAACCAGGTCTACGCCCGCGTCACAGCTATATGCGCGGTCATGTTCGCGGCCGCCGAACTCAACGTCGCCTACGAAACCCTAACTACGGAGACGATTGGAACGGCGATCAGCTGCTTACCGAAGTCGCTCGATACATTCGACTTCGCTGTACTGGGTTTCGCGCAACGACCGACGTTCTGGACGACAGGATTAGCCGAGGCGTACGCCGCTGCCTACACATTGGTCGGGGGCACGACGTGACGGTGCCTGCTCAGATGCCGAGTGAACCCAGGATCCCCGGCCTCGAGCGCTCCCGTCCACTCCGCCTGGCCTTCGAGTGCCTGCAGACGCTGCCCGAGGGCTCCAACCCGGTGCGCGTCTGGTGGGATGAGAATCTGCAGTGCGAGCAGGTCGGAAAGCGGGTCGACCTCTCGAATCTCGATGACGTGCTGCCGGAGCCAGCAATCCTGCGACAGATTCGACACGACCACGTGGTGCCGATCCTGGCTGCACCGGTTGTTGACGGCTTTCCGAAACCGATGCGGGTGATTGAGATCGTCACCCCGTACTACGAACGGGGTAGCCTGACCGACGCATTCCTCCGCGGCGAGCGATTCGTCCCTACAGAAGCCGTACGCATCGTGCAGGCTGCATTACGTGGGTTGGGACACCTCCATGAGGTGCACGGCATCCTGCACCGTGACATCAAGAGCCCCAACATTCTGCTGACCGGTGACGAATTCCTCGCCAGGGTAGGAGACTTGGGTTGCGCCGGCCGCATCGGCGAGGACGGGCGCACCCCGGCGCTGGACATCCCCACGCTGTACAGCCCACCCGAACTGGTCGGAACTGGCGTTCTCACCCGAGCGAGCGACTTGTACCCGATGGGACTCGTGCTGCTGGAGTTGCTCAAAGGCGGATTCGACTATGACGCGTACCCTAAGACACACGTAGTGCGCCGACTGCTGCGAGGCGTTTCTCCGCTGTCAATGGCCGAGCGCAGCCACCCCATCTGGGCATCGCGATCCTTGCGTCGTGCCCTGACCAAGTCCGTGCATTCTGTTCCGGGCCAACGCTTTCAGACTGCGAGCGAGATGGACAACGCCCTATCAAGGGCCCGTGTCATCGACTGGGCGGAGACCGACTCGCTTCGATGGGAGGCGCCGTTCCGCCACCATCGAGACCGCCGCGTCCGAGTTGAGGCCGTTCGGCTGCGCAAGGGCGGATTCCGTCTATCGACGCAGATGAACCGCGGCAATGGATGGCGCCGTTACGGCTTGGACGACCTCGACGTGGATGTTCTAGATTCATCCCGCGCCCGCAGCTTGTTCGACCAGGCGACAGATAGTGCCATCGTCCGCTGAGCTGCTCGCTCTACTGCGCGTCGCTCTAAATCGGTGAGTGCCGCCCACAGTCCATCGATCTCATCCTGCCGACCGGTGTCGATTTCCCACGTTGCTTCTGAGTGCACGCCCCGTGGGATGAGCCAACCATTCAATGTCAAGTCGTAGAAGACTGCGTCGGCGGCCGTTTCGCTTACCCTTCGCCTGCCAGTCCTCAACCGCCGTAATGCCCGTTGCGCAAGGCCGCACGGAAGCGCCTGCAGCGCTTCCTCGATGAGTGCTTGACGAATCCAAGAATCGCGACCTAGTTCAGCACCGATCTGTTCCGCGTGCCGTCCCAGAGCGTCGATCGCAACCAGTACGACCGCATTGGGAGTCAGAAGCGGCCGGTCCACGCGTCCAGGATACAACGCGTTACGCGTAACGCGTAACACTTGTTGCAGTTAGGATTTAGTCGTGTCTCTGGCTGAAAGCAATGAATTGCGTGAGCTGTCGCGCGTGCTGTTCGGCCAGGCGCATCGCCTGTCGGTGATGGTGGGAATTGCCCGCGGAGGGAGGGAATTCGCACTCTCGAAACTGGCTGACGAACTGGGATTCGAGAATCTGAGCAGCATTCAAGACCCGATCAGGGATCTTGAAGCCGCGGAGTTAATCACGCGGATGCCGAAAGTAGCCAACAAGGTTCGATTCCGCAGAAACAAGAGCTATGCCTGGACATGGGCCAAGGAGCTCGCGTCCCGGTACCCCGAGGAATGATTGAGACACGGACGTGCCCGTCACACCTTTTGGTTCGAACCCCACCGAATACAGTGCCGACACGCGCGCGCGAGCCACTCCCGACACACCGGCAACAATGGCTCTGTGCGACGTCGTCGGTACCTGACCATAGAGTGACCGCAACAGCAAGAAGCCTTAGCTGAGGGGAGTGTGCGATGGCGGACCGGTCAGCGATCGAGTGGACCGAGGCGACCTGGAACCCCGTCACCGGCTGCGACCGCGTGTCCGCAGGCTGCGACCACTGCTACGCGATGACTCTGGCGAAACGCCTGAAGGCGATGGGCTCGGCGAAGTACCAGCAGGATGGCGACCCTCGCACCTCAGGTCCCGGCTTCGGCGTCACAATCCACCCGCAAGCCCTCGACGAGCCGCGGCGCTGGCGTAACTCCCGCGTGGTGTTCGTGAACTCGATGAGCGACCTGTTCCACGTGAAGGTGCCACTCGACTTCATCCGCGACGTGTTCGACGTCTGCCGTGACACCCCGCAGCACACCTACCAGGTACTGACGAAGCGGAGTCTGCGGCTCCGGCGCGTGGCCGACAAGCTGGACTGGCCGGACAACCTCTGGATGGGAGTTTCGGTGGAGAGCTCGGATGTCCTCAGTCGAGTCGACCATCTCCGCGAGGTGCCAGCCGCCGTCCGGTTCCTGTCGTGTGAACCGCTGCTCGGGCCGCTCGACGGGATTGACCTGACTGGCATCGGTTGGGTGATCGCCGGTGGCGAGAGCGGGCCGCGGTACCGGCCGATGCAGCTGTCCTGGGCCCGCGGCATCCGCGATGCGTGCACCGAGGCCGAGGTGCCCTTCTTCTTCAAGCAGTGGGGCGGTCGCACCCCGAAGGCCGCCGGCCGTGAGCTCGACGGGCAGCTGTGGGACGAAATGCCCTGTGCGGCAACAGCCTAAGCCTCGCTGTCGTCCCCTTCATCGTCCGGTGCCGCCTCGAATATTCGGATGCGGCTCGTAGCCGGCCAGGGTGCATTCTTCGGCGCGGTGGATGGAGACAACCGGACCACGACCCCCTCGCGAAACAGCTCGTCGAGCGTGGTGCGAACATGTGGTTCCGTGTGACCGAGGATCTGCGCTTGGTTGACCAGCTCGGCGAAATCGTGAATACCGACACGCTTCCGGAAGTCATCGATCAGGGGCTGAATGTCGGGTTCGAGCAAACTCGGCTGAAACGCTGTGACGGCGCTGGCCCCGCGGCCGCTGGTGGGGTCCGCAGACCATTTAGCGGAGTTCCAGCATTCGAGCCCTGCCTGATGGTGCGTTGCGAAGATCAGCGAGTACCGGGTGTACCGGCGTGCGACGTCGACGTCGAACGATGAGGTGTGGCACCCGAGCGCTTCTAGCTTGTCGCAGTAAAGCTTGACGAGCGCGGCCTTGGACTGCGCTGTGCTGAGACCGTCGGGAATGCTCTGCCAGGAGCGGTCGCCGTAGAGGCCGTTCATCACAGAGACCATCGCCGGATTAGTGCGGTATCGGTGAGCTTCGTCGGCCATGAACGTGATCACCGCGTCGTTTTTGGGGACCTTCACGATCTCCGAGACGGTGGACCAAGGGATCTGCTTGAGTCCGTACGGGTCGATGATCCACATTGTCTGTGTTCCCGGCGGCGCGTGTTGCTTTCGCACCTCGGCGACGATGTCCTCGAACTTCTTCGGGCCGACCGGTATGTGATGGATTCGGTCGTCTGCCGGAAGAGCTTTCATGCGCCTGTCCAGCGCGTCGCAGCGGCGCGGGTCGAGGTCGTTCGTTACGTAGGTGAGCGGCTGGAAGTTCGGGCGGCAGAGGTGGTCGCGGAACAACTTCGCGATCATGATCGCGCTGCCGTCGAGGCCATCGGAGTACATCCCGGAACCGGCGAATCCGTCGATGATCGTCCCCGGCTTCGCCCACCTGCCCTGCAGAACCTTACCCATCCAGCACGCGATGTACCGGCGGTAGAAGGCGTGCTTGAGGCGGGTGTGCGGGTCCGACGGGTAGTCCACCTGCATGCGCAGTTCTTCCTTACGCGTCACCAGGCGTTCCCCGTACATCAAGAACTTTCGGTGGATTGACGTGCGCCATCCCGGTGTTCCTCCCCCGTCAAATGCAGCGTAATTACGGGGGTAGACGCGCTCATCGCCGCGGTGACTTCCGCTGGTCTACTGCTTCCGCCGAGTCGAACCCCGCGTCGTACCTAGTGCTCGTCGAGTCACTTACCAGCGCTGCGTATCTCTCGAATAGCGCGGCAGAGATTTCGTAGTCGTTTACCTCTGGGGTGAGCCCATACATCCGTAGCAGGGCGATATCCAATTCAGCGTGCAGTTCTCGCAACCTCCGCGGCATTGCGTCGGGGTCGTACATCTGCGCCAGAGACAAGCTGGGGTGTTTCTCGCGCTCCGTCAGGATGGCGGTCGCCTTGTCAGTGAGTAATTCACGCTGTGTAGCGTCTACAGCGAGGAAGGGGAAGGTGTTGTAGACCGATCCTACGGAAATTTGGAAATCCGACTTCATCCGACTTGAGACAACACTCACCCAGTTCGTGAAGAGCTTGCTCTGCAGAAATGCGAAGGTTACGAGATCGGCCGGGCTAACAAAGAATACGGAGTTGTTCACAATGACATCTCTGCCGTACATCGCGACAGGGATATACATGCGATCCTTTGACGAGACACTGGGCACAAGCAAGAAGTCGTCGGCGGGTTGGAAGATCGCACCGAATCGCCACGGCCGGTCGGCCGCTCGTCCTTTCGCGCCTTTCGCACCGTTCCGTTCAGCGGCAACCAATGCGACCCGCTCACGCAGTACCGGTGACGATTCGATGTCGGACGGGGATGCATCCAGCAACCAGAGGCAGTAACGCCACTGCGAATTGAGGTGCTCCCGAGCTCCAACGAGACGACGGAGATACTTCGCTGCTAAGGGATCCGCCCGTCGGATCAGCTCTGCGTCCTCCGCAGAAATCTTCGATAGGTGACCGCCGTCTCGCGGCTCATTACCTACCGACATCGGTGGAACGCCGGCCACGATCGGCTTACTGATACTCCACACATACATATCGGGGGCGTCCAGGAGAAACGGATTGATATTGCCCGCACGCACAGGCTCAGATCCCAAGTAATCTTCTGTCCAAATGATTCTCGGACCCCGGCTACCCCCATAGCTGAAACCAATAATCACGCAGTGGACAGCCGCGGAGTCACGAATATCGTTACCCCACACGAACGTGCGATGTGCAAAGTCAATGCGCATACCTAGTTTGTGAAGCTGGCTCCAAATAATGGCTGGCTGACCGCCCTGAGTAATTGAATTGGTCGAGACGAATGCGACCCGCGCTTCAGTTCCACTGATGAAGCGCGCAGCCTTCAGAAACCAGTTAGTTACGTAGTCGAGTGTGCCCGATCCGGAGACGTCACCCCAGATGGACTTTTGATTGGCCTTCTGCCGAGCAGATTGCAGGCGTGGCCCTAGATAGGGCGGGTTGCCAATCACAAGTAGTCCCGAATCGGCGGCGCAAACGGCACTCCATTCAATTTCAAGCGAGTTCGCGTGTCTGATCTCCGGTGCAATCCTGATCGGCAGGCGGTCAGGCGCGACGCCGAACTCCTCGGCCATCTGCTGGTTAGCGAGGTGGTCCACCAGCAGCATCGCGGTCTCTGCGATACGCGCTGGCCACTCCTCGATCTCGATGCCGAAGAAGTGGTCGAGTGTGACTTTGATGTTCGCCGTGACGTCCAGCGAAAGTTGGGCACGCTCGACCTTCTTACCGGCGGCGATCGCCTCCATGTCGAGGTCTCGACGGCGCTTTAGTACGTCCAGCTCGAGAGCACGTAACTCCCGGTATGCCACTACGAGGAAGTTTCCACATCCGCAAGCCGTTATGCGCTGTATTTGGGCGTGTCTCACTCGGATCCATGCGCCACCCCGTTACAGTGCCCGCAACCCTGACTACAGAAGGGCCGTTGAGGGGGACGCTTCCGGTGGATTTGTACTTCGCTGACTGGTCGCTGGTGTCGCGGCCGGACAGGTTGAAGGCGGTCGGCTCCGACGCCATCTCGACGCCACGAGTGCCCGACGGGACTCCGGTATTGGTGGACAATTCGATGCGCCCGGTGGAACCTTGGTGCACATTCCTGGGGCTGTACTCGCAAAATCTACGTCGGAACTCTGTTGTCTCCTACGCCCGCGACGCGCTCGAATTCGGCCGCTTCCTAGAGACGAGAGGCGTTGGGGTGCTAGATGTCTCGGAGTCCGACCTGGTGGCCTACCGGGCGGACCGATTCGCTTCCGGGGTCTCGCCGCGTTCGTGGG
>JAGQTU010000127.1 GCA_020438865.1 Mycobacterium sp.
ATCAGCGGCGACCAGATCAAGAACGCCTCCTCGGGCTTCGACCAGCAGAACGCGGCCTACGTCGTCGACGTCGAGTTCAAGGACCAGGCCGCCACCACCTGGGCCGACTTCACCGCCGCCAACATCGGCACCCAGACCGCGTTCACGCTGGACTCCCAGGTGGTCAGCGCCCCGCAGATCCGGGAGGCGATTCCCGGCGGGCGCACCCAGATCAGCGGCGGCAACCCGCCGTTCACCGCCGAGACCGCCAAGCAACTTGCCAACGTGCTCAAGTACGGCTCACTGCCGCTGTCGTTCGAGTCCTCGGAGGCCGAAACCGTCTCGGCCACACTGGGATTGACATCATTGCGGGCCGGTTTGATCGCGGGCGCGATCGGGCTGGCGCTGGTGTTGCTGTACTCGCTGCTGTACTACCGGTTGCTCGGCGTGCTCACCGCGCTCTCACTAGTGGCCTCCGGTGCGATGGTGTTCGGCATCCTGGTGCTGCTCGGCAGATACATCAACTACACGCTGGACCTGGCCGGCATCGCGGGTCTGATCATCGGTATCGGTACGACGGCGGACTCGTTCGTGGTGTTCTTCGAACGCATCAAGGACGAGATCCGGGAGGGGCGTTCGTTCCGTTCCGCGGTGCCACGCGGTTGGGCGCGGGCGCGCAAGACCATCCTGTCCGGTAACGCGGTCACCTTCCTGGCCGCCGCGGTGCTGTACTTCCTGGCCGTCGGCCAGGTCAAGGGCTTCGCGTTCACCCTGGGCCTGACCACGATCCTGGACGTGGTCGTGGTGTTCCTGGTGACCTGGCCGCTGATCTACCTGGCCTCCAAGTCACCGACGATGGCGAAACCGGCCTTCAACGGTCTCGGGGCGGTCCAGCAGATCGCCCGCGAGCGGCGGGCCGCCGGCGGCGGGCAGGAGCGCAGCGACCGGGGATCCAATCGGGTGTCGACGGCATCGACGGGACGGGGGTAACCGATGGCCGACACGAACGCCGGTACGAACAAAGACACCGACACTGTGACCGAGGTGACCGAGCCCGAGTCCACTGCGGTCGAGCCCGTCGACACCGAACTGCCGCATCACAATTTCTTCGTCCGCCTCTACACCGGCACCGGGGCCTTCGAGGTCATCGGCAGGCGCAAGATGTGGTACGCGATCAGCGGCCTGATCGTGGCCATCGCGGTGGTCAGCATCCTGTTGCGGGGCTTCACCTTCGGCATCGACTTCGAGGGCGGCACCAAGGTCTCGATGCCGGTGGCCGGTGCGTCCGGGATCGCCACCACCCAGCAGGTCGAGGATGTTTTCAGCAAGACGTTGGGCAAGGGTCCCGAAACGGTGGTGCAGGTCGGCAACGGCTCGGCGGCGACCATCCAGATCCGTTCGGAGACCCTGACCAACCAGCAGACCGCGCAGCTGCGCACGGCGCTGTACGAGGCGTTCAAGCCCAGGGGTGCCGACGGTCAGCCCAGCGAGACGGCCATCAGCGACTCGGCGGTGTCGGAGACCTGGGGTGACCAGATCACCAAGAAGGCGCTGGTGGCGCTGGTGGTGTTCCTGGTGCTGGCCGCCATCTACATCACCATCCGCTACGAGAAGTACATGGCCATATCGGCGCTGACGACGCTGGTGTTCGATCTGGTCGTCACCGCGGGCGTGTACTCGATCGTGGGCTTCGAGGTGACGCCGGCGACCGTGATCGGCCTGCTGACGATCCTCGGCTTCTCGCTGTACGACACCGTCATCGTGTTCGACAAGGTCGAGGAGAACACCCACGGCTTCGAGCACACCACCCGGCGCACCTTCGCCGAACAGGCCAATCTCGCGGTCAACCAGACCTTCATGCGTTCGATCAACACCAGCCTGATCTCGGTGCTGCCGATCCTGGCGCTGATCGTCGTGGCGGTCTGGCTGCTCGGCGTCGGCACTCTCAAGGACCTTGCGCTGGTGCAGTTCGTCGGCATCATGGTCGGCACCTACTCGTCGATCTTCTTCGCCACCCCGCTGCTGGTGACGCTGCGCGAGCGCACCGACCTGGTGCGCTCGCACAACCGGCGGGTGGCCAACCGGCGCAAGCCGTCCGCTGCCAAGGCCAAGGCCAAGGCCGAGGCCGGCGCGCCGGTCGCCGGCAAGACAGAACTCGATGACGCGGCGAAGTCCGTGCCCGCCGAGGCGGCCGTCGGCGGGACCCCGGCGGTGGGCGCCAAACCGGCGCCGGGCGCGCGGCCGGTGCGGCCGTCACGCACCGGCAAACCAACGGGCAAGCACTCCACCCGCAGGCGGTAGGGCGGCATGGCTTTCAGGCACCGGCGCCTGGCCGGGGCGCTGGCGGCGGCCTGCGTCGTCGTCGTGACCGGCGCGCTGGTGTCCTGCGCTGGCGGCGCCGCCGATCAGATCAACTACGCCGTCGACGGCACGCTGATCACCTACAACACCAACACGGTGGCCGGGGCGGCCTCCGGCGGCCCGCAGGCCTTCGCCCGGGTGCTGACGGGCTTCACCTTCCACGGCCCGGACGGTCAGGTGCTCGCCGACCACGACTTCGGCACGGTGTCCGTGGTCGGTCGGGAGCCGCTGGTGCTGGATTACCAGATCGCCGACAACGCGGTGTACTCCGACGGCAAGCCGATCACCTGTGACGACATGGTGCTGGCCTGGGCGGCGCAGTCCGGCCGCTTCCCGGGATTCAACGCCGCCAGCCAGGCCGGCTATCTGGACATCGCCGGAATCGACTGTCAGCCCGGCCAGAAGAAGGCTCGGGTCAGCTATTTCCCGGACCGTACGATCGTCGACTACCTGCAGCTGTTCACCGCCACGTCGATGATGCCGTCCCACGTCATCGCCGACGAGCTGGGAATCGACGTCACGCAGGCGTTGCAGGCCGGCGACCCGGCCGCCGTCCAGCGCATCGCCGACGCCTGGAACACCACCTGGGACCTCAAACCCGGGATCGACCTGAAGAAGTTCCCCGCGGCCGGGCCGTACAAAATCGATGCCGTGCTGCCGCAGGGCGCGGTGGTCCTGGTCGCCAACGACCGCTGGTGGGGCGCCGCGCCGGCCACCAAGCGGGTCACCGTGTGGCCGCGCGGCGTCGACGTCCAGGACCGAATCAACAACGGCAGCTTCCACGTGATCGACGTCGCCACCGGCTCGTCGGGCACGCTGACCACCCCGGACACCTATCAGAGCCGGCAACTCCCGTCCGGCGGCATCGAGCAGCTGATCTTCGCCCCGCAGGGCCCGCTGGCGGCGCCACCGGCCCGCCGGGCGTTCGCCCAGTGCACGCCCCGCGACCAGATCGCCGCCAACGCGGCGATGCCGATCGCCAACGCGCGGCTCAACCCGGTCAGCGACGATGCGTTCAGCCAGACCGAGGGGCTGGCCGAAGCCGGTCAATTCACCGCCGCCAACCCGGACGCGGCCCGGGCCACCCTGAACGGCGCACCACTGACCGTGCGCATCGGCTACCAGTCGCCCAACCCGCGGCTGGCCGCCACCGTCGGGGCCATCGCCCGGTCCTGCGCCGCCGCGGGCATCACGGTGGTCGACGGCACCTCGGACACCACCGGCCCGCAGACCCTGCGCGACGGTCAGCTCGATGTGCTGCTGGCCAGCACCGGCGGCGCGACGGGCAGCGGCTCCACCGGCTCGTCGGCCATGGATGCCTACGCCCTGCGTACCGGTAACGGCAACAACCTGTCCGGCTATAGCAACCCGCAGATCGACGGGATCATCGCCGCCCTGGCGGTGACCGTCGACCCCAAGGAGCAGACCCGGTTGCTCGGCGACGCGTCGCCGATCCTGTGGGGGGACATGCCGACGCTGCCGCTGTACCGTCAGCAGCGCACAGTGATGTTCGCCAAGAAGATGTTCGGCGTAGAGGGCAATCCGACCAAGTGGGGTGCGGGCTGGAACATGGACCGATGGATGCTCAAGCAGTGACCGGGGCGCCGAACGACTCGGTAGCCGGCGTCATCGCCGCCCTGACCCGCGACGTGGCGGACTTCCCCGAGCCCGGGATCCAGTTCAAGGACCTGACCCCGGTGCTGGCCGACCATCGCGGCCTGGCCGTGGTCACCGAGGCCCTCGCCGCCATCGCCGAGGGCGCCGACCTGGTCGCCGGGATCGACGCGCGCGGGTTCCTGCTCGGCGGGGCGGTGGCACACCGGCTGGGCGTCGGGGTGCTCGCCATCCGCAAGGGCGGCAAGCTGCCGCCACCCGTACACCGGCAGAGCTACACCCTCGAATACGGCAACGCCACGCTGGAGATCCCCGCCGAGGGGATCGAACTCGCCGGCCGGCGAGTGGTGATCATCGACGACGTGCTGGCCACCGGCGGGACCGTGGCCGCCGCCCGCGACCTGCTCGAGGCGGCCGGTGCGCAGGTCCCGGTCGCCGCGGTGGTGCTGGAGTTGCCCGCGCTCGGTGGCCGTGCCCGGGTCGCCCCGCTGGCGGTCGGCAGCCTGACCGTGGCCTGAGGCGATATCCTCGGCTGACGGGTCCCGCTGACAGGGTGTAGCGCGGGAACGCCGGGCGTGAGGAGGTGACGATGGCCGAGGAGCCAGGTGGCCGCGCGGCGGTCCAGCCCATGCCGGTCACCGAGATCGCCGCCGAGAGCGGCGCGGAGACGCCGAAGGCCGGCACCGGCACCGAGACGCCGAAGACCACCACCAGCGCGTCGCGGCGGGTGCGGGCCCGGCTGGCCCGCCGGATGACCGCGCAGCGCAGCACCGTCAACCCGGTGCTCGAGCCGCTGATCGCGGTGCACCGCGAGGTCTATCCGAAGGCCGACCTGGCCATCCTGCAGCGCGCCTACGAGGTGGCCGAGGCCAAGCACGCGGACCAGTTGCGTCGCTCCGGTGACCCGTACATAACCCACCCGCTGGCGGTCGCCAACATCCTGGCCGAGCTGGGCATGGACACCATCACATTGGTGGCCGCGCTGCTGCACGACACCGTCGAGGACACCGGCTACACGCTGGAGGCGCTGACCGCCGACTTCGGCGACGAGGTGGGCCACCTGGTCGACGGGGTCACCAAGCTGGACAAGGTTGTGCTCGGCAGCGCGGCCGAGGGCGAGACCATCCGCAAGATGATCATCGCGATGGCCCGCGATCCGCGGGTGCTGGTCATCAAGGTCGCCGACCGGCTGCACAACATGCGCACCATGCGCTTCCTGCCGCCGGAGAAGCAGGCCCGCAAGGCCCGCGAGACCCTGGAAGTCATTGCACCCCTTGCGCATCGTCTGGGCATGGCGACCGTCAAGTGGGAGCTCGAGGACTTGTCGTTCGCGATCCTGCATCCCAAGCGGTACGAGGAGATCGTCCGCCTGGTGGCCGATCGGGCGCCGTCGCGCGACACCTACCTGGCGAAGGTGCGCGCCGAGATCACCACCGCGCTGAGCGGCATGAAGATCCACGCCACCGTCGAGGGCAGGCCCAAGCACTACTGGTCGATCTACCAGAAGATGATCGTCAAGGGCCGCGACTTCGACGATATCCACGACCTGGTCGGGGTGCGGATCCTCTGCGAGGAGATCCGCGACTGCTATGCCGCTGTGGGCGTTGTGCATTCGCTGTGGCAGCCGATGCCGGGCCGGTTCAAGGACTACATCGCCCAGCCGCGGTTCGGTGTCTACCAGTCGCTGCACACCACCGTCGTCGGCCCGGAGGGCAAGCCGCTGGAGGTGCAGATCCGCACCCGCGACATGCACCGCACCGCCGAGTACGGCATCGCCGCGCACTGGCGCTACAAGGAGGGAAAGGGCCGCAACGGCGTTCCGCATCCGCAGGCGGCGGCCGAGATCGACGACATGGCCTGGATGCGCCAACTGCTGGACTGGCAGCGGGAGGCCGCCGACCCCGGCGAGTTCCTCGAGTCGCTGCGCTACGACCTTGCCGTGCAGGAGATCTTCGTGTTCACCCCCAAGGGGGACGTGATCACCCTGCCCGCCGGATCGACCCCGGTCGACTTCGCCTACGCGGTGCACACCGAGGTCGGCCACCGCTGTATCGGCGCCCGGGTCAACGGCCGGCTGGTCGCGCTGGAACGCAAGCTGGAGAACGGGGAAGTGGTGGAGGTCTTCACCTCCAAGGCGCCCAACGCCGGCCCGTCGCGCGACTGGCAGGGCTTCGTGGTGTCACCGCGGGCGAAGGCCAAGATCCGGCAGTGGTTCGCCAAGGAACGCCGCGAGGAGGCGCTGGAGAGCGGTAAGGAGTCCATCGCCAGGGAGGTCCGCCGTGGTGGACTTCCGTTGCAGCGCTTGGTGAACGGTGAGGCGATGTCTGCGCTCGCCCAGGAGCTGCGCTACACCGACGTCTCCTCGCTCTACACCGCGGTGGGGGAGGGTCATGTCTCGCCTCGCCATGTCGTGCAGCGGCTGCTGGCCCTGATCGGCGGCGCCGACAGCGCCGAAGACGAACTCGCCGAACGGTCCACGCCGGCGACGATGCCGATCCGGCACCGCAGCACCGACGACACCGGGGTGGCGGTGCCCGGGGCGCCCGGGACGTTGACGAAGCTCGCCAAGTGCTGCACGCCGGTTCCCGGCGACAACATCATGGGATTCGTCACCCGCGGCGGCGGGGTCAGCGTGCACCGCACCGACTGCACCAATGCGGCCTCCCTGGAGCAGCAGTCGGAACGCATCATCGAGGTGCATTGGGCGCCGTCGCCCACATCGGTGTTCCTGGTGGCGATCCAGGTCGAGGCGCTCGACCGGCACCGGCTGCTCTCCGATGTCACCCGGGTACTGGCCGACGAGCGGGTCAACATCCTGTCGGCCTCGGTCACCACCTCCAACGACCGGGTGGCCATCAGCCGGTTCACCTTCGAGATGGGCGACCCCAAACACCTCGGTCACGTGCTGAACGCGGTGCGCAACATCGAAGGCGTCTATGACGTCTACCGCGTGACTTCGGCCGCCTGACAGTCGAGTCGACGATGCGGGGCGAAGCAGGAGGAGTGTGGCAATGGGCGTGAGCGGCCGGACATGGCGACGCTGATCACCGGGGCATCGGCCGGGCTGGGCGCCGAGTACGCGCGCCGGTTCGCCGCCCTCGGCCACGACCTGGTACTGGTCGCCCGCAGGCGGGAGGCGCTCGAGTGGTTGGCCGCTGAACTGCGCGCCGCGCACGGCATCGGTGTCACGGTGATCGCGCTCGACCTGGCGGTGCCCTCTGCCGGGGCCGACCTGGTGGCGGCGACCGACGCCGCCGGGATCGCGGTCGACATCCTGGTGAACAACGCCGGTTTCGGCACTCATGGTGACCTCGTCGACGCCGACCCGCAGCGGCTGGCCGCCGAGATCCAACTGAACTGCTCGACGCTGGTCGACCTGACCGTCCGCTACCTGCCCGGGATGCGCAGGCGGGGCAAGGGCAGCATCGTCAACATCGCCTCGACCGCCGGGTTCCAGCCGGTGCCGCACATGGCGGTCTACGGCGCGACGAAGGCTTTTGTGCTGTCGTTCAGCGAGGCGCTGTGGGCCGAGGAGAAGCCGCACGGTATCCGGGTTCTGGCGGTCTGCCCCGGCGCCACCGACACCGAGTTCTTCAGCACCGCAGGCGAGTCGGCGGCGGTGGGCAAGAAGCGCTCGGCCGATCAGGTGGTCGAGCGCACCATCCGCGAATTATCCTCCAGCAAGCCGAGTTTCGTTGACGGGCCGGCCAACGTGATCGCGGCCCGCCTGCTCAACCGGATCACGCCGCGCCGGCTGCTGATCCAGGCCACCGGCCGCCTGATGAGCAAAGGTCGTTGAGCGGACGACCACCGCGCCGAAATCTGGCGCGGTGGTCGCTCGGGTGATCGGGGATCAGAACGTGGGGACGAACACCCCGTTGATCCACACCCCCCAGTGCTGCCAGCCGTCGTCCCAGACCTGCTTGTTGCCTGCCGCCCAGGACGGCGGGACCGGCTGCGGCGGTGCCCAGGCCGGCGGGGTGCCCGGGTCGGGGGCGGCCGGTGGCAGCGCCGGCTGGCCCGGCGCGGGCGGCGGCGCTTCGGCGCTCGCCGTGGCGGCGCCCAGTGCGCCTGCCGCCGCGCCGACGACAGCGGCGCTTGCGAGGACATGGACAAACCTCATCGGGAAATCTCCAATCCTGTTGTTGCGGGTAACGTTCGCCCCCTTAACTTGACCGCGGACGCCGCCGGTAAACATCCGTGTCGCCGATTTGCCGCCGGATGTCCCGGCGTCGGCCCCGGCGGGCCGGTCGCCGAGCGGCACGACTGACACGCGGCAGAGCCACTACGGCCACGCTTCGATCGCCCCCTGTAGGGTCCAACCCATGTCGGATGCGCCACTGATGTCGGGTTTTCCCCCGGCTGAAGCGTCGCAGGTGACGCTGGCCAATTGGCAGGACCCGCCGTTCAACCGCTGGGCGTTCCAGCACCTGCGGGAGATCATCCCCACCCATCGCATCTCGCGTGGCTGGGGTCCGGTGCGCCGCCTCGCCTACGATCGGCGTCCGCTGCAGCCCGACGCGGTGGCCGTGCAACGGCTCGAGGGGGCATCGTCGACCCTCGCGCAGGTGCTCACCGACACCTGGACCGACGCGGTCGTGATCGTGCACGACGGCCGGATAGTCTTGGAGGGCTACGCCAACGGCATGGCTTCCGATACACCGCACATCATGATGTCGGTGACGAAGTCGGTGGTCGGATGTGTCGCCGGAATCCTGGTCCAGCAGGGCCTCCTGGATTCCGACGAGCAGGTCAGCGCGTACGTGCCCGAGGTCGTCGGCTCCGGCTATGGCGATGCGACCGTCCGGAACCTGCTCGACATGCGCACCGGCGTGAAGTTCAGCGAGGAGTACACCAACCCGCATGCCGAGGTGCGGGTCATGGAGCGGTACATGGGCTGGCGGCCGGGCGCCGGAGCGGACGAGGTCCGCGGTATGTACGGCTACATGACGACGCTGGCCACCGATTCCGAGCACGGCGGGCCGTTCGTGTACCGCTCGGCGGACACCGACATGCTCGGCTGGGTGTGTGAACGGGCCGCCGGAACCCGGATGGCCGAACTGATCTCGACCCTGGTCTGGCAGCCGATCGGGGCCGAGTTCGACGCCGAGATCACCTGCGACGGAGTCGGTTCGGCGATCCACGACGGCGGGATGTCGGCGCGGGCCCTCGACCTGGCGAGGTTCGGCCAGATGCTGCTCGACGACGGGGTGGTGGACGACACCGCGGTGGTCCCCAAGGGATGGTTGACCGCCT
>JAGQTU010000128.1 GCA_020438865.1 Mycobacterium sp.
GACGTCGACGCGGCCCTGCATTACCTGGCCCGGATGCTGGCCGCGGGCGAGGATCCCCGCTTCGTCGCCCGCCGGCTGGTGATCCTGGCCAGCGAGGACATCGGGATGGCGGACCCGTCGGCGCTGCAGACCGCGGTGGCCGCCGCGCAGACCGTGCAGTTGATCGGCATGCCGGAGGCCCAGCTGACGCTGGCCCACGCGACCGTGCACCTGGCCACGGCACCCAAATCCAACGCCGTCACCACGGCGCTGGGCGCGGCGATGTCCGACATCAGGGCCGGAAAGGCCGGCCTGGTCCCGGCCCACCTGCGCGACGGGCACTACTCCGGCGCAGCGAAGCTCGGCAACGCCCAAGGCTACCGGTACCCCCACGACGATCCGGATGGCGTTGTGGCCCAACAATATCCGCCCGACGATCTGGTGGGGGTCGACTACTACCGACCGACCAGCCATGGGGGCGAACGCGAGATCGCCGGGCGGCTGGACAAGCTGCGTGCCATCATCCGCCGCAAGCGCTGACACTGCGCTTCGGCCGGTTCCCCCCGACCCCGATCAGCGGCGCAGGATGCCGCTGCGGCGCCGGCCGGTGAGCCCCGCAACCAGGGCCACGCCGAGTGCCGCGACGACGACCTGCACCAGCAGTTCGAGCCAGTCCACCCCGCTGGTCGCGGTGGGGATGCCCATCGCCCGTGCCAGGGCGGTGCCCAGGAACGCCGCCACGATGCCGACGAGGATGGTCAGCAGCATCCCGATGCGTTGCTTTCCGGGAACGACCAGGCGGCCGAGAACACCGACCACGACACCGATGAGAATTGCGCTGATGATGCCGGTGATAGTCATTGCTTCCTCCCAGAGCCGGTGCGACTCAGCTCACATACCCGAGGCGCAGTGCCGGTAAACGGAGGCGTGAATTTCCGCGCGGCTGCAGCGCGCCCGCGGTCAGCGATGCCGGGTCGCGCGCTGGCGAATTCCGTGCAGCATTCCGCGTTCCATCACGAAATGCGCGATGTCGAAACCGGTGACACCCACCGGCCCGCCGATGCCGCGGGCCAGTAGCCGCGTGCCCCCGGGGTGCGGGCGCAGGTGGAACGACCACGACCCGAACGCCTTCTCGCCGCGCTGCACCCGATCGAAGTCCGGTGTGGACATCAGCACCAGATGGGAGTTCGGCACCACCTCGGCGACGACCTGCCGCGCGCGCTCGCCGAACCGCCGAGCCAACCACACGGAGTCGCCGACGTGCACGTCCTGCCACTCCGGGTGGATGGCGTCGGCGTTGTGAATCCGCGTGCCCGCCAGCCGTTCCAGCCAGTCGTAGCTGTAGAAGCCGCCGCGGTCCTCGCCGATCTGCACCAGCCAGGGCCAGACCGCAGTCGACGGGGCGTCGATGGTGACCGCCCGGGTGGTTCGCGGGGCGCCGGGCTCGACCAGGTCATCACCCGGGAGTTCGGCCGTCGCCTCGTCGGCGGTGGCGCCCCAGGTGTACAGCCGGGGCCGCACCAGCCAGCGGTACACGCCGACGATGCCGCCCGCCGCCATCGCGGTGGCCAGGATCGGCCGCTGCTTGCCCATAGCCGAAAGGTAGTCCCGGCCCAATCCGCCGGGGAGAGCCTTAAGTCACGTGCCCTCAGGCCATCTCGGGGACCCGGAGAGCCGCGATGGTCAGCTCGAACTCGCCCACGTCCTGCTGGTCGGCCCCGAGGTCACGCAGCAGCGCCGTCCGCAGCGATCGGGCCTGATCGCGAGTGCACTCCATCACGTCGCGGCTGTCATAGGTGGTCGACACCACCACCCGGCCCGACCCGCGGTCGCTCATCATGCTGCTGCTACAGAACCCGTCGAGCCGCTCGATCTCGGGCAGCACCACGGTCTTGTAGAACTCGACGGCCCGGTCGAACTGGTCCGGACGGACCTTCAGCCACGTGGCCCGCACGCAGGCACCCGCACCGGAGTGGTGGTCGCGGTGCACCGCCGCGATCTGCCACTCGTCGACCGCGGTGGCGGCCTGGAAGGCCTCGGCCAGCCGGTCGCGGAGCGGCCGCACCTGATCGGCGCTGGACTGCATCGCCGCACCGTTCTCCCAAGCGGTGGTCAGGATGCACCGGCCCGATTCGCGGTCCGTCAGAAGGGACAGGCCGATCCAGCCGTCCATGCCCCGGAGCGCGGGCATCACTTCGTCGTAGCAGTAGGCGATTCCGGCGTCGATCGATTCCGGGCGCGCATCAAACGTGGTAGAGCGTGCAAGCACGGTCCACCTCCTCGGATTCGGGGCAGCGCCCCGGTGGCGCCACCGGCTCTTCCCACCTTCCTCCACCGGAAATGGCCTGGCAATGGTCGCTTACGCTGGAGCACGTGGAAACCGATCTGCTCGACGTCGACACCCGTCGGCGACGGATCGTCGACCTCACCGATGAGGTTCGCGCCTTCTGCCGGACCCGCGGCGACGGGCTGTGCAACATCTTCGTTCCACACGCCACCGCCGGGGTGGCGGTCATCGAGACCGGCGCCGGCTCCGACGACGACCTCGTCGACACCCTGGAACGGTTGTTGCCGCGCGACGACCGTTACCGGCACGCGCACGGTTCGCCCGGCCACGGCGCCGACCACGTCCTGCCCGGCCTGGTCTCGCCGTCGGTCACGGTCCCGGTCAGCGGGGGTACCCCGCTGCTGGGCACCTGGCAGAGCGTGGTGCTGGTCGACCTGAACCGAGACAACCCGCACCGCTCGGTGCGGCTCAGTTTCCTCGGCGGCTGAGTCGGGTTGCGCCGGGCGCGGCGCCCAGACATCGGCTGTTCGGGGCGGGTCGGCCGACCGGATAATGTAGTGCGGTCGAAGCGACCGACGAACCGCACCCAATGCAAAACGCCCCGAAACGCAAGGACAGCCACCCAGTGCAGACACACGAGATCAGGAAGCGGTTCCTGGATCACTTCGTGAACGCCGGCCACACCGAGGTGCCGAGCGCCTCGGTGATCCTGGACGACCCCAACCTGTTGTTCGTCAACGCCGGCATGGTGCAGTTCGTGCCCTACTTCCTGGGGCAGCGCACCCCGCCGTACCCGACGGCCACCAGCATCCAGAAGTGCATCCGAACCCCCGACATCGACGAGGTGGGCATCACCACCCGTCACAACACCTTCTTCCAGATGGCGGGCAACTTCTCCTTCGGTGACTACTTCAAACGCCGCGCCATCGAACTGGCCTGGACCCTGCTGACCAACCCCGTCGAAGAGGGCGGCTACGGGTTCGACCCCGAGCGGCTGTGGGCCACCGTGTTCTACGACGACGACGAGGCCGCGCAGTTGTGGCAGGAGGTCGCCGGTCTGCCGCCGGAGCGGATCCAGCGTCGCGGCATGGCCGACAACTACTGGTCGATGGGCATCCCGGGTCCCTGCGGTCCCTGCTCGGAGGTCTACTACGACCGCGGACCGGAGTACGGGATCGAGGGCGGCCCGGAGGCCAACGAGGACCGCTACATCGAGATCTGGAATCTCGTGTTCATGCAGAACGAGCGCGGCGAGGGCACCAGCAAGGACGACTTCGAGATCCTCGGGCCGCTGCCCCGCAAGAACATCGACACCGGCATGGGCGTGGAACGCATCGCCTGCCTGCTGCAGGATGTCGACAACGTCTACGAGACCGACCTGTTGCGGCCGGTGATCGACACCGTGGAGGCCCGCGCGCCCCGGCCCTATGGCCGGGGCAACCACGATGACGACGTCCGCTACCGGGTGATCGCCGACCACAGCCGCACCGCGGCGATCATCATCGCCGACGGCGTCACCCCGGCCAACGAGGGCCGCGGCTATGTGCTGCGCCGGCTGCTGCGCCGTGCTGCCCGCCATGGCCGTATGCTGGGCATCACTCACCCCGATCGTCGGCGAACTGATGACCACGGTGCGCGACGCGATGGGTCCGTCCTACCCGGAACTGGTGGACGACTTCGAACGCATCAACCGCATCGCGGTGGCCGAGGAGACCGCGTTCAACCGCACCCTGGCCGCCGGCTCGAAGCTGTTCGAGGATGCCGCCGCGGGTACCAGGGCCGCGGGCAAGACGGTGCTGGGCGGCGCGGACGCGTTCGCCCTGCATGACACCTATGGCTTCCCGATCGAGCTGACCCTGGAGATGGCCGCCGAGGCGGGCCTCACGGTCGACGAACTCGGGTTCCGGGAACTGATGGCCGAACAGCGCCGCCGCGCCAAGGCCGACGCGGCCGCCCGCAAGCACGCCCACGCCGACCTGTCCGCGTTCCGCGAACTCGTCGACGCCGGGCCCACCGTGTTCACCGGTTTCGACGAGCTCAGCTCCGAGGCCCGCATCCTCGGCATCTTCGTCGACGGCAAGCGCGTTCCGGTGGTGGGCCACCAGAAACGGGTGCACGGCGAGGTCTCCGGCGACGCCCTGCCGGAACGGGTGGAGATCGTGTTGGACCGCACCCCGCTCTACGCCGAGTCGGGTGGCCAGATCGCCGACGCGGGCTGGATCTCCGGAACCGGCGCGGGCGAGTCGGCCAAGGCCGCCGTCACCGATGTGCAGAAGATCGCCAAGACGCTGTGGGTGCACCGGGTGAACGTCGAGTCCGGCGAGTTCGTCGAGGGTGACACCGTGGTCGCCGCCGTCGACCCGAAGTGGCGCCGCGGCGCCACCCAGGGCCACTCCGGCACCCATATGGTGCACGCCGCGCTGCGACAGGTGTTGGGGCCCAATGCCGTTCAGGCCGGCTCGCTGAACCGGCCGGGTTATCTCCGGTTCGACTTCAACTGGCAGGGTCCGCTGTCGGAGGAACAGCGCACCCAGGTGGAGGAGGTCACCAACGAGGCGGTGGAGGCCGACTTCCCGGTCAACACCTTCACCACCGCTTTGGAGAAGGCCAAGGCCATGGGCGCGATGGCGATGTTCGGTGAGCAGTACCCCGACGAGGTCCGGGTGGTCGAGATCGGTGGGCCGTTCTCGCTGGAACTCTGCGGCGGCACCCACGTGCACAACTCGGCGCAGATCGGACCGGTCACCATCCTGGGCGAGTCCTCGGTCGGTTCGGGTGTACGCCGCGTCGAGGCCTACGTGGGGCTGGACTCCTTCCGGCACCTGGCCAAGGAACGCGCGCTGATGGCCGGGCTGGCGTCCTCGCTGAAGGTGCCCTCCGATGAGGTGCCCGCCCGGGTGGCCAACCTCGTCGACCGGCTCAGGACCGCCGAGAAGGAACTCGAACGGATGCGACTCGCCACGGCCCGCGCCGCGGCGGCAAATGCCGCGGCGGGTGCCGAGCAGGTGGGTAAGGTCCGTGTCGTGGCGCAGCGGATGGCGGCGGGCATGACCGCCGGTGACCTTCGATCGCTGGTCGGGGACATCCGCGGCAAGATGGGCTCGGAGCCGGCGGCCGTGGTGCTGATCGCGGAGGGCCCCGACTCCGACGGTGACAGCACAGTTCCGTTCGTCGTGTCGGTCAACGCCGCCGCCCAGGATGCGGGTCTGCGGGCCAACGACCTGATCAAGCCCCTCGCCGCGGCGGTGGCCGGGCGCGGCGGTGGAAAGGCCGACCTGGCCCAGGGCTCCGGCAAGAACCCGGCCGGGATCGACGCTGCCCTCGCCGCGGTGCGCGCCGAGATCGCCCGGAGCTAGCGTCTCGTGCTTCCGGCGAACCGCGTGCCCGACCGGCCCGGCGTGGACGACCCGGGTCGTGGCCGCCGGATCGGCATCGACGTCGGCACCGTGCGGATCGGAGTCGCCGTCAGCGATGCCGACGGCATCCTGGCCACCCCGGTCGAGACCGTCCGCCGCGACGCCAAGCACCTGCGCAGGCTCGCCGCCCTCGTCGACGAGTACGAGGCGGTGGAGGTGGTCGTCGGGCTGCCGCGCACCCTGGCCGACCGCGCCGGGGCCTCGGCCCAGGACGCCATCGCGGTCGCCGATGCGCTGGCCGCCAGGATCGGGGTGCCGGTCCGCCTCGCCGACGAGCGGCTGACCACGGTCAGCGCCGCCCGGTCGCTGCGCGACGCCGGTGTGCGCGCCAAGGCCCAACGCAGCGTCATCGACCAAGCCGCCGCCGTTGCGATCCTGCAGGGCTGGCTTGACCAACGCCGCAATTCGGCGCCGACGCGTGCGGAGGACGACGATGTCTGACGAGTTCGACTACGAGCGAACCGATTCGGAGCGCGCCGAGCCGGTGCAGGTCGGGGCGCCCCGGCACCGGATGAGCAAGCTGGAACGAATCCGCTCCCGCCGCACCCACACCCGGCGGCGGATCGTCGCCGCGGCGGCGGTGGCCGTGCTGGCGGCCATCGTGCTCGCCGTGATCCTGCTGGGCACCAACATCTTTCACGGTAGCGGCGGTGACTACGCCGGCGACGGCAAGGACGACATCGTCATCCAGGTCCACGACGGTGACTCCACCACCCAGATCGGGCAGACCCTGCGTGACCGGGGTGTGGTGGCCAACGTGAAGTCATTCGTCGACGTGGCCAAGGACAACTCGGCGATCGCGGCCATCCAGCCGGGCTTCTACAAGATGCGCACCAAGATGTCGGCCTCGGCGGCGGTGCGACGGCTCGCCGACCCGGGCACCCGGGTGGGCAAGCTGGTGATCCCGGAGGGCAGGCAACTCGACGACGTCAAGGCCGTCGGCTCCGACAAGACCACCGACGGCATCTTCACGCTGATCGCTCAGGCCAGCTGCGTCGAACTGAACGGCCAGCGCAAGTGTGCCGTCACCGCCGACGACGTCCGCAAGTCGGCCGGCCAGGCCGACCCGTCGGCGCTCAGCGTGCCGGACTGGGCGATGAAACCCGTTACCGCGCTGGGCAACAATCACCGCAGGCTCGAGGGGCTGATCGCTCCGGGAGCGTGGAACGTCGACCCGTCCGGCTCGGCCCAGCAGATCCTGGCCACCCTGGTCGCCGAGAGCGCCGACCACTACGTCAAGGGCGGGCTGCTCGACACCGCCGCGGCGATGAACATGTCGCCGTACGAGATCCTGATCGTCGGCTCGCTGGTGCAGCGGGAGGCCAAGCCGAACGACTTCGCCAAGGTCGCCCGCGTCATCTACAACCGGCTGGCCGCGCCGCAGCGTCTCGAGTTCGACTCGACGGTGAACTACCCGCTGGACCGCCAGGAGGTCGCCACCACCGACGCCGACCGCGCGCAGGTGACCCCGTGGAACACCTACGCGTCCGACGGCCTGCCCGCCACACCGATCTGCTCGCCGGGCGACGAGGCGCTGGCCGCGGCCGAGCGCCCCGAACCGGGGGACTGGCTGTACTTCGTCACGGTGGACATGGACGGCACCACGCTGTTCACCAAGGACTATCCGCAGCACCTGGCCAACATCGAGTTGGCGCGGCGCAATGGTGTGCTCGATTCCGCGCGATGAACGAAGTGAAGAGCGCAATGTGATTCGGCCGGCTGACAGATGACCGCGGCGCGCAAGGCGGCGGTGCTGGGTTCGCCCGTCGCGCACTCGAAGTCGCCGCAATTGCACCTGGCGGCATACCGGGCGCTGGGCCTCGACGACTGGACCTATGACCGTATCGAGTGCACCGCCGACGAATTGCCCGCTCTGGTGGCCGGATTCGGCCCGGAGTGGGTCGGTGTGTCGGTGACGATGCCGGGCAAGTTCGCCGCGCTGCGGTTCGCCGACGAACGCAGCGCCCGCGCCGAACTCGTCGGCTCGGCCAACACGCTGGTGCGCACCGAGCACGGCTGGCGAGCCGACAACACCGACGTCGACGGTGTCGCCGGCGCGCTCGGCCACGTCCGCAACCTGCGCCGGGCGATCGTGCTCGGCTCGGGCGGTACCGCGCCCGCCGCCATCGTCGCGCTGGCCGGCCTGGGCGCCACGACGATCACCGTGGTGGCCCGCAACCCGGCGAAGGCGGCCCGGCTGCTCGATCTCGCTGCGAAGGTAGGCGTCGCCGCCGCGTACGTCGAACTCGGTAGCCCCGAGGTCGCCGCGGTCGTCGAACAGGCCGATATGCTGGTCAGCACCGTCCCGGCCGACGTCGCGGCCCGGCACGCCACCACGTTCGCGCGGGTCCCGGTGCTGTTGGACGCCATCTATGACCCGTGGCCCACGCCGCTGGCCGAGGCCGTCGCGGGGGCGGGCGGCCAGGTCATCGGTGGCCTGCAGATGCTGTTGCATCAGGCTTTCAGCCAGGTCGAACAATTCACAGGCCGGTCGGCGCCGCGCACACAGATGGCGGCGGCGCTCGGCTAACGTCCCGGCATGGGCCTGCTCGGCTGCGCTGCGCTGCTCGCCTGGGCGACTGCATTGAGCCTCTTCGATATTCGGGATCGACGGCTGCCCAACGCGTTGACCCTGCCCGGCGCGGCCGTCCTGCTCGCGGTGGCGGTCGGCACCGGCCACGGGGCGACGGCCGTGGCGGGTGCGCTGGGGCTGGCCGGGCTGTATCTCGTCGTCCACCTCGCCGCGCCGGCAGCGCTGGGTGCCGGTGACGTCAAACTGGCGCTCGGCTGCGGTGCGCTGACGGGTGCGCTGGGTGGCGAGGTGTGGGTGCTTGCCGCCCTCGGTGCGCCGCTGTTGACCGCGGTGGCCGGGCTGCTCGCCGCGATCCGGGGCCGGAGCACTGTTCCGCACGGTCCGTCGATGTGCGTGGCAACCCTGGGCGCCGCCGTGCTTGCGCTGGGTTGAGCAGCACTCACCAACTCGGTTGGACCCCACCTTGTTCATCCGCCCACATGGCAGTGGTCGTCACGTCCGCGTCGTCTCCGTCGGTGACGTCGGGGGTGAACTCGTCGGGTGTCAGCGGCCGTGGCTGCGGACGCTCCTCGTCGCGGGCGCGCTGGGTCCGCCAGTCCCGAGCGACCAGCACCAGGCCCGCCACGGACAGCGCCACCACCGCCCCGGCGAGGTACCCGTTGGCACTGATCAGCGCGGCCAGGAACACCACACAATCGCCGGCGGCGACGATGACGGCGTTGCGCATGGTGTCCTCCCTGCCCGCCGGGTTACCCCGTCCGCGGCGGCCGAACCCTCGGCGCCGCCGGCGGCGGGAGCCGGCAGATTGGGTCCCGGGTGTCTCACATGGGAAGATGGGACGCGTGTTGCGATGGACGACCGCCGGGGAATCGCAC
>JAGQTU010000129.1 GCA_020438865.1 Mycobacterium sp.
CATGAAGCTCAACCTGTTGCTCGACGACATCCAGCTGAACAAGACGGCGGATTCCGCGGGCACCATGGGCGCGCTGGACGCCAACATCACCTGGTCCAGCGACGGCATCAGGCAGACCGTGCAGGACGCCATCCCGTTCCTGGGCGGCCTGGTCAGCGGGGTGAACACCAGCCCCTCCGACGGCACCATCGAGATCAAGGGCGCCATCGGCACGGTGCGGGCCAAGCCGCAGGTCTCCGACGGCGGCCTGACGCTGCAGGTGGTCGAGCTGACCGGGCTGGGCTTCACGCTGCCGCGCGAGACCGTGCAGCCGGCGCTGGACGCCTTCACCTCCACCCTGACCAAGAACCTGCCGATGGGCATCCACGCCGACAGCGTGCAGGTGACCGACACCGGGGTGACGGCGAAGTTCATCACCCGCAACGCGACGATCCCGAACGGCCAGCAGGACCCCTGCTTCGCCGGCCTCTGAGTCAGCCCAGGCCGTCGAGCACCGCGCGGGTGCCGGACAGCCCGAGGCGGGTCGCTCCCGCCTCGAGCATCGCGGCGGCGTCCCCGGCGGTGCGGATACCGCCGCTGGCCTTGACCCCGAGCCGGCCGCCGACGGTGGCGGCCATCAACTCGACCGCCCGCACCGACGCCCCGCCCGCAGGGTGGAAGCCGGTTGAGGTCTTGACGAAGTCGGCGCCGGAATCCGCCGCGGCCCGACAGGCCGCAATCAGGTGGTGGTCGTCACCGAGGCTGAGCAGCGCGGCGGACTCGACGATGACCTTCAGCAGCGCGTCCGGCACGGCCGCGCGCACGGTGGCGACGTCGGCGGCCACCGCGGCGAAGTCACCGGCCAGCGCGGCGCCGACGTCGATCATCATGTCGACCTCGCGTGCCCCGGCCGCGACGGCCAGCGCCGCCTCGTGAGCCTTTACCACCGGCAGGTGCTTACCGGAGGGGAACCCCGCCACGGTGGCGACGGTCAGCTCCGCGGGGCGGGCCAGCGCGGCCCGGACGGCGGTCGCGACCATCGACGGTGACACGCAGACCGCGAACACCCCCAGCTCGGCGGCCTCGTCGATCAGGGCGACGACGTCGGCGTCGGTCGCCTCCGGTTTGAGCAGGGTGTGGTCGACGAGCGCGGCCACCCGCTGCCGGGTCGGGGCCATCAGAACCCCGCCACCGATCCGCCGGGATTGCAGCCGGCGTCGGCCATCGTCTCGTCGTCGACCACCGGTCGCCAGGGCTCCAGGTTCCAGCTGGTCTTGCCCGGCTCGACGAGTTCGGCGAAGCGCCAGTGGCAGAGGAACTGGGCCCGCATGCCGGCGGTGTCGGCGTCGGGCGCCGCGGCCAGCACCTCACCCCATGCCTCGTCGGCATCCCACGGTGGTTGGCCCAGCTCGGTGGACGCCACGCGGCCGGCGTGGGTGGGGTACACCCGCAGGCTGGCCAGGCCGCCGTAGCTCACCCAGGTGGTGTGGTCGATGTACGGCGGGGCGGGAAAGTCGTCGGCGGACGCCGGAACCGCCAGGGCCAGCGCGACCGGGACCGCGGCGAGGGCCGCCAGCGGCCGGACCGCACGCCGGCGCGCGGTGTTCAGCGTGACTTTCCCTGGATCTCGAGCAGCTTGGGCCGCACGTCGACGAGGTACACCCCGGCCGCGACGGCCGAGATGGCGACGCCGGTGATACCCAGCACCCAGGACAGCAGCGCCGCCGCCCCGAGGATGACCAGCCAGACCGGCTTGGTCAGCTTCTCCGCAGCGGTGTAGGCGTCGGGCCGCTGCATGGCGGCGTGGACGAATGCGTAGACGTTCATCGCAAACACCGCGACCGAAACGACGAAGAGGACGGTACCCACAAGCTGGCTCACAATGAGCAGCCTATGCGGGCACCGTCCCCTGGTCGACCGGGATCACTCCCGAGTCGGATTACTTCTGGGTGACCTTCTTGGCCGGAGCCTTCTTGGCCGGGGTCTTCTTCGCAGCAGCCTTGGCCGGAGCCTTCTTGACGGCGGCCTTCTTGGCCGGAGCCTTCTTGGCCGGGGCCTTCTTGGCGGCCTTCTGGGCCTTCTTCGGCAGCTCGACACCGACCAGCTTGGCGGCGCGCTCACCGACGGCGCGGGTCTGCGACGACACGTTGCCCAGCGCCTCCTGGGTCAGCTCGACCGCCTGGTCGACGTAGCCCTCGACCTGCGCGGCAGCGTCCTTGAAGTCGGGCTGGTTGCGCAGCCGCTCCAGCGCGGCCTCGCCACGCTCGACGAGGCTGTTGTAGGTCGCGGTGGCGTCCTCGACGAAGCCCTCGGCGGCCTTGCGCAGCTCCTCGGTGGTGAGCTTGCCGCGCAGTTCCTCGGTGCGCTTGGGCAGGTCTTCCTGCAGCTTGGTCAGCGCGGCGCGACGCCCTTCGACACGCTCGGCGGCCTCGGTGCGGGCATCCTCGGCGCGGTCGCGGAGGTTGACCAGGATCTCGTTGACGGTCGCCAGGGCCAAGTCGGCAGCGCCGACGGCGGCGAGCAGGGGGGCCTTCAGATCCTCGATGTTGGTGTTCTCAGCCATGACAATGGCTCCTTTCTCAGTTACTGATTTTGTTCTTGGTCTTCTGGGTCAAACGGGTTGAGGTACGGGCTTACTCAGTCGGCGACCCCTCCCGGGCGGCCTCGTTCTGCTGACAAAACGACGTGTAGATGTCGAGCAGGACCTGCTTCTGGCGCTCGCTGATCGCGGTGTCGGCGATGATGGCGTGATGCACCTGGCTCGCCTCCCCCGGCTCGAGAATCCCGGCGCGGACGTAGAGCACCTCGGCTGACATGCGCAGCGCCTTGGCGATCTGGCTCAGCACTTCCGCCGACGGTTTGCGCAGCCCGCGTTCGATCTGACTCAGATACGGGTTGCTGACGCCGGCCTTCTCGGCCAGTTGTCGCACCGATACCTGCGCGGCTTCCCGCTGCGCTCTGATGAAGCTGCCGATGTCCAGTGCGGCGTTGCTCACCACAGCGGCGAGGTCTGCGTCCTGTGCCATGGCTTGCCTCCTTCGCAATGGTCGTCCGGTGCGTACGGATGCCACATTACGCGGGAGTGCTAACTTTTGCAAGCACTAGTTAGCGCAGGTCAGAATATGATTTGCGCCACTGTATAGATCACCAGGCCGGCCAGGGCGCCCACCACGGTGCCGTTGATCCGGATGAACTGGAGGTCGCGCCCGACGTGGAGTTCGATCCGCTGGCTGGCCTCCTCGGCGTCCCAGCGCTCGATGGTGTCGGTGATGATCGTGGTGATCTCGGCGCCGTACTGGCCGACCAGATGCTGGGCGCCGCGCACGATCCAGTTGTCCACCTTGTCGCGGAGTTCCTCGTCGTCGCGCAGCGATTCCCCGATGTGCACAACCGAATCCGCGATGCGGGCGCGCAGCGTGCTCTCCGGGTCGTCGACGGCCTCGAGCACCAGCCGCTTGAGGGTCTTCCACGCCGACTCCGCGGCGCGGGTGACCTCGTCGCGGGCCATCAGTTGTTCCTTGACCGTCTCGGCCCGCGCGATGGTGGCGTCGTCGTTCTGCAGATCGTCGGCGAACTCGAAGAGGAATCGGGTGGCCGATTGCCGCAGTTCATGATTCGGGTTGCGGCGCACCTTGTCGGTGAAGTCCATCAGCTCGCGGTGGATGCGGTCGCCGACGAGTTGATCGACGAACCGCGGCGACCAACTCGGCGAGTCCCGGGCGATCACCCGCTCGATGGTCTCCCCGGCGTTCAGCGACCACTCGAACGCCCGGTCGCACAGCAGCTGGATAAGGGCCTCCTGCCGGTTCTCGGCGAGCAGTTGCGCCAGCACCCGGCCGACCGGCGGCCCCCACTGCGGCTCGGCGATCCGTTTGACGATGGTCCGGTCGATGACCTGCTGGATGTCCTCGTCGTTGAGCAGCTCCACCACGACCCGCAGCACCGTGCCGGTCTCGCCGGCCACCCGGTCGGCATGCGCCGGCTCGGAGAGCCACTTGCCCAGCCGGCCGGCCACCTGCGCGTCGCGCAGCTTCGTCTCCACCACGGCCGGGGACAGGAAATTCTCCCGCACGAACGTGCCCAGGCCCTCACCGAGCTGGTCCTTCTTGCGCTTGATGATCGCGGTGTGCGGGATCTTCAGCCCCAGCGGATGGCGGAACAGCGCGGTGACGGCGAACCAGTCCGCCAACGCACCCACCATGCCGGCCTCGGCGGATGCCCCGACGTAGCCGATCCAGGCCGGCCCACCCTGCGCCTGGCCCCACCGGCAGGCCAGGAAGATCACGGTCGCACCGATCAGGAAACTCAGCGCCACCGCCTTCATCCGGCGCAGCGCCCGGCGGCGCTCGGCGTCGGCCTCCGGGTCGGCGCCGGCGAACGACTCCGCGAGGGATGAACCCTGGCGGACTACCCCCGTCGGCAACTCCGGGAGGCGATGTTTTGCTGCCACTCCACCATCATCCGCTATCCCGCGGCCCAGTTAATGTGACCTTGACGTCAAGGCAGGTCGCTCGCTCCTGCCGTGGATCGCGGGGGGCGGGCCGTAGAATCGGCGGGAAAGGGGAATGGACTCCGCGATAGTGGCACAGCAGATCAGCCCGGGCCTGGCCAAGACCGACGGCCGGAAACGCCGCTGGCACCAGCACAAGGTGGAACGACGCACCGAGCTGGTCGACGGCGCGCTGGAGGCTATCCGCACCCGGGGCCGCGACGTCAGCATGGACGAGATAGCTGCGGAAATCGGGGTTTCGAAGACCGTGCTGTACCGCTACTTCGTCGACAAGAACGATCTGACGACCGCGGTAATGATGCGCTTCACGCAGACCACGCTGATCCCCAACATGGCCGCCGCGCTGTCGTCGAACCTGGACGGTTTCGCCATGACCCGAGAGATCATCCGGGTCTACGTCGAAACCGTCGCCAGCGAGCCCGAGCCCTACCGATTTGTCATGGCGAACAGCTCGGCCAGCAAAAACAAGGTCGTCGCGGACTCGGAACGAATCATCGCCCGGATGCTCGCGGTGATGCTGCGCCGCCGCATGCAGGTGGTCGGGATGGACACCCACGGGGTGGAGCCGTGGGCGTACCTCATCGTCGGCGGCGTCCAGCTGGCCACCCACTCCTGGATGTCGAATCCCCACATGAGCTCCGACGAGTTGATCGACTACCTGACCATGCTGTGCTGGAACGCGCTGTGCGGGATCGTCGAGGTCGGCGGCTCCCTGGAGCGGTTCAACGCCGAGCCGCACCCTTCGCCGGTGCCGCCGCGTCTGCGGTAATAGGGTCTTCGGCTATGGCCGACCTGCCGTCCGAGTGGACCCACACCCCGCGCAAGATCCTGCAGTTCCGCCCGGGCTTTCAGATCGCCGACCTCGACACCGACTCCAGCCCCGGCTACACCGGAGGCAAGGACGGGTCGCCGGAGGTGCAGGCCGCGCGCAACGAACGCTTCGCCGGTCTGCAGGAGATGCTGTACGCCAACGGCAAGGCCGGTGACAAGCGCACACTGCTGCTGGTGCTGCAGGGCATGGACACCGCGGGCAAGGGCGGCATCGTCACGCACGTCGTGGGGGCCGGCAACCCGATGGGCATCCACTACACCGGTTTCGGGGTGCCCACCGAGGAGGAGCGCGCCCACCACTATCTGTGGCGGATCCGCAAGGCCCTGCCCGCCGGGGGCCATGTCGGGGTGTTCGACCGCTCCCACTACGAGGACGTGCTGGTGGTGCGGGTGCACGAACTGGTCCCCCGCGACGTATGGGAAGCCCGCTACGACGAGATCAACGCCTTCGAGAAGGAGCTCGTCGACTCCGGCACAACGCTGGTCAAGTGCGCGCTGTTCGTCTCCCTCGACGAGCAGAAGCGCCGGCTCGCCGAGCGCCTGGACCGGCCCGACAAGTACTGGAAGTACAACCCGGGCGACCTCGACGAGCGCAAGCTGTGGCCCGCGTATCAGGAGGCGTACCAGGCGGTGCTCGACCGCACCTCCACCGAGCACGCCCCGTGGTACGTCATCCCCTGCGACAAGAAGTGGTACGCCCGGCTGGCGATCACCGAACTGCTCATCGAGGCACTCAAGGGGATGAAGCTCGACTGGCCGCCGCCCGACTTCGACGTCGAGGCGGAGAAGAAGAAGCTCGCGCAGGCCTGAGGGTCAGGGCTTGACGAGGGTGAACTGACCGATGTTGGTGATGCCGCGGCGGAAGAAGTCCGCGCAGCCGGTCAGGTACTTCATGTAGCGCTCGTACACCTCGGGTGAGGTGATCGCGATCGCCTCGTCGCGGGTGGCCAGCAGGTTGGAGGCCCACATGTCCAGGGTGCGCGCATAGTGCTCGCGGAGCAGGTGGACGCGCTCGAGCACGAACCCGGAGTCCGCCGCGAGCTGCTCGATGTCCTCGACCGCGGGCAGCCGGCCGCCGGGGAAGATCTCGGCCTCGATGAACTGCATGAACTTCAGGTCGCTGATGGTGACCTTGATCCCGTTGTCGCGGAAGAACTTCTGGGTGTGCGCCAGGATGGTGTGCAGCAGCATGCGGCCGCCGTCGGGCAACAGCTTGTAGGCCTTGTCGAAGAACAGCGGATACCGCTCCACCTTGAACGCCTCGAAGGCGCCGATGCTGACGATGCGGTCGACGGGCTCGTCGAACTCCTCCCAGCCCTGCAGTCGGACCTCGATCGAGCGCTTGGTGTCCAGCTTGGCCAGCCGTTCACGCGCGAACTCCGACTGGGCCTTGCTCAGCGTGATGCCGATCACGTTCACGTCGTACTTCTGCACGGCGAGTTCGAGCGCACCGCCCCACCCACAGCCGACGTCGAGCAGGGTCATACCGGGCTCGAGGTCCAGTTTGCCGAGTGCCAGGTCGAACTTCGCGATCTGGGACTCTTCCAGGTTCATGTCTTCGCGCTCGTAATAGCCGCAGGTGTAACCCATCGTCGGGCCCAGGAACAGCGCGAAGAAGTCGTTCGACACGTCGTAGATGGACTGTGACTCCTCGTAGTAAGGAGTCAAATCCGAATCCACGCCCGACATCGTCTCTACCCTTCGACCACACCCCCCGCGGGGTCATTACCACCGACCAGCGTATCTAACGGCCTTGTTAATTGCACACGCGGCGCGGCTCAGTAGGTGTAAAAGCCGCGGCCGGATTTCTTGCCCAATTGACCGGCCTCGACCATGCGCAACAGCAGTGGCGGCGGGGCGTAGTGCGGGTCCTTGTACTCGTCGTACATCGAGTCGGCGATGAGCTTCATCGTGTCCAGGCCGATCAGGTCGGACAACCGCAGCGGTCCCATCGGATGGGACAGACCCGCGACCACCGCGGTGTCGATGTCCTCGACCGTTGCGACGCCGGCCTCGGCCATCCGGATGGCGGCCAGCAGGTAGGGCACCAGCAGCGCGTTGACGACGAAGCCCGAGCGGTCACCGCAACGCACGACCTGCTTGCCGAGCCCGTCGGCGGCGAAGCGCTCGACGCGCGCCCCGGCCTCCGGCGCGGTGACCAGCGTGCTGACCAGTTCGACGAGCGGCAGCACCGGCACCGGGTTGAAGAAGTGCAGACCGAGCACCCGGCTCGGATTCTTGGTCGCCGCAGCGATTTTCATGATCGGGATGCTGGAGGTGTTCGATGCGAGAACCGCATCCGGGTCCGTGATGAGCTCGTCGAGCTGGGCGAAGATCTTGCCCTTGACGGTCTCGTCCTCGACCACCGCCTCGATGACGAGCTGGCGGTCGGACAGGTCCGCGAGGTTGGTGGTGAAGCTGAATCGCGCCAGGGTGGCGTCCCGATCGGCCTCGGAGAGCTTGCCCCGGCCGGCCGCGCGCTCGAGCGATCCGGTGATGCGGTCGCGCCCGGCGCCCAGGAGCGCGTCGGTGGGCTCGAAGACGACGACGTTCGCACCGGCCTTGGCGCACACCTCGGCGATGCCCGACCCCATCTGCCCGGCGCCGACGACGCCGACCCGTTCGATGTCTTTCTGGCTGCTCACTGGAATCTCCTCACGCATCAGGCCCCGCCCAATATAAGGACGGGGCCTGATGGCATCGCTATTGGCCTACCGGCGCTCCTTGACGAGCAGACGCAGAATGGCGTTGATCGGGCTGCGATCGTGCGACTCTGCGTCTGCTCGCGCTCAAGGCTCAGTGACTAGTGGAACTGGCCCTCTTCGGTCGAACCCGCGAGCGCGGTGGTCGAACTGGTCGGGTCCACCGTGGTGGCAATCCGGTCGAAGTAGCCGGCGCCGACCTCGCGCTGGTGCTTGGTCGCGGTGTAGCCGCGATCCTCGGCGGCGAACTCGCGCTCCTGCAACTCGACGTAGGCGCTCATCTGGTTGCGGGCGTAGCCGTAGGCCAGATCGAACATCGAGTAGTTCAGCGCGTGGAAGCCGGCCAGCGTGATGAACTGGAACTTGAAGCCCATCGCGCCGAGTTCCTTCTGGAACTTTGCGATCGTGGAGTCGTCGAGGTGCTGCTTCCAGTTGAACGACGGCGAGCAGTTGTAGGCCAGCATCTGGTCCGGGAACTCGCTCTTGACGCCCTCGGCGAACTTCGCCGCCAGCTCCAGATCCGGGGTGCCGGTCTCCATCCAGATCAGATCCGAGTACGGCGCGTAGGCCTTGGCGCGGGCGATGCACGGCTCGAGGCCGTTCTTCACCCGGTAGAAGCCCTCGGAAGTGCGCTCACCGGTGATGAACGGACGGTCGCGCTCGTCGACGTCGGAGGTGATCAGGGTCGCCGCCTCGGCGTCGGTGCGAGCGATGACGACGGTCGGGACGTCGGCGACGTCGGCCGCCAGGCGGGCCGAGGTCAGGGTGCGGATGTGCTGCTGGGTCGGGATCAGCACCTTGCCACCGAGGTGGCCGCACTTCTTCTCCGAGGCCAGCTGGTCCTCCCAGTGCGAGCCCGCGACGCCGGCCGCGATCATGGCCTTCTGCAGCTCGTAGACGTTCAGCGCGCCACCGAAGCCGGCCTCGCCGTC
>JAGQTU010000130.1 GCA_020438865.1 Mycobacterium sp.
AGAACCGTCCGTCGGTCAGCTCGGACGCGATAGCCCGCACATCGGGGTCCGCGATGTGTTCGAGGATCTCAGTGCCCGAACGCTGCCAGCGCGACAGCCGATCGATGTTGTGCTTACGAAGCCATTCCTTGTCGATCCAGCGACCACCGCTGTGCGCTCGGATGAATGCCGCCAACCCAGGGACCGAATCGCTATCGAGTCCGGCCGCGACCTCGGGCAGATCACGCAGGATCGCGAGGAGCTTCTGCTGCTTGGCGCCGCCGAACCCGATCTGGGAAGCGAACGCCTCGGCATGCCCGCGGTTGGTGATGACGACCTTGTGCTCACCGGTGGCGTGGAGGTAGCGCCGCGCGACAACGCCGAACTCGAGCAACAGCTGCTGGACATCCTTCGCGAGCCTGTCGCTGCGGGTCGAATACGAAACCTGAATGGTGTTTCGCGGCAATGCCGAGCACGACCCGTCGCCTTCGAACAGCGCCTGCAGGAATGCCCGCTTCACTGGCGCAGTCGCGTTCCAGATGCGATCGGGGACCGACTTGGCCGCCGACCGGTGGCCCCTCAGTTCCGCGAGTGGACTCGAGGCGAGTGCCGCCAGGTTGTGGACGTCCAGTTCGAGCAGCGTGGAATCTGACGCGATCCGTCGTTCCGAGAGGTAGCGGGGGCCACCGACCACAGCGTCATACGCAGCCACCACATTGTTGAAGTAGTCGCGGTCGAGGTTGTTGAACCCCGCCCGGTTCTCGCTGACGAACCCTTCGCTGATGAATGCGCCGAGAAGGAGGCCGGTCAGGGTGTCTTCCCAGTCGGCACAACCGATCTCCGTCGCAGGTATCCGTTGGAGGGCGACGCGGTCTCCGCAGTTGATCTCGTCGATGAGCTTCCACAGCAGCGTAGGAACCCCACCCACGTCGACCAGGCAAAGGAGGGGGTGGTTCCCGGTGCCGGTAACCTCGAACCCCTCGGTGGTCGTCACGGTATAGGTCTGGTGTTCGCCTGAGTGGAAAAGACGGTCGGCTGAAACCGGATTGCCGTGCCGATCGAGCACCTTTACGTCTACAACCGCGTCGGAGTTCGGCTTGGCCGGCGCGACGTCGCGGATCCGAACCGTTTGACCGAGCGGCAGGCGCACCAACGCGTCGCCCGTGACGCAATAGCGCATGGCGGCCGGCGGGTCGTTACCCGGCGAGCCGAAGTTGCCCTGCCCGTCGACCAGGGGGTAGCGCAGCGACCACGGCTGGGCCATCCGGACCAGGGTGTCGTAGATCGAGGCATCGCCGTGCGGGTGGTAATTGCCCATCGTCTCGGCGACGGAACGCGCGGATTTCGCGTGGCTGCGGTCGGGCCGGAAGCCGGAGTCGTACATCGCGTAGAGCACCCGGCGGTGCACCGGCTTGAGGCCGTCACGCACCTCCGGCAGCGCGCGGCCGACGATCACGCTCATCGCGTAGTCGATGTAGCTGCGCTGCATCTCCTGCTGGATGTCGACCGGTTCGATGCGGTCTCCGGCGGCGTCGCCCGGCGGCAACGTGGTGTCAGTCATGTGATCCTCTTGTCGCTAGGACAGGCTAAACATCAAGAAAGCGAACGTCTTTGGCGTTGCGGGTGATGAAGCTGCGGCGCGCCTCGACGTCCTCGCCCATCAGGATGGAGAACAGTTCGTCGGCGGCGGCGGCGTCGTCGAGGGTGACCTGCCGCAACACCCGCACAGACGGGTCCATGGTGGTCTCCCACAGTTCCTTGGCGTTCATCTCGCCAAGCCCCTTGTAGCGCTGGATGCCGTCGTCGGTGTTGATCTTCTTGCCGGCCTTACGGCCCGCCTCGAGCAGGCCGTCGCGTTCCCGGTCCGAGTAGGCGAACTCGTGCTCGCTGCGCTGCCACTTGAGCTTGTACAGCGGCGGCTGCGCGAGGAAGACGTGGCCGTTCTCGATCAGCGGTCGCATGAACCGGAACAGCAGGGTCAGCAGCAGCGTCGAAATGTGTTGGCCGTCGACGTCGGCGTCGGCCATCAGCACGATTTTGTGATACCGCAGTTTGTCCAGGTCGAACTCGTCGTGGATGCCGGTGCCCAGGGCGGTGATGATGGCCTGGACTTCGGTGTTCTTCAGCACCCGGTCGATGCGCGCCTTCTCGACGTTGATGATCTTGCCGCGCAGCGGCAGGATCGCCTGGAACATCGAGTCGCGACCGCTCTTGGCCGAGCCGCCCGCCGAGTCGCCCTCCACCACATAGAGTTCGGACTTGCTCGGGTCGGTGGAGCGGCAATCGGCCAGCTTGCCGGGCAGCCCGCCGATATCGGTTGCGCTCTTGCGGCGCACCAACTCCCGGGCTTTACGCGCGGCGATGCGGGCCTGCGCCGAGGACACCGCCTTGTTGACGATGGTCTTGGCGTCCGACGGGTTGGCCTCGAACCAATGGCTGAGCTGCTCGTTGCAGATGCGCTGCACGAACGACTTGACCTCGGTGTTGCCCAGCTTCGTCTTGGTCTGGCCCTCGAACTGCGGCTGGGCCACCTTCACCGAGATCACCGCGGCCAGACCCTCACGGATGTCGTCGCCGGTCAGGTTGGGGTCCTTGTCCTTGAGCAGCTTCTTGTCCTTGGCGTACTTGTTGACCACGCTCGTCAACGCCGCGCGGAAGCCCTCTTCGTGGGTGCCGCCCTCATGGGTGTTGATGGTGTTGGCGAAGGTGTGCACGGACTCCGAGTAGCCGGCGTTCCATTGCATCGCCACCTCGACCTCGTGGCCCTCGCCCTTACCGGAGAAGTCGACGACGGTGTTGTGGATCGGCTGCTTGGTGCGGTTGATGTGCTTGACGAAATCGACCAGGCCGCCCGGGTAGTGGAAGGTGCGGTGCTTGACCTTCTGGGGGGCGACGGCCGCTTCGGCCGCCTTCTCCTCCGCCGACTTCGGCGCCTCGGCGGTGTCGCTGACCACCTCGTCGACGACCTCTTCCGGGGTGACCCGCTCGTCGGTCAGGTTGATGGTCAGCCCCTTGTTGAGGAATGCCATCTCCTGCAGGCGGCGCGCGACCGTCTCGAAGTCGTAGGTGGTGGTCTCGAAGATGGTGGCATCGGCCCAGAACCGGATCGTGGTGCCGGTCTTCTTGGTGGCATCACCCTGCTTGAGGGTGCCGGGTACGGAGTTGTCGTAGGTCTGGAACCACTCGTGCCCGTCGCGGCGGATGTCGGCCTCGAGCCGGCTGGACAGGGCGTTGACCACCGAGACGCCCACGCCGTGCAGGCCGCCGGAGACCGTGTAGGCACCCTCCTCGAACTTGCCGCCCGCGTGCAGCACGGTCATCACGACGTCGACCGTGGGGACACCGGAGTCGTGCATGGCCACCGGGATGCCGCGCCCGTCGTCGGCGACCTCGACACCGCCGTCCTCGAGCAGCCGCACATCGACCTTGGTGGCGAAGCCGGCCATCGCCTCGTCGACGGCGTTGTCGACCACCTCCCAGACCAGGTGGTGCAGGCCGCGCTCGCCGGTGGAGCCGATGTACATGCCGGGGCGCTTGCGAACGGCTTCGAGGCCCTCGAGGATCTTGATGGAGTCCGCACCGTAGGACTCCTGGTCTTTCTTCTTCTGGGCAGCCACGGTCGGACAGGTCTCCTCGGGGTTTACGAGGCGGGTGGCTCGACAGACCTCCCGCGGGACTCGTCACAGTCTACCGTCAAGTACCGACCGGACCGATTCTGCGGCGGCGTTTCTACACACCTAGTTGAGCCGTGCACGGAATTTCGTGGATCGGCATACGTCCTGACGCTTGACACGCCCGTCGGCGTCCTTCACGTGGCTGTCAGCGGACTGTGGTAGTGGGCCTCAGCCGTAGGTGTCGCGCGGTCCCCTGCCGGAGATGTGCCGGGGCCCCTTACGCCAGGACGGCGCCGCCGGGCCGGTGATCTTCAGCGCGGTGACCACGCCGTCGCCGACGGCGGCGGCGATCTTCGCCAGCAGCTGGGCCTGCACCATCCGCAGCTGGGTGGCCCACGCGGTGGACTCGGCCACTACGCTGAGCACCCCGTCCCGCAGCGCCGTGGGCTCGGCGTGCTCGGCGATCTGCTCGCCGACCACCGCGGGCCACTGCGCGAAGACGGTGCCCTCGGCGACCCGTGGTGACCACCCGCGGCTGGCAGCCAATTCCTTGGCGGCGCTGCCGAACGGCTGCGGATCGCGCCGGTCCGGGCCCGGCCCCGACCAGGCCCGCCGGCCACCACCGGCACCGCGCCGGGCGGCGGGGGAGCGCCGGCCACGGCCCACCTCCTTGCCCTGGCTCCGTGCCGCGCCGCGGGCCTCCTCCAGCGCGCGGCGCACCAGGTCCATGCCGGGCAGCGCGCTCAGGTGTTCCGGCGGACCGCCCGGGGTTTCGGGATCGTTCTCGGACTCGGTCACGGGGCGACCACCGAGATCCGTCCGGACTCGTCGTCGTGCAGGGCGACGCCGATGCGGCGGGCATCCCAGTCCGGCGGGATGTCCTCACCGACCGCCGCGGTGACCAGCACCTGTTCCGCGGTCGCGGCGACACCGGCCAAGGCACGCCGTCGTGCGGTGTCGAGTTCGGCGAACACGTCGTCGAGTAGCAGCACCGGTTCGCTGCCCTCGGCGCGAAGCAGTTCGTAGGAGGCCAGCCGCAGCGCCAGGGCCATCGACCAGGATTCACCGTGGCTGGCAAAGCCTTTCGCCGGCTGGTCGCCCAGGCGCAACTCAAGGTCGTCGCGGTGCGGGCCGACCAGGCACATGCCGCGCTCCAGTTCGGCGCCGCGCCGGCGGGCAAGCGCGGCGAGCAGTGCGGCCTCCAGAAACTCCACGTCCTGAGCGGAATCCCGGTCCTCCAGTTCGATTCCACTGCGATAACCGACGGCCGCCGGCCGGGACGCCGGCGCCAACAGTTGATAGGCCTTCTCCACCTCCGGCGCCAACTCGTTGACCAGTTCCAGCCGGGCCGCCATCAATTGCGCGCCGTGAGCGGCCAGGTGCCCGTCCCACACGTCCAGGGTTTCCAGCACCCCGTGATCTCCGCGGAAGCGGGCTCCGGCAGCCGATTTCAGCAGCGCGGTGCGCTGTTTGAGCACCTTGTCATAGTCGGCGCGCACACCCGCGATACGCGGGCGGCGCACCGTGGCCAACTCGTCGAGATAGCGGCGCCGCTCGCCGGGGTCGCCGCGCACCAGGGCCAGGTCCTCGGGGGCGAACAGCACCGCCCGCACCGCACCGAGCACCTCGCGCGTACTGCGCATCGGTGATCGGTTCAACCGCGCCTTGTTCGCTCGCCCGGCCGCGATCTCGATGTCCACCGCCAGTTCCCGACCCTCGTTGACCACGATGGTGGAGATCACCGCGCGTTCGGCACCCACCCGGATCAGCGGTGCGTCGGTGGCGACCCGGTGCGAGCCCAGCGTGGCGCAATACCACAGGGCCTCAACGAGATTCGTCTTCCCAAAACCATTGGATCCGACGAATACCGTGCGGCCGGGGGTCAGCTCGAGGTCGAGATTCGCCCACGACCGGTAGTCGCGCAGCCCCAGGTGCCGGACGTACATCCCTAACCCGACAGCGGAACCCGCTTGACCGCGTGTCCGCCGAACTGGTTTCGCAATGCCGAGACCGCCTTCATCGTGGGGGAGTCGTCCTGGCGGGAGGCGAACCGGGCGAACAGCGATGCGGCGATCACCGGCATCGGCACCCGGTGACGGATGGCTTCCTCCACCGTCCAGCGGCCCTCCCCGGAATCCTCGGTGTAGCCGGAGATGTCCACGAAATTGGGATCTTCCTTGAGCGCCTTGGCCAGCAGTTGCTGCAGCCACGACCGCACCACGGTGCCGTTGGTCCAGGCCTGGATGACCGCCTGAGTGTCGGTGATCAGCGGTTCGGCCGCCAGCAGCTCATAACCCTCGGCGTAGGCCATCATCAGCCCGTACTCGATGCCGTTGTGCACCATTTTCGCGTAGTGCCCCGCGCCGACCGGGCCGGCGTGCACGAAACCGTCGGCGAGTTCCCCGGCCGGCCGGAGGGTGTCGAAGATCGGCATCACACGCGCGACGTCCTCGTCGCTGCCGCCGACCATCAGGCCGTAGCCCTCGGTCAGGCCCCACACCCCTCCGGAGACGCCGGCGTCGACGAACGCGATGCCCTTGTTGCCGAGCAGTTCGGCGTGCGGAGCGTCCTCGGTGTACTTGGAGTTTCCGCCGTCGACCACGAGGTCGCCCGGGCTGAGAACCTCCGCCAGCGCGGTGATGGTCTCGTCGGTGATCGGGCCGGACGGCACCATCACCCACACCACCCGGGGTGCGGCCAGCGCTTCCGCCAGCGCGGCGAGGCTCGGGACATCGCTCACCTCGGGGCGGGGGTCATACCCGACCACCTCGTGGCCGCCGCCGCGCAGCCGCTCCCGCATGTTGAAACCCATCTTGCCCAGGCCGACCAAACCGAGCTGCATGTGTGCGCCTCTTTCCCGTCGGGTTCCGGTCAGCCGGGCAGGCGGACCGGCATCAGCAGATATACGTAGTCCGTCTGAACGGCGGGGAAGGGCCCGCTGCCTCCGGCCACCACATCGTCGTCTCCGGTGGGGCGCAGGACCGCGGGCCGACTGGGGGTGGTGAAACCGAATGTCACCCGATCGGTGTGCAAGGACCCCAGTCCGTCGGTCAGATACCCCGGATTGAAGGCGATGGTGAGCGGCTCACCGGCGAACTCGACCGGCAGATCCTCCTCGGCCTCACCGACGTCGTCGCCACCGGCGGACAGGTTCAGTACGCCGTCGCCGAACGTCATCCGCACCTGAGCACCCCGGTCGGCCACCAGCGCGACGCGCTTGATCGCCTCGGTGAGTTCAGCCACCCCGACCGTGGCGACCGCGGTGTGCTCACTGGGCAACAGTTGCCGGAACTTCGGGAACTCGGCGTCGAGCAACCTGGTGGTGCTGCGCTTGCCCGCGCTGCGGATACCCAGCAGGCCCTCCTTGCCGACCGCGGATCCGGCGCCGAGGGCCAGATGCACCTCCGATCCCGAGGTGCCGGCCTTGGCGGCCTCGGCCAGCGTCTTGGCCGGCACCAGCACGGCCGCCTCCAGGCTGGGCGCCGCTGTCGACCAGGTCAGCTCGCGCACCGCCAGACGGAACCGGTCGGTGGCCGCCAAAACCACGGTGTCCCCGGAGATCTCCACCCTGATGCCGGTGAGCATCGGCAGCGTGTCGTCCTTACCGGCCGCGACCGCGACCTGGCCGATGGCCTCGGCGAACAGGTCGGCGGAGAGCACCCCGGTCTCCTCGGGCAGCTCGGGCAGGGTCGGATAGTCCTCGACCGCCAGCGTCGGCAGCGAGAACCGCGCGCTGCCGCAGGTCAGCGACACCCGGCGGCCCTCGACGGTCACGTCCACCGGTTTGGCCGGCAGCGACCTGGTGATATCGGACAGCAGCCGTCCGGACACCAAAACGCTTCCAGGAGAGGCTATTTCAGCGGGAACCTGCACCTCTGCGGAAATCTCGTAGTCGAAACCGGAGATCGTGAGACCCTCCTCGGAACCGGTGAGCAGCAGACCGGCCAGCACCGGGATCGTCGGTCGCGACGGCAGGCTGCGCGCCACCCAGGCGACCGCTTCGGCGAAGTCCTCCCGCACGAGGCGGAACTTCAAGTCGGAATCAACCGTCGTGGTCGCCACGTCCATAGTGTCCCTTCGTCTACCCTGCCACCCTGCCAAAGCCCTGACCGACGCCGGCCGCCCGTGGGCAATCGGTGCGATGGTGACCTGTGGGCGACAGCCGAGCTGTCAGATGCCAACCGTAGAGCGTCGGACGCCAACTTGAAAGCTAATCGATATGGGTGACAAGAGCGCCCCGAGGGCGGGTCGGTGACCCTGTGAATGCGCTGTTCCCCAAGGGTGTTCTTCTGAGAAGAAACCAGGGATATCTAACGGCAGTAGTAATAGGGCCTGTGCATCCTGTGGATGATCGCCTTGACGGCCTGCTCGGGGGTGGTGCCGGCATGTTGATCAGTTGTGCATGGTTGGTGACAGCACCCGCGCGGCATGTGGATGCGGTGGAGTTGTGCCCGGGCATCCCGGGGTGATCTGCATGCGCACCGGTGTATTCCACAGCGGCGTGCACAGGGCGACTTCGTAACGGGTGTTGCGGCTGTGACCAAAGTTTTTTGACCGGAATGAAGGAAATTCCGGTGAATCAGCGCTTGGAGCGTTGGCGGATCCGGGTGGTGAGCTCTTTGACGTGATCGAAGACCTCACGGCGGTAGGCCATCTCGCCCAGAATCTTCTTCTGGGCGTACATCACGGTGGTGTGGTCGCGGCCGAACGCGGACCCGATCTTTGGTAGCGAGAGATCGGTGAGCTCGCGGCACAGGTACATGGCGATCTGCCGGGACTGTGCGAGCGCCCTGGTCTTACCCGGGCCCCGCAGCTCCTCGACGGTGGTGTCGAAGTATTCCGCAGTGGCCGCCATGATCGTCGCCGCACTGATCTGCATGGTGCCGGCGTCGGCGATCAGGTCGCGCAACACGATCTCGGCCAGTGACCGGTCGATCGGCGTCTTGTTCAGCGAGGCGAACGCGGTGACCCGAATGAGTGCACCCTCGAGCTCGCGAATGTTGCGCTCGATGCTGCTGGCGATCAGCTCCAGGACGTCGTCGGGAACGTCGAGGCGTTCCATCTGA